>JAISJI010000042.1 GCA_031261605.1 Ignavibacteria bacterium | reverse complement strand
CCACTGCGAAAAGTTATTTCGACAAAGCCGCCGATTCATTTGAAACCGGAAAAAACAAAGAAGGTTTAGAATACTTGGATAAAGCAATTGCAATTAATCCAAATTATACTGATGCTTGGCTGCAAAAAGGTGTTATTGCTTTTGCGGCAAAACAATACGAAGAGGCACTCGTGTGCTTTTACAAAGTGACAACGCTCGACTCCGATAGCATCGCTGCTTGTGCTTGGTATTACGCTGGTATTATTCATCACGGTGCAGGGAGATTTATCCAGGCGATTGAATGCTACGACAAGATATTATCCATTGAGCCAGATTATGTAGGTGCTTGGCTACAGAAAGGTATTGCTTGCGAAGCATTAGGAAGGAATGACGAGGCGTTAAAACTTTTTGAAAAGGTATTAGCATCAAATGCAATAGATAATGGAATTGCTACGCAAGCGCAGAAACACATAGAAAAAATAAAGGGAGTAAGTGCTGTTGGTTCAATGTTAGATAATGTATTTGATAAGGCATTTGTCGGATTAAAACTATTCTACAGGGATACCAAACTGCCTACGGAATTAATTTCTAACTACCAAGTAATGCAAATTATTACAGAAAGAGGGATTACGGATATGACTCACAAGGAAGGTGGTCTTACTGGCAATTTGCGCTATGTAATTGCAACGTCAAATGCAAAAGATTTATCTATATTTGAATTTACTCCCGATGATGGAAATTTTGGTCTTGCGGTTTTGAGACCGGGCGCTTTTTTCAAAGTCCTGGATATTTATAAAATTGGAGATAATACCCAAATTCTTCTTTTGGAATTTCCCAAAGTAGCCGCCAAGATATTTAAAATGATGATTACAACTCTTGAAAAAGATATTATAGAGAGCGTAAGAAATAGTTTTGATAAGAATGTAAATGCTGAACCTTTGCCAGAATTGCAATCATCTGACTGGTTAGAGAGAACAAAGAATCCGCTGGGAATGAGTGATGACGGCAGATTTTTTGACTTAGAATAAATAAATGAGATAATAATTTTTAAACAAATATAGGAGAAATCCACAATGAAATCAATTAAGTATTTCTTAGCGATTGTTGTTATCGCGGTAATTGGAGCAACGGGCTGTAACACCGGCTATCATTCCGTATCGTTTTTTTTACACCACACCGAGAGTGGTAACTATGCATATATTTATCAGAAAGAGAAAGGTGTCAGTTACTATGTAAATATCAATGGAAAGATAAGCGGACCGTATTATTATGTATCTGATTTACTCCTCACTGAGAGTGGCAACCATGCGTATAGTTACAAAGAGAAAGAGGAATTATACAACAATGCTTATGTAAGTATCAATGGAGAGATAAGCGGACCGTATGATTATGTATCTGATTTACTCCTCACTGAGAGCGGTAACTATGCGTATCAGTACTTGAAAGTGAAAGAGGAATATGGCGGTTGGTATGTAAATATCAATGGAGAGATAAGCGGACCGTATGATAGTGTGCAATATGACTTACCTCACCGAGAGCGGTAAGTATGCGTGTAGGTACTAGAAAGAAGAATGTGGCAATTTGTATGTAAATATCAATGGAAAAGTCCAATAAACGTTTATACAAAGAAGTATTGATGCTCTTAACAAACAAGAATAAATATACAAACAATTTAGTGCATTATCAATTATATTATTGTCCGCCAAGACGTAAAACTGGCAGGAATTAATGATTAATCTTAAAAAAATTTTAATTGCACTCGTTGCTATTGCATTAATTGGAGCAACGAGTGCATTAGCAGGCGTCTCTGTATCTTCAATGCGGGGAGCAATAAAACCAAACCTCGAAACTGATAATACACAAGCCACATATACTAAAACAAAGACACGAAAAGCAAAGCCATCAAATACAAAGCAGATACAATTTACAATTACTGGCTACATCAATGGTTTGCTTCCGGGGGATACATTATTATTCCATTCAATTGATGTTAAAGATGAATTCTCAATTCCCGACGAAGCATCATTTATTATAGCCATCAAAGAGCATAACGCATTTGTTTATAAAGGTAAACATTCGCATAGCCAGTGCTATAGTATAGAATATATATCCGAGAGCTTACAATTAGGAATATGGAAAGAGGATGATACTGGAGTAAGCACTATACAATATAACAAAATGCCGATGTATATAGAAATGGAAGACCCGATATTCCTCATCACAGAAGGGAATTACATAATAGGAGGTTCGGCGATAAATAATACGCATCTTGGTCCCCAATTATATAAAATATCAGGAAAATACTATAATGACCCATTCTATCAAAAATATGATGATTTTAAGAATGCTATAACTCGTGTAGATGCAGCAGATAAAGATTCTATTGCTAAACTGTCGCAGTTCTGGCGAGAATTTGTAGAGCACTCTGCAACAAATGAACTGCTTATAGCATTCTTTTTGTATAATATGGAAAATATAGACCCATTAGACCTGCAATTAATAGATAAGAAAATGAATAAGAATACCAGAAATAGTTATTATGGAAAACTATTCCATAAAGAAGTTCAACTTCTGAAAAAAGAAAGAAATACGACAGAAAATGAATATATACACATTGCATTGAACGCCGCAATAGAAAAGCAAGAACATTCGGAATCTTTTGAATTCACAGAATTACTTAAACTAAAACTTGAGAATGAATTATTAGATACAGATGAGAAAGATTATCTTTATCTGCATAATGGTGGGAACATTCTTAAAACTTTTTGGTGGGATTACTACCGCCGCTATGAGGCACTTGAAGAAGATACCATAACATTTATTCGTGATAGCCAAACAGAATTACAAATCGCTAATTGGCTTGAAACTACATTATATCACAAGACGCAAAAGAAAGAACTAGTTATAATAGATGAGGATATAGACACCACATTTTTTGAATATTACAAAGATGAAGTAACCGCATTATTAAATAACTCTCTGAAAATACTAAAAGAAGTTATTAATAATAAAGGTGCAGAACAATACTTTGAATTTATTGAATATGTTGTAAGTGAAGAACTTAAAAGATTAGATGCAATATATTACAAAGCAGTAGAGCAGATTTTGGACGTTGAATTAGCAGATTATCATGAAGATTATAAATCAATGAAAATTATAATAACAAACAATAAAAAAGCGGCAGATGAAAATATTATAGAATACCTATCATCGTTTAAGAAAGAAATACAATTAAAAATAGACAAATATTATGTAGAAAAACCAATATACCGCACTATTCGCTAAGACCTACCTCAAGGATTACGAAGGAGAGCCGGGAGGTAGTAAATTCGAATTTTTTGATGAATGCAAAAAATTGCTATGAAACCAGATTCCAATCAATTGTTTTACTATAATCTGACCATAATTTAGATGATATACTTCTAATAGAGGTTAAAGTTGGTGCATCTTTTGATGCAAGTATTGGATATCGTTTCATAGCGCTTATGTCTCCACCTTCTATTTCATTGTGCCGTCCATCAGAAATAAATAACTCACAATATAGTTTTTTGAGAACATTCAATATCCAACCACCTCTTGATTTGCCACCACCTCCAAGACCACCTCCGTAGCGGTTATGAATGACGTGAGAAATATGAGTTTCGTTTGGCAACATTACCTCTGCACAAAATGACTCATTCTCGCAAAAAGCATACAAAATAGGATAACTTATCTCGCCAAGTTTATTGCTTCCAACTTTTACATTCATAAAAACGACTTTGTTAGTTGCAATACTACCACGAGGGAAATTAACGATTCCACAATGTAAAGGAAGAGATAGATATTGTAGCATCTCAATACTTTCTGCTATAACAACAGTATTGTAACCTTCGTAAAGCGTTCTTGTATCCAAAAAATCTGGACCACCCCAAGGGAAATAATCAGTATGAAGAAACAAATCAGGAGGAGCAGGTTCTGCTTGGCTTGCCGGATTATATTTAGCGTATTGTGGTGATAAATATAATAAATCTCTAAAGTCCCAGCCAGCGGATGGATACCAAGCAATGCGTGGCTCTCTACCTTCCAACGAATCTATAAAGCGACTGAGGGCACTGCTGGCATTGCCATAATTTAGGTGTAATAAGAATTGTTTTGACATTATATATTTTCCCTATAATTAAATATGTTTATTGATAAGTTAGGACTATAACACTACACGTCTTCTATTATTTGCATCGCAATGTGTGCACACGCTTCCGCATCTGCTAAAGCATTGTGATGGTTAGTTAAATCATAGCCGCAATGTGCCGCCACTGTATGCAGTTGATAATTGGGTAGAGTTTTCCCGTATATTTTTCGCGATGCTCGGTAAGTGCAATAGAATTTATAATCCGGATAATCCATTTTATAAAAAGAATGCACCGCTCGTAAACAGCCCTCATCAAAAGAACTATTATGTGCCACCAAAGGCAATCCTACAATCTTTGGAGCAATTTCTGCCCAAACATTAGGAAATTTCTTTGCGTTCATCGTATCGGAATAGGTAATTCCGTGAATATAAATGAATTGCGGAATATAATAATTGGGGTATGGGCGAATCAGGTGATAAATACTATCCGCTATTTGTCCGTCCTCCACAATTACTATACCTACGCTACAAACGCTACAACTAGCGTAATTTGCGGTTTCAAAATCAATGGCTGCAAAATTTTTCATAATTTATATTATTAAGTTATTTTTCAAAATATTGATGCGCTACCTCTACATTCGCCCATATTTTCTATTTCCATTATATAAACTCTTTACCCGAAAATACATATTGACGCAACACTTTATGCTTTTTCTCTAAGAGTTTCTTGTTTTTAAACTAATTACGTTAAAAATTGTAAGAAATACCATAACCTACCATAAAAACCATCCCACCCAGAAGTATAACTACGCAATTCCTCCATAATCCAATAAAAATCATCCTTATAATCTAAGTATTGCTCGACATAATATAAATAAAGTGGCTCTGAAATTAACTTCTCTAATTTTTTCTGAAAATCACTATAAAATTCTGTGTATCTTTTATAGTTTCCTTCATAACGATCATACCAATCATTATATTCCTCCTCATCCTCAATATCCTTTAGGGGATGATACCACCAATGCAACAAAGGAAATACATCAAAGTAGTAACTAATGAGGCAGTATTTTCTAAATTGAAATTCTTCATCTGTCATTGTTTTATCCCTATATTGACTTATAAAATATTCAATTTCTGCAGTTTGACTCAATTCTACCATTACCCCGGCAGTTCCCAACCCCATACTAGAATGCCATTGCATATTACAATGATAAGATAAAATATCTCTTAATTTATTCAATACTTTGCTTTGCTTCGCACACCCATTCTTTTCAGCACAAACAGCAATGTATAGACACAAAATACAATCATTTGGATATCTAAACCCAAAACCGCCCGGTATGTTTCGGAACAGAGTATCATAAGAATGAAAAAACGCCCTTCTATCATAATCTTTATCAAATAAATAATTCCATTTCCAAAAATCTCCCACTACCGAATCCGGATGCAATATGTCATCTCTAAAAATAAATGAAAATTTATCCACTAATTCATTATATTGCTCCTTGCCAATCTTAAATTTTTCACCACAACCCAACGTAACAGATTTTTTTGTTGTATAAAATTTTTCTTTATCGGGGCGGTCATCATAATACATTCGTGGAATAAATTCAAAATTTATTCTATATTCTTTTTCCGTTATAATCGTATCATTAACAGCGGCATTGCCGGTATTTAATACCACATTTGGTTCGCAGAAATGTAAAACTAAACCCACAACTATAAAAATACAGAAAAGGCAAGCAATGATTAATAAATTTTTTCTAATTTCGTTTTTATTTAATATTTTCATAATTATTTGATTATTATTTTACCGAATACTTTGCAATGTTTTTTTATGATTTTCTTTGTGAAAATGGCTCTATTGGCTATCGGATTATCATAAACCACAAAATTACCATAAACTTTTTCCGGAAGAAAATCTAACGCTAAAAACCTATTATGTTGGCATAACAAATTTCCAATAGTGGTCGGAATCCCTTCAAAAGATACTAACCTATTGCTGTTGCAGTGATAACTATGCAATACTACATTAGGACCTTCTTTGAGAGACCGTAGTTTGTTTCTATGACAAAAGAAATTACCAAAAACTTTTTCCGGACTTCCAGCAAGCGATTCCAATCCGATACCGCTACAATCAAAATCTCCGAGCACAAAATCAAATTCTATAGGTAGTTTATTGAAAATGGATTTCTTTACCTTCACATTTCCATAAGCATGAACTTTATTATCGTTATCAATATGATAATTACCATCTATTTCAATCCAATTTTCTTTTAATAACCATTCAAGCAAATCAAGCAAATTTTCTTCTAATGACCGTTTTTTTGCATCCAAGTAATCTACATACCAATACTTTCCAGAATGTCCATCTCCATGTTGATTTGATGGACAACTATCATCATAAAAGTCAGGAATAAATAATTGACCACACAAATAGCATTCATCCAATTCATCTTTTGAATGATGAATGCCATCGGGACTCTCTCTGCATTCCCAAGCGAGTTCTGATGTTATTGGCTTATGGCAAAATGCACATTTTTCAATCATATCCGGAAATATTGCCTCTATCATATCTTTTGTGCGAATTTTATTTGCTCCAAATGAAGCAAATAGTATATCTACATTTCTATTATCTGGATGTTTTATTTTCATAATTATTTGTGATTAGGTTCGATGTAGTAATTTAGTCATTTTTTGCAAATAAGGAAACGTATGCTTTGTGTCCAATTCTCAGGTCAAGTTCATTTTCATCGGGAAATTTAAAATAATTCTGTATATCATTTTTTATTATCTCAACTCCTATACTGCTAAATGTATACTCATTATTTATCCCCTTTTGAATGTATTGATTCATATCTTTGCCGGATTGTTCAATATCGCAATTATTTAAAATTGAACGTATTGAATAATCAATCCATCCATTAGGAATTTTATTTGCTAGAATTCCATTGACCTTGAACACATCTGTATTAATATCATCATTTACCATTTTATTTAGGTTATCCAATTCTAAATCTTGATTCTCAATCGAGTGGTCTGAAAATCTCAATATCATATAATCGAAATTGATTATATGCTTACTGAAATTGATACTTGCTATTTTTGCAATTTGTATGTAATATGAAGGATTATCTATTAAATTATCAGATAAATAATTTCCCATAAATTCATATAATTTCGGTAAACAGATATTTTCAAAACCACTTATGTATTGTAAAATGACCCCATCTTTTACAATAAGTGGTTCATCCCACAGATTATAATTACTATAAAAAATGGCATCTATTTCTCTCATCTGCTCATCTATTTCTAAATACTCATCAAATTTCATTTTTTTCCTTTAATTTTATTTTTTAATTAGTTTATTTCTGAGCCATTTCTTCATCAAATTCCATACCAGATAAAACATTAAGCAATTAGAATTTTCAAAAAAAAGTAGAGGCAAATTTATACTCTTCACTATTCCCACTCAATAAACATTGAATTATTCCATTCTACATCTTCATAAAATACATATTTATGAACTATCTCATAACTTCTGGAAGTTTCTTTTTTATTATTCATTTTGAATTCAGTAATATAATGAATTCGTTCTACTAAATCCAATACGCCATCACCATTAATATCTTTGAATTCCCAGTGTAATTCTTTATTCACACATTCATAGTAACCTCTTTCAATATACATAGCCGTAGCAGTAAATATATCATTATCAAATTCTGAGTTGCTATACAAAATACGAGCATTAACGCAGTTACTTTCAACGTCTAATGAAAGATTTGCAATATAGTGTTGCGATTCACTACCGCCATTGCCGCTTGAACCACATTCGTATATAACTTCAGAAACACCATCATTGTCTAAATCCATTATAATAATACTATCAATATCGAGTACTGGATTGCTTGAAATCCATTCGTAGGTATAAAGAGGATATTCTCCTCTGACCCAATATGCTATATTTGTATCAGGCATAATTACTGCCAACTTATAACTCTGGTTTCTCCCACTATAAGAATCATAAAAAGCCACCAACAATGCTTTTCTGCCATCAGTCAGAAAAAATGGCTTTGCCTTATGTATCACAGACGTATCAGTTAGAATTTTTTGTAAATTCTTAAATTCTGATTGCAATTCTTCCTCTATATTATCAGATGTTAAAGCGACATTTCCGGTATTTACATCCGCTTTTGTGTAGAAGAAATTGGCTGCTAACCCCGCACCAATTGCACCGCAAACGATACAAAATGCAAAGATTAATAAATATTTTACTATTTCTTTATGATTTAATTTTTTCATAACTATTTTTGATTATGGGTTCAATACTACTTTAGCAGATATTTTTAATTGTGTAATGCTGATGCGTTACTTTTACATCTGCCCAAATTTTTCCAATATTTATTATATCTTTAAAACTCCAATTATGGTTTAATAAAGAATATATTGCATACCCAATATAATTATTAGGAAATACGTCAGCAAGGCGTTGTATATTCCAATTCAATGACGTATCAAGAAATATAGATACACACTCATTCCCTATAGATGAAGGATTAATAGATGAATGATTAATCACATCATTTATTGGGTAATAATCAGGTTCACATAATAAAAAAGCAAATCGATTGTCACAGTTAAATGCAATCTCTAATTCCTCACAGGATATGCCACCCAAGTCATCTTTATACATACATTTAAAATATGGCATCACTATTATTTCAATTTCGTAATCTTTAATAAAAATATCGTTGTTTTGCATTCTTTTTTCTAATTCATTAGCAACAGACAAACCTTCTTCATAAGCAGATTTAAACACACTTGTTAATTTATCATTTATCAACAAGAATCGTGTTTTATTTTCTTGATTCCATTCAAAATTTTTATTAAGTTTTACAGCTCTTTCGCATAGTATCTGCTGGACTAGTATCCTACTTTCTCTGGGAATTGCTTCCACTCTCAAATAGATTGAATGTCTACATGCTAAATTTTCTAATGTTTCAATGGATAATTTTCCAAGTTCATCGTAAATGTAATCAGAAGATAAAGTCAATAAAAAATCTAATAATTCTTTGGGGTTATCTTTATTGAGCATTAATTCTCTCCTCATACCTATTTTTTCGCAATATATCTTCCAAAAACTCAGAATACTCTTGTTTCATAGGCAATTCATAATTTACAAATAATATATTGCGAAGTGATTTAACTTGCTTCTTTTCATATTGATTATACGCATATTTTTCGGCTGTTTGCCAATAGAGACCTATGCCTCTTTTCTGCCAAGATGGCAATTCATTATAATTTATACCTTTCTGAAATAAATATTCATTTTTGCCTGTATCAAGCATATTTTTCATAAATGCAGTCGCTTTACTTACCGACATTCCACTTTTCCGTGCAGTCCAATATACCCATCCAGAAAGCGAATTTCTGTGAGCATCTTCGTTACGCCAACGAAAATAATCTACAACATTATTAGTCGTTGGTAATTCAGAAATCCTGCAATCAAATACTCCCACATCACCATAATTTTTTGTAAAAATGGCGGATGCTTCCCCTGAAAGTATAGAGTTCAATTTCCGCGTTTTTCTGCCAAATTCCTTGGTATCGGGAGATAGCAAAAGAGATATTTCGTCTGACTCGGTGTAACCATAAATTACATTAAATCCAGTATTTTGCATAAGATATTTTGTTGTATCTACCATCAAGTCGCGAAATCTTTCATCAAATGGAGCATCAAATTGCTCATTTTTCTTTGTTAGAGTTGTGAAGTTTCTACCATCTAATCGTGCAATTATTTGCATCCCCGGTAATACACAATGGTCAGAGTTTGTTTCAAATACTCTCATTTTTTTATCTAATTCATCAAATTTCATTTTCTCCTTTATTTTTAATTGTGTGCAAAGAATTTTCTTAAAGATTTCCCAAACTTTTCTCTATTTCCAATATCACATTCTCTTCGTCTCCTTGAGTCAATGGTTTTGCCTTGCCTTCTCTGATAAGCAGTTCATTACCTGCAACCATTGGATGTCCAAGCAATGAGCCAGTATATTTAACAGCAAATACGGGCTTTCCATTTTCTAAACTCGTGCGTATAGCATTGAAACTGCCACCTTTTTTTATATCCGATTGTATTAAAAGAGTTGCATCGGCAAGACCTGCCTGTAATCTATCGCGTTCGGCATAATTATCGTGTGTATTAGGCGTTCCCGGTGGATATTCTGACACGAGCGCCCCACCAGACGAAAGTATTTTGCTTGCTAAATCTGCGTTCTGGCTCGGACGTATTATATCCAAACCATTCGGAAGAAAAGCAGTAGTAATACCATTTGCAGACAATGCACCTCTGTGTGCAGCCGCATCACAGCCCAAAGCAAGACCACTTACGATATTTAATCCCATCTCCGCAAACTTCCTGCCAAAATATTCTCCCATTTTTTCACCTTCGGGTGTCGGATGACGAGTTCCAATGATTGCAATCCCTTCAACATTGCCAACAGTTCTTATATCTCCTTTATAATAAAGGATTAACGGAGCATCGTTATATCCTTTATGCTCCAAATCCAAAAGTTGTTGAGGATAATTATCAACATCAAAGTATGATACAATTTTAATTCCTTGCCTATAACAGGTATCAATACTAATGTCCGCATCATATATTGCAGATTCAAAATCAGTAATTGGCAATTTAAATTTGCGGCTTTTGGATAACATTCTATTATCTTCAGCTATATTTGCAATTTCATATAGTTCTTTCGCAGAACTCAAATGTAGATTATGCTCATCAGCATAGTCAAGCATTCGCCAGACATCAGTTCTGTTATGGTGTCGCAAAAGTGCAATGAGTGTTCGTATATTATATTTCATTTGTTCTACCTATTTATTTTTTTATCCCTTAATCACTGCCAAAGGACTTAATTCTACTAAAATTTTTACTAAATCGGACTGAAAAGACATCACTTGTGCAATATCTTTGTAAGCGGATGATGCTTCTTCAAGGTCTGACTTCCCACGTATAGAATGGATAATTCCTAATTCGTCTAATTTGCGTCTCTCTTCTTCTAAGTTCAAATTACGAACTGCTGCTTTACGACTCATCATACGTCCTGCACCGTGTGAGCAACTCATAAAACTCTCCTGATTACCTAAACCCTCTACAATATATGATTTTGTGCCTTGAGAACCGGGTATAATACCTATTTCACCTGCTTTTGCCGATGTTGCTCCTTTGCGATGCACTATAACTTTTTTGTCAAAATGTTTTTCCCAAGCAGCATAATTGTGCGCAATATTTATCATCGGTTCGTATTCAACACCAGATAAAATACTGGAAACAACGCTTTTAACACGTTCCATCATCAATTTGCGATTTGCTAATGCAAATTCGGTGCAATACTGCATCTCTTTGTAATATAAACGTGCTTCCTCTGTTTTGAATGGCAGAAAAGCCAAGTCCGCCTTCGGATTTACAGCCGAAAAATACATTTCATTTAATTTTTTAGCAACATTATTGTAATGTTCTGCTACTCTCAGACCAAAATTGCGACTCCCTGAATGTATCATAACCCACAAATAACCATCATTGCAACGTTGCAATTCAATGAAATGATTACCACCTCCTAACGTGCCAAGTTGCTTGAGAGCCGACAAATATAGTCGTTTAACGATTACCATTTCATCCACATTGAAATCCTGTGGCATTAGATTTTCGTCTTGACGTTCTTTGTGATGGTCAAATCCAAGTGGAATCAATTCACGGATACCTCTCATTATATCGGTAAGTTGTGAATGTGCAAGTTCTTCGGCAAATATATTTGTCTTCAATGCACACATTCCACAACCTATATCCACACCCACAGCATTTGGAACAATAACGTTATCGGTTGCCATCACACCACCAATAGGCATTCCATAACCCTGATGTGTATCGGGCATTAAGCAGATATGGCTCACTGCGAATGGCAGATTTGCCAGATTACGTGCTTGTTCTAACGAGCCCTCTTCTGGCTCGTCTAACCAAATTTTAATTGGAATTTTTTCTGTTGTAATTTCTTTTTGCATATTATTTTATTATTTAATTCTATCATCAAATTCGTTAATTATATTCATTTTTTACTTAAATTTATAAACATCTGCCTTCTTTCTCTCATTATTTCTTCAATAATTTTTCGTTGTGCAGGTGTGAAACTTGTCAGAGATTCATTTATCTTTATTTGGTTTAATATTTCTTGATTCATTGCACTTAAAAATAATTCGTAGCCAGTTAAAGGCGCATCACCTCCCACTATAAAACTAACTATACTCGCTGAATAGCCCGATAAGTAAAATACATTAGACACATCAGCATACGTTTCAAATTTAGGTTGTGCCTTACCATAATACCAGTTTGCTATATTCCAAAGTATGATTTTGAAATTATTCGTATATTCTTCTGAAAATCCTGCTTTCTTTAATTTTTCTCTTGCTGTTTCAACATTTGTCTTTCCTAAATCAGCAGGGTCAAATTCACCATCACTAATACATAAAATTCCAATAGGAAAATCAGTTTCAGGAATACCATCTGCCTTCAATTTGCAAAACAAATCAATCACATTTTGGAAGTTTGTTGAACCAATGTAACTGCTATGGTCATTATACCAGCGGGCGACAGGGGTATCTCCAATCCATTTGTGCATCTTTGCTTTTGATTCAAATTCAATCCAAGCATCTGAAAATTCGCCAGTTAGAAATTCACTAAAATACAATGCTAATGCCTTTGCAATATCACCACTCGACATATTTGTTCCGACCGCTCTCCCCTCCATTGAGCCCGACGTATCACGCACAACGATTAGTTTTGTTTGCTCAGTTTCTCCTGCTTTTTCAACTAATGCTTTAAATTGCTTATTGATAGTTATAGTTCTTGTTTCATCTAATTCTACTTCATTTGAAGGTAGATTTGAAAATAATTCGTGAACAAAACCTGTAAATTTAATACTATCAACATCCGGACTCTTCACCCATTCTAAATACTTCTCTCTAAGTCCCTGATTATCTAAGAACTTACCTTTTATAAGTAGATACAAAGCACGACCATGTATTGTATTAAAATCTATCCTATCCATCAATTTCTTAGAAATTAATTTTTGCCAAGTATGTGCTTTTCCGGATGATTTTATTTTTCTATAATCCTCGTATGAACAACCTATTTTTTTAGCTAACTGCTTAGCAATTATAGTATTTGCCTCTGCTTCTACTGTTTTGCATTTTTTATAAGATTTTATTTGCGGTAAATATTTCTTTACTAATTCTGATTGTGAGTCGTCTTGCAAACCAATCAAAATAAAATCTAATAAAAAATCTGTATCTAACACTTTATCGCTAACACCATTATAAATAAGGTCATAACGAAGCATTAAAAATATATCTTTCCAACTTCCCACAGCCACAAATAAATGTAAATTGCGATAAAATATATTTGCTTCCTTTTGGTAGAGCCAAATTAGACGATAAATCGACTCCCAACGCAGTTCGCCTCCTTTTTGCGACTCCGTTGTTTTTCTGTTATCCATATAAATAGTCACTCTCGTGATTATGCGTAGCCAGAAAATAAACTTTACGCATAATTCTTTATCGGTAGACCATAGTAATTCGCAATCCTTTGCTATTTTATTGTATTTTCGTGGCTTACGATAAAGTGATAGCATATTAAATTGGTCTACAAATGGATTCCCACTTGTAGAAAATTTCTCTGCTCCATTGCCAGATAAAATCCTTGCAGTTATTTTTAATCCCTCATCTATAAAGGAATTTGTATCAAAATATGAAGCATATTTTGATAGTGTAATTTTTTTATTATTAAACATAGGGTTACTTAAATAATTGTTGAAAAATAACAGGTTTCGATTGTTTGTCCATAATTCACAGAATTTGCTGTTTGAAACCTTATAAACAGGTTTCGATTTATTTCCAAAATTCATAGAATTTGCTGTTTGAAACCTTATATTGCTTTAAAAATAGTTTGAAAACCAATTTAATATGTAATTTGAACACTTGTATTACTTTTTATAATTTTATTCTCAAATTCATTAATTACTTCCATAAATTCCACGGGCAAAATGCAACGAGCGACTGCGGAACTGTCATTTGGGAAACAACATTAGTTGCAAGTTCATTTATTCGTCCATCCACCATTTATCCAAATCCTCCTCTGTTCTATCCAAATCCTCATCTGTTTTACCCAAACCCAACCACCTTATCAAATCCTCCCTAGTAACTGATGATGCACCACCATATTTAAGTGAATCAATCTGTTTTATAATGCGTGCTTTATTTTGTTTATTAGGAATCTTAATTTTTTTCATATTTTAATTTATTTAAGTGTTAAAAAAAACTGAAACAACATTAGTTGCAAGTTCATTTACTCGTCCATCCACCATTTATCCAAATCCTCATCTGTTCTATCCAAATCCTCCTCTGTTTTATCCAAACCCAACCATCTTATCAAATCCTCCCTAGTAACTAATGATGCACCACCATATTTAAGTGAATCCGGTGTCTGTTTTATAATGCGTGCTTTATTTTGTTTATTAGGAATCTTAAATTTCTTCATATTTTAATTTATTTAAGTGTTAAAAAAATAATTTACAAAAATAATACATTTTCGTTCGTTCCACAAATACTTTTTGTAAGTATTATATATATTAGAATGTTAGAAACTAAGTTGGATTTGCTAAGTATTTTTTGAATCTTCCAATTCAACTTCAGTAATTAATTTTTTAATTGCTTCGCTTCTATCATTATACCATTCCATCCATTCATCACATAATCATTATATTTCAATATGTTCATTTAGTAAAAAAAACATAAGGATATTATACCGCCAATCTCATAGATTGTTAAAAATAATAACCGAGCATTTTAGTAAGTGTTATTTTCCATTTATAGAAATCTGTATTCATAATTATTTATTTTACAATTTTGCTCTTTTAAAATTTATTAATTATTATTTATGAAGAATACAAAATTTCCAATCGGAGGGAACATTAATGTTCTGTAGCTCATATTCAATATTATTGAATGCTATTAATTATGCTAAATACAATATCCTTATGCGAGAATGATTTTTTTGTTATAGCAATTCTGTAATCAATGATTCATCGAACAGCACCTTCGTTTTGATGTTGTTTGTCGAAATTTGTTCTTCTAACAAATCCTTTTTTTGTTTAAGTTGTTTCAGAACGTCTACTATTTCTTTTTGGTTTAGTATCGGTTCCATCTCAATAGTTAAAATCGCAGTGGATTGTCTTTTTTCATAACGATTTATGCTACGCTCATAAGCGTACTCAACTAATTGGATATTTCTGCATTTGCTTGCGATGGTTTCATAAAATGAAATCCTTGATTTTAGAGTTTCAAGCTCTATTAGTGGCTCTTTATTAATTTTATTAGCAAGTTCAATCGCTTTATTGAAGTTGCTAAGAACTGTCATTAACGTATTCACTTTGTTAATAACTTCTTCTAATTTCATACCATCTAACGACGTTGTATCTTCTTCTTTACCTACTGCTTTTGTATATAAAGTGCCACTAAGTTGTTTTTTGAAGAATGAAATTCTTTCTTTGAGTTTGTTCCGCAAACGGAACGATGATGTAATTGTCATATTTTAATTTATTTAAGTGTTAAAAAATAATTTACAAAAATAATATATTTTCGTGCGTTCCACAAATACTTTTTGTAAGTATTATATATATTAGAATGTTAGAAACTAAGTTGGATTTGCCAAGTGTTTTTCGAATCTTCCAATTCAACTTCAGTAATTAATTTTTTAATTGCTTCGCTTCTATCATTATACCATTCCATCCATTCATCACATACTGTATAGACATCCGGCAAATCAAAATGTCGGTCATATTCTTTTAACAAGATATATTCGCTATTTGTAATATAATTATTATGCTCCAAATGAATCAAATCACAGTATATTTGAGATGAACAAATTTTAGTGGCTCTTGGATGTCCTATTGGTATATCGTATAGTGGCATTTCCCACAAACAAAGTGCAATAAACTCTATTTCTGATAATCTATTAAAAGTATATTCACCTACATTGAATCCTAACCATTCTTCCCAAGAATTAAAATACAATTCTCCTATATAATGGGTTCCATAAGGTGGGTCTGCTCTAACAGATTGTTCATAATCAAATGCCCAAATGGATATGTCTATATCAATAGCATCCATTGTTTGTAAAGAAATAAACATATTTTCCCAAGCAACAATGCGCTTGCTAAACATTTTACTAAAGTTAAAGTGGTCTTGCAATTCTTCTTCTATTGCATCCCAGTTGTCTTTGTTTTTAATGATTAATTCTTTAAATTTCATATTTTTTTTGTTTATTTAAGTGTTAAAAAAACTGAAACAACAATAGTTGCAAGTTCATTTACTCGTCCATCCACCATCTATCCAAATCCTCATCTGTTCTATCCAAATCCTCCTCTGTTTTATCCAAACCCAACCATCGTATCCAATCCTCCCTCGTTGCAGGTTTAACTTTTCCATACTTCTTTTCAATAGACCTCATATCAACAGAAGTTTGTTTATCTTTCTTCATATTTTAATTTATTTAAGTGTTAAAAAATAATTTACAAAAATAATACATTTTCGTTCGTTCCACAAATACTTTTTGTAAGCGCTTTATATATTTCATACTTAACCTGATAATTGCAATCTTTATTATACAACTTTGATACCTCCTCTACGTTCACTTCCTCTATAGTAGAAAACTCCGTCAATATCTTTTACCTCACAATTTTGCTCTACTTCTTCAATAGTAAATTGCTTGAGATTTTTCTGACATCTAAAATATCTTCCTACTCGTTTTGGAGCGCCTTCTAAACTTGTAAGTTTATTATTGGAGCAGTCAAAGTCCCCAAATACCAATTTCGGTGAGCCCTTTAAACTTACCAATTCGTTGTATGCGCAATTAAAAGTACAACACCTTGATAATTTTACTCCATCAAGGGATAATAATTTATTTTTTGAGCAATCAAACCAGGTAATTTTCTCCGGGCAACCCTCTAAAGATGTTAATTGGTTATTACGGCATAATAGCGTTACCAAATGATTAGGGCATCCTTTTAGTGATGTAAGCAAATTATTATCGCAATTTACACTATGAATCTTCTGGGACATCCCATCAAGCGATGTAATTGAGTTATTGTTGCAAATAAAATCTTTCCCAATTCTTTCCGGTGCACCATCTATTAAAGTCAATTGGTTATTGCTACAATTAAATGAACCGCCTATTTCCTTTGCTATCCCCACTAAAGAAGTAAGACAATTATTACTGCAATCATAATTTCCACCTACATATTCTGGTCCGCCTATAAGCGAAGTCAATTTACAATGGCTACAGACAAAGTTATAATAAACGGATTTGGGAAAGCCGGAAAGAGTGATAAAATTATTGTTTTCACTCTGAAAATGGATTGTTACTTCTCCAAATTTAATAGGCAATGCCTCGCAGTCATATTCCTTAATTATTACACAGCCCTTCACATTGACAAAGCCCTGCTCATCAATAGTGTATGTTCCTTTAACCCACTTTTCTAGTAGGGTTTTATTTTCTGGTGTTAAGATGTATGCCATTTATACCTCCTTATAATTTGCTGTATGAAATTCTTTGGAAGAAATTGGATTTATTTCTTCTGGACGATATGCAACAATAGTTGCAACTAATGGGTTGATTGATATTTTCATTTTGATTTAATTTAAGTGTTAAAAAATAATTTACAAAAATAATACTTTTTCGTTCGTTCCACAAATACTTTTTGTAACTACATTATATATTTCAAAGTTACGCAGGTTTATGTAAACCATAACCTTCTGGAATCCATAAATCAAATTGCGAAAATACTTTAAATTCCTGTGGTCTGTCAACGTATGTTCTTATATAATTGCGGTCAAGATTGCGACGTTTTACGGCAATATCTCCTTTCACTCTGCAACGGCGTTTTATTTCCGACTTAGAAAAGCGTTTCAAATTGTTCCAACAACGAAATGAATTGCCTACTTTTTTCGGACAACCATCTAATGATTTTAATGCTCTATTGAACGAGCATACAAACATCTGAGTCACTTCAGATGGAAAGCCAGCTAGTGATGTAATTTTGCTGTCTCGACAGCTGAATCTTCCTCTTACTATGCCGAAGCGAACAGGCAGTTCTGTTCCTTCATAGTTCTTGATGTGGACATCGCCTTCTACATTGATAAGTCCTTGTTTATCAATAGAATAAATGCCATTAATCCATTGCTTTAAGAGGGTTTTAATTTCTGGGGTTAATTCGAAATTCATTGAAATTCTCCAATATGATAATTTAACTTAGCGTATTAATTGAATAACAAGAAGGGAATTTTTGGCTTGGTTTTTTGTGTGTCCTCATTCGCAACAGCGAACAGCGGGTTCCAAATTCTTGAGGTTTTTCGGGTGGTTATGTCTTCCACGTTTGGTTCTGCTATAGACAGCAGAACTTTAATTTGGTTTAAATAATAATTTTATATCACCAATATAATGTAAATATATGCGAGATATAACTTTTTGAGAATAAATATAGACCATTTTAATTTTATTTCTAAAAAAAAGCCGCAAGAACTAGTGCCCTTGCGGCACATAAACAATATTATTAACTCAATTAAAAAAATACTATGACACTAATTCTTTTAATTTATTTCTGTAATACAATAATTCGCCATCCTCTATAATTTCGCTCATATCAAAATCTACCGCATATTTTGCAATAAATTCTTTAATTCCTTCCTTGTCAATATAGCGATTATCGCTCAAATAGTCCGCCAAATGCAGCAATAACTGCTTCTGCTTCTCTAATATTCCTTCGGCAATCTCCTTCGATTGCTCCATTAACTCCTTAATTTTCATATTCACACCCTTGCAGCCGGTATCATAAACAACAGGTTTATTTTCAAAATTTTGGTTGCCAAACGCCACTAATTCACCGCTCATTCCCCAATCATAAACCGCTTTATACGCAGCAGTAGTTGCATTTTGTATATCAGAAACCGCACCTTGCGTAATATTATCCTCTCCAAAAATCATTCTTTCTGCAATTATTCCACCAAGCCCCATCGCTATATCATTAATTATGCCTTTGCGAGAACTATATTCAGTAAGATTTTTTATTGATGTAAAACCACCGCTTGAAAAATTAGCAGTTACGGATGTAATTGATTCCGGAATAATCTTTTGTAAAATAATAGATACAACAGAATGACCGCTCTCATGAACAGCAATAATCGCTTGTAAATCGTTTTGTTGTGGATGACGAAGTTTTTTCAAAACAACAGGAATATACTCAGTTATAGTATGAATTATCTCGCTATTTTTCATAAAGTTAACGACTATCGCTACATTGCTTTCATCGGACTTTTCCTCAGAAATAGTAAATTCAAGTGTATCCGGCTTGCATCCGCTCAAAAATATTTCGTATAAAACTTTACCAAGACGAGCATTAATTATTTGATAAACCGTTGTAAATACAGGTCTTGTGCCTTGTGTAGGATATACGCCTTCGCTATAAATTAACTTTTCAATTTGAGCATCAAAAATAATTTTTAAATTATAAATATCCAACATTTTTTTCTTTATTTTATCCAATTCTAATTTAATTATTCTATAAAAAGCATCCTCATTAAATGCAGGATAAATAATATGATTATTGCCGAGACGCGCAATTTGTTCGCTACGGAAACGGGTTAAGAGAGCGTTTTTTACTTGTGTAATTGTTATTTTTTTTGATGCTTCGTAAAAATTATCTGCATTAATATCCGGACTAAAATTCTTAGTCATAGAATACACTTCATCTAAGTTACCCATCACAAATATCAAGGACTTAGAGCAATCCACAATTTTCGGCTTCATATCATTTTTATATAATTGTTCCAAATGATTTATTGTCTGTCTCCCATCCATTTTATCAAATTGCTCGCGAATATCATCAAAAAATACTTGTTGCTTATCATCATCTTCAATAAAATTAATTATTCCACTCAAAAGACCGCCCGGAATAAAATAAGTATTTCCATCTTTATCTTTTGAATCTTCGTCATTTGAATAGCGTCCAGAATAAATGCCTAAATCCTCAATTTTTTTAATTACTTTATTAAAATCCTTCAAATTGCTTTCCACAATTCCGTTATTTACTATAACTTTTTTCTGCAATGCAAATCCAAGTAAATCAATGGCTTTGCGCAAATCTGCAACATAGCGATTAAAATCCAGCATTTCTAATTTCCCGGAATCCAATAAATCCCAAAAATCAATATTGCCTACTTCCCAACCTTTTTCATTAATTGTGCGGGCGAATTGAAATTCATCTAAGGCGATGATAAATGGTTTGCCGCTGCAATTTTCTTCTATTTCTTTGAAATCATTATGCAAGCCGCGGCGGCGGTTCTCACCTAAATCAAAGTGGAAGTAGCGGTCTTCGAAGTTTAGCAACTCTGTGAAGCGCTTGATTAGTGAGGTTTTACCGATGCCGGTCATTCCCCATAAATTAATTACGATTGGCTTATCCTGCAATTCAGGGAAATATAGCCACGATACGATGGTATCTGCGATTTGGTCAATCACAGCATCGATGCCTACGAACTCGCTTTTGAGTTGGCGAACGGCATTTTGGAGGGTCTCTTTCTTTGCGAAGAGGTTGGTTGAGTTTGAGTTTTGAGTGTTATTCATAATCGTTTAAGATATAAATAGTTAATAAAAATTTATCTAAACACGTTTGCACGTATTAGTTCCATTAATTAATTGAATAACAAGAAGGGGATTTGCTTGGTTTTTTGTGTGTCCTCATTCGCAACAGCGAACAGCGGGTTCCAAATTCTTGAGGTTTATTTGAGTGGTGTTTTCTTCCACTACTGCATAGGATTGCAGGTTTCTGCCAGTTTTTAGATTACAAAATTAATACATTTTTTTGAAATAAACAAATTATTTCTGGTGTTTTTGGTAGAAAAGGATAAAAAATCCGCTTTCTATCTTAAATGTATGTGATAGTGTGTAATATATCTGACACTTTTAGGCAATTTCAGCACCACAAATGTGCTGATTTATACTAATAATAACGCCAATAAAATTCTGTTTACCTTGCACATAATCCATTTTTCATCATCCAATCTGTCTATTGATAGTTATTATAATGTTCAGAGGTAATAGTAATAATGTTTTGTATCCTTTTGTCAAATTTTCTATTACAAAAATAATACATATATATTAGATACACAAATACTTTTGCTAACTATATTATATTTTAGATAGTTACAGGTAGAATTGAGGCATAATTTATATCCCAATTGGATGGTATAGCGGAAAAATTTAGCAGTATAATAGTTATAATTCAGCATAAAAAAGTAGGGATTCAAATATTAAACAAATATTGAATCCCTACATCTATTGATGGGTGATTATTATTGTGCGTTCATTAATAACGATGTATCAGCTGTTGTCTTTAAGCCCAATTTCCGCTCATAATCATTGCGTCTTGCCATCATTGAACCCAAGAAGTATTGTGAATATGGGTCTTCGTCGGATGAAAGTTTTGTTTCCAATTTCTTAACCTCTTCCAATGCCGCTGCATAATTGCCTTCTTGTTCCAATTTATCTACAACTAACAATTCAACGGACAAACGCAAGGACGCTACTCTAAAGCCAAGTTGCATAGCGCCTTCTTTGTCGCCACTTTGTTGCACTTGTTGTTGGTATACCTGCATCTTTGTTGCTAATTGCTCCAATTTTGCTTTTGCCTTATCCCATTCACCAATTATTTTATATAAATCGGCACAAATTTGGTATGGACCATAATATCTGCCTATTTGCTCATAATATATTACTTGTGGGTCTAAATTCTCGTTAGCAATTTGCTCTTCGCAACTCTTTATGCCAATGCGTGCATATACTTGAGATTTCTCAGTATTACCGCAAACTTGGTAGATGGAAGTGATTCTTGCTTCAAATTCCGATGGAAGTGGGAATTTCTTTAATGGAATGTTAGTTAAGTAAGCGTCCATAACCTTTTGAGCGCGTTCATAATCGTTCTTTACTTCTGCTAAATAGGTTGCATAACCGATAAATAAACCGGGGTATGACATCATTACAGTTCGTCTGTCTGTCTCTTCGTAGCAAATGCTTTCCTTAGAAAGATTGCGGAACTTAAAGCCATATTTCTGCGTCTTTGATATAGCATCTGTATTATCTATATTATTTATCAATGCGTCCATTACTTCTTCATTGTAGGCATCATTGCCATCTACTTGGTTCTGTGGAACGGGACAGATACGCTTGCAC
This sequence comes from Ignavibacteria bacterium, assembly GCA_031261605.1. GTDB lineage: Bacteria > Bacteroidota > Ignavibacteria > Kapaibacteriales > UBA2268 > WRLB01. Next base: position 29,148 of record JAISJI010000042.1, on the reverse strand, counting down.
AATCCTTCTGTTCGCATATATCGCTCTAAGCCACACATAGCATCGCTTCCAGCTGATGAAATGAAGTATACCGGACGCTCAAATTTATTGGTAATGATAACATCTCTAACGAGTTTATGATTTACCCCAAAGAAGTATAACGGATTACCCTTATCATCTTTGCGGTTTTCCTTCCCAACGAATGTCATTGTAACCGAGCCGTTATTAATGATATTGGCATCATTTGTAAATTGTGCTAATATGGATTTATCTACCGCTATTTTATCTGTCTTAGCAGCACCAAATTCATAACTCAATGCTGTTTCTGAATATTCGTCCTCTACTTGCAAACTCTCATCAGAGAAACTAATAGGAACTTTCTTTGCTCCCCAAGGTTGCATATTCTTAAGTTGATTTACATACCACAATGTCTGACCAAGCGATAGATTTGCTACTCTGACATCTCTACGAACGCCCTCCACATCCTGCATATACCATACACAGAACGTATCGTTATCGCCATTTGTAAATAATATTGCATCTTCGGCTAAACTTTGGAGAACATTATAAGCGTAATCAAATGTAAGCCATTTGCCATCTCTGCTGTATGCTGGTATAGTGCTGTAAGCCATATTAAACGGAACTAACACAAATGAAATCAATAGTAAAACAGAAGTCAATGCCACTGCATTCCGCTTCTTTACCAACATACTAATAAGTGCATAAGTTCCTACACACATCCACAAGCCCCATATTAAGAACGAACCTACATAGAAGTAATCTCGCTCTCTTGGTTGTGGCTCCTGCTGATTTTGATACAACGCCAGAACAACACCAAACACAAGGAAAGTAGATAGAAATATAAATGCGTTTTTTGGATTGCGTTTGAAATGATAATACAAACCAATAAGCCCGAATAGCAGCGGCAAGCCGAAGTATCTAATTGGATACACACCTTCATTTCCCGTTTTATAGTTCGCCTCATCTGCTCCACGTGTATCAAACCACGCCACACCTTCATCTTGCACATTGCTCATTCTACCAACGAAATTCCAGAATAAGTATCTGAAATACATATGACTTGCTTGATATTTCCACATATAACTTAATTCGCCACCTGTATTTACATTATTCCAATCCGTAGCATACATTTGCGAGCCATCTTTACGCTGAACAATCTTTCTACCGGGTTCATTCCATTGACCATACACATAATTTCCATTGTTATCTTGTTTATTATAACATCTTATAAAATAATCTTCTGATTGATAGCGACGGGGCCAGATTGGTGCTGTGCCATATTGCTCGCGTCTAATGTATGAGCCAAGAACAGAGAATGTCTTAGGAGAATTTTCGCTCATTGGTGGATTGGCGTGTGCTCTAATCAATACATGTGAATATATTGAAAAACAAAATATTACCAAAATCAATGCAAATGAAATCAGCGACTGAACCGGTTTCTTCTTCTTGTAAGAGCGAATGAACCAATAGACAATCCCAAGTATCAAAAGCACAGTTAACACTTGCAATGCACCACTATTTTGGATAGTAAATTCCATCGCTTCGGTGCGTGTTGTTGTATGTCCGGATAGGTATGCCGGCAACCCTTGTGCTATCATATCCAATACCACGACGTATGAGACAACTCCCGCTATCACTAAGCAAAGGAAGGTCTTAGGTGTCACTTCATACTTGCGGAAATAGACCACAAGAATTATCGTAAATAGGGACAATGTTCCTAAGAAATGGACACCCATCGAGAGTGCCGTAAGATAGAGACAGACCAGCAAATACCGCTCATTATCTGGCTCATCGGCAACTGTTGTCCACCGCATCAGCAGATATATCACTATAGATACGGTAAGTATTGACGTTGCATATACCTCCGACTCTACGCCATTAAACCATAGCGTAGCACTAAATCCGAATCCTAATGCTCCCACAAAGGCAGAGCCATACACCGCAAGGGCATCCGTTAATGTCTCTACAGGGTCTTTGCGTAAATTCTTAATAACCAGAACAGCTATAAAAAATAAGAACATTACTGTTAGCGAACTGGCTGTTACGCTTATCATATTACCGTGCCAACCGACATTCCCAAAGGGAACTAATACATTGACGATAGCACCTATTATTGAGAATAATGGTGTGCCGGGGGGATGACATATCTGTTGCCATCGCATCATTGCAAGACGCTCTCCGCAATCCCAGAAAGGAACAGATGGCTGTGAACCTATAGTAAGTGCTATAAAAACTATAAGAAAACTAAGTGCAGCTAACACTTTATAAAGTGTCTTAAATTCTGCGTTGTTATTCATTGATTTTACCTAAATATATTGTTATAAAATAATTCTGTGCTATATACAAACCTACAATATAATATTTTTCTTATAAATTATTGTTATTCTTACTGCATTTATTCAATTTTACTAATTTATATTTATACACAACGACGGCTACATTACACAACATAATGTAGCCGCCTAATTTTTTCGCTATACACCGCTATCGCCTCAATACTATCTTCCGATACATCTTACCTCCACTTACCACCTGCAAATAATAGATGCCCGAAGGAAGCATATCCGTCCCTATATAAAAATTGCTCTCATCATAAGTTCGTTCCAAAACCCTTTGACCAAGTATATTCATCAACGTAATTTCTGCACTTAATCCGCTATTTAGCGAGACATAGAGGCGGTCGTAAAATGGAATCGGATATACCGAAAAATCATCCAATTCATTATCATTAATACTAATAAACGTTGTATCTCCAAATATTATAATGTCTTCTCCATTATCACTTCCGACAATCTCCGGCTCTCTACATATTACACGCACCCTATAGCCCTTGCCATCGCTGGCTTGTAGCCAGATACGCGAGTATATTCCTCTTGCTGAATCCAGCCCCTTATGAAATCCTATTTCCAATATTTGATTTAATGTAAATTTCCCGTAAGGGTCTGATAGTTGCACAACAAAGTTTTTGCCATCTGCATCAAAGCAATTAGCACTAAATGGCACATACAGAGTGTCGTTGCGAGGATGATAGAGCCGATACAACTTACCGGTAAGTAACTCCGGTCCATTCACAATTACCGTGAGGTGCAGTTGAAAGAATGTCATCGCTGGCGAAGTGCTGCGTATGCGTAACTTATATGTATTGCTTGGAATATAGTATTCCGGCACTACAAAATTGAACTCACCCAATCCAAGTGTAGAGGTATAATCCAATATAATCGCATCGGCAAAACTGCCACTTGCATCGGACATTTCTAAGTAAAATATATTCCCTTCATCAAAGCATTCTGTCGTTTCATAAGCCAATGAATATGGCATATTACGACATATACGCACGCTGTCATCCGTTGTCGTAAGTTTTGCGTATGGTTGCTCAAATTTAATTTCATTCTTCCACGGAATGCTCACAACTCGCGGATTGGTAGATACTACACGCAACCTGTAAGCATCCTTCCCAAGCCAATCCGGTAATGCAAAATGGAACTCGCGCCCATCCCAAGCACAAGTATCTATCGAAACAGCATTCACAAAATTAGTATCATCCGCCTTCGCTATCTCCAATATAAATTCGTTCAGGTCGCCAAAGCAGCCACTAACATCAAAATACAAGTATGAAGTAGCAGCAAGTGCCATTAGCATCATATCTACTTTCGGGCTTTGAGCAGACATATCAGGCAATGGGTCACATATTCCATCCACACCGCTAACACTATCTATATGTATAAATGGATGTTGCAGTTCAATATAGAAGTTAATTATTTTCCTCATCTGTGGATGCGAAGAAGTAATCATAATGCGATATACATTGCCTTCTGGCATATCAAGCGGTATCTGAACGAAGATACGTCCTGATTTATTGCTCGTTATTTCGCCAATCACCTTGCTACCGGGTGTATCAAATTGTCCCAACACATCCGATAATATTACCTTAAACACATTGTCAATATCGAAGCAACCAGCTACACTGAAATTAATATAAAAACTAATCCCTGTGCAAAGAACTTCCAAATCCGTCATATCCGATGTGATATTTATATCGGGAACATTTATATTCAACATATATGATGCAGAAGTAAGTCCTGTTGTGGAATGCACTCTAATATAATTCGGCACAGTCGCATCTATGCTGTCCGGCAATGCACAAGTAATATTTCCATTTGCTCCAAAGACCTTTCCACTACCGATAACAACGACATCGCCGAAGTTGATATCCTGTGACAACTCTATATTCACATCCAACGTATCACTAATGCAGCCATTAGTCGTATATCTCGCTACAAAAGCATCACCTGCACAGAGTTCTGCTGGATTTGTGCTTGCTATTGTAACCTTTGGCGATAGTAGCGCCACCTTTATCTCTTCACTATATACCTCCGGATTAGTCGCTTTGATTTGGAATATAGCCGTATCGCCAATGCTATTGTCCACCGGAATATGTATCGCAATATCCTTGCTACCAACCTGCGATGTTCCGAGCAAAACCCACGACACCCCTATCCTTATATAACATTCAAATACATTGTTCGCAGCAAAGCAATCATTTGCATTAATATGCAAATCAGCATCAAAATCACGACAAAATGATAGATTTGTCAAGCCGTCACTATTGAAATACGCCCTACCAAAAGTAAATAACATTCCATTACCAACCACCACCTCTCTATATGGCGATGTTGCAACCAATTTAAGTTTATACTTCGTGCTATACGGCAAGTCCTGTGGAATAGTGCAACTTAGCACAGTCGGCGATGCTCCTATTGAGTGCAGAAAGCCAAGTGTATCCACAACTCCGGTAAAGTTACCATCGATATCGGATAGTATTAGATAAAAATAATTTGCATTGGTAAAACAAGCCGTAGCATTAAATCCAAAATCAAAATGTGCCCCATCACATAAACCTTGCAAAGCAGCCAAATACGCATCATTAACGCTTATAGCCGGAGTATTTATTGATAGCGTCACCGTATTTGAAGTAACGGCTGGATTAGTAGATACACAGCGAATCTTGTAAGTATTGCTTGCTGTAAGCGTATCTGGAAAGACCGCAGCCATCACAATAGAACCATTGCCGGTAGCAGTCGCAAGCACAAGTGGCGTAGCAAATGAACCAATAGCATCAGAAAGTTCCAATCTATACACATTCCCAGCATTGAAGCATTTATTAGAATTGATATTTATATCTATCTCATCGCCAGCACAAATAGTCGTTGGAAACGAAGTAGAGTCCAATATTATATATGGTGGAGCAATGCTCAACGGAAGCGAATTTGGGAAACCATAAGCACGCGGATGTGTAGCATAAACGCGTATCCTATAATTCAAACTCGGTGTAATATTTGCTGGAAAGGTTATATCAAGTGTGCCACCAGTCGTTCCTGCCAATGAGCCAATAACAAGTGGAGACGCCGGAAAATTCCCTTCTGTATCGGAAAGTTGCACATAGAATATATTATCTGGATAATAGAAGCCGTATGGTGTCCATATCCTTACCGTTACCGTCTCTCCCGGGCAATACACATTCCCAAGCGTATCAATATCTGTCACTAACTCACCCGGGTATGGTCTATATGTTGCTTTATAGATGAAAGCATCGTAACTGCCGAGTGTCTTTTGCATACCATAGATAGGAACGACCGTCCATTGTCCTGTTCCTGAATTATATGTGCTATCGTAGCGAATAATTACTTGTATGGAATCTGCAAATATCATTGAATGCGGAAATTGGTCATTGGAAAGCGTTGCACCGCAGATATACGCAGCATTCAGCGAGTCCAACACAAGCCCATATCCATAATCATATTGATTACCACCTATGAAACTTGAAAACGTCAAATTCTGACCATCCGCATCTAACACTGTATAGATAGCATCGCCCCATAAAGAATAATCTGTAAAAAAGGCATCCGCTGTCGCAGGATAATTATTAGACATCGTGAAGCCAGATATATGTGCATATTTATCATTATCCACAACGATACCGGTAGCGTAATTCCCTGCGTTTGAAGTTATATTGGTAGAATAAAGGAGAATACCACCGGATTGATTTAACTTCGTTACAAAGATATTAGCGGTATCCGCTTTCAATCCCGTTCCGTTGATATGCGTTATTGTTGGAAAGTTATCAGACATTGTCCAACCTGTGATATACGCATATCCCATATCATCCACAGCAATACCACGAGCAGAGTCGGGCTTGCTACCTCCTATATATGTAGAGTAATTTACGGAGGTTAATAGCGTATTCAACTTCGTCACAAAGCAATCCGTATTTCCTCCATACTGCCATTGGTATGCTCCGGTAGATGTAGGATAATCCACCGATGTAGTAGTTCCTGTCACGTAGATGTAATAATTAGTTACCGGTATGTCAGATTCATTTATATATGATTCTGTTCCGACAGCAAGAGAATAGGGTTTCTCATCGCCACTGCCACCGAGGAACGTAGCGTGCTCAAGTGTTGTGCCATTTGCATCTATCATAGCGATATAGCAATCGGTTTGTGCTCCTGTTAGTGTCGGCTTGTATGCACCGGGTGTTGTTATCGGTGGAATATATACTTGGTTACTTTCTATTTGTGCCGCTACCGCAAGGTAAATAACATCGCCAGAATCGTCCAATAGAAAATCCAAACCACCAGCATAATCATTTTCACTACCGCCGAGCATTACAGAGAATAGCAAGCCATTCCCTGCACTATTTAACTTCGTCACGAACACATTCCAGCCATTAGGATAAGAACCGAGAACTGTATCTGGCGTAAGTACCGGAAAGGGCTTATCCGGCAATATTGTAGCATTGGATTGCGTTTCGCCAACTATATAAATATTCCAATCGTTATCCACTTTTATATACCTACCGACATCATTCCTTGTTCCCCCTATGTATGTAGAGAAGTAAAGTAATTTGCCATTCGAAGCAACCTTTGACACATAACAATCACTCGTGAAGCCGGGTATTGAACTACCTGTAGTTGATAGCGTATCCTTATATGTTCCTGTGGTCGTGGGATAGTTCAATGAACGAACATCGCCTGTAATATATGCACAACCAATGTTATCCATCGCAATAGAATACGCTGCGTCATACTCGTAGCCACCAAGCAACACCGAGTATATAAGCGGGTCTATCACCAATGTCTTATCCTTATCATACTCACCTAACGAAAATGCTACTGCATCAGTATATGCAAAATCACACGCTACATTATGCTTTTTCTGTTCTGCAACTTGGTATGCCATCAAATTTGTATGCTTGTATTCTCCGTTACTTGTCCAGAGCAGCAACTCGCCATTCACCGTTGCAATAGAATCATTTCCTTCCAAAGTATAGCATATATCATTGGGATTACCACCGGGCTTCACAATAAAATCGTATCGCAAATTATAGCCATTACTTGAGTCAATATAATAGCGAACATCCACATTCCGATATACATCCGTTGCCATAACTTCTGAAAAAAGAGAAACATCTGTTGCCCATTGCTCTGGGTCATTACCATAAAAATAGTTGTATTTGGTGATTAGTGGAGAACTTGCTGTGTATGAATATTTGCTATTATTGCGGAATGCCATACGAATAACATCGCCGCTAAGTATGGTATCGCCAGTGTTTGTCGTAGAGAAGTGGTAGTAGTTATAGACGATGCCGAAATCGGTAACCCAAGCATAGTAATTGCTATTTTTGAACATATAGCGGACGTCGCTATGCCATTGCCCTTTGTTCTCAACGAAAGCGTAAGGGTGCATAGATTGCTGTGCAAGCAGTGGAACCGCTTGCAGAAGCAACATAATTAGTAGGTAGAATTTATTTTTCATATATTTATAGCCAATATTACGTCTATATTATCGGCAATATATTCTCATTCTTCATTAACTATATGAACGGCATAAAATAAATTTAGGTCCATAGATGGGAAGGGCATAGGCACCACTACACCGTTATCATATCCATCGGTATAATAATAGGAAAAGTCGGGCAACTGTTTCATAATATAAAATTGAAATAATGAATGTAGTAATTCTGCAAATATATGATTATTTATAGAATATTTGATTATGCTTGCTGTTTTTTGTCATCCATTTTAGTAATCATAGCCCAAACCATATATCGCCGGCAACTTATATTGATGACTACTGAAAGCAGAGAAGTATTGTCCAACTCCCAGCGATATGCCAAACTTATGCGAATTGAAATTATATGGTATATCTACTCTGAACGTGTGGTCGGGATTATCGGATTTAGTGAAATGTCCGCGTATGCCCAAGCCCGCAGTAGAGTAAAATTTAGAGTTAAAAAAGGCATCCGTTAAGCGTTGCTGCCAACTCGAGCCAATGTCGTAAAAGAGGACGCCAGAGAATTGGAATACCGATATTCTTAAATTAGGAAACCAGCGTAGTTCCACATTCGCAACCAACCTATTGTCTCCGGCAATCTGCTGCAACTCAACGCCTCTCACACCACGCCCATCATCCAGCATAAGTTGACGCATACGCGGATAGTTCCAAGCGGCTTGCTGGTATATACGCGTAGCGAGCGACAATCGGTCTGTGAAGCGGAAGTAAGATAGCACATCCACCTCTTCATAAGTGTATTTAGCGAAATCCGAACTGAATGAACTGGATGCTGTAACTTGCGTCCAGAGGTAAAAGCGGTTTGTCCGCCAGGACTTCTCGGCTTGTGCTCCAATGTAGAACAAGCCCTTTTCGCCTCTGTCGTTGGATGGAAATATCGCACCCAGCACCACACTTCCCCAGCCACCAATAGCAAGGTCTTCATTAGCAAATGTATTGATATTATTGATGGTATAGAATGTTTGTGCAACAGAAGAGAATGCAAGTAGCAACTTGCTCTGGTTGTCATACGCTCTGTCAAATACGGCATCACCCCTATCGCTCTGCTGCCATTCAAATAGACCGGTGATATATACTCTATCGCCAGAGAGCCAACTCTGTGCATACCATACATCTACCTTCTGTTGTGATGAGTGATTGTAGTCCATTGAGTCCAATGAATGTAGCATATTGGTATCTATAATGGCGTTGCGGATTGCGTAAGAATTCTTATTCACAAAGTGGTCATTGCCTCTATCATTGCTCGCAAAAATGCCGTAAGCAGAAGATGTATTGAGTGTGCGAAAGGGCTTTGATAACTGCATATTCTGCCCATCACGCAAATACGTTTTGTATAATGCAACAGCGAGATTCAATTCACTGCGAAAAATCCTGTTCTTCTCCAACTCAATCGTTCCTTCATATCCAGTAGTATCATTGCGAAGGACGTAAGTGTAATCCATATCCAGCATAACGCCGTGTCCTAACAAATTGTAATCCTTCAGACGAGCACCAAGTCGGTATTGACCACCGCTTGCACCAATAATGAACGATGGATAAAGCGACCAGCGGTCTTTCGTCTCTACATAGACATCGTAAATACCGCTACCAGCGTCTTCCAATTCTATCTTTATATCTGTGAAAAGCCCTGTTGCACGCAGGTTTCGCTCCGTTTCTAAAAACATATCTTCATACAAACCGCCGTCTTCCTTAAAGAGCAACTCATCTCTAATTATATACTCTTTCGTAAGTGCGTGGAGTGAATTGAGCAGCGGAGATGCAAAGAACCAATCGGCATCTGTCTTCTCAAATACTTCCTTTCTGTCTATAAAAATATTGCGTATAATATCCTCGGCTGTGAGCCGCTGGCATACAAGCAGCGTTAGAATTATGTATATGAATTTATGTGCTTTCATTTATATTGTTTTTTGGAAATAGCGTTATTACAAAAATAAGAAAAATTAGGATAATACTACATCCAATACTGCCTTCATAGTCATATTTAATTTGTATTATCTGCTCAAAGAATACCAACATTGTCCAATTCCAAGTAATATGAAAGCATATAGATAGCCACAAACAGCTACTTCTAATATACATCAAGCCCAGCAATACTCCGGCAAGCAAAACATTAATGAAGAATAGCAAATCAAAAGAGCGAGCAAAGAAGTGAGACACAGAAAACAGAACGGAACTCACGCCAAGTATGACTGCTACTTGCAGATTAGAACTGAACCTCTGACATAGATTTTGGAATACATATCCTCTGAATACCAATTCCTCTAACACAGCAGCGTTTATAAGCCAAATAGTATTGGCTACCATTCCATCGGTATTGCATTGCATAGTGTATCCAGAGGCACCGCTAACGACAGCGACAACCGCAAGCAATGCGATGCCACCAGCACCCATCAGTGTAGTAGCAACAACTTGCTTCGCTAACTTCCTATTCAGTGAAATGCCAATGGAATACCAATGCCTATTCGGTGCTATGGCATCAATGATTACAGCGGATAGTAGTAGCAATGGAACTGAGATATAGTCGTATAGCAATAGAAATATAGAATACTTGTCAAATTCCAATCCAAACCTAACCGCATATATTCCAAAAAACATAGCTAATACGAGAATAGCATAAAATGCAACTCTATTGCGATAACTATTAAGTTTTTCAACAACTAAATATTCCATATATTACAAAATTTCAATTATGATATTACAAAAATATTAGAAAAAAATGAATAAAATACTATATAAATTTGTTTTTTAGCGTAAAAAATCATAAATTTGTGTTCTTAATTAGTAACAATTTATAAGTGAAATAATACAATGAACATTACAAAAGCAGACATAGTAGATACTATTTCATCCTCCACTGGAATTTCCAAACTTGACACAAAATACGTTGTAGATGGCGTCTTTACAGCAATAGTTAACGCCATTGCAGAAGGAAACAAAGTAGAATTACGTGGTTTTGGAGTATTTAACTCTAAGAAAAGAAAAGCACGTATGGCTCGTAACCCTAAAACTGGCGCCCCAGTTGAACTAAAAGAACGCTTCGTTCCAGTATTCAAATCATCATCGGAGTTCGTTCATAAAGTTATTGAGGAACATCCATAATAAGCAATATCAACGACCTTAATTCATTTAATTGAATTATCCACTATTTTTTTAACCATTATAATTATCTGGAGCCATTATGCCTTGCGGAAAAAAACGAAAAAGAGCCAAAATGTCTACGCACAAAAGAAAAAAAAGATTGCGTAAGAACAGACATAAAAAGAGGAAATAATTATTTTTTAACAAGATAGTATAGTTAGATGGCGTTTCTTTTTGCTATCTAACTATATTTCTTATAATTGCATTTACGCTTATGTTACCTCTAAATAGAATAATATCGCTAAAGGTATTGTTTTTATTATCTTTATGCTACTTCTGCCTCATTAGCTGCTCAGACGATGATGTCTCTGATAATCCTGAGGCAGATTTTTCGCATTTCGAATTTGCGTATCAAATAGGAAATGCTATAATCAACCCATTAGAGAAAACTGTATCCGCGGAAATTTCTACCGAAGGCGATATATATTCTCTCACCCCTACATTCGTTCTATCCGATGGAGCAACTGCATATATAGATGATGTTATGCAAATTAGCGGACAAACCGCTAACGACTTCTCTAAGGTGGTGGAATACCGAATCGTCTCTGCAAATATGCAAATAACATCCAATTGGAAAGTCACAATCTCCCAAAGATATGTCGACGGTGGCGACGAGGATTTGGGCACAAGCATAGATGTTAATTCCATTCTTCCAGCAGGTGAATTTCACATTACACAGAACCTTAAAGTTGGTAATAATGTATTCTTGGAATTGTCTCCCGGCACTACTCTAATATTCTCCCCAAATACAAAACTCACGCTTGGTAAGGATGCTACTCTGCTCGCATACGGCACAAAAGAACGACCTATCTCCTTCATTGCTAAAGACGTTGATGGTCCCTGGTCTGGTATTATACTAACCGATGCCGATGCCGTGTTTGAGTATTGCAATTTCAGTTATGCTGGCTCTGGTGCTCCGCTCCTAACTCTGCAAAATTCCACTGCAAACATTAAGCATTGCAATATAACTAACATCGCTAATACTGGCATATCTCTTGATGCGAAAAGCAAATTTGCAGCATTTGACTACAATACCATTGACAAATGTGCGGAACAACAAGATGGCTGCTATCCAATCATACTAAATAGCATAAATTCAATATCTGCAATTGGATACAGCAACTCCATCACCACAACCAAAGGCATTTATATAGAGAACTCTGCTGCAACAACAAACATCAGCATAAATGGACTTGAGTGTCCATACATATTCCAGAACGATATTACCGCAGCCGTTGACAAGCTCACTTTCTTCATTCACGAAGGCACTACTATTGTTATGAATAAAGGAAAGAAAATTGAACTGGGTATAAACGGCGATATACGATTTGAAGTTGCTGGAACACCTGCTCACCCCGTATCTTTCTCCTCTGCGACTAAGAAAGCAGGCGATTGGGAAGGCATTCAACTTGGTAGAAACCTATTACCAAATTCCGGTCTTACTTTTTGTAACATATACTATGCTGGTAACGGTGCAAACTCCGGGGCTATCTACTGCAACGCCACTGATACTAGTAGATTATCCTTACATAATTGTGCTATTGCATTCACTAACTCGCACGGCATATACTTTACTAAATATTCAGATGCTAAGCAAGGCAACGTGGTATTCTCAAATATTCCGACTCAATACTCCGATGTTTTTTATGAAGAATAATTCTTGTAAATAATAATCTAGACGAACAATAATTCCATCAATGAACATACTCGTAATCGGCTCCGGTGGTAGAGAACACGCAATCGTGCGTGTATTGTCATCATCCAAATCAGCAACAAAAATATTCTGCTCACCGGGTAACCCGGGCATTGCAACTCTCGCAGAATGCGTTTCAATAAACAATAACAACTTCAATGATGTATCGGAATTCTGTCTGTCTAACGATATTTCACTTGTTGTAGTAGGTCCAGAACAGCCCATTGCCAATGGCATTGCAGATGCAGTGCGTGAAAAGCAAATCAATGTATTCGCTCCTTCCCTTTACGCTTCGCAATTAGAAGCATCCAAAGCATTCGCTAAGAACTTTATGCAGCGATACAATATTCCAACAGCAAAATACGCCGTGTTCGATAGCACAACTGAGCATCAAGCCGAAGAATATGTAATCACAATGCAGTTGCCGATAGTCATCAAAGCAGATGGATTGGCTGCGGGTAAAGGCGTTGTTATTACTGAAAATATGGATGAAGCGATTGCTACTCTGAAGGAATTTTTTAATGGGGCGTTCGGCGAAGCGAGCAAGAAAGTTGTGATTGAAGAATTTATGCAAGGCGAGGAAGCGTCCATCTTTGCTATATGCGATGGCTCCAACTATATCACTCTTTCCCCTGCACAAGACCACAAGCGAATTGGTGATGGCGATACAGGTAAAAACACCGGCGGTATGGGTGCTTACACCCCTGTTCCAATCGTTACCGATGCTATATTGCAAAAGGTTCGCATTGAAATTATTGAGCCAACTCTCGCCGGAATGCAAGCAGAAGGACATCCATACATTGGCTGTCTATATGTTGGACTGATGATAGATAATGGAACTCCACGCGTAGTGGAATTTAACGTTCGCTTTGGTGACCCAGAGACGCAAGCCGTATTAAGTGCATTTAACGGGGACTTCGCTCATCTGCTATATACCGCTGCGATTGGGCAGTTAGACAAAACGGCAGTTGTAAATAGCAACATTGCGGCGTGTTGCGTGATACTTGCTTCTGACGGTTATCCCGACAAATACAAAACTGATTTTGAAATAACCGGCGAACTAAATAGCGAACATTGCTATACATACCACTCCGGCACAAAGTTAGCCAATGGTAAATTACTCACGGCTGGTGGCAGGGTCCTCGGCGTTACCGCCGTTGCAGACACTATTGAAGACGCTATTGCATTAGCATACAAACAAGCAAATGGAATATCTTTTGATAATAAATATTGCAGAAGCGATATTGGACAAAAATCAAAAAAAACTCATTGAAGTGAAGATGGCAGACAATATTCCAATCTGGGCATATATACAAGTAATCAATTAAACAATATCTCAATTTCAAATTACATTGCAGATATTTTATCCGGCTATCTTACCGATGTTTCCAATGCAATGGATGTCTCTATGGTTGGTCATAGAATGTCTTTGTTAAGTCCTTTCAATGCTGAAATGTCTACCGCCTTTGCGAAATACAATTCCTATCTAAGTAAGAATATGAATTTGTAGTCCGTTTCGCTAATGTTAATGTAGCAGCAAATACTACTACAAATAAAACGCAACAAACAAAAGAGCAGCGTCCTGCTGTCAAACAACAATCTAAAATTGAAACCGAGAAGCCATTGGAAGAACAGTTGATTTGCTTAAAGAATTATCACAACCAACAATACAATACTTTGAAGTTGCGTCTCACTAACGAATTTCCACGAAAATCTAATAAAGAAATTAATTTGAAATTGAATGCTCTTAAAGAAAAACAAGAGCGAGAGTTCCACGACTTTTACCACCACTATACCTCTACTCACTTTTAATCTTATCTTAACTATCAATAAAAAACTCTGCAATAGTTGAAAAATCAAAAAAAAATGGTATATTGAACGAACTATATCCAATCACGTAATCTTTTATACAAATAATATTATGGCAAAAACAACTACAAAGCAAACAGTTGCTATTACTCCAAATGAACTTGAACGCTTCTTACAAAAGCCCTCATCCTCTTTCACAAAGAAAGACATTATTGACTACATTGTCGCTAACAATGTGGAAATGCTTAATTTCCGCTATGTTGGCAGCGATGGCAGATTGAAAACGCTTAACTTCGTTATCAATAGTATGGATTACCTCGATGCTATCCTTACCACCGGCGAGCGAGTGGATGGCTCATCTCTATTCTCTTTTATAGAAGCCAGTTCCAGCGATTTATACGTGGTTCCTCGCTATAACACTGCTTTTCTTGACCCATTTGAGATGGTTCCTACTCTGAATATACTTTGCTCATTCTACGATAACGAAGGCGAGCCACTGAAATCAAGTCCAGAGTATATATTGCATAAAGCACATAATGAGTTCAAAAAAACCACCGGCTATACATTCAAAGCACTTGGAGAATTAGAGTATTACATCTATGACTCTAAAGACCATAACGACTCCTTCCTCGCAGAAGACCAACGTGGTTATCACGAGTCCGTTCCATTTACTAAATTTGAACATATCCGAACGGAAGCAATGCGTATGATTGCTGCTTGTGGCGGTCAAATCAAATACGGACATTCTGAAGTGGGCAACTTCGCCGATGACTTCTACTATTATGAACAGCAGGAGATAGAGTTCCTGCCTTGTGAAGCGGAATTTGCAGCAGAACAACTACATATCGCAAAATGGATACTTCGCACTCTTTGCGACCAATACGGTCTTAGCATCAGTTTCGCTCCGAAGATTACCGTTGGCAAAGCAGGTAGCGGTCTCCATATTCATATGATGCTAGAAAAAGATGGTAAAAATATGATGACTACCAAGGATAAACTTAGCGATGATGCAAAGAAACTCATTGCGGGTATCCTTGACCTTTCCGATGCCGTTACTGCATTCGGAAATACTATTCCTATATCTTACTTGCGTCTCGTGCCACATCAAGAAGCACCTACCAATATCTGCTGGGGAGATAGAAATAGAAGTGTGCTTGTTCGCGTTCCACTCGGATGGGCTGGCAAGCTAAATATGGTAAAAGATGCAAATCCACAGGACAAAACACCGGCTACAAAATCCGCTAATAGCAAGCAAACAGTAGAGATACGTAGTGGTGATGGCTCTGCTGACCTATGCTTATATATCGCTTCTCTGATTGTCGCTGCTCAACACGGATTAACTATGCCAAATGCACTTGATGTTGCTGAGAAATTGTATGTAAATGTGAATATCTTCAAAGAGGAGAATAAAGCATTACTTGCTTCTCTAAAAGCACTACCTGCATCTTGCTATGAGTCCGCAGAAAGATTAGAGCAAAAACGTAAGTTCTTTGAGAAAAATGGCATTTTTCCACAAGGACTAATAGATAGCACTATCAATCAACTTAAATCCTACAACGACAAGGACTTAAGTGAGCGCCTATATGGAAATACAAATGCAATCGCAGAGTTGGTAGCAAAATACATAAATATTAAATAATTAAGCCATTAAGCAAATTCCTGCGAATGAAATTTCTTATAATACGCCTATCATCAATGGGGGATGTTGTTCTTACAACGGCACTAATCCGTTGTATTCGCAACACTTACCCAGATGCTACTATTGACTTTGTCGTTGCTCAGCCATACGCAGAGTTGTTGCGGCATAACATACATATAGACCACGTCTATGTATATGATAAATCTAATGATGAGACAAATAAAGAATTGCACTCATCGCTATCTAAGGACTACAATATCATTGACTTGCAGAATAATTTCCGTAGCATTGAGTTCCGTAGCAAATTAGGCAAAGTGGTTGCAACTATGCCACATAGGCGGTTCCAAAAACTTGCGTTGGTGTGGTTTAAGTTCAATTTATTTGATGGAAGGAATATTGCCGACATCTACATAGATACAGCAAAGAAACTTGGTATCACCAATGATACCAATGGCTTAGAAATATGGTTGCCAGAAGAGAAAGAACATCGCAACTATGCACCAAATAGCCGAGTAAATAATATAGACAAGCCAATATGTTTCGCCATCGCCCCAGGTGCTAAACATAAGACGAAGCAATGGAGTGCGAACAATTTTGCAAAACTTATCCACGCAATAAATGAAAATAGAGAAGCGGAATTCCATATTCTTGGTGGAGAGGAAGATTGCTCAGAAAGCGAGATAATTACTTCAGAATGTATGGACTTACAGGTATACGACCATTGCGGACAGACCAGTTTGCTCGACACCGTTCGGATATTGGACAAATGCGATATGCTTATTAGCAATGATACCGGTGTAATGCATCTCGGAGCAGCACGCCATCTGCCAATAATTGCGCTGTTTGGCTCTACTGTTCCTGCTTTCGGCTTCACACCTTATAGGACAGAATACAAAATATGTGAAGTGCAACTAAAATGCCGTCCTTGTTCGCATATTGGAAAAGATAGCTGCAAGTATGGACATTTCAATTGTATGAAATTGCTAACGCCCGAGGCAGTCCTCGCAAAAATAATAGAATAATCATTACTTAGTAGGAATTCAAAAGAATGGATTCCTACATTTTTTATATCACAAATTCACTACACCAAATTCATAAATGCTTAATTTATTTGCAAAAATTGGACACGCAATATTATTTATTTTACAACAAATAGGTAGTATAATAGTTACAACTGCAAAAATAATATCTTATTTTCCTGTCGCCATTAAGAACCGCAAACTCGTATTAGAGCAAATGGCATTAATCGGAGCGGACTCGCTACCACTTGTGCTGCTTATTGGCTCATTCACAGGTGCTATTGCTGCATTGCAAGCGACAACTTTGTTTGATAAATTTGGATTAATGGATATTGCAAAACCCTTTCTCGGTGGCTCAATAGCGACTGTGGTTTTGCGGGAACTCACTCCTGTCCTCACAGCACTTGTTATCGCTGGTAGAGTTGGTGGTTCTATGGCTGCACAAATCGGAACAATGGTGGTGACTGAGCAGGTGGATGCGTTAGAAATGATGGCGATAGATAAGCATAGGTTTTTGGGAATGCCACGTGTATTCGCAGCATTGGTTATGATGCCTATACTCGCTATATTCTCTTGTGTAATCGCTATGTTAGGTGCATACGTAATGGTAATTGTGAAATTTGACATCCCAACAACATTATACTTTGATTCCATCTTTAACTTCTTCAAATTAAATGAAATATGGATATGTCTTGGTAAGTCCGCATTATTCGGATTTGTTACATCTGTTGTAGGCGTATGGGTTGGCTTCTCTACTGAAGGAGGTGCAGAAGGCGTAGGTAACAGCACTGTCCGAGCATTTACTATATCGGCAGCGCTTATTTTGGTGCTGGATGCGTTATGTGGTGCGTTATAGGGATTGCTTTCCACAAAATAATTTTGTCGCTGCACAATCCGTCTGCTGTGATTAAGCAAACTTGTAGACAGATAACCGAAAAAAATTACCCAATACACCGCTCCAATTCATTGATATAACGCTCCACATCCGCAAGTTGCACATTCTTTTCATCCAACAGCAGATATTTCTCAGCAATTTCGCTTGGAATACCGCTATTTCGCATCGCTCGCACCACCTCCTCTTTGTTGGAAGTGGGAACAATCTGCAAACGTTCCCAAATGTAGTCGTTCAATCCGGTAATTAGCAACTCTGGTCGCTCCTTCTGTCGCAATGCTTCGGTAAGATATATCGCGCTTGTATCGGAAGAGAATACGCTATTAGTAGAATTGCGATTGCTACTTCTATTATGCTTGGATATATTACGCAGACGCACCACAATTTTACTATAATAGCGATAAATTATGAACGCAACAATAATTATACTAACGATAGACAGCACAAGTGAAAAAAAAGCGATGTCAAATATGCTATTCTGCCCAAAAGGAGAAGTATTTTTAGCGAAAAATATGGAAATAGTATCCGCATCTAAGTAATAATACTCCTGTGTAGTAGGCGAAAAGCAAAATATAGGAGTTAGTTTCAGATTATAAGTGCGTTCGTTTGTCGAAAGCATATCAATGACAAAGACCTTTTTACTAATTAACCCGTTCGCAGTTCCTTCGTCCTCCGAAATAATATCGCTAATGTTAGTTTTCAGTCCATCCCTATTCTCAATTTGGAATGTGGGAGCGAAGGAATAGGATAAATCGCCAATACCAGAGATACCAACAAGTAACTGCACAATATCGTTGTTGTTTGCGGGACGAATGACCTTAGTTTCAATATCAAAATCGCCGATGTAAATACATTGTTCCTCGTTTGTCGGAAGTTTCATCACGTTTAATTTCGTTTGTTTGGTGGATTTTGAAATCTGGGACACGTATGAGCCATTGGGACATTCCTTTGCGTATGTAATTCTTTGGCTGCTATCCAAATTTACTTTAAGCAATAGATTAAATGTTATTGGCTCGAAAGAAATTTCCTCTGCAACGTGTGGAATTAGTGCATAGCGGTAGAGTAACGTCTTATTGTAATGCTTCCCGTTTATATTTGTGTCGCTTGTGGTGTTACTAATATCAAGTGCTTGTGCTTTGAATGAGATAAACTTTGGAATGGTGTTGAACTTTGCAGAAGATACCGCTATGTTGTTTGTAGTAAGCAGGTAATAATCGCAATACAACAACTCGCCAACGTATGCAGTTGGCTTGCTTATACATTGCTGCAGTAGCACGCCGCTACCGAGAGTGTTAGAAATAAATTGCTCTATTGGCACGGCTCCGCAATCCACAGCAGCAGAGAATAGAGTAGTTACGAATAGAAAAAAAGCAAGTATCGCCTTCACAATCTCCTCAAGAATAATTTAGAACCGCAGGTCTATAACTCTACAAATAGATTTCAAAATATCAAAAGCAGTTTTCGCCATCTTGTTTTCTATATCCAACGTAGGATTTATCTCTGTAATTTCTATCAACTTAACTTTATCCAATGCTGCGAGCGTCCGCAACAACTCTTTCGCTTCATACGCATATAGACCGCCTTCAAATGGAGTGCCTGTGCCGATAGATACACTTGGGTCTAAACTGTCAACATCAAACGAAACATATATAATGTCGCAATGCTCCAAGTGCCGACTAATTTGTAATGCAACATCCTTCGCACCAAGTTGGCGGACATCTATTGTGCGAATTATTTTGCTATTGTGCTTTGCAATGATGCTACGCTCGGCATGCTCGTAATCGCGGAGAGCAACATATACAACATCTGCCATATCTAATTTGTCCTTTCTGCCACCGATATGCTTAAGTTTCTCCCACATAGCGGAGGTCTCTGAACTAATTTCATTAAACCGACACTCCAAATTATTGTCATTAATAGCAGTAGCGAGAGGCATTCCGTGCATATTGCCAGAGTCGGATGTGTAGGGATTATGAACATCGGCGTGAGCATCTATCCAAACTACACCAAGCCGCTTGTTCGGATAAGCATTCTTAATACCGGCAATCGTCCCGCCAGCAGAACTATGGTCGCCAGAGATTACAATAGTGAAGTCCGCTTGATAAAGCCCATCCGTAACGGACTTGCAGGTCTCTTCATAGATTGGTATTATCTTTTCGATACGCCTTGCAAATGGATACTGCGTTTCTGAATGGAAAGAATTGTTGGGAGCAACAATCCTATCATACATTTCCTCTTCAAAACGCTCATAGAAGCTATAATCGCCTCTACTTCCATAGGATGCAATGCGAATAGCATCAATTCCAAGAGATGCACCTGCGGTTCTGCCACCGAGGTCAGAACAAATTTCTACTAACTTAATTTTTGCCATAATATTCCGATAATTAGTTTGGGCGGTAAGTGAGTGTGCAAAAAAACAACGCAACAACTATACCGCCACTAAATATACTACTTTTTTAATTAATATCATAAAATAATCTGATTATTCTTCTTTTTTGTTGCCTATAGCAAAAAAGCGGGAATATATAATGAAACAAAATTAATTTATTAACGTAATAAATCAACTAAAAAGTATTATCTTGTGAGTTCGGATAATTTGAATAACCCAAAATATTAAAAAAAATGAGAATAACCAAACAATACACCAACCGCGAAAGTCAATCGCTTGATAAATACCTCCAAGAAATCGGTAAAGTAGAACTACTTAACGCAGACGAAGAAATAGATTTAGCCAAAAAAATTAGGCAAGGCGGTATAGAAGGTAAATTGGGATTAGAGCGACTAATCAAAGCCAATTTACGTTTTGTTGTATCCGTTGCTAAACAATATCAAAATCAGGGTCTATCCTTAGGAGACCTGATTAATGAGGGCAACCTCGGGTTAATCAAAGCAGCAAGACGCTTCGATGAAACACGTGGCTTTAAGTTCATCTCATACGCCGTGTGGTGGATACGACAATCCATACTACAAGCATTGGCTGAACAGTCGCGTATCGTTCGCTTGCCACTCAATAGAGTCGGAGCGCTAAATAAAATTGGAAAGGAATTTAACAAGTTAGAGCAAGAATTTGAACGCGAACCTACCGTATCCGAACTCGCCGAGCAACTCAATATGACCGTTAGCGAAATCGCCGATACCATTAAAATATCCGGCAGACATTTGTCCGTTGATGCTCCTTTCGTGCAAGGCGAAGAAAGCAAATTACTTGACATTATCCCAAATGAATTGCAGCCGCCACCAGACGCAGAACTGATTCACGAATCCTTGCGAATAGAAGTGAAACAAGTCCTAAACACGCTCTCATCGCGCGAAGCGGACGTCATTAGTTACTACTTCGGATTGGATGGAACAATGCTTACATTGGAAGAGATTGGCGATAAATTTAACCTAACACGCGAAAGAGTAAGACAAATTAAAGAAAAAGCTATCCGTAGATTACGACACACCTCCCGTAGCCAATCATTAAAAACTTACCTCGGATAAATAAATTTGCTTCATTTGTTGTAAATTTGTAGTATATTAGTAGAACACACAATTAGTAATGAACATCGGAATACTATGGCAAATAGAATAACAACTCCAGTAACAATAAATTCGAGCCAGTTTGGCGAAGTAGAACTTCAGCCGGATAATATATTCTATTTTGAAAATGGAATGCTTGGCTTCGAAAATCTGAATAACTTCGTCCTTATTTCAGACGATGATATTGTTCCTTTCAAATGGCTTATGTCCGTTGAGGAGCCAGATATTATGTTCCCGCTGATAAGCCCATGGCTTGTATTACCCGATTATGACCCGGGCAAAGGTATTGATATTGACAAACAAGTGTTGTTCGCAGTTGTTACTTTTAACGATGGCAAGGGACATATTACTTGTAATCTGAAGGCACCTGTTATCCTATCATCGTTAGAATTATTAGGCGAACAACGTATTCTTTCCTTCGAGAGATACCACGTTGACCATATTATTAACAAACTTGCGTAAGAGGTGAAACAATGTTACTATTATCCAGAAAGAAAGGCGAAGTAATACAAATAGGAAAAAATGTCTCCATTGAAATCATTGATTTCGGTCGGGGAGTTGTCCAAGTCGGCGTTACTGCACCAAAAAACATACCTGTCCATCGCAAAGAAGTATTTGATGCTATTGTAGAACAGAACAAACAAGCATCTGCCACAACTGCAACTATTTCCGATATAAAAAAAGCCCTGAGCAGTGTTGCAAAATTAACTAATCCAAAAGAATAATTATAATCATTCTTATATTTACACACAAGTAAATAACTTTACTACACTTACATACGATATGTTTGAAACAAATTCCGCATTAATCATTGATGATGATACTTGGACACAACGAGTATTAGTTAAAATTGTCAACAAAATAGGGCTAACAGACACATTACTCGCGTCCAACGGCATTGAAGGCATTAATATGACTCTTAATAACCGCCCAGATGTAATCTTTCTTGATATGATGATGCCCGTCCTTGATGGCAAAACAACACTAAAGATACTAAAAGGCGTTGATATAACTAAAAACATACCAATCATTATTGTTACCGCTAACTCCGATGTAGATAACATTGCCTCTGTTGTTACACTTGGTGCTTCTGATTTTGTAGCTAAACCATTCACTATTGATACTATATCCGCTAAGTTGGAGAGAGTGCTCGTAGCAGTAAATAAACGCAAAGAATTGATAAAAAATGATTCAAATCTCAATTCTTATAGCCACGAAGATTATCTAAATAGCAGAGAATATAATTTCGAAGATGAGAATTTTGAGGACGAATTTGTAAGCAAGTTCAATATATTGGGCGAGCCACCAGAACCAATTGATGGTGTAGATGCTGCGTATGCCAGCACCAAACAAAGCGACTCTGTAAAGCGTTATAAACAAGATAGTTCCGAATATCGTAGCGAAATACAGAAAATCCTCAAAAAATAATCCTATTCACACATACACCGCTGTAAATTAATCCGTAAATTAATTCTAACTATGAAAAAAATAGGCAACATCTCATCCATTGAAGGCAGAATATTACTCCAAGAAATATTCCACAAACTGAGATTTGAAAGGCAACGCAGCGGTATATCCACTCTATTTATTCTCTGGCGAATCTGCACGTCCGGTATTGAAATTAAGCAATACTTTAACGAGGACATTACCATAATCCACAAAATTGGATTGCTACGTGGAACTGCTGTCTGGTTTGAGGAAATTGTTAACCGCTTCTACTTCTCCACCATAAACTCATTCGTATACTTCGGTGCTGCTGTTCTGCTCGTAATCATTGGCGTTAACCGCTTCTCTGACAAAGTAGATAACTCTTTCGTAATTTTCGGTATTGCATTTGAAGCAACGATGCTACTCTTTATGTTTATTGTTATGCTGTTCTCTCCAAACGAGGATGTAAATACATTGATAAATGAGGAGGACTCTGAGGATGATATGGCGAAGGAGTTGCTTGATGAAGTTGGCGAGATTAGTCGCGATTTCGCTGTTACCTCTACCCAGTTAGATAAGATTACCGACCACCTCCTCGCAATAGTAGATAGACAGAACGAACTATCCGATATATTTCTCCAAATCTCTAAAACATTCGCCGATGTTGTCAATCCCAATCCGCAAATGATTAATACAATGAATGCGACAAATGCACTACTAAAAGAATTCCAGCAAAATATTATAGAACTCAACAACACCACAAGGCAACTCAAGCAAGAAGAACTCCAAATACTCGTCCGAAACGAAGTGGAACGATTTCTCACAAATAGAATTAGCAAAATGGAATGATATAATAGATTGTATTTTCCACAAATTTGGATATTACGCCAATTATGATTATATTGTATATTATGTAAAAGTATGCCCTAAAATAAATATTGACTAAGATAAAGAATAAATTAATTACAACACTCCTGTTTTGCCTATGTATTTCATTGGTAACTTCTTTAATTACAGACACTTGTTACGCAAAGAAGAAGCCAGCGAAAGGAAAGGTTGTGTCTAAATCAAAGACCAAAACATCCAAAAAGAACTCGAAAAAAAGCAAAGCACCCGCCGTGCGTCCTGCTCAACCAAGCTCACATATATTCATCCAAGATACTATGCTTTGCGATGGCATTTACCACAAGCAACTAATCGCAACAATCAACGGCATTAAGCATTGCGTAAATATCATTCAAATAGATATAATCAATAAAAAAGCCACTGTTGGAGTTGTCAAAGGCGGAAACAACATCACCGAACTTGAGCGTCTCCCAGATATGCTACCATTTATCCCTGACGATACAGCAAGTAGAATAACTATGGGAGGTATTAATGCAAACTTATGGCGAGCATATACTAACTATCCAATCGGTCCAACTATCATTGATGGCGAAGTCGCCGAGATGATGCTTTACAAAAAATGGACAAGCACTTTCTTCAATGAAGAAGGCATCCCGTTTACCAATACTTTCGCTATAACAGGCGAACTCCTTACCAAGACCGGCTCACGCATTAGTATTTCCGCAGTCAATCGCAGACCTACCTCTGGCGGTTCTGTCGATACGAATGGCGTCGTAGTTTATAACCGGCTTGGCGGCGATTTCATTCCATACATCAATTCTAAGAAAGCACAGGAACTAATGCTCGCTGGTATGGATAATCTGTTCCAAGATGGGCAAATAGTGGATTCTACAGAGAGCATAGACCAGTTAGAATTATCCAAAACAGACCTGCTTGATGCCGAACGTTCCAATCATTCGGAATATAATACCAGAAAAATTGTAGTCCAATACATAGACCAGCCAGCAGTTAATACCTTTATCAAATGCCAAGTTACAGACATTACTACCGGTGCAGTTAAGATGCCCGACAACGGCTTCATCATATCTATTGGTGCGAACTTTGACGAGACGCTTCTGCCAAATGTGAAGGATGTAATAACACTGCACTATTGGACTAATGTAAATGAATCGGAAGTATTTACCAATGCTGTATGTGGAATTCCCCGCTTAGTCCGCGATGGTATTGCTCGCCACGAAGCATACGAAGAGGGTTCCGTCAGCAAACGCTTTATTAACGGGGCATTACCTCGTTCCGCTATTGGCTACAATAAGGATAAATCTAAAGTGTTCCTTGTATCTGTTACAGGAAATAAAGCAGATGGCACAACCGGTGCAAGTTTAGCGCAGTTGGCTGAAATTATGGAATACATTGGTTGCTATACCGCACAGAACCTTGATGGTGGCGGTTCTACCAATATGGTTGTCTGTGGCGACAATATCATAAATCCAACTACATCTCGCCGGGTATCTGTTGCACTTTCCGCAGTGAAATTAAAGCACGAAAAAGTCCAAAAATTACCCCAACGCAAGAGGAGATAAGTTGCTAATCTCCTCTTGTCATTGTCTGAACTTTGATTAAACAGATTAGTCAGATTTTCTATGATTATATATATGGAGGAATCCAATAATGAAAAAAGTATTAATTTTGGTAGCAATTATATTTGCTACAACATTAACCGCATCCGCACAATTCAGCGGTGGTAGCGGAACACAAGCCGACCCATATCAGATTACCAGCAAGGCGGATATGGAGGAGTTGGCGGATGTTGTTAATACTTCATCTTATTTTTATAATGGAACACAAGACAAGTATTATAAATTGATGAACAATATTACAGATAGCGTGCAACTGATGATAGGCATATATGGTCACCGCGATTTTAAGGGAGATTTTGATGGTAATGGTTATAAAATCACACTCGCCTTGCTCCATCACACTACAGCCCCTGATGAATTGGCTCTCTTTTGTTCAAATTATGGCACAATACGAAATCTTGTTGTTGACGGTTATGTGAATGATAATAGTAGCCGATGTGCTGGCATTTGTAGAGCTAACTATGCAAACATATTTAATTGCAAGAACTTAGCAAATATTATAGGGGAGCTTGCTGCAGGTATAGCACAATATAATGATGGAACAATAGATAGTTGTGTTAATAATGGTTATATTAGCGCTAGTGGTTATCCTGGGGCTGGTGGTATTTGCGTTTTTATTGTAGATGGAGATAGTATTTCAAATTGCACAAACACTGGAACGGTTGTTGCAACTGGTGGTGGTGCCGGCGGAATAGTCAGTCAAATTGCCACTTTGATATCTGCTGCAGTAGTAGCTGATTGTGTTAATTCCGGCTTAATCAAAGGGACTAATAAAGTAGGCGGAATAGTTGGAATATCTAGTGGTTACTGCCATATTACGAAATGTATAAATACCAATGTTGTAGAAGGAACAGATTTTGTTGGTGCAATATTAGGGGAAATATCTGGTAATACTACCATCACCGATTGCTTTTACGATATCCAGATGTGCAAGTATAAAGCGGTCAATAACCAAGACCATCCGGGAGTTACGGGTCTTCCAACACATTTGTTGATGGAGGAGTTGGCGAAGTAAGGAGATTGCGAGGCAAGCCCGCAATGACAATACAATTAAATAAAGAAAATTTAAATTCAATATATAATAATGAAAAAAATACATATAATAACATTTATTATCCTATTTGCCTTTGCAAATATATTCTGTTATGCACAGGGCGATAGCATAAAGAAACAAAGAATAAATGAAATAGTAAAAAATGGAGAAGGACAGGACTTCTACGTATGCTTTATGATGAACTTCAATGATGAAGTGCAGAGTAATGCAAAGCGTTTAGACCTCCAACTATTCATCACCAGCGACTACGACGCATCTGTAACAATAGAGTTTCCGAAGGGAAATTATAAGCAGACGATTAAAGTAAAAGCAGGTGAAATAGTAGCCGTCCGACTAGACCCATTTGCGCAAGCAACATTATTTGAGATGGAGGATGTAGGTCAAGCCATCCATATCACATCGGACAAGCCGATTTCTGTATATGGCTTGAATAGACGGAAGCAGACAACAGATAGTTTCCTCGCATTTCCTGTGGAAGTGCTTGGCACCGAATATATGATAATGAGTTACTACTCTTTCACTCCGGAGATGCAATCAACTTTCGCAATAGTCGCAACGGAAGATAATACACTTATAGAGATTACGCCGACAGTCAATACTTCTGGAGGTAGAGCAAAAGGCGTTCCATTTCAGGTTACACTAAATAAGGGAAATATGTATCAGGTTGGAGCGAGGAACAATAGTTATAATAATCAAAATTCAAGAGATTTAACTGGCACAGTAGTAAAGGCAAATAAGAAAATAGCAGTGTTTGGTGGTCATCAATGTGCGACTGTTCCATACCCAGCAGTAGGTGCTTGTAATGTCCTTGTGGAACAGATACCGAGCGTAAATACTTGGGGTAAGAACTTTTACATAGGAGCATTTGAATCTCGCTCGTTCTATACATATCGCGTATTGGCATCGCAAGACAGCACAAAGGTATTTGAGGATACTATGCTAATAGCAGTGCTAATGAAAGGACAATTCGTCCAAAAGGACTCTCGCAAAAATATACAGATAACAGCCGATAAGCCCGTCCTTGTTGCTCAATACTCACAGGGCTCCGGTAACGGCGATAATGTAGGCGACCCAATGATGATATTGATTACGCCGGTGCAACAGTATTTGAGAAAGTATAGATTTGCTACACCAATAAATGGTGAGTGGCTGCACTTTGTGAATGTATTCGTTCCGACAAATGCTATTGGCTCGTTCAAAGTGAATGGCAATCCCGTTCCGGAGAATACATTTAAGCGATTTGGCACAACAAAGTATTCCATTGCCGGTATAAAATTACCTTATGGCTCGCATACAGTGGAATGTAAAGAGCCATTTGGTCTCTACTGCTATGGCTTTGGAATTCAATATATTAATGGTTTTACCGGTCCTGATGCTTACGATGCTTATGGTGCGATGGGTGGTCAATCGTTCCTTGACTACCAACCCGTTCCCGATACAATACCGCCGATAGTGGAATCCATACTATTCAATAGAAAGAAGGCGATACAGGTAAGTGATGATGGACGTGATGACCTAGGAATGAGCGATATTACGATAGTGCAATCCAATAATATGGCAGCAGATATACCGAATTTCACGCAAGGAGCACCATCTGTAATACTAAACTATACGCCGATAAGCACTTTGGAAGCCGGCTCTATGGTTCTAAGAGTTACCGATGTTGCAAAAAACACTGCTCTATATACCGTTTGCTATGCGTATGATAATACGACAAATGATTGGATAACATTAGTAAATAAAGGGCAAGACGTAGATTGTAAGACAGCAAACACTTGGGTGCTTGGAGCATTCTTCTCCCATTCTTACAATAGTTATTCGCCGGAATTCAGCAAAACGGCTGGCGTTGCAGGAGATAATTCATTTGATGGAATGTCTGGTAGTAGCGGGATATTTGGGCTATCTATCTCACGCCACTTATTCTCTGCATTCAATGTTACAGCCAAGTTGTCCTTCATTACAAACGAAGCGCTGTTCGTTGCACCCGATAGCAACAAGCATTTCGTTTGGGATAGCAAGTCCGAAAATAGTATGGCTTACTATACTGCAAAGGAAATAAATTTGAAACATTGGGGCGTTAATATTGATGCTGGCTTGGATTGGAAAATATCGGATTACTTATATTTATCCGGTGGTTTGGCGTTTAATTTTAATTTGTCTAAGGCAGCAAATGTAAATGATAGAATACTATTTCCTCCCGGGTATGAATTTCCCGAAGGTGGCACAAGTAGACGCATAGCGGATGAATTGACCTCGTTGCGGACATTGAATTTAGGGCTATACATTGGTCCGGGTATGGTATGTAGCATTGGCTATGATTTGCAATTATTTGTGGATGTCAATTATTATTACTATCCATTTTCTATGTTAGATGATGCCGATTTATTTTTAGACCAAGTTAATTTTAAGTTTGGTATTAAATACCAATTGAAGTAGAAATACCTGTTGCAATAGGTAGATACAGCCATTCCCGAAAGGAATGTAAAGACCCCACATAAAACCCCTCCCCGAAGGGCAGTGTTAAAAAAATGAGCACAAATGTTTTTTTTATAATGAAAAAAATGTTATTTTTGTATTCCATTAAAAATACCCAATACAAAAATATGAAAAAAAATTGCAC
>JAISJI010000013.1 GCA_031261605.1 Ignavibacteria bacterium | reverse complement strand
TCGTTAATAATAGCACTATTGTCGCATTCTTTGCATTCCACTTTTTCAATCACCTTCTCAAATTCTTTTACAAACTCACTGCTCTGCAATGTTATGTATTCTTTAATTTCTTTTGTTGTGCTTTCTTGTGTCTGCTTTAATTCGTTAATCTCTCCAAATAATCGCTCAAAATGCTCTGCATAATCGGGGCAGTTCCCACCCTCACACTTAACATTAATTTCACCTTGTTTTATACTTGATATTAATGCTTTAAGTTCGCTAAACTTATCCGAATAATCAGGCATTTCGGGACATTGTTCGCCTTTGCATTCTACCTTATTCATATTTAATTTACCCAACAAATCCAATATGCTATCTAATTTTTCGTTGTAATCCTGCGTTCCATCGCTCTCTCTTACAATTATTTCACCCTGCTTTATTTGTGCTATTAATCCTTTTAATTCATTAAATCTATCCGAATAATCAGGATAATCCGCTGGTGTCTCTTTTATTATTTGCGTATTATTTTCTATCGTTTCATGGACATTATTTGTAATTTTATCCGTAATCTTTTCATATACTTTTTCGCTTATATCACAAGTAGGACAAGCAGTCGCTTGCTCATTACTATCTTCATTATCGTAGTAATTATTATTGTTTATAATTGTTCCTGTTGGACTATTTACATCTTCACAAGTGCAATTATTAAAAGCATCCCTCGCCTTATCTATCGCATTTAATAATCTATTAATCGTTGCATCATACCAATCCTCCTCTACTACTGCTGGCTCACTCATACTCGGCTCTTGTATTGCAAATAGAGGTCTATCTAACATATTTTCTAATGGTGCATTCTTAATTGTATTATCATATTTATCACTTAACTTTGTATCCCTTTTTTGATGTAATTCCTCTGTAATTTCATTAATTAAATCGGTTATCTCTGCTGTAAGTTCGGGTTCATTGCAATACTTCATATTCCGTATTATATCCCGCAGTTCCGCAAGCAATAAAAGTATCTCCGTTGTTTTGTTTTCTGTTAGTGAGTTATCACTTAACGCAACATATACGCCTTTATCTATCTCCTTCAATAAGGCAATTAACTGACTTAAAAGGTCTTTGCTATTCTCCGATGTAGGTAGTCCTTCAAGTTTCTTTATTAATACTTCGTAGCGTTCTTTGCTTGCTCTGTCTATATCGTTTCTTAATTCGTTTAATTTGCTTTGCAAGGTATCGCAATCACAACCTCCGCCCTCACAACCACATTCATTCTCACATTTTACTTCTTCAAACTCACACTTTGAAAGGTCTGTCGCTTTTAGCCATTTGTTTTTTCCAAACTTCCCAAAACCATTTTCACCTTTTGCATTTCCTTCAATAGTCCAAAACTCTTTGTTTGCGTCTATTTTTACTACAATACCTGTATGATTATTGCCACCTACATAACTTTTCCTGTAAAATATTGAGCCAACTTTGGGTGTAATGCAGTGCTCTGCAATTCCATTATTAACTAAATATTTTATTAAGTTCTCTACATTGCCAAGAAAACTATCCAATGCTTTGTATAATTTTGATATGTCAATATTTAATGCTTCGTAAGTATCTACTAATACCCTCGCAACAAAGAACGCACACCAAGCGGTAGAGCAATCATTATTAAATCCTATCTGATTACGATAACCTGCATTCTGTATCTTTTGCTGTAATTCATCATAAACAATCCTTTTTATTTCTTTGCAATCGGCACTCTCATCTAATCCTTTATACTTCCACGCCTCACATACTAATTGCTTTTCTATCGGTTTAATGTTTGTGTCATTAGAACAATCCAAAGTAATAATCGGACTGTGTCCATTGCCATCTGCTAATGCTCCGATAAGTGCTGCTCCGACACTTGCTCTGCCGATGTAATAGCGTTCTCTCCGCTGTTTCAGTAAATATGTTGTTGGCTTTATCTTTACAATTCCTTGTATTAAAATAATAGTATCCTTAATTAATTGAATGAACATAGCAATTACTTGACTGTTCGTAGCAATTACTTGACTGTTCGTAGCAATTACTTGACTGTTCGTAGCAATTACTTGACTGTTCGTAGCAGTTAATTGACTGTTCATAGCATTTACTTGACTGTTCGTAGCAGTTAATTAGACGAACATAGCAATTAATTGATTGAACTATACATTCCTGTAATTCTGCATCCATATAACTCGGCAGTATTACCTTTGCGTTTGGAGCTTCATTGTATCCTTCTTTGAGCAAAGCATTATCTACTAAAAAAGCCCGTTTCGTTAATTCAAGCATCTCATCTTTTGATGTAGGAAAACCCGTTGCACTCTTAAACATTCCAAAATATGTGTCCCTACCAAGATTATTTAATGTATAATTAGCTCACTGCCTCCTCCGCCCGCATCTAACTTAAAACTTGTCGCTATTATCTGCTATATATTCGGGAGCGCTGTAAGCATTCCACCACTTGCACTACGCAAAAACACTTATTTTAACATCGGAACACTTAAAAAGTCATTACCTACCGCCTGCATATTCATATGCCATTGCTGTATGTTCTCGCTTATATTCTTATCATAAAAACTACGCACCGTATCCCCTAATGATAAGTTCTTAAAGTTCTCCCAGATAACCATCGCCTCGTTTAAGTTCTCTATTTTAAGACCTAATGGAGGTAATGGATTAAGCGAGTTCGTTCTTGCGTCCCTTAATCCGTTCTTTAATCCACCTATAAAACTATCTACATCTGTTTTTGATATTCCTGCTTTGTTAAACCATTGCTCTACTTCGGACACGGACTTCTTATAAACGCCATTCGCACTCTCTATAAACTCCTCTATTCCAAAACAACCCGTTTTACTATAAATATTACTACCTTTGTCATCCATTCCTATAACACTCGGAGGTGATAATACCATACCCATCTGATAAATAGGACCCAATACCTTTACTATATCATTGACCGAAAACTCACCCTTAATTGCACTTTGTATCGGACCCGCAATGCTAATTCCTGCATCTAACATCTTTAATATCGTATTACCTACGCTACCAATAGCAGTGCCTACTCCTGGTATGGACTGAATAAGGTTTAATGCCGTCTGCACTACCATTAGCCAATTTTTAACAAGCCAACCACTACCATCTATTTTTGTTGATTTATCAAGCACAATTACTATTACTTTTCCTACCCTGTCCTCTTTATCAAGGTATTAAAGAACAGCGGGTAAGTTCCAAAATGTGCCTCTCCACTCACTATTAGATGGATGATTATTATTTGTTCCTTTGCTCCTACCACTCCCATATTCGCTCTCTCCAAACTCGCCTGAATAATGCTTTGCATTGGCTTCTTGTCTAATTTCGTTATTAAGACGTGAAGCACGATTATCACACCTTGAGCCATCACCAGCATAAGGCACAAATATCCTATTGTCTCCATCTTTACCTATACCCGTTTGGTAATCCCTAAAATGCTCAAATCATAAAAAATATTATATTTATCTTGAATCTTATAATTTTTCATGGAAAATGAGATTAAATGATAATAATATCATAAAAAACTGTTATATTTGTATTTTAACATAACAATAAATTGGCTGCGAGAAGCGGTCAAGGAGATTTTTTATGGAAATTTATTCAAAAATATCAGAAGAAATTAAATCTGATTATTACGTTCAAAACTATCCGAATGATGGGCAAAGGTTTGTTGCATAGTATCTTTTCAATATTTTGAAACAAGATAGAAACCAAACAAAAGACGCAATAACTGATGGCGCGGACGACAAACAGATTGATGCGATTGTCATTGATGATGATAAACAAACAATTTATATCATTCAAGGAAAGTTTATTTCAGGGGGGCAAGTTGATGCCGAGCCCTTGAGAGAAGTTTTATCTTCTTGGATTCAGTTGAGGGATTTAGCCCGTTTGCAAAGTGTCGCCAATCAGAAACTCCAAAGAAAACTTTCAGAAGTTGCAAAAGCCTTTGAGGATGAGTATGAAGTTTTATTTGAACTTATTACAACCGCCACCCTCACAGATTCCGCGACAAAAGACCTTGAAACTTTTCAAAGACAATTAGCAGATATTTCAGAAAATGAAGATTTTGATGCTACAATTTCACTTGTTGATGAAGTTGAACTTGGGAGGAGGTATGATTTAGCATTAGAAACGGATAATCCACAAATTAATTATGTCCTAAATTTATCAGAGAGTAAATTTATGCCTGTTGAAATTGCTAATACACAAGTTGTTATTGCCGCAATTCCATTAAAAGAAGCAGTTCAAATACAAGGAATTAAAGACGGTTCTTTGTTTCAAAAAAATGTTAGACAAAGTTTAGGTAACAGCAATGCCGTAAACAAAAAAATTAAACAAACGATTTTAGGCGACAAACATAAAGATTTTTTCTTCTTCCACAACGGTATAACTGCCATTTGTAACAGAATGGAATTAAATGGCGATAAACTCGAACTATATGGATTAAGTGTAGTAAATGGGTGTCAATCACTCAATACAATTCAAAATTGCAGTGAAACTGTCAAAAAACTTGATGATACATATGTTCTTTTTAGATTTTACGAAATTCCTCAGAGAGATAGAGCAGATTTAATCAGTATAAACACAAATTCTCAAAGCGCAGTAAAACCAAGAGACTTGCGTAGTAATGACAAACGAGTGCTTAATCTTAAACGGCTTTTTGAACAAAAATATTCGCAGGGATATTTCATTACAAAACGTGGCGAGCAAGCACCAGCCGATAAAGACAAAGATTTCATTATTGATTTATCAGACCTTGGGAAATACTTAATTGCTTGGCATTCTCAACGACCAAATATTTCATATGGCGAAACAAAAATTTTTGATAAGTATTTTGAGATTTTATTCAAACGTGATTATAAACCAGAAAATATACAAGGACTTAATAATTGGATGCACGAGATAATGAAAAATTGGACGGACAAAAATCCGTTGGGACTTAACGAAACATTATTGACAATGAAAGCATACGCACCTTTCCACCATTTATATGCAGTGTCAATGGTTTTTGCAATCGGAAACAACAAATCGGATAGAGTCCCTTCGCCAAGTGCTACATGGGAAAATGCAAAAGCAAACGGAATGATTGAACAAATAGTGAGAACAACAGGACGGTGTTTGAACACAGCCATGCGTGTTGCTTCTAACAGAGTATTACCCAATAATGCCATATTTAGCCCTCAGAATTGGGTAAAATCTAAACAAAGCCTAAATGATATAAATGCAGCAATAGAGCAATATATTGATATGTTGCCAACAATGGAAGGTGGCGAACAACAATACGAAAAATTAAAAAATACAGTTACAATAGGACAAGAACAATTTGAATATCGATTAAAAGCGGATTAAATATAAGAAGCTAAATCATTATTTACGATGGGGCGAGTACCCATAATAACGTTACCCGTGAACTCGGATTATTCATTGTGTTTTCACTCATTATTTACTCTTCCGTTTTAATTACGTTGTGCGTTTTATATGATTACCGTTTGCAAACTGTGTCCTCTCAATGTTAATCGCACCACATTCTCCTGCTCGTCCGCTCCCAAGTTTATATCCATATCTACACAAATACACTTTATATTAAATGCCTTCGTCTTATTCGGAAACTCTACGCTACATATTGCACTCTTATGGTTCTTCTCTCCAAAGAAATTCATCGGTTGTAATACCGTATTCTTTGGAATTGATACCGTGGAAACCTCTGCCACCGGCAACGCCTCATACTCCTTGCCCGCTATCCCATACGCCTCTAACTTGTCTTTGGTTTATAATAGTTGCATATTAGTTTTAAAATTTTATTTTCATTTTTTTTGCTAAAACAATAATTATTTCAAAAAAAATTATTATGTTTGTGTTATTAGTAAATTAATCTTAACAACAAATTAAAGGAAAAAAATGAGATTTAATGATTTCGAAGTGACCCCAGTTGGGCACGCAACTCTTTCAATAATTGAAGGAAAATTAAAAGTTTCCAATATTGGCGACTCCGGTTTGGATGGAGTCCAAATTGATGTTAGTGGCAAGCAAAATTATCAAATTAATTTTGGAAAGATGCCTAACATTGTGGATCAGAGAGGAGTTTTTAAAACATCCACCTTGTCCAAAAATAACAAAAATCTAATTATTACCACTTACGAAAGTTTTAAGTGGTATGATGAGGATTCCAGCACAATAAAGATTGGCTACAATGTAGCGCTATTGCCACCTGAGTTTACTGTATTTGGTAATTTAGAAGGTGAAGAAGTTTTTTCTGTTGATTTAAATACTTCGGACCTTGTTCCACCATATGTTCCAGATACAGACGAACCAGAAGGGAGAATTGGTTTTCTCATTGTGCTTGGGGCAGCCGCAGCTGTAGTTACTATTGCGGCAGGCGCAGTATCACTATACAAAGATCTAACAACGAAAAAGCAAGTTGTTAAATCAACAATTACAGATGCGAATGGGAAAGTTACTGGTTATATTTATACTCCTACCGAAGATCCTACTCCTTTTGATATTATTGTAGATGGAGAGGAATACACTGTTGATGAATATGGCATAAAGTATACTGGAATGTTACCAACTATTGACGATAACACAGAATACATTTATAATCCTGTTGCTGAAATTGTTACTGCATCTAAACTTGGCTCTTTTGAAATTGTATCAATTACAAATAACGCTTAACGGATGATATATGGAAAACAATGAAAAAAAAGAAGAAACTGTAACAATTTCTAAATCACAATATAGATTTTTTATTGTTCTTACAATTACTTTGCTTGCTAGTTCTGCTTTTAATTTGATAGTTGCATTATTAAGATAAAAACAATATCCAGAGAAATTAAATAAGATAGGAGATATGCAACATCTCCTATCCTTTTTTCTTGCCTTTGATGTTCAAAACTATGGAATTTCAACTCCCAAGTATCAAATTTGACGTTCAAACTATGAAATTTGATACTTTTTTATTCAATTTTCACGTATTCTTCCTCTTCAATAACCTTTTTCTTAACGATTTTCACATCTGAACGGCTTACCGAAAAATGATTTGGACTTCGCTTAAAAAATTCTTTTAAGAAAAGCTACGCCTCTATCCGCAAACTCTTCATCGCTTAATTTTCTTTCAAAGTATCGCACACACGCCACGCTTCTCCGACCAATATAAATAACTCAATACATCATTTACAAATACTGCATCTTTACTGATACTTTTATTTTTGTGAACTTTTATAGTAATTCTTTTGCAATTTTTCCTTATGTTTGCGGTAATATGAGTGAAACTTTTGAAAAGATGATGATATGATAAAGCCGCAAGGAGTATGCTTCTTCCTTATGACTCTATAAAATATACGACACGCTTGTGCCTCTGTGATGTGTTGTATCCTTACGAGCAACTATATCACCTTATTCTGCATTGTGAAAACACAAAACAAAACCATCAAAGGTGGCAAAAAAGATAGCAGCAATTTTTTTATACTTTCTAACTACTATATATATAATATGTTAGAAAAATCAATCCTACTCCGAAGGAGGGGGCAGGGGGTGCGTAGCACTGTCGGGGTGGTAAATTAAAATAATAATTATTTCATAAAAAAGCATTATATTTGAAATATAAAAAACGATTATGCAAACAACTAATCCAAAAAAGAATAATAGCGAATTTGAAGCACGCTTAGAAGCAGGGCTAAAATATTCGTTTGAACGGCTAATTGAATTCAAAAAAAAGAATAATAGTCCGTTAGTCGTATCTCGCAACGGGAAAATAGAGAAAATTTATTTGTAAGAAATAATATAAACCTATCATAGATAAATATAGAAAACGTAGACATCATTAAAGTATTGGCGAAGGAGGGCAATTTAGTTGCGAGCGAACTTGCTAATATTGTGAAGGAATTGTTTAGAAAAAAGAAGCCGGAAACTGTTACAGTTGCGAAAATTGCTGTAACGGAGGAGAAAATTACTGCTCGTGAGGAGTAAATAACTGCTTCATATCAGTAAAATACTGCTTGCGAGGAGTAAATAACTGCTTTGCATCAGTAAAACACTGCTCGTGAGGAGTAAATAACTGCTTCATATCAGTAAAATACTGCTCGTGAGGAGTAAATAACTGCTTTGCATCAGTAAAATACTGCTCGTGACCAGTAATTTACTCGGTTAATAGAGTAAAACGCCACAATGATGAGCCGTAGGGGTTCAAAATTTTGAACCCCTACAACATTAAACCAGTAAAAAGCATCATCGGGGCAGCGGGAAGTTGATTTGGTGGGGTGGTTTTTTGAAATTAATCAATAAATAAATATGAACGAAAAACATTTAGAGTTTATTCAAGATGTAATTACACGAATGAATACAAACTCCTTTCAAATTAAAGCAATGGCAGTTGCTATTTTTACAGGTATATGTGGAATATATGTTGTAAATCAAATTAATTGTATATTCCTGATTGGAATTATACCAACTTTATTATTTTGGTTTTTAGATGCTTATTATTTACAGCAAGAACGCAAGTTCAGAGAGGTTTATAATAAAGTAGCAGGATTAGAATCAAAATTAAATAAAGATATAAAAGATTTTGAAATGCCAATAAAAAATGTAGAAATAAGTTATTGTAAGGTATTTTGGTCTTGCTCAGTATTTTCATTATATCTCTCAATGATAGCAATACTGATATTATTAACATTCATTTTAACGAAGTAGGAGGAAATTATGGGTAGAAAAGTTTTTATTTCTTACAAATACGCCGACGAAGATGTATCACTTCAATATCTTGCGTGCTACGCGCTGATAAAATTATGTGATGCTAATGAAATCAAAAAAGAAATTGATAAAGGAGAATATGAATTTTATGAAAATATTAAATTATTTATTGAAGAGATGGAAAAACAAAATCAAAAGATAACTGTGAGAGATTATGTTGACCTGATTCAAGAAGTAATCGGAGAAGAACATATTAATAAAGGTGAAAAGGATGATGAAGATTTATCTGACAAATCTGATGACCAAATATGGGAACTACTAAAAGAAAAAATGTATGATAGTTCTATTACATTGGTTATTATTTCACCAAATATGAAAGAACTAAATAAACGCGAAAGAAATCAATGGATACCTTGGGAAATTTCATATTCATTACGTAGAACTACAAGAGGTGATAAAACAAGTGATACAAACGCTATATTAGCGGTTGTATTACCAGATAGCAATGATAATTACGATTATTTTATAACGCAATCTACTTGCCAATATTGTAATGATACAATAACTAGCAGTAAAACTCAATCATTATTTGGTATTCTACATAAAAATATGTTTAATAAGAGTAATCCTATAAAATGCAAAAAGGATAGAAGGTGTAATTGTTATTGTGATGAAAACAATTCTTATATTAGTGTTGTAAAGTTTGAAGATTTTATTGAGAATTATAATGATTATTTTGATATTGCTATAAGTATTAAAGATAACATTCAAAAATATAATGTTACAAAGGAGGTATAAATGAATAGCATATTAGTAGACGTCTTTAACAAAGACAACGAACTAGAAGGAACGAAAAGTTTTTATCCTGTTGATAATGAAAAACGAATTAATGATTGGATATTGCAATATAGATGTGCTGGCGACAGCATAGGTATTATATCTTATCGTGGTAATGATTTTCAAAATCAAAACTATATCTATATTAGTTTAAATCCTTCTGTTTGCCACGATTCACAAGTTGAATTTAACAAAGATAATTTAATAGAAGTATCTATGTATTATGCAGTTCGTCATTGCATATCAGCGACTTGGCTAAACGATAGAGACCAATTTCTATATCCGAGCGGTGCTTACCATAGCGATATAGAATTTCAAAATGATTGCTTGGTCTTTACGTTGTTCCACTCGCAGAACCGCATCACTTGCAAAGATGGCGTAAATCATTGGCTTCCATTTAGCGAGAAGGAAGTAGGTAGTGAAGATAAGTTTGCGAGTGATTTTATGGTGAAGTTCATCAAGCAGCGTGCCACCACAACGGCGGGGTTGCAGGTGGAGAATAATAGCGGTGAATTACAATACGAACCCGTAGGGGTTCAAAATTTTGAACCCCTACAAAGCAATCCTATTGGTTTCTCCACCGAAGCGAAAGCGTTATTTACAGCGGGACGTGAGTTTTGGCGGTATTATCACGACAAAAGAAAGAATGATGTAATGGCACCAGCGGATGCGAGTTTGTATGATATTCGGGAGTATTTCAAAGGACGCAATGAGAAGGGCAGAATGAATACAAAGAGTGATGATTTGCATTTCAATGAGTTAGACCACGATTTGCGTGAGATGGTGAAATTGCTTGCGATAAAGATTAAGCCAAAGATTTATGAATATGGTTTTTTGTTGGAGTAGAAATAAATTATAAAATTATGAAATTATGGAAAAAAAATGTTATTTTTGTAAATTAAATTAATAACTTATAATATTATTGAGCCGTGGAGGGCTCTTATTATGCAAAATAAAATAAAAACACTTGGCTATTTAATTATAGCCACAATTTTCTTATCATTCGCTGGCTGTAGCAGTAAACTAACAGCCCAAGATGTAGATGTCTATGTTGCGGGACGGGAAGGCAGGAAGGCAATATTATGGAAGAACGGCGTTAAAACTAAATTAAGTGACAACGTCAGCGATGCTCGTTCTGTTTATGTATCGGGCAGCGATGTCTATGTTGCGGGATGGGAAGGCATTGACGGAACAGGTTATGCAACATTATGGAAGAACGGCGTTAAAACTACTACGTTAAGTAACTACAGTTATGCTAATTCTGTTTATGTATCGGGCAGCGATGTCTATATTGCGGGATGGGAAGGCATTGACGGAACAGATTATGCAACCTTATGGAAGAACGGCGTTGCTACTAAATTAAGTGACAGCGTCAGCGATGCTAATTCTGTTTATGTATCGGGCAGCGATGTCTATGTTGCGGGAATTGAAGACATTGATGAATTGAGAAAGGCAACCTTATGGAAGAACGGCGTTAAAACTACACTATTTATAAAAGATAACACCCAGAGCTATGCTAATTCTGTTTATGTATCGGGCAATGATGTCTATGTTGCGGGAAGTGTCTATGTCTATATTACGGAAGGTGTCTATGTTGCGGGAGATGAAGAAGGTTTAATCTTATGGAAGAACGGCGTTGCTACTACGTTAAGTGACAATGGCGGCTACGGCTCTGCTGAATCTGTTTTTGTATCAGGTAACGATGTCTATGTGGCGGGAAAAGAAAACGAACATGCAATATTATGGAAGAACGGCGTTGCTACTAAATTAAGTGGCAACGGCTACGTCTATGCTAATTCTGTTTTTGTATCTGGCAGCGATGTCTATGTTGCGGGATATGAAGACCTTGGCGCCATGTACAGCGATTATGCAATATTATGGAAGAACGGCGTTGCTACTAAATTAAATGACCGCAACAGCCGTGCTAATTCTGTCTTTGTAGTAAAGAAATAGCAACCGCACACGTAGGGGCGTTGTATGCAACGCCCATTACGAAGGCAGCCAACACCATTGCCTTAGAAAATGAAATAGACGAGTTAGTATATGGTTTTTTGTTGGAGTAGGTGGGATATGAAAAAGATATTATATTTGCACGGACTAGATGGTTCGTTAAGCCAAGATAAACGCAATATTTTAGAAACGCATTTTGAGATTGTATCGCCGCAACTCGATTATAGGAACACTCCAGATTGTTTCCATTTTTTAAGCAAACTTATAAAATCGGAACAAGTGGATGCTGTAATTGGAAATAGTATGGGTGGTTGTTTCGCTTATTATTTATCAATACATAATTCATTACCTGCTTTATGTTTTAATCCAGCTTTGGAGGGGTTAACTATTGATATAAGTTTAAATTTGCCGCCATTAAAAAAGGATTTTGCCTCTATCATTTTTGTAATTGGCGGAAGGGATGATGTCGTAATAGCAGAGAAGAACTTTCAATGGATTTGTCAGCAAAATCTTAATCCCAATTTTATTTTAAAGTGGTATAATGAAATGCCACACGTAGTGTATATGGATGTTTTTGCGGA
>JAISJI010000059.1 GCA_031261605.1 Ignavibacteria bacterium | reverse complement strand
AGAGGAGTGTATCACATTGTTTGTAGTATTACCAAAAAAGAATCAGCATTAAACGAAGAAATTACTTTACAACTTATGGTTTTAGAATAGATGCAATATGTTTAAAATAGTAAAAACAACCAAATTAATCACAGATAGGCAGAGCCAAAAGTTCTGCCTATTTTTTTTTGTTCCTATCCCAACCCATCCAATAGCAATGTTTATAATTAATTTAGGAATTGTCCGATATTTTGCGTATATTTGTAATCTTATTTAAATCGAAAAATAAAAAACAATGCTTGAAAATGATACAATAGTTACGCGCGTCTTAGAGGACGAAATGGCTACAGCATACGTGGATTACGCTATGTCTGTGAT
This sequence comes from Ignavibacteria bacterium, assembly GCA_031261605.1. Taxonomy (GTDB): domain Bacteria; phylum Bacteroidota; class Ignavibacteria; order Kapaibacteriales; family UBA2268; genus WRLB01. Next base: position 40,024 of record JAISJI010000059.1, on the reverse strand, counting down.
TGTCTCTCGTGCCTTGCCCGATGTCCGCGATGGTTTGAAACCAGTGCATAGACGAATACTCTTTGCAATGCAAGATATGGGACTATGGCATAACCGCGCTTACAAAAAGTCAGCACGTCTTGTCGGCGAAGTGCTTGGTAAATACCACCCACACGGCGACTCCTCCGTTTATGACGCTATGGTTAGAATGGCTCAACCTTGGTCTTTACGCTATCCATTGGTAGATGGACAAGGTAACTACGGCTCACCAGATGGTGACTCCGCTGCCGCTATGCGTTATACCGAAACACGATTAGCCGCTATCGGACACCACCTACTAAGAGATATAGACAAAGACACCGTTGATTTTGTTCCAAACTTCGACGAATCCCTGAAAGAACCTTCCGTAGTGCCTACTGTGATACCGACTTTGCTTGTAAATGGCTCAAGTGGTATCGCTGTTGGTATGGCTACAAATGTTCCTCCGCATAATCTCGTTGAAGCGATTAATGCTCTGCAACTATATATCAAAAATCCTGACGTAACAGTAGATGACATTATGAAGGTAATGCCGGCTCCGGATTTCCCTACCGGGGCAATCATATACGGATACAGCGGTGTCAGAGAAGCATACGAAACCGGCAGAGGTAAAATTATCCTCCGCGCTAAATACCACCTTGAAGAAAGCAAGACAAAAACCACCATCGTCTTTACCGAATTCCCATACCAAGTCAATAAAGCGGTCTTACAGAAAAGCATCGCCGATATGAGAAACTCTGTTGATAAAGATAAAAGTCCTGACTTATACAAAGCATTGTTTATGATTTCCACAATGAGAGATGAATCGGGTAGGGATGGCGATAGATTAATATTTGAAATTAAACGTGATGGCGTTCCCGAAATCGTTATTAATCAACTATTTAAGCATACGACACTGCAAGTTACTTTTGGTGCTAATATCCTCGCACTAGTCCCGGATGCAAATGGAAAACTCCGCCCCCATCTCCTACCAATACTGAAAATACTCAAATACTTCATTGAATTTAGAAACGAAGTCATTGTCCGCAGAACCAAATATGATTTGATTGCCGCTTGGAAGCGTAGTCACATATTAGAGGGATTTGTTACCGCATTAGATAACATTGACGAAATAATTAAGATTATACGAAGTGCAAAAAATAGAGAAGACGCATCTAACCAACTCCAAACGAAATTTACTACCGTATCTGAAGTAGAGCCCGAAGTAATATTGAAATACCTATCCACTAAACAACAGGATGACATTACCAATTATATTCCAGTATCAAAAGCCAATGGCAATAGGCACTATCTCACAAAAGTCCAAGCCGAAGCCATACTTGATATGCGTATCTATCGCTTAACTGGTCTTGAACGCGATAAAATAGTCGCCGAATACAAAGAAATTCTTTCTAAAATTGTAGAACTATGCTCCATCTTAGATAGCAAGGAAAAACAATTACAAATTATCTATGATGAACTGCAAGAGGTAAAAGAAAAATTTGGAGACGCTCGCAGAACTGAAATCGCATATAGCACAGAGGACCTAACTAACGAAGCATTTATTGTAAATGAAGACGTTGTTATCACCATTAGCCATAATGGTTTGATTAAACGAACTCCCGCATCTACTTACAGACAGCAGAACAAAGGCGGTAGAGGAGTGAAGGGACAAGATACTTATGAAGGCGATTTCGTAGAACACGTGTTCCAGGCATCTACTCACCATTACATCCTATTCTTTACCGATAAAGGCAAAGTGTATAAACTAAAAGTATATGATTTACCAGAACAATCTCGCAGTGCAAAGGGACGTAGTATCTCCAATGTCCTATCCACAAAGGAGGATGGCGAAAAAGTAACTGCTTACTTACCTGTAAAAGAATTCAAAGACAACGAATATATTGTGATGTGCACCGAAAAGGGAACGATTAAGAAGACCGAACTATCTGCTTTTGAAAATGTGCGTTCCAGCGGCATCATCGCAATAGGATTAAAAGATGATGATAGATTGATTGGCGTAAAAGTTACCGATGGAGATTGCGATATAATTCTCGGAACAAAGGAAGGTTTGGCGTGCCGCTTCCGCGAGTCCAATGTCAGAGCAATGGGTAGAACAGCTGCTGGCGTTAGAGGTATCAACCTAATGAGTGGCGATAGCATCGTCTCAATGATAGTTATCAAACGCTTAGATTCTCAAGTCCTTGTTGTATCTGAACGTGGCTATGGCAAACGAACCAAATTCGAGGACTTCCGCCTTACTAACCGCGGCGGTAAAGGTGTAATCTCAATGAATGTTACACAAAAGACAGGTAAAGTCGTTAGATTGGTATCCGCTCTCGATACACAGGATTTAATTGTAATCACAACTAACGGCATACTCATTAGACAGCCAATATCCGCTATTAGAACTATCGGCAGAAATACACAAGGCGTTAAACTCATTCGCCTTGACGATGGTGACTCTATTGCTGATATTACTACCATCGCTCACGAAGAAACAGAAGACCCCCAAGATATAGTAGAGAATAATACAGAAGCATAAACAAACATTATCTAAAACATAATTCATATACAAAATGACGTTTGAACAGATACTCCAGACAATATCATCCGAATTAACTACTTTTGAAACGCATTTCGATATTATGCTGACATCAGAAGTAAGCATAATTCATAGTATTATTGCGCATATAAATACCAATAGAGGTAAACGTTTGCGTCCAAGTGTGATGTTCTTAATTGCTAATGTATTGGGAAAGGTAAATAATAGATTGATGGATGACGCTGCAATGATTGAAATTCTTCATACTGCAACCCTCATCCACGACGATATAGTAGATGAAGCCACTCAAAGACGAAACCAAAAGTCAATAAATGCTCGCTGGGATAGTAAAGTCGCTGTTCTTATGGGCGACTTCTTATACACAAAGGCATTTATGCCTGCTTTTAAAAATGAAGAGTATGAATTTCTACACATTGTATCACACGCAGCTGAACTAATGAGTGAAGGCGAACTACTTGCTATCCAATTGAGCGAGACATTAGACGTTAGCGAAGAACAATATTATCGTATAATTAATGCAAAAACGGCATCGCTAATTGCTGCTGCTTGCCAAACAAGTGCTATGGTATATTCAGAGAACGAAGTCATTATTGATACTTTTCGCGAGTATGGTCGCAATGTCGGAATGGCTTTCCAAATGAAAGACGATATTTTTGACTACTCTGATAACGCAAGTGTAATTGGAAAGCCAGTAGGTAATGACATTAGAGAACACAAACTTACATTGCCACTAATACACGCTCTTAGCATTGCTACCGATAGCAAACGAAGTGAAATCTTGGATTTGATACGCCAAGAGGATATTAGCGATAATGATGTAAAGCAAGTTGTTAATTTTGCGATAAGCAATAATGGTATTGAGGTCGCACTCACAAAAGCAGCCGAATACGCAAATGCTGCTATCAAATCCCTTGACATTATTCCAGATAGCAAGGAAAAAGATTGCTTAATCGGCTTTGCTAAATATATGTATCAACGTGAAAAATAGTAGGAAATAGATATGAAAACAATATTTGTAGTAGATAATCCAGCGTTAGAACCACTATTTGCAAATGGCACAACGCTCGAAAATTATAAAGTTAAATGCTTCGATGAACGCAGATGTGTTGCAGAAATTGACAAAAGCAGTTTCGATTACGCTCTCGTCTCACCATTGGTATATGCACTAATAAATAAGAGAACGGACTACCGTATCGTTCGCTCTAAAATACTCGCTATTGAGGATTACTCCGGACTATTCACTATCTGTATTGCAAAAAATAAACGCACACTCAATACTATCTGTTACGAAATTGCAAATGAATTCATTATTGCAGCAACCCGATTGCTATTATCTGAACGCTTTGGCATTGAATTAGAAGTAGTTGATGTTGTTGATGATGCCGATGTCATTCTCACAAATGATGCTACTAATTACGATGATTACATTACAATAGACCTAACGGAAGATTGGTATGATACATTTGAAGTGCCATTGATACTTGGCTTTTGGATAGTTAAGGCGGAGAACTTTGCGGACAATAGCGTAAATGAAATATCTACCTTCGCTCTTCCAAATTTGCCAACCAAAGAGAGCATAAACTCTACCGCAAGCAATGACAATGACTACGATAGATTTGGCTGCAAGTATTGGCAATGGGACGACAGATTTGAGGACGCATTAGATAAAATATTTGATATGCTTTTTTATAAAAATTATGTAGAACATATTGCGGATGTAAAATTTGCCGGTATCAACTACGAAGATGGCGAGTAATGCAATGGGACGACAAGTAAAATCAATAGAAACGATAATATCACAATTGGTAAGCGACAACGAATTGAACAATGAATTCATATTCACGCAACTCGTTGGATTTTGGGAAGAAAATTTTCCCGATACTCTCGCAAAAAATGTCAAACTAACAAAATACGAAAATAAATTGCTCTATATGCAGACAGATTTCCCCTCGTGGCATAAAGAAATAATATTACGCTCAAGCGATTTAATACGTCAATTTAACAAACATTTTGGAACAACAATAGTAACAAAAATTTATATTTAATATTAAGAAAATTATGGCAGAAATGGAAGAAAACATAAATAATCCAATAGATTTCAATAACTCCGCTGTTGCACAAGAAGAAGAATACAACGAAGGCAGTATCCGCGTCCTCGAAGGATTGGAAGCGGTGCGTATGCGTCCAGCGATGTATATCGGCGACACAGGCGAACGAGGTCTGCACCACCTAATCAATGAGGTGGTGGATAACTCAATAGATGAGGCACTTGCTGGCTATTGCAAATACATCATTGTAACGCTACATACAGACGGCTCTTGCTCAGTCCAAGACGATGGACGTGGTATCCCAACCGGTATGCACCCAACGGAAAAAAAATCTACCTTAGAGGTAGTGCTAACTACATTGCACGCCGGCGGTAAATTTGATAGGTCAAGTTATAAGGTCTCCGGTGGTTTGCACGGCGTAGGTGTATCCTGCGTAAATGCGCTATCTAAGCATTTTGAAGCACGCATCCAAAGAGATGGCAAAATATACCAACAGTTCTACTCTAAAGGTGCTCCTGTATCAGATGTTGAAGTAATAGGCGAAAGCGAGACCACTGGCACTACAATACGCTTTATACCCGATGATACCATTTTTCATACCGTAGAGTTCAAGTATAATAAAGTTGCTGAGCGTTTGCGTGAATTAGCATTCCTTAATCCTTACGTATCCATTACCCTGAAAGATGAAAGCGAAGAGCAAGAGGAAGTATTTCACTACAAAGGCGGCTTAAAGGATTTCGTTGCTTACATAGATGAATCCAATAGAGCCATTACCAAATCAATCTTTATTAACGGCAGAGATGACCAATACAATACCGAAGTAGATATTTGCTTTGAATACAACGATAGTTATAGTGAAGTAACGCTAACTTATGTAAATAATATCCATACAATAGAAGGTGGAACGCACCTTAGCGGATTCCGTGCAGCACTTACCAGAACCCTGAAATCATACGCCGAAAAGAATATCAGTAATAGCAAAAACAAAATAGAAATAGTTGGCGAGGACTTCCGCGAAGGTCTTACTGCTATCATATCTTGCAAAGTGCCTGAGCCACAATTCGAAGGACAAACCAAGACCAAACTCGGTAATGGGGAAGTGGAAGGCATTGTGAGAACTATTACTTCGGAAAAACTTGTCCAATACCTTGATGCTCATCCACAAGATGCAAAGCAAATTATTGAAAAAGCCATAAAAGCAGCCGAAGCAAGAATTGCTGCACGCAAGAGTCGCGACTTAGTTAGACGCAAAAATGCACTCGAAGCATCCACATTACCCGGTAAGTTAGCCGATTGTTCTTCAGGCAATCCTGAGGAATGCGAGATATACATCGTAGAGGGAGATTCTGCAGGTGGTAGTGCTAAACAAGGACGCGATAGAAAGTTCCAAGCAATTCTCCCATTACGAGGTAAGGTTCTTAATGTCCAAAAAGCCATTCCACATAAGATATTGGAAAATGAGGAGATAAAAACTATCATCACCGCTATTGGTGCCGGTTTCAATACAAAACCAGATTATAATGATATGGATAATTTGCTGGGAGATAGCGTAATGATTACCGCTAATGGCAAGGAAAAAGATTTTGATGCAGATAAATCACGATATGGCAAGATTATCATTATGGCGGATGCCGACGTAGATGGCTCGCATATTAGAACATTGCTTCTTACATTCTTCTTTAACTATATGCGCGATTTGATTTATAAAGGTAAGTTATTCATTGCTTGTCCGCCACTATACAAAGTAAAGAAAGGCAAGCAAGAGTATTATGCTTACGATGAAGACCAGAGAATAGCAATATTGGAACGTATTAGAAAGGATAATCCTAATATTAAAGTTACGGCTGCCGAAGTTGATGATGAGGTGGTGGAAGAAGGTGCAACCCCACCTCCAACAGAGACAACAGATGTAGATGCTAAAAGAATGAATGGCGTGGTAATCTCTCGCTTCAAAGGTCTTGGTGAAATGAATCCAGAGCAACTATGGTCTACTACAATGAATCCTGAGAGTCGCACTTTGCTACAAGTATCTATTGAAGATGCTGCGCGTGCTACAATGCTATTCCAAACATTAATGGGCGACAAAGTAGAGCCACGTAGGGAGTTTATAGAGAAAAATGCGAAATTTGCAAACTTAGATATTTGATGCACATTACTTATCGCGCCAGCAGCAAGTCAATGTTTATGTCTTTATGGATTTCTAAGTCCGGCATTAGGTAGCGTTTGAGTTTGCCTGATGTTGAGCGGGGTAGGGTTTGTCTGCTTATGACGATTTTCTTTACCTGCATATACGCCGGAACGGAACGGTTGTAGTGCTCTATTACATTCCACCTAATGTAATCTATAAGGTCTCTATCTTTATCAGCATTATCAAATTTTACCAATAAATTTGGTTGCGGGACGATTACTGCTTTTAGAGTTCCTTCATCATAGAATATACCCACTTCGCTAACTATGTGGTCGTATTGAAGTATCATTTGCTCCACAGTAGGTGCAAATACAATTCTACCATCATCAATTCGGATGCGGTCCTGCGATACACCTTGGATATATAGATAGTTATTGTCATCTATATATCCCATATCACTAGTAAATAACCAGCCATTGTTCTTATACTTCTTATTATCTTCTGCGTGGCAATAATTCGGTGAAATATTTGGACCTCTCAACACGAGTTCGCCATTTATAATCTTTACATCTATATTATCAAATATTTTACCAACACTGCTTGGATTAATTCGCTTAGATACGGGGGTAGTCACTATTGAAGTCGCTTCTGCTAATCCGTATCCTTCAAGGACTTCGAAGCCGAGATTTAGGAATTGAGAACAAATGGAATCATCTATTTTTGTGCCTATTGTTAGAAAGTAGCGTAGTGAGTTGCCGAGCGATTCGTGTATATCTTTGAAAAGGAACTTAGAAAACCACCGGTTATCTAATAAGGCAGAAAGTTTATATTTAATCCTATTTAACCTACTACCATTAACCCGCTCCATCAATACTTTCAATACCTCTAAGTACGCGGACTTAACACCAACAAAAACGCTAACTTTATGCTCGTATAACTTATCAATAATGGTTTGACCTACGACTTCATTTACACAAACACAGGTAGCACCAACGTATAGAGGCACAACGATTGTGCTAAGAAGTATCCAGGTGTTGTAAAATGGTAGCAACACAAGCACTCTATCGGATTCAGTGATTAAGTTTGCCTCTTTCATATTATTAATAGTTGCAAGGATGTTGCCGTGCGTCAATTCGCAAAGTTTATGCGTAGATGTAATGGCTGCTGTATAAACAGCAAAAATAGTGTCATTAGGGTCCCGGGTAAGGTCAGCCACAGGCGTATCTTCCGGGACATCCATCTCTTCCAACTCATCTATCATCAGTATCTGTATATGTGTTTCATCAATATCAATGGCTTCTGAAAGCAAAGGATAAAGTTTAGGTGAAACAAAAATTGCAGATGGATTTACTTCATTGATCGTCTTTTGCAATGTGTCTGCTTTGAGGTTGTGGAACCAAGTGTTGTATATCGCTTTCTTGTATATAATTGCGTATAGGGCGTAGACGTATCCTTCTCTATTTTCAGAATATACCATCACACGTTCGCCGGGTTTGGCTGTTAGCCGTGCTGCTGATAAGTATATTCGTTGCATTAGAGAGTGGTATGTTATTTGCTTCTTGCCTATGATTAACGCAACTTTATTACTATCTTCCATTGAATTACACTTGATTATAATCTCCAATATAATAATTTTCACGCTATTTATTTTTATCAAAAGCACAAATAGTTAATTATTTTCATAAAAAAAATAGGGTGAATTGCAATAAATTAGTGTAAATATGTTAATTTGCCATATCATAAACTAATCTAAGTTATAAACTACTATGTTGAACATTACTTATATCAGCCATTCGGCTTTCATCCTATCTGATGGAGCGCATACTTTAGCCATTGACCCATTTATTACGGGCAATCCAACTGCTAAAATTACTGCTAACGATGTCCATCCAAACTTCATTTTTGTGACTCACGCACACGGCGACCACTTGGGAGATACCATTGCATTAGCAAAGGCAAACAATAGTCAAGTTATCTGTGTGAATGAACTCGCTACTTGGCTTTCGTCTCAAGGTGTAAATGCCCATCCAATGCACATTGGTGGTTCATTCAAGTTCCCATTTGGCTCAATCAAAATTACTATTGCTCACCACGGCTCTAAAGCAGATAATGGTGAGTATATGGGAGAGCCCTGCGGAGTTATCATCAAAATGGGCGACAAGACCGTATATCACACCGGCGATACAGGTCTGTTCCTCGATATGAAACTCATCGGACAACTCAACAAACCAGATGTAATGCTTGTGCCAATCGGCGACAACTTTACGATGGGTATTGATGATGCTACTACGGCGGTGGATTTTGTTCGTCCGGAACTCGCTATTCCAATGCACTTTAACACTTTCCCTATTATCCCAGCAGACCCAAAAGAGTTCGTTGCTAAGGTAGAGAAAATTGGATGCAAAGCAAAAGCATTGGATTATTCAGAGACAATTTCTCTATAATGAATAAGTATATTGTCGCTATATTATTGCTGCTATCTACTATGGCTTGCACAAAACAAGATAGCAATAATTCGGATACTATTCCCACGATTGCTGTAACAATTAATCCACTGAAGTTAATCTTACAGGAAATTGCGGGTAGTAGTATCCATATAGTTACTTTGTTGCCACCAAGTGTTTCGCCGCATAATTACGAGCCACGTCCATCTGACGTTGCTGCATTGCAGAACTCCAAATTACTATTCTATGTTGATGATAATTTGGATGGATGGGTTACTAAATTAGCGACTACTGCAAATATTCCGCAAGTCAAATTAATGGACTATGTGAATAAGAATGGTGATACACTAAATATTGGCGATGTTCATTTCTGGCTAAGTCCGCTGTTAGTGAAGTCCATTGCTAATGATATATGCGACGCTCTAATTAGTGTAGATAGTGGCAATGCTACTCAATACAAAGAACGAACAAAAGCGTTCATTGCAAATTTGGATGCCCTACACAAGCAAATAGAAGCAAATGTTTCGCCGATACTTAACATACCAATTTTCACCGAGCATAACTCGTTCGGTTGTTTCATTAAAGAATTTGGATTGCTATATGGTGGTTGCATAGAAGACGCAGGCGAAAAAGAAAAAACACTTAATGATTTTCAACAACTTATTATAGATATTAAACAAAGCGATGTTCCTACAATCTTCTCTGAGCCACAATTTGAGCATAGTTTGCTCAACAGAATTGCAAAGGAAGAAAATGTTAATATACATCAACTTGACCCAATAGGTAGTGCCATAGGTGCTACTTGGGACGGTAAAAAAGATACAACATCATCCACTTATTTTCATTTACTGCAAGCAAATACTAAGTCGCTAATAGATGGGCTATTAATGAAAAAAAAATATTAAACCAAAATGGAAAACAACACATTAGATAAATTATTCGCAAAATTACACGGCGAAATGACCCACTCGTTAGATAGAATTATCTCAATATTGCACTCGTTGGATAATCCAGAGAAATCCTATCCAACTATTCATATTGCAGGCACTAACGGCAAGGGTAGCGTATGCTCACTCATTGCATCTATATTACAAGAATCGGGCTACAAAGTTGGATTGTATACATCTCCACATATACTTACATTTAACGAACGAATTAAAGTAAATGGGATACCTATATCCGATGCAGAAATAGAAGATACTTATACTAAAATAGAAAAGTTGTCGGATAAAGTAAATGCCTCTTTTTTTGAAATTACATCTGCTATTGCCTTTGAGCATTTTCGAAAACACAAAGTAGATATTGCTATAATTGAAGCAGGGCTTGGCGGAAGATTTGATTCCACTAATGTCGTTCAACCTCTACTATCTATCATTACTTCTATTGATAAAGACCATACGAGTATATTGGGTGATACAACAGAAAAGATTGCATTTGAGAAAGCCGGCATAATTAAGCAATCTGTTGATGTGCTTACGCAAGATGAACCACCAGAGGTTATGAACCAGTTCCAAATTGCTGCCGAACTAAAAGATGCTACTTTGTTCATTAATTATAATTTCCCTACGGTAGAACTATGTAGCATTACAGACGATATGCAAATGATTCTTAACATAGAGTTCCCAGAAAACATTGGCGACTATTTGGATAATACTAAGTATATGCCTGATTTTGAAATGTCTCCTTTTAATACTTCTATACAAGCTACTTCTAAACTAATTGGATTACATCAAGCAAAGAATATACAGATTGCTATTTTCGCTGCTTTGCTTATATCACCTAAATTTAATATCAGAGTTGATACTATCGTAAAAGGTATTGAAAATGTTACGACTAACACAGGATTGCATTTTAGAATAGAGTGCATAGAGAAAGAACCAAATATAATTATAGATATATCGCATAATCCACATTCTATTTTGCATCTTGTAAAGACGCTTAAGGCAACTTCAATTTGCAAATGGGATTTCCTATTTGGCGTTATGAAGGACAAAGATATTGCAACAATGCTTTCTTACATCTATCCCATATGCAACAAACTAATACCTGTATCTCCTAATATTGAACGCGCTGCTACTATTGACGAAATCATTGCTTTTGCAAAGAATATTGGATTTACCGATATTGATATATCCAATAATTCCGTCTATGAGGCAGCGATAAAATTAAAAGATACTAAGCAACCTACTATTATATGTGGCACTTTCTTTATGATGGAAGATGTTGCAAATGCCTTTAACATTAATTTTTAATTAATCTCTAATAGTAATTCATACTTCTATGGAACTAATTCTTATACCTAATATATGTCCGCCAATATTTTGGACTTTTATCTGCTCTATACTACTTGTTATAGCAGATGCGTTTAGCAAAAAAGCATCAAAAGTGAATGCGGTGTTGGCTACGATATTTCTATTATTCATTATAGCACAAGCCGTATATTCGCTTACACTACCTGTTGGTATGGACGAAAGCGGAGTATTGACTAACTTCCTCGCCGGAATGTTGAACTTCAATAGAGTGGCTACCATATTTGATATTATATTCTGTATTGCAGGTCTCCTTGTAGCCATGTTCTCAAATGAATATATGTCCAAAGTTTATGCTGCGCATAAAGAATATTACTCGTTGTTGTTCTTTGCGATATTTGGTATGATGTGCATAGCGCATTCCAATAATCTCATCGTTCTATTCATCGGTATTGAAACAATGTCTATTACTTTCTATGGCTTAACAGGATTTCTCCGCAATAGAGAGACCGCTGTGGAAGGTGCTTTGAAATACTTCCTACTCGGTTCATTCGCATCCGGCTTCCTACTATATGGCATTGCAATGCTATACGGTGCTACCGGCTCTATGGATTACACTATAATAAGCGAAAGCATTCAAAATATGCAGTTTATGCCAATTTATCTCAAACTTGGCGTTGCATTACTACTTATCGGACTCTTATTCAAAGTTGCTGCATTCCCATTTCATCAATGGGCACCAGATGTATATCAAGCAGCAGCATCTCCAATATCCGGATTTATGTCAACCGCGGGAAAAATTGCTGCATTATCCGGATTTATCGGCATTGCATCTGCAATTATGAGTCCAAATATTACCTCCATTCCTTTTACAGATTCCATCTACGGCATCATAAATGCAATACCTTATGTAAATACAATGGATATTGAGATTCCAACAATCTCGCTTGGTCTTACTCCAGTAACGCAACAAATGCAACTACTTATAGCCATAATTGCTGCTTTGACTATGCTCATAGGTAATATTACCGCTGTTAGACAGACCAATATAAAGCGTATGCTGGCTTATTCATCTGTTGGACACGCTGGTTATATGCTTATGGGTATTGTAGCGAACTCTGTGGATGGTATCAGTGGCATTCTATACTACTCAATCGCATATACGCTAACTCAAATAGGGGCGTTCGCTGTAATATCTATCTTAGAACGAAAAGACGAATCTTGTCTCAATATTACCGATTACGCCGGACTATCCAAAGCGTATCCTGCTCTATCTGCTATGATGGCTATATTTATGTTCTCACTTGCCGGAATACCACCATTTGCTGGCTTCTTCGGTAAATACTTCATATTCAAAGCAGCAATAGAATCCGGCTTCACTTGGCTAACAATAGTTGCGGTATTCACTTCCATTATTGCCTGCTACTTCTACTTATCTGTCATCGTTCAAATGTATTTCCGCGAAAATGAAAGCGATATAATACTTGAGCGACATACTCTCTCTAAATTCACGGTTGTTTTTGCAGCCATCTGTATTCTCATCATCGGTGTTTTTCCACTTATAGACATATTATAATTCATTTGCCATAATCAATGAACGAAACCTATCTCTTACTTATTTTCGCTGTGGCGGTAGTGGTGATGCTACTACTTGACCTCGGCGTATTCAATAAAAAACAACACGCAGTTTCTACCAAAGAAGCTGCAATATGGACTATTATTTGGATTACTTGCTCCTGCATATTCGGTGCTCTTATATATTTTGAATTTGGTGGCGAAAAAGCAACGGAATTCTTTGCTGCATACCTCACCGAAAAGTCGCTCTCCCTTGACAATATATTCGTATTCGTCCTCATTTTCTCCTTCTACAACATCGGTGAAACGCATAAGCACAAAATACTATTCTGGGGAATAATTGGTGCCGTGGTTTTCCGTGCTATATTTATCTTCTCTGGTCTCTGGCTCATTGAACTAACTTATTTACCTGAAATTATGCTCTTCGGAATGCCGGTAAAACTCAATGTATTGCTTATTGTATTTGCATTTGTGCTACTCATCGCCGGAGTGAAATCGTTCAAAGATGAAAAGGAAGATAATCAAGATTTTAACGATAACTTTGCTATCCGATTGGCAAAAAAGATATTTCCATTAACAGAATCAGAGGAATCCGGCAATTTCTTCGTTGTAGAAAATGCTGTTAGATACATTACGCCAATGTTCCTATGTATGATTACAATAGAAGTATCGGATATAATATTTGCAGTAGATTCTATTCCGGCGATATTCGCCATCTCAAAAGACCCAATTATACTCTATACATCCAATATATTCGCTATACTTGGCTTGCGTAGTATGTATTTCCTACTATCCAGCGTTATCCAGTATTTCACCAGATTGAAACAAGGCATAGCGTTAATACTAATATTTATCGGCTGCAAAATGCTGATAGCCGACTTCTACCATATATCATCGCTGGTTTCATTGATATTCATTTTTGGCGTCGTCTTTCTATCTATAATTGCATCTGTAATTGAAAAGAAAATCAAAGGTGGAAGTGAGGAAGGAGAGAGTATTAAGCAAGGATAAATTTACATTACCCACCACCAAATCGCCGATGATACAAAACTCACGATTATGCCAACACCTACAATCAGGTTGCATAATTGTGGGTTTAGTTCATATTGGCTCGCAAGCAAACTCGCCGATATATGTGCAGGCATCGCCGCTTCAAATACTGTAATATTCCCCGTCATTCCATCTAATCCACTGAATTTCACTATCGCAAAAATGATTAGCGGGGCAAGCAAAAGTTTGTATGATAAACTTACTATAATGTTCCGCAATTCACTATGCCAATTACCAAACTTCATTTGCATCCCAATAGAAAACAAAGCGAGTGGAGAGAGTGTTGCAAGTATCTTTTCTAAGAATGGGTTAATGATTGAGTAGTCCAAAAATGGAGAGACAATGAGTGCTGTAATGGTTGCAAGGAATGTAGGAAAGAGGAATATTTTTTTTACGATGAAGAAAGGAGATATTTTACCACCACTGAGCGTTTTCAATACTAATGAAACCGCCATTGTGGAAAATAATATGAAGGTCATTTGGTCAAATACTATAGCGTATTGAATATTTTCTTCTCCAAAGAATGCGGAAATCATTGGAAACCCTAGAAATGCAGTGTTCCCCAAGCCACAAGATACGATAAGTGCGGTCTTTGTTGCTCTATCTATGCGTGCTTTCTTTGCGTAAATTCCAATGAATAGATTTGCACCAATCCATACAATTATCGGCGATATTGCAGGAATTATAGTGCCAAAGCCCCATTCTATTTCTGGAACATAACGAAGTGCAAGGGCAGGTAAAGCGACATTTAGAAGCCATACATTTATGCCTTTGTAAGAATCTCTCGGAACGATATTAATCCGTGTTATTAACATTCCGAGAGATATACAAAGTATGATTAGAAGAAAATTTATCATCTACTACTAACTTATTATCTGGTCGGTGCGGGAGGGGCGGGAGCATTCTTAACTATATCAAGAAGTTCAATTTCAAATACTATAACTGAATTCGGAGGCACTACACCTGTTTCCTGCTCACCATAAGCAAGTGCTGGAGGAACAATAACTTCCCACTTTGAGCCAACATTCATTTTGGATAATGCAATTTGCATACCGGGCATAAGTTGTGCAATCGGTGCTTCCGGTGGTTCTGGCATAGAGTATGTAGATTGGAATTCCTCGCCATCTGTGAATTTACCAATAATGTGGAATTTCACATTGTCGGTTTTCTTTGGTTGAGGTCCGTTTCCAGCAGTAAGAACTCTGTATTGGATGCCTGATGGGTCTGATGTTACGCCGGCTTTACCTTTGTTTTCCTCTAAGAATTTTTTGCCATCTTCAAGGGCAGTTTTTTTGCGTGCCTCGTATTTTTCTTGTCTCTCTTTCATTTTCGCTTCTTGTTTTGCTTGCATCGTAGCTTGCATTGACTGCATAGCGGCTGCCATATCTGCTTTAGAAAGGAGTGCTTTTGATGAATCTGGCTTATCTACAAGTCCATCGGCAATGCCTTTGTAAATATAATCAGTATTTACGGCAACGGAGTCGTCGGTAAGGGTCTTAAGAAAGTTCTGACCGATGTCAAAGCCGATAGCATAACTAATTGAATCAGTTATATTTGCTGGCTTAGCGGTTGTCTTTGAAGTATCTGCAACACCATCATTTTTGTTGCAGGATAATAATAGCATAGAGAATGCTATTAGGATTGTGAATTGTTTGAGTTTCATTTTTTGTTTATTTGTGATTAAAATTAATTATCTGTATTTATTACTTATTTTGATTATTGTTCTTTGTCATTCGCTTTTATCATATGTTTTTTTAGCATTTCTACGTCAACAGCGATTTCCGGTAATTTGCGGATATATGCTTCTATCTTAAATGCTTGAAGACGCTCTTTGGCAGGAGCCCCGAAGTAAATTCCTTTTTCGCGAATGGTCTTTGCTATGCCTGATTTAGCAGCAAGCACAACATCATCGGCAACTTCAAGATGTCCTGCAACGCCAACCTGTCCGCCAATTCTATTGCGTCTTCCTATACGTGAAGAGCCCGATATACCTGCTTGTGCAGCCATTGCTGTATGCGAGCCAACGAAGCAGTTGTGAGCGATATGGACAAGGTTATCTAACTTAACACCATCTTCTATAATTGTGCTATCAATCATTGCTCGGTCTATTGTGCAATTTGCTCCTATCTCTACATCATCTCCGATTAAGACATTTCCCAATTGCGGTATTTTCTCATAACTACTATCGGAATTTTCCACATAGCCAAAACCATCCGAACCGATAACAGTGCCAGCGTGTATGATGCAGCGCTTTCCAATGACTACGTCGGAATAACAAACTACGTTAGAGTGTATAGTAGAATGGTCACCGATTATAACATTCTCATATAGAATGACATTGGGCAACAGATAGCAATCATCTGCAATGATAACATTTTCACCAATGACACAGCGAGCGGCAATTCTACAACGCTTGCCTATTTTTGCTGTTGGTGATATAACCGCAGAACGATGTATATCCGGTTTCCGCTCAACTTTATTTTGCCCTTCTATATGTTTCAGCACAGTTACAATAGCAAGATATGGATTTTCGCACTCAACAAAAGATTGGTCTTGATGTGGAACACCCACGTAGCCCTTTGGGATAATTATACATGATGCATCGCAGTTATCCATATACTTAAAGTATTCTGAACGGGCTACAAAAGTTAAATCGCCTTCTTTGCCATTCTCAATTCCGCTAATGTTGCTGATTAGCGAACTGTCTGGACCGATAAGAATACCATTAACTATTTTGGCTACATCTCTTGGCGTTAGTTTTACATTGAATTTCATATTTATATTAATTTACGTATTTCAAATTAGGTTTTCGGACTGCAAGCGCATCATCTAAGCGTCTGACCGGTGTTGTAAGTGGTGCATTAAGCACAAGTTCAGGAGTATTCTTTGCTTCTTCGGCAATCTTAATCATTGCATTACAGAAGTCATCTAAATCCTCTAATTTCTCTGTTTCCGTCGGCTCTATCAATAGTGCTTCGTGAACAATGAGAGGAAAATGGACTGTCGGTGCGTGAATACCGTAGTCAAGCAGGCGTTTTGCTATATTGATAGCGGTAATACCATTTTCTTTCTGTAAATCAGAACTGAATACGCACTCGTGCATACATTTCACCTTATACGGAAGGAGGTAATGCTCTTGCAATCTCGTTTGAATATAGTTTGCGTTAATAATTGCATTCTCAGCGATGCGTCTCATACCAGTAGCGCCATTCATACGTATATAGGTTAATGCACGAAGCAGAACGCCAAAGTTACCATAGAAGGAGTGCATTCTACCAATTGAGTCAGCGAATTGCTTAGCGGTATTATTTGCAAATTCAAATTTATCGCCATTCTTTACTATTTGTGGTGTTGGCAAAAATGGCTGCAACTTCTCATTAACGCAGATAGGACCGGCACCCGGACCACCACCACCGTGCGGAGTAGACATTGTTTTATGCAAATTAATATGAACGCAATCAAAGTGCATATCTCCAGGACGAGTTATACCAAGAAGGGCATTTAAGTTTGCTCCATCCATATACATAAGACCTCCACAGCCGTGTATCAATTTTTCTATTTCAATGATATTGCTTTCAAAGACACCAATTGTAGATGGATTGGTAATCATAATGCCGGCAATGTCATTGCCTAGTTTGCTCTTTAAGTCATCTATATCTATTGCACCGTTTGGACTACACTTAACGGTTACTGTTGTAAAGCCCGCTGTTACTGCTGTTGCCGGATTAGTGCCGTGAGCAGATTCAGGCATAAGCATCTTCGTTCTATTGTGCTCGCCCTTATGTTTGAAGTATGCTCTAAAGCACAATGCACCAGTTAGTTCGCCTTGTGCTCCAGCACAGGGCTGCAATGTTACCCCTTGCATACCAGTAATTTCCTTTAAACATTCGCCCAATTCATACATAACCTCTAATGCACCTTGTGCTGCATAAGTAGGAGTATGTGGATGTAACGCTGCAAAGCCGGGTAGTGCTGCTACTACTTCATTCACTTTCGGATTATACTTCATAGTGCAAGAACCCAACGGATAGAAGCCCTTCTCAATGCAGTGATTCAAATTAGATAGACGTATATAGTGGCGTGAAATGTCTGTCTCAGGCACTTCTGGCAGTGCTGCTGGAGTTTTACGCAAATAGTTAGATGGGATTAAACCCGATTTATTTGGAACATCCAACGCTGGTAGCGTGTATCCTTTTCGACCACTAACGCTTTTTTCAAAAATTAATTTTTCCATATTCAATGCAAATTCAATTTAAAATAAAAATATATAACCCAAATATAACATTTTTTTTTGTATATTGTGGAATATTATTTTTCACAATACAGAATTAATACAAAAAAATTATGAAAAAAACACTTATAATACTATTTGCATTTGCGTTTTTCGCATTAAATTCAAATGCAGAAGATACCTATTACAGCAATCGCATTGTATTTAAAACGAAGACAATACAGTCGATAGATAAGACCTCCAATGTGCTGCTATCTGCTGATGTCTCTGATATATTGAATGTCGCCGCTATCACTTCAATCACGGCTCCCTATGCTAAGCATTACAGCAAGTATGGTGGCAGATTGCAAGCAAATTCTAATGGATTGGAGCGAATATGCGAGGTGGTTTTCGCCGAAGGTGTGAATGTAGATAGTTTATGCGAAGTGCTTGCCAAAAATCCAGATATTGAATATGCTGAGCGAGTTCCAATCTATAAATTATTGGACTACATACCCAATGACCCTTCTTTGCAACAGCAGTGGCACTTACAGGACTTGGGCATTTACAAAGCGTGGGAAGTCGCTAAAGACAAGACAGGCGTGGTTGTAGGAGTTGTTGATTCGGGTGTGGACTTCATCCACTTAGATTTATTTGGCAATTCATATACTAATCCAAATGAAATAGAGGATGGTATTGATAACGACCACAATGGTTTCATTGACGACATTCGCGGCTGGGATTTCATTGGAAATATTGATTATGAGCAAGCATACTATGGGAAGTTCAAACCAGATAACGATGTTACACCTCTAAATTCTGATAACAGCCACGGCACACACGTTGCCGGACTCATTGCAGCCGTTGCTAATAATGGAAGGAATGGTGCTGGCACAGGTATCAATGCTAAATTCATTGCCACTAAACACGCCCAAGATATAGGTGCTGGAACGAGCATTTTTGAAGGATTCAAAGGTATTATGTATTGTGCTGAGATGGGGGCAAAAATTATCAACTGCTCGTGGGGGGGACACCAATATAGCAAAGCAAATGAAGAAGTAGTAAAGGAAGTTGTAGATAAGGGCATAATGCTATGTATAGCTGCTGGTAATGATGATGCAAACAATACGCTAACGGGCAATTATCCAGCGAACTATCCGGGAGTATTCTCCATTGGAGCAAGCGCATCAAATGGGTTGGCAAGCACGTTCTCTAACTTCGGCTATAATGTTGGTCTATTCTCCCCCGGGACAGATATTTACTCTACATTGCCACGAAATAACTTTGGTAGAATGTCTGGAACATCTATGGCAACTCCAATTCTATCTGGTGTTGCAGCACTTGTAATGTCGGTATTTCCTGACTATACACCAATACAAGTTTATCACCAACTACGTAGCACATCTGTGCGACTAAAAGATAACTCGCTTATGAAATATGGTAAAATCAATGCTTACAATGCCGTTACATACAACAATTCCGATTTCCCAGATAAAATTGTCCCCGGTGTAGGAGTATCTGATTTCTCTTTACCACCATTCAATTCCTTCAGCAGTTATGGAAAAAAGCAACTCACATTGGATTTTACTAATTATATAGGAAGTGCCTCCAACTTATCTGTAAAACTCACTTCCTTGGATGGAATGGTAACCATTACGTCGCCAGAAACCAATCTTGGCGAAATGGAAAAGATGCAAACCAAAAGCAATACTTATAATGTGCAACTAAATTCTAAAGCCGCAATTTCAGCGGGTAAAGCACAGATATTAGTAGAATATACAGATGGCACATTCACCGATTTTGAAGTAATATACATTCCCATAAACATTAGCACACCTATTTTAACTTTAATCTCTACATTAAATAGTGCTGGTGATGGCGACTCCGACGCTAAACCTATTGATATGCACTATTTTGGAGACAATATGGCGGCTGTTATTTGCAATGTGCAGATGATGAATTACTATTTGCCTGTAGTTTATATTGCAAACGAATCATCTTCAATTTCACCATCTGCATACCAACAATCCCAATTCACCACCCGAGCGTCACGTTCTATCTATGCCTTTGGAGCGCAGTCAGTTCAATACGCTACTGACGCAAAAATATATCCTATGTCTGCGGTTGCAAGTGCTATCGTTACTATAAGCACCAATTCATCGCTTACAGATTGGAAAGAGATAGATGTTACATCTATGGTTCATCGCATCACCAAACTACATTACTTTGATGCCACTAATGGTATATTACTTGGAGATACACTTGGGACAAAATGGGGTATCGGTGTTACGAAAAATAAGGGCGAAACTTGGTCTGCAATATCCAATATACAAGCACCTGTAGCAGGTGAATCTGCTTTGATTAATGATAGGGGAGTAATGGCTACTACTAATAATTCTATTTGGTTTGCTACGAACAAAGGTCGTATATTCTATAGTGATGACAAAGGATATGTATGGAAAGTTAATAACGACCTTGCTGGATTCAATATCGTTTCCATTGCATTTGCGGATACCAATAATGGTATGTCTATACTTTACAAAGACAATGTTTGCTACATAGCAAAGACGCATAATGGTGGTGTTGATTGGAGTTATTCTGAATATATGAATGTCAATGCAAATGCAGATATTGCTCCTGCATACATACACGCTGTAAATCCGACACAATATGTGATAGTGGCATATAATAACGCTATGTGGGCTACTAATGATACAGGTAAGACGTTTAAGAATGCTAACACTAAACTTGCATTTAACTGCAATACTTTTGCAGGCAGAAACACCGTAATGGCTGGCAACAATAACAGCATAAGAATAAAATCTATCGGATACTCAAACCAATACAATAGCAGTAACATAGTAGATTATAGACCTTATGGTTCAATAATTACAACGGTAATAAATGAGCCATTTTTTGATATAACTCGTTCCGTATCATTGCAACCGCCATCTATGCTTAACTTCGGCAGTATAGAATTAGGCAAGGACTCTATACGTGAAATAGAAATGACTAATACGGGAGAATCTTCACTTAACTTCAGCGAATATACTATTATACCGGATAACGATTCAACCACTACGGAAGATTTTAAAATACTATCATACGCATCAACCATTAAAATCGGGGCTACAGGTAAAATACAAGTTCGTTTCCAACCGAAGTCAAAAGGAAATAAAGTTGCTACTTTATGGATTGCTAACAATAGCGATAAATATCCGGAACTCGCATTCAAACTTATCGGAAATGGACTATTTACAGAATTTGCAGAACTACAATTAGATAGGCAAGAAGTTGAATTTGATACCACATTTATAAATGTAGATAACCACCTCAACTATCGCAATGTAGTTATTACAAACGTTGGCAATACAAATGTCATATTGGATAGCATTGCTATAATTCCACAGAATACAACTACAAGTGCTGACGATTTCTCAATAGGTCAAAATGTTACGCTTCCAAATACAATTTTACCAAATGAAAAGCAGACAATTCCAATTATTTTTGAACCTAAAACGAAGGGCGATAAAAATGCAAATTTTGTTCTACATAACAGCGGAATAACAGAGATAAATATCATTGCTACTGGTGTTGGAGATGAACCAATGGGTATAGTAGAACAAAACTACAACATATTTGCTCCTATTACGCCAAATCCAACGAAGGATAATTGTCATACAACAATCTATCTGGACAACCAGCAATATTATACGATTGAGTTGCTGAATGTATTAGGCGAAAGTTATGGCATTGTTGCGGAAGGATATGGAAGTGGGGAAGTGGATGTGGATATTAAAACTTCGTTTTTGCCTGCTGGCTCATACATTTTAGTTCTGCAAGCAAATGGCAAGAAATATATCAATTCCTTTGTGATTAATCAATAGAAGCGTGCGTAAGTCCATTTTATTCAGATGCTTACCTATTGAAGAGCAACTACGTTCAAGTAATATAGGGCTAGTTTTGTTTGTTCTCAGCGAACCATCTAATTCCCCTACGTTTTCTAACCAGCGGTCAGTTGAGCCAATAATTGAATTCATATCCGACATATCCATTTTATGAAGAACAAAAACTATGCCATCGGCAGCATTCAAATACTTTTTAATGCCAAAAACATCTGTATCGTGAGCTCCCGTTCCAAAATACATCTTAAAGTCAATGTTACACCCTGTGTTTTTGTTCATTTAGAGTATTAGGTTATGGTTTGATAAATTGGTCTATACCAATAATTTCATCATTCATAACCGCTATAATAAAATATGCTCCTGCAACATATTGAGACGTATTTATTGTAAAATAACTTGTCATTATATCGCTTGGATGAATGGTAAATAAGTTACTATTTACTATTTCGCTACTTGTCGCTCTAAATAATTTAAATACTATATCCGAACCTGATGTGATAGAACTATCTGCAATTTGAACTGAATAGAGTACGTTAAAAATTTTATTATCATTTGTCGTTGTTGTTGTTGTTAAATCTACAGATATATCCCGCTAGCAATCACAGCAATATTTGTAATATGGGAAATTTTCACCGAGTTTATTATTACAACATTCACAAATATAGGTTTGAGTTACATAACAAGTTTCAATTGTGCCATCATCAGTTTTTATATAAGAAATGCTGATTGTAAATGTATCTGCGCCACTTTTAATGTTGTATCACATAAAACCACAATAGCACTAGTAGTAGCATCTGTAGTAAATGTTTGTATTTTATATTCCCTGAATTCATTTTTGCAGTTAATTAGTTCTATAAATTCATAACTTGCCCAATGGGGATAATCTGCTGTTACAGTATCAATACAAATTGTTCTTACATTAGTTTTGCTTGACGGACCGTCGGGATGTCTATAAACCATTATCTTAAAATAACAAGTGCTGTCCCAATTTGATGTTATTACTTTCTATGCATGGAGGTGTCTTTATTTTTATTCCAGAACATCCAACCATCATTAGTAGCAGGTAGAGGAATTATTTGCTGTGAAGTATCCGTTAGTAGCATATATCCAGCTCCAGATGAATCAATGTTAATTTTATCAGAATACAACGGATTTGATGCAAATTCTTTGGAAAGCGTATACACCTTAAACAAAATTCTAAGATACATTGTATCTCCAAATAAAACCACTCTTGCTAGCGTTGTATCCGATTGCCGACCAATTGATTCTAAATTGCCATCAGTAGTAATATTTCTAACCCAATTACCCATTGAATCTAATATCTCCCAATCTTTTATATGTATATCTAAATCTGGAATTTCAACAACCGCTGATTGACCATCACAAATCACTCGCCAATATTCCAATGTATCTGGCAAATTGTATTGTTTATAAGGGGCACCGCCACAACTTGGGCTAAGTGGGTTTGCTGCAAAAGTGATAGTGTATTTTTCTGGGTGACGAGGATTATCTGCTGGACATAATATAATACGAAGCGGGTCTGTGCCGTTTTGTAAACTGTAAAATTTAACAATATGCTTATTAGATGGACCATTATGTTCAGAAGAGGTAGCAGAAGTAATTCCCCAGGTTACATAAGCGTGACCGCTTGCATCAACTTGTAATCCATCTATTATTTCACTTAAACTGCTAAAATGCATAGAATTACGTAGTAGAAGTTGTCCATTGTATGTAGAATCGTGTTTTTCTTGGACGTAAGTTAAAAAATCGTAGCCACCAATAGTGCTATTTTTTTCCAAAACAGTGCTCACGCAATACCAGTCACCTGTTGCTATCTTATGCCAATTATTCTGCATTTGGTTGAAAGTATTTGGAAATGCTACCATATTAGCATTTTTTAAATATGCTATATGGCATTCAGGAGGTGTCCCTCCTTCCATTAGCATAAATGAAGGTGGAATGGGATAACCATTCATATCAGCAAATTTAGAATCAAATTCAACAGCAAAAGACGGAATCATAGATGTTTGTGTATAATTTGTTACCCCCGATTGTTGTCCATAAATGTAACTGCCAACTATACCATACCCCATAAAATATCCTGTTCCACCTATTAGGGGATAAACCGTTGCTGGATTCATAGTGTGTAACACGAAACATATACCGTCACCGGCTATAGAATCTGGATTGTTTTCATGCTTTCCTTCGCCAAAGTAGAGAGTGAAATTAAGCACGAAACCTTTTGCTAAATCAATTCTTTGTTTATTCCATATTGCTGCTTTTTGAATTGCAAAAGTGTCAGTAAGTTGGTAGGTGTTGCTATCGGCATAGTAATAACCGACTGTATCGGGATACAAAGAACCGAAATGAGTATGGTCTATAGACCAAAAATTAGATGAGTCGAATTGCGCCGCAGCACTGCTATTGCCTACAAAGCAAGCAAGAACAAATACAGACAATACTATGAATTGCCTATAACTAAGTTGTGGTATTAAAAATTTTGACATAATTTTGTCTCCAAATTTATTAATGTTTAATTATTTTTTTATTTATAATTTTCTTTCCATCATAATATCTAATAAGATAAAAACCTTTGGAAAGTGGCGTTAAATCTATTGTTGTGTTTAATGGACGTTCATATTTGCTGATTAAATTTCCCATAATATCATATAATTCTAATCGCTCTATATCTTTTAGTATCAGTATATTGTCATTAAAAAATATATTGTTAGTATCTGTTATTTCTTCAATTATGGAAAGTGTATCCGTCAGACGAAAAACCCAAGTATCATTTAGCAACTTACCACCATCCCCGCCAAATATCATTACAATGCCATCTGCTAACTTAACGCCTTTAGTTTTATCTCTATAAGGAAGTTGTGCAATGGTATCTAGAAAAAACATTTTAACATAATCTCTATCCGCATTAAGCACGTCTAATGCCGGAAGGAGAATATCATACGTCATTAAACGAGAGCAATCTAAAACAAAATTGCTTAGCAAAGGTGCATATGGATTTCTGAAATTATCTAATAACCCTCTATCGTCTTCCAACTTTCTCCACTTATATGTATTGCAAAAATACCAAAAATATTTACCATTACCATTATATCCATCATAATATTTGTATCGGGGTCTAAATAATATTTCTTCATCTCCTATATTTGCTAACCTAGGAAATTCAAGGTTATAGCCATGCCACGTCCCTGGTCCTTCTTCTATTGCATCATCGCTAACTTTTTGCCAAGTTATGACGGCTGAGTCATATAGAGATTTTGTTGTATCCATTGTCGCCAGCCATGTCTGATTCATACCAGTTTGGTAGGCAATACCATATAGCATTGCAACATTTTCTTTGAAATTTATCATTGTAGCGTAGTAGCCATCAGGTGTTACTCCTGGTTGTGGCACGCCTTCTAGCTGATACCATTGCATACTATCCAAATCAAAAATGTAATTAAACCTTTCTAGCTGTTTATTATAACTTCTCGCAAGCACTCTATTTTTAGATACTTGCGCCATCATAGGGAATCCGGTATTGGCAAAATATGTATCTGGCTTAACGTTGCATTCCACTTTTGTCCATTTATCCAAATCATAATCATAGAGCCAAGTATCGTTGTAAGCGGATGGATTTCCGTTGCCCAGCCCATTGAGCAACAATGCTTTACGTTCTCCAATTGGCGCAAGTCCATACATATAGCGAGGTCCAGGTATTTCGCCATTTAATTCGGGGTGTTTTTCTTCCCAAACGCCGTTGTAGGCGAAAGTCGGAAGTGTAAGTAATAAAAATAATAGTATGAATTGTGGATTTTTTTTCATAAGAATTCGTCATTAGTTATAAATCTTAACAAATATAACTATAATATTTTTTTTTACAATAAAGATATACTATAAAAAAATGAAACTTTTGATACATTTTTAGCAAAAAACTGTAGGACAGATTTATAAAACGGTATTTATTTGCTAAAAAAAATGTAACTTGCATAGTTATAAAATGATGCTTATATGCAAAATAGATTTGATATTATAGTTATTGGTGGTGGACACGCCGGAGTTGAGGCGTCTATTGTTGCTGCTCGTATGGGCAACAATGTTGCGTTACTTACATCGGCAATCGCTACGTTGTGCAAACCGTCGTGCAATCCAAATATTGGTGGCACTGCTAAGGGGCATCTTGTTAAGGAAATTGATGCACTTGGTGGAGCACAAGGACTGCTCGCTGACAAAGCAGGCATTCAATTCAAAATGCTTAATAAATCAAAAGGTGCTGCGATATGGTCGCCACGTGCCCAAATAGATAAAGACCTATATCCGAAAATTGTCCATCAGCATTTGCTGAAAGTGCAAGAAAATCATACCCTTACAATAATAGAGACAACCGCTAACGAAATCCTTGTCGAGCACAGCAAGGTAGTCGGCTGTAGGACTAAAACGAATGAAACGCTATTTGCAAATGCTATTGTGCTGTGTGCTGGAACTTTCCTAAATGGTAAGATGTTCACGGGGTTAGACATTTCTTATGGTGGAAGAGTTGGTGAGCCACCTGTGGAAAAAATATCCGATTTGCTTACTTCTCACGGCATTAAGAAAGGTCGTTTGAAGACAGGAACTCCGCCACGCATTCATAGAGATACCATAGATTACTCAAAACTATCAGTGGAAACAGGCGATGAGCAGCCAGTGCCTTTTAGTTATCAGACGCAAGTAGTTAAAAACCAAATAGTATGCCATAGCACAGAGACGAATGCCACTACACACGATATTTTACGAACTGGATTTGCTCGCTCGCCTATGTATACTGGGCTTATAGAAGGGGTAGGACCGCGATATTGCCCATCTATAGAAGATAAAATTACTCGCTTTGCGCATCGGAGCAGCCACAAAATATTGCTTGAGCCGGAGGCACTAAATACAACATCCATTTATGTAAATGGCTATTCTACCTCTCTACCTCGTGATGTGCAACTTGCAGGATTGCGGACTATTACAGGATTAGAGAAGTGTGAAATACTTACCGCTGGTTATGCTATAGAATACGACTTCTTTTTTCCATATCAACTAAAGCCAACGTTAGAAACAAAAGCGATTGATGGATTATACTTTGCCGGTCAAATCAACGGAACATCCGGCTACGAAGAGGCAGCAAGTCAAGGTTTAATTGCTGGTATTAATGCTGCATTGAAGTTGAAAAATGCAGAGCCATTTACTCTAAAACGCTCCGAAGCGTATATCGGCGTTCTTATTGATGACTTAGTAAATAAATCTACAAATGAGCCGTATCGTATGTTTACTTCATTAGCCGAATATCGTCTGCTATTGAGACAGGATAACGCCGATGAGCGTTTATCTAAATATGGATACAACTTTGGGATTATTCCGCGGACACAATATGATAAAGTTGTGGATATGTATTCTACAGTTTCGCAGGGATTTGATGAAGCCAGAAAGTTAAAACTTCGTGCTGATGCTGTTAATACTTATCTGGAACGCATAGAGGAAACTCCGCTTATTGATAGCACTTCCATTGCGCAGATTTGTAGGCGTGGTAAGGTAGATACAATGGAAATATTGAAGTTAGCAAATAATCTCCCACCAAATTTAGCAAAAATAAAAGAAAATATGGAATTGGCGTGGAAACTTGATGTAGAAATAAAATATGAAGGATACATCATTAAACAGAAGCGTGAAGTGGAATATTTTTTGGAAAATGAGAATAAAATAATTCCCACAAACTTTGATTACGATGCCCTAAATTCTCTCTCAAAAGAAGCATTGCAAAAGTTAAAGGAAATTCGTCCAGCATCTTTAGGACAAGCGTCACGCATATCCGGTGTGTCTGCCACCGACATCGCCATCATTTCATTCTATATGAAAGCGAAGTAAATTTATCCACAAATCTACAAAAATTTTGAATTATCAATAAAAAGTGTTATTTTTGTAGTTCTTATAAGTTACGGTGTCTTAGCCAAGTGGTTAGGCATTGGTCTGCAAAACCAAGAACACCGGTTCGAATCCGGTAGACACCTCTCACATAACATTAACCACAAATCATAATTAAAATGGGTTCAACCAGCGATTTAAGACCAGGCGTTGTAATAAAATTTAACGGCGAAAACTGCCAAGTATTAGAGTCGGAACATAGAACACCCGGTAATTTGCGTGCTTTCTATCAAGTGAAGATGCGCAATCTAAAAACGGGCAAAAAATTAGAAAACAGATTTGCTTCTGGCGAGTCAATAGAGATAGTGCGTGTAGAAAAACGCAATTACCAATATCTATACAATGACGGACAAAGCTTAATATTTATGAATCCAGAGGATTACGAACAGATACCAATAGACCCAGCAATACTCGGCGACCAAATCAACTTCCTACGCGAAAATGATGAAGTATCGCTTTCATTTGAAGGAACATCTTGTCTCAGCGCTGAACTTCCTGCAAGTGTAAATTTGCTAATAACTCATACTGAACCGGGTCTTAAAGGCGATACAGCAACCAATGTAACGAAGCCAGCAACTGTTGAAACGGGTGCTACCGTCCTTGTGCCGCTCTTCATTAATGAAGGCGATACGATTAGAGTGGATACTCGCAATGGCTCATATATGGACAGAGTGAAAGTGTAACTCTAAATAAATCAAACTGTTATTTGCATTTAAAATATTAATTCTCTAATAAAAAAAATCTCATAGGAAAAAATATGGCATCACCAGAAAATCTAAAATACACCCAAGACCATGAATGGGTTCGTGCAGAAGGCAACATTGGCTTCATTGGTATCACAGACCACGCACAATCAGAACTTGGAGACATTGCTTATGTTGATATACCTGAAGATACTACAAGCGTAACCGCTAACGAGTCCTTCGGCACTATAGAAGCAGTAAAAGCAGTATCAGACCTGAACTCCCCAGTATCAGGCAAAGTCCTCGAAATCAATACTGCTATTAACGACGACCCAGCAGTAGTCAATACAGACCCTTACGGCGAGGGCTGGATGATTAAAGTTGAATTATCCAATCCATCTGAATTGGATGAATTGATGACTGCCGCTAAATACGAAGAGTTCATCAAATAGCAACCTAATCCATATAAAAATAGCGGGTTCGTATATACCAACTCGCTATTTCTGTTTATTCCAATTCATTCGTAAATGGTTCTAATACTCTATCGTAGTGTCCATTCAAAAACGATAATGCCATACCAAAATTTGTAAGAGGAACACCTGCGTCTGTTGCAATTCTCACTCTATTCAGTTTTTCCGTTCGCGTAAGCATACACGCACCACAATGTATTATTAAGTTATAGTCCGCAATATTTGCTGGAAAGTCGCGTCCATTGCAATAGTCAATCTGTGGCATAAATCCACAATACTTCTCTAACAATTTTGGAAATTTCACTTTTGCAATATCATCCTTTTGCTGATGATGCGAACACGCTTCCGCTATCAATATCTTAGCGTCTTTCTTAATATCTTTGAGTATATATGCGCTCCTCGCTTCTACAGCAAAATCGCCCTTCAAGCGAGCAAGCAGTATAGAGAAAGTGGTGAGCAGTTGCTCCGGTGGAGATAGCTCTACAACTTCGTTGATGACTTGCGAGTCAGTAACAACAATCTTTGGTGGAGTGTGCAACAAACGAAGTGTCTGCTGATACTCCGCCACTTGCACAAAAATAGCAATAGCATTTATATCCAATACCGCACGCAACGCCTGCACTTGAGGAAGTATCATACGTCCTTTGGGAGCACCAGTATCTATT
The DNA here is from genome assembly GCA_031261605.1 of Ignavibacteria bacterium. Classification (GTDB taxonomy): domain Bacteria; phylum Bacteroidota; class Ignavibacteria; order Kapaibacteriales; family UBA2268; genus WRLB01. The sequence goes on along the minus strand of JAISJI010000059.1, from coordinate 10,091 downwards.
GGTGTTACAAATAGCACTGTATCATTTGGAGCAATTAGTCCAGCAAGCATATTGGTATCGTCAGCCAAATCGGGAAGAAGTTTAGATATGGTAGTTGTGAGTTGGTTTATCAAATCGGTGCTAACGGTTGTAGTTGCACTAATCTGCATTACATATCCGTTAGCAATGGAGTGCATTTTTCCTATGAACTCTATCGATGGCTGTTGCAAATCAATTTTGTTGATTAGAATGGCAAACTTAATGTCAAAATGGTTTAGTTGCACGATTACATTTTCTTCGTATTCCGTCCATTTATTCGGCTCAACGATTAGCACCGCAAAATCACACTTTCTATATATCAATTCGGTTTTACGTTTACGTTCGCTACCGAGTTCAGAGGTATCATCAATGCCAGCAGTATCTACAATTACGACAGCACCAATAGGAGCGAGTTCCATCACTTTCTCTACGACATCGGTAGTAGTGCCGGCGATTTCGGAAACGATGGACACATCTTGCTTAGCAATGAGATTTAAGATACTGGACTTACCTACATTCGTTCTGCCAAATAGGCATATATGGGTTCGTTCGGACTTTGCTGTAGTCATAATAAGCGCTATTTGGGAACATAAATTTTTGATGCGAGTTTTAGTTTGTCGTGCAAGTTATTTGCGTTTGCTACCATAGCAGCGGCAATATCTTTTGAATTATAGATGGTGTGGTTCTTAACGGTTTCTATTAGTGTTCGTGGCATAGATGGTGCTATTGCGGTCTTTGGGTCTTCCACTAAAATAGTTCCGCCAACAGATTGTATGTGCATACATCCCTTGCTACCATCTCCACCTAAGCCAGTCATTACAACAGCAACGCAAAACTGTCCATAGCAACGTGCAATGCTACGGAACATTGGGTCTGCGGATGGTTTAACAAAGCACTCTCTTTCGGAATCAATTAATCTAATGGTATATAGCGACTTATCTATCACCATATTTAGCCCATCGGGAGCAATGTATATGGTCTTGGGAGCGACCATTTGTCCATTCTTCGCTATTTGTATGTTCAGCCCATAGCGTTCCTTCACCTTTTCCACATAGTCATTCAATATCCATATAGGACCATGTTGCACCATAAAAATAGGCGGGTAGAAGTCCTTTGGTAATCGCGAAAATACATCGTATATGGTTTTGGGACCACCGGTGCTTATTGCTAATCCGACAGCTGGAAATGGCGGATGAATCACTTCACGCTTCTTCTTGCTATGCTCTAACTTGCTTGCTTTAATGGCAGATTTCACCTCAATAACAAACATTTCCCATTCTTTCTGACTAGTAAATGGATAGGCAAGTGCTGTATAGATATGCGAACGCTGCAGTAGATACTGGATATGTTCGTGTTCCATTTCAGATTTATCTACTAATAGAATGATATTGGGAACAAAAAAGCAATGCTCCTGTATTTGCTCAACGAATGGAACTTTGCAGAGTAAATTAAGGACTGATGTTCTTATAATAACGACATCGTATTTTTGCACCGTCATTTGAGCCAGGGCTTCTGGTCCAAATTTCACTCTATCGGTAACGCCAACGCCGGGTTTAAGAACTTTCTCCATTTCAACGTATGGTCTAATCTCATCCATAACAATGAGTATTCTATTAACTCCGGCGATGTCTATATTTATGCTATCCATATATTAATCAAATTAGGATTATTTGTATTCTAAGATTTCTCTTTCGCCTTTAAGGGCGTAGTATGCACTTTCAGCAAGTGCCCCCATTTCATCTTCTCCCGGGTAAATTGTTACAGGAGCGATAAACGATACACGTTTTGTTATTTCATCGGTAATGTATTTGGAATGTGCAATTCCTCCGGTAATTAATATGGCATCTATCTTACCACAAAGCACAGGTGCAACAAAGCCGATTTCCTTAGATACTTGGTATATCAGGGCATCCACAATATTTTTTGCGTCTTTATCGCCTTTTTCTAATGCACGCACTTCAATTTCATACATATCATTAGTGCCGAGGAAGGCAACAGCACCGCCTTTACCTGTGATTAGTTTCAATAGTTCGTCTTGTCGGTATTTACCAGAGAAGCAGAGTTCAACTAATGCCGCTACCGGCAATGTGCCGGAACGCTCCGGAGAAAATGGACCATTACCATTAAGTGCATTATTTACATCTATAACTTTGCCTTCGTTGTGAATGCCAACGGAGATACCACCACCGAGATGGGCTATTATCAGATTCAATGATTCGTATGGAACATTATTTTCTCTAGAATGTCTGCGAGCGATTGCCTTTTGATTTAACGCGTGGAAGATGGATATTTTGGGCAGTTCGGGATGTCCAGAATAGCGGGCTAAATCGCAAAGTTCATCAACGACAACAGGGTCTGCAATGAATGCTGGAACTTTTTCACCTGCTTCTTTTGCGATTTCACAAGCAATTATACCTCCGAGATTAGAGGCATGTTCACCAGATACTGGATTATATAAGTCGTGCAATAGCGCATCGTTTATACGATAGATGCCACCGGGAATTGGCTTTAGCAAGCCACCACGCCCTATAACAGCGTCCAACATATATAGAGCCACGTTGTTATCTTGCAGGAAATGGACTATTAGATTTTTGCGAAATTCAAACTGGTCGGTAATTTTGGAATACTTTGCAATTTCATCCGCAGTATGGCGTAATGTTTGAACGAACACACAAGTTAGGTCTTCATACAATGCTATTTTTGTAGAAGTTGAACCGGGATTTATAGATAATATTTTCATTGTGATACTAATTATTTTTAGTTGATATTTTGTTTTTAATATGTTGCCGCTAATGCTATGGACATAAATTTAGAGCGGTCTGAGTCAGCACGCGAAGTGAGCACAATCGGAACTTTTGCTCCGAGTATATTTGCAGCGATAGTAGCACCGGCGAGGTATGTAAATGCTTTATAGAGAGCATTACCCACTTCAATATTATGGGCTACAATTAGGTCTGCATCGCCACCGACATCAGTAATAATGCCTTTATGCTCGCACGCTTCTTTGCTTACAGCGTTATCAAAAGCGAGAGGTCCATCAATGAGGCAATTCTTTATTTGACCGCGTCTATTCATTTGAGTTAGCATAGATGCGTGTATAGTAGATTCCATTTTTGGATTTACTACCTCCACTGGTGATACGATTGCAACTTTTGGCTTCTCTATGCCAAGTTTGTTAAGGGCACGAACGCAACTCGTAATTATTTTTACCTTTTCGTCTATGGTTGGCTCTATGTTTTGAGCGGCGTCTGTAAGAGCGAGTAATTTATGGTATGATGGGATTTCAAATACGCCGAGATGGCACAGCAATTCCTTAGTTCTGAGTCCTACTTCTTTATTTAGAACAGCACGAAGGAAGTCGGCAGTAGAAACCAATCCTTTCATTAAAATTTGAGCATCGCCTGAACTGCAGAACGCTACTGCTTTCTGGGCAGATATTACTGGATTTGGCTCGTCTATAATCTTAACACCAGCAATATTGATATTGTCGCGTTTAGCAATTTCGTTAATCTTTTCGTTATGCCCGATGAGTATTGGATTAACGATACCGGCTTCCATTGCTTTATGGACAGCGTGAAGGACGTGGTCATCTTCAGCAGCGGCTACTGCGATAGTTTTCTTACCGCTTGCCTTGGCGATGTCAATTAATTCATCTAATTTTTTGATTACCATAATAGTACTCCTTGTATAATTTTATTGTTTGTTAGGATAAATTCAACTTCTATAATAGTGCAAATATAACAAAAAATATCGGTTTAAGATAATTTGAAATATAATTTTCTTAAAATAAATCTACTATTGCAGAAGATATTTTTTCTATCGGTTTTATTGTTATATTTGGATTTTTGATTACTTTATTGATACCAGCAGCGGGAACGATACATCTATCAAAGCCCAACTTGGCTGCTTCGTTTATGCGTGCTTCGAGTGCAGATACAGAACGAACTTCTCCGGTGAGTCCTATTTCGCCAATGAACACGGTCTTTGTATCTAATGGCACATCGCGTAGTGATGATACCAGTGCAGCAGCAATGCCTAAGTCGCAGGAGGAGTCGTTGAGATATACACCGCCAGCGATATTAACAAATACATCGTTCGTCCCAAAGTGCAAACCAATTCTCTTCTCTAATACTGCAAGTATCATCTGCAATCTACGCATATCATAGCCATTGGCACTACGTTGCGGAGTGCCGTAATTGCTGGGTGTAACTAATGCTTGAACCTCAAGTAGTATTGGACGAGCACCTTCCATTGTTCCGACGATTGCAACGCCGGACTCATCCTCATTGCGTCCAGAGAGAAATACTTCTGATGGATTTAGCACTTCATTCAGCCCGCTATCGCTCATTTCAAATACGCCAATTTCATTGGTAGAACCGAAGCGGTTCTTCAGACAACGAAGTATGCGATACGAATATTGCTTTTCTCCTTCAAATTGTATTACGGTATCCACCAAATGTTCTAATATCTTAGGACCAGCAATAGAGCCATCCTTAGTAACGTGTCCAATGATGAACACCGCCTTGCCGGTTTTCTTTGCTGTCTGCATCAATAGCATAGCACATTCGCGGACTTGTGTAATACTGCCGGGAGTAGCGTCAATTCTATCGGACAGGACGGATTGAATAGAGTCAATAATGACAACTGAGGTGTTGTTGCTTTTTATCGCTGCATCAATCAACTCCACATTGGTTTCTGCGAGCAGTTGCAGAGATGTATCCATCTTCGGCAAACGCATAGACCGATATTTTATTTGCTGTAGCGACTCTTCGCCTGTGATATAGAGTGGTTGTGCCTGTGGAATATTGGAGCAGAGTTGCAACATTAATGTAGATTTACCTATGCCTGGGTCACCGCCAACTAATACCAATGAGCCGGGAATAATACCACCGCCAAGCACTCTATCAAACTCGGTAATGCCGGTATTAATGCGGTATTCAGCATCGGTGGATATGTCTGCGAGAGTTGTTATGTTGCTTGCTCCTATCTTAGTAGCGGTAGACGGTTTTTTTGTAACGGTAACATCTTCTATGAAGGTGTTCCATTCATTGCATTGCGGGCATTTGCCAATCCAACGAGGAGATTCAAAACCGCAGTTCTGGCATATATATATTAGTTTTTGTTTCACTTTTTTACTTTTTATAAATTAGTGGACTATGTGGATGTGTCAAATAGTTTCTATCATAATCTATGGATTCACGTCGTCCCACTCTGATACTATTTGTCGGCATTTTATAATCTTTTCTGCCACGAGTAATTTGTATGACATTGTCGTATTTAGAAACAATTTGGTTGTCTTTTATTAGTCGGAAGGTTAAGAATCTGGTTTCACCTATTCCCATTTTTTTGATGTTAGTCAGAAATATTGGCTCCCGAATAGATTAAGCAGTGTTTGTAAAAAAAAAGTTGCTCGCATCTTTGAACTCTATTTTTTATAGATTAGTGGGCTGCAGTTGCATTGCTTTTCTACAATGGATTTCGCTCTATCTGCCTCTTCTTCGGAGTCGTAATTGCCGATGACGACAGCGTATTTTCTTTCACCGACTACAATTTTTTCTAATACTTCTGCTCTAAGGCGAGCAGTTCTTATAAAGCGGTCTCTTTCGGCTTCAGCAGCGGATTTAGTAGAGTAGATGCCAACTTGCAAGCCATATTTAGTTTTTTCAACAACGGCTGGAGTTTCTTTTGCTTTTGCTGTATCGTTCTTTGCTACATCTTTTTGTTCAACGGTATCTGCTTTTGGTGGATTCATATACTTCTCTCTGTTCTTATACTTTGCATCGCTGATAGAAAGGCGAACAGCATCGGTAGCAGCAGATAGAAATGGTGAGGTGGGATATTTTTCGCGGAACTTCTCCAGCATACGCTTTGCAGTAGCGGTATCGGTAACTATGGAGTAATATTGAATCATACGCCAGATAGCGTGTGGAGCCCATTCGCTATTGGGATACCTTTCTATAATTTTTTTGTAATATGGGATAGCAGAGGAGGCGTTCTCCAGCACCACTCCTTGCAATAGGAGAATACCCGGTTCTTCTTCGCCATACTTGGCTATTAGCTCCGGCAGTTTATTTTTTACACCTTCTATTTTACCTTCAGCGATGAATCTTAGATATGAGTTGATGGTAGTGCTTTGCGAAAAGAGAGCAAGCGATGTAAGTAGTGTAAGTAAGATTGTAATGGCAACTGTTTTTATTTTCATAGGTTTGTTGTGTTGGTTATTATTTTTTTATGTTGAATATATTTGGGATATATATTTATGACTTTAGTGTATGGCAGAGTATCAACTTTTGGAATCAGAATTCCATTGGAATCATTCATAATAGCGTTGTAATCTAATGAAAGAATAATTTCTGACGCATTAATCTTACTTAGCAGTTCTATTCCACCGGAGAGCGTAACAGTAAATAGCTGCGGAAGAAGAACATTATCACTTGGCAGTTGCCCGCCGATAACATTAATTTTTACGTCGTGGAAAGTGACTTCGCCGTATTGCTGTATAGGTGCAAAGATTGTAACATTTTTGGGCTTTATCTTAATAACGGATGCCATTGAATCAGATACTGCAATAGTTCTCGAAAATCTAGCATTTTTGTCCGAACTTGCATCCGAATTTAGATTTGGAGTCACATCTGTATATGTTTGCATTATAGTTTTCCACGATAGTATGGAGTCAATTAGTTTTGTATTACCGGTAATAGATACTGCCGTTGGCTCTGTTCTGACATCACCAACAATAACAAAACCTTGTCTGGGAATAATATTTACATTGGGAGTAATATTTACTGTCTTAGTAGAAACTTCGCCCGTTCTAACGCGCAAACTATCAGGATAGAATCTCCGTATAACAAGCTTATTAATGCCTTCTAATCCCTTTTGCATATCTACTGAATGAACTACATAAATAGAATCTGCTTTGCTAGCATCATCCAAATTGACCTTGCATAGTTTTATTGAATTAAGATACAGGTAGTTGAACAAAGACCAGCCGTTTCCCTTCACATCAATAGATATTTTGGTTGGTAGCACATCCTCAATAGCACGTCCGGTGGGAGCTTTCACTTGTAGTGGAACATCAATAGTGCTCTGGTATTCGTCATTCAAACTCGCATATATCCATAGGGCAATGGCTACTAGCAAAGAGCCCCAGAAACTTTTGTTATAATACCAGCGTTTTATTTCCATATCACTTTATATCGTTTAATATATGTAGCAATATACGAAATATTTTTTTAATTATTAACATATTACTTAAAACTTACTAAAACATTTGGAAAGTAGCATAAAAAGTATTAATTTTGTGTGTATGAACATTGCAAAGTGCAATGTTTTGTGTATTGAAAAAAAATTCAATACTTGTAACAAAAGCCAAATAAATACGTATGACGTATCAAATACATTACTTAATATTTTAACAAACTAATAACAAAAAGAGTAAAACTATGTCAGCTGCAACTTTCAATCCATTTGAAATGGCACAACGTCAATTTGACGGAGTAGCAAAACAACTTGGCTTAGACCAAGCAACTTGCGATTTATTACGCAACCCAGACAGGGAAGTTCATTTTAATATTCCTGTAAGAATGGACGACGGAACTTATAGAGTATTCCGTGGCTTCCGTTGCTTACACAGCGATGCACGCGGTCCTGCAAAGGGCGGTATCCGCTTCCATCCGAACGAGACAATCGATACAATTCGTGCGCTCTCAATGTGGATGACTTGGAAAACTGCTTGTGTGGATATTCCACTCGGCGGTGCCAAAGGCGGAGTAATCTGCGACCCAAGAGAGTTATCTCTACGCGAGCAAGAGCTTATCTGCCGCGGGTGGATACGCCAAGTATGGCGTTTAGTAGGTCCTGTGCAAGATGTTCCGGCACCAGATGTAATGACCAATGGTCAGCATATGATTTGGATGCTTGACGAATATGAGAAAATTACAGGAATGAAATACCCTGGTTTTATTACAGGTAAGCCACTTGGTGTTGGTGGTTCTCTCGGTAGAACTGAAGCAACAGGTTACGGCGTTATGTATTGTGTTAGAGAGGCATTGAAAGCATTGGGCATAGATGCAAAGAACACAACTGCTGCCGTTCAAGGTTTCGGTAATGTATCTCAATTTGCCATCCAAAAATATACTCAGATGGGTGGTAAAGTTGTTGCTTTATCCTGCTGGGATAACTCAATTAAGAAACCAGTTACTTTCATTAAGAAATCCGGTGCTACTTATGAAGAATTGATTGGCATCACTGATAAATTCGGAACTATTGACCAAGCAAAAGCAAAAGCACTTGGCTATGAAATCGCTGACGGTGGTGCATGGTTAGAGCAAGAAGTAGACATCCTCGTTCCTGCTGCAAAAGAAGGCGAATTGACTGGTGAGACAATCAGCAAAATCAAACCAACAGTAAAAATCATTGCAGAAGGTGCTAATGGTCCTACTACTCCAGAAGCAGATGAAGTTATCAAAGCAAAAGGTATCTTCTTAATTCCTGACTTCTTATGCAACGCTGGTGGCGTTACTTGTTCATACTTCGAGCAAGTTCAAAACAATATGAACTACTACTGGCCTAAGGAAGAAGTTTTAGAGAAGTTAGATGCTAAGATGACTGTGGGCTTTGCTGGTGTTTATAATATGGCTCAAGAGAATAAAGTTTATATGCGTGATGCAGCATATATGGTTGCAATCAAACGCGTTGCGGATGCAGTTAAACTTCGTGGATTAGTGTAAATTAATCTGCAATAGATACGAAAGAAGGCGACTTCCCGAGTGGGAGGTCGCCTTTTGTTTTGTATGGTAAGAATATCCAAATGATTTTACCTATCTATGCAGTTCCATTAATAATTGCATAAATACAAGCCCGTGAGCGTGTTTCTATACCACTCAAAAACCTTTATCTAACCTTGATTAACATAGATCGTAGATATGACTCACGAGCCAGATTTTAGTTCGTATGTCAATCCAACATTCAGTAATTCAGACGAATCGTTGAACACTATAGATTAGATATTGCTGTAAGAAAAAAATATTTTCTTACTTTATTTGAGTGGTATAATGGCAGTGTAATTATTTTTTTTACATATAGTAAAGGAAACACAAAAAAAACTACATTTTCTTCCACACCTGAATGCCCGGACAAAGCGAAACATTTCTCCATATATTACAACAATTTATCGTCTTACTTAAAGGATTGATACTTAATACCGCCGCATTACTTAATAATGCTTTGCCAATCTGCTCATCCACCATTTTGAATGCGCCAGTAGAATTGATATTATATTGATTTAACCAAGTCACATATTGTTGTTCAAAAGTTTGTAAAAAATTTTGAACGAATTGCTTGGAAGTAAATTCGTCATCACTTAGACCTAAATAGCATAGATGGAGTTTTTCCACGGCTTCAATACTTGCAGGAGTAGGAGTAATGTTAAGAATTTTGTTGTTATCAGCAACGATAGTATCAATTATTCTGCTGATAGTAGGATGGTTAGCGCTATTCGCAAAAAATGTCGGTATTGGCATTAAATCACCTATATAATTTGATTTATATTAGCATTTTTAAAACAGCCCGTGAACTGTTTTATTTGCCTAATACAAACAGATTAAATCTAATATACTATCATTTGAGATGGGATATATGGATATGTTTCCACGAGCCAAACGGTTTTGGTTTGGTTATAATGTATTAGATTTATATTACATAGGAGAATTGACGGCGGCGTCTATTCTTTATTTGTATTAGGCATTACAAAAATAGTAAAAAAATTCCATATAGCAAAGAAAAGACAAAAAAAAAGCGACTTCCTGAGTAGGGGAGTCGCCTTTTTGGGATATGAGAGTACTATATATTCACTATAAAATTTCTATTATCTTTTTATTATATGCTTTCCAACCACCACGAAAATCACGGCAGGACATAGCCACAATAATATGAAAAAAATGCCATATTTTCTGATTTTTTTACCTGATTATCATAAATTTATTCGTATATTTTGCACTAGGAGCATTTAAAATAATTAAATATATCCCATTAATAAAATTATTTATAGGTATCTCAAAATTAAATTTATTTTG
>JAISJI010000032.1 GCA_031261605.1 Ignavibacteria bacterium | reverse complement strand
CCATTTTATTTTTATTTAGGTTAATAAAGGAGTCAAATTATACTTACTTTTGTATAGAGCAGACAATGGCTTGTGGCTCTGGTTTTGCAATTTGACGTTTTTTTTGTTTTATATATTTTATTTAAATGCCCTCCATACTGGGGAGGTTGGGGGCTATAGAGGTTATTCCCCAAAAATTACTTTGTTCTCTGCCATTGACTCTATTCGAGCAATTTTCATACGCAAATATTCCATCGTCCGAGTACCCTTTATTCTATTGCAAGAGCCGCATAATAACTGATAATTTTCGCAATAATCACCACCGCCTTTTGCTTTTGGAATAATGTGGTCTATTTCCAGATTTCGTATTTCAAATTCCACTCCACAGCCGTTGCAACATCCATTTTGCTTTTTATACAAACGCTCTTTGACCGTTTGAACTAACGGCTCGATTTTTATATCGGTGCGTTGCGGAACTAATTTTGTGGCTACAAAATCATTAAATATACCTGCATCGTCACTCAATCGCTCAATCAAAATTTTAACAGCATTTACTTCTACATCAATACCAATCCACTTCCTCCCGAGTTGTTGAGCCGCAACGCAAGCCGTTGCACAGCCACAAAACGGGTCCATAACTATACCGCCTTCGTTGCTACTCGCTTTAATAATTCTCTGTAATAGTGCAAGTGGCTTCTGTGTTGGGTAGCCGGTGCGTTCCTTACCTCGTGTTGTAATTATGTCAGTCCAGAGATTGCTCACTTTTTCGGTTCTTGCGTCTAAATATTTTTTATATCGCTTGCAAACGCCATTTTTCCAGAGCAACAATCCTTGCTTATCCATTTCTATTAATTTTTCTCGAGCCACATTCCAGCCATATTCAGGTGTATAGCCATTGTATTCGTAAAAATTGTCAGAGGAAGAAGGTAATGTTTTATGTCCGGTGATTAGCACGGTCTGGTATTTTTTGCCATTTTCATCCGTTAATTTATACGAATTGGATGGGTCGCGTTTGCTTTTTATAAACTGTGGATTGTATGTATACTCGTTCGTTTTTGTGTAGAAAAATATAATGTCAGTCGTTACGTCGTATTTTTTGGAAGCACTGCTAACAAACATTTCATTTCGCTTCCAAGTAATTTCGTTCCTAAAATTATTTTTACCAAAAATTTCATCTAACAGCACCTTCAAATAATGGCTCGCTGTCGGGTCGCAATGCAAATATAAACTACCCGTATCTTTCAATACGCGGTGCATTTCCACTATGCGTTGTGCCATATACGTTAAGTAAGCCATCATTGCATTGCTGTGTATTCGTCCAACCGTAGCGATAAATCTTGTTAAAACAGGATAGTTTGCTGCCAATGTCTCCAGATACGCTTCGTTGACATCCTCCCAACTCCACATATCCTTGAAACTACTTCCGGCTGCTTTACTACCTATTGGTGCAGAAAATAGTCGTTTGGTATTGAATGGCGGGTCTAAGTATATTAGGTCAACCAAATTGGTATTCAAGCCATTTAGGATGAACAGATTGTCGTTAGTGTATAGTGTGTTGGTAAAATTCTCTTCTGGCATCTGTGTTCGTTATTATTTATAAAATTCATCCCAACCTAACCCCCTAACCCCCTTCCCACAAAGGAAGGGGGAACAATTTTATTTAAACGCCATCCCCTTCGGGGAGGGTTGGGTGGGGTCTTATTCGCCACTAACTTCGGTGCCGACTAATTCGATGGCGAAGCCGGGCATCAATGTTACGTATGCTTTTTTACGCAAAGCAGTTTTGCCGCGTTGAAGTCCTTTACGAGTCATACGTTGACTATATTTTGGTTTTACAAGTAGAGTCCGGACGGATTTTACTTTTACTTCAAACATTTCTTCTACTGCTTTTTTGATTTCTATTTTATTTGCCGATGGGACGCATTGGAATACATATCGGCAGTCAGCGGTATGTTTCATTGCTTTTTCGGACAAAATTGGCTTTTGGATTATGTTTAACATTGTTCACCTCGTAAAATTAATTGTTAAAAGCAGTTACTAATGGCTCTATTGCGTCTTTGAAAATCACTAACTTACGATGTTTTAGTATATCATAAGTTGAGACCTTATCGAAAGCATCAAGCGTAACATTTGGGATATTTCGGCTGGACAGATATAATGATTTGTCGTAAGCCGGAGTAAGGACTAATACGGAAGTAGCGTCCAACTTCAATGCTTTAAGCATATCAGCGAAGGATTTTGTTTTTACTTCGTTTAGTTGCAATTCATCGATAACGATGATATTGTTTTCAGCAGCGCGGGCGCTGAGAGCAGATTTACGAGCGAGGCGTTTAACCTTTTTCGGTAAATCTATGCGGTAGTCGATTGGCTTTGGACCGTGTATTGTTCCACCGCCGGGCCATAGAGGCGAGCGATTAGAACCGGCTCTTGAGCCACCTCTACCTTTTTGTTTCCAAGGTTTTATACCGCCGCCGGATACTTCGGAGCGTATCTTGGTTTTTTTGGTTCCTTGTCGTTGATTAGCGAGGTAAGTAACTACCGCTTGGTGCATTACGTGTTCATTTGGTTGGATTGCGAACACGTCGTCGGCTAAATCAATTTGACCGACAGTATTGCCTGTTTTATTGAATATGTCTACTAACATTAGTTACCTCCTACGATATCGATTTCTAAAATTGTGTTTTCAGCACCGGGAAGCCCGCCTTTGATAAGGAGTAAATTCTTATCGGCGATTACTTCTACTACTTCTAAATTGCGTAGTGTAGCGCGTTTATTACCCATTTGTCCAGCCATTCTAAGTCCTTTGAATACGCGGGATGGGTCAGAAGAGCCGCCGACAGAACCTGGGTGTCGTTGTCTATCACTTTGCCCGTGAGTTTGCATACCGACGCCTCGGAAATGGTGTCTTTTAACGACTCCTTGGAAGCCGTGTCCCTTGCTTGTGCCGGAAACTCTAACTAGGTCGCCAGCGACAAAGTCCTCGACGGTAATTACGTCTCCTACTTTGAGTTCTTTTTCATAATTTCTAAACTCTTTCAGGTGGCGTTTCAAATCCACTCCGGCTTTTTTGAAGTGTCCTTGCACTGGTTTAGAGATATGTTTTTCTTTTGCGTCTACGAATCCGATTTGGACAGCGGAGTATCCATCTACGTCATCGGTTCTGACTTGCACGACTGGGCATGGACCGCATTGCACTACGGTAACAGGCACTGCCTTACCGGTGGTATCAAAGATACGGGTCATTCCGAGTTTAATGCCTAAAATCGCTTTTTTGGTTGTTCTCATTTGGTCCTCCTTAATAAGATTTAATTTCAACATCTACGCCTGCTGGTAGTTCTAATTTCATTAGAGCGTCAACAGTTTTTTGAGTTGAGTTAAGTACATCAATTAATCTTTTATGGATTTTGGATTCGAACTGTTCGCGGGATTTTTTATCCACGTGCGGAGAGCGATTAACCACATAAAGAGACCTGCGAGTAGGCAGTGGAACAGGACCGGATATTTCGGCTCCTGCATTTTTTAGAGTGTTAACTATGCGTTCGGCGGACTTATCGATGAGGATATGGTCGTATGCTTTGAGCATAATTCTGATTTTTTGTGTTGCCACGATACTTTCCCTTTGTTTTTCCTTTTCTTTCTACAAAAACCATCTATCTATAAGTAGCAAGAAAAAAGGGGTTATCAAAATTTTTTATATATGTGTGTGTGTTGGTGTTTTATTCTAGTATTTCGAAATTATTGTAAAATCTGCTATTAAAGCAGTCATAATCATATTTTACACCTTTTGTTATACTTTTCCATCTGTATTTATTTTCAGGGTTGTTTTTTGATTATCAGTAATTTGGTATGTATCTATTGAAACGTCATCAAATAATGAGACATCCTTTGTATTGAAAATATAGAAATGGCAGATTCTATCATTTATTGTTTCATTGTTAAAAACTGCTATCCATACATAAAAAACATCGTTTCCCATATCATACCGGATTTTTGGATGAAAACTAAAGGACCTGATATCGCTTTCAGAGGTTTCAATTCCTTCAGAAGTTTTTACTTGCAAGTAGCGTGGAACTACATTCAATTCTGTTTTTTTACAATGTTTACAAAGATTAGTTACGCATTTTCTATTGTTTCCTTTATAATCGTCATTTCTGATATATTGGTCGCTATATTTATTACATTTGGGACACCAAAGTTTTGTAATCGTAAAATCTATACCTTCGTCAATATATGCTCTATGCACCTGCCAGCCCTTTTCGTGTAGGGCCATTGCTAATTGCATTTCACCATACAAACCAATTACTTGCTTCTTCTTTTCTGGGTCTAATTCATTCATAATCCATCTCCGAAATTGCTATTGCATTATTTTCGTATAAATCGTTCTCGAAATTATTTTTAATATTATTTATACCGCATTCACGGAACATATTTTTATTTAATTCAATGCCTATGCCTATTCTATTTAATCGTTTAGCGACAATCGCCGAGGTGAAGCTGCCTCCGAATGGGTCTAATACGTATTCGCCATCATAAGAGAACATTTTTACTGCAAATTCTGGTATGTCTTCTGGAAATGGTGCTGTATGTCCTAATTTATTCTCTCCTTTGCTATTGATTTTTATTACAGGCGAAAACTTTATTATATCACGTCTCCATTTTTTTATAAAATCGTCGGATATAGTAAATTCTTCTTTCTGGCTGCCTTGCGTCATAATTGTTTTAAGCGAAAATCTTTTACCTCTATTGCTTTTACTTCTCTCAAAACATTCTAAATTCTTGCATTCCCAGCTTTTTAATCCGACTTCAGATTGGGTATTTCCATTTACTTTTAATGTTCCGCAAACTGGGCAAGGATATCTTGTTTCATCTAATCTATGTTTATGAAAAATCATTAAATGCTCATAGCAATTCATAGGATACTGGTAAAACGGATAAGGTTTATTTCCATTTTTATGCCTTTCGCTTTGCACTTCACCTTTATCCCAAATAAAATCATCAACAAAAGTAAAACCTTCTTCCTCGAAAATCTTTATAAAATAAGCGCCAAGGGGAATTCTACGCTTTCCCCAGACCGATTTTGTAGTTAATTTATCATTGTCAAAAATATCGCCCACATTAAAAACAAAAACTCTGTGGTTGTCTAAAACCCGATACGACTCTTTTATTATTTTTCGCATATCAGCCAAATAATCATTCATATTTCGCCATTGTGAATATTCTCTTGCGTTGTAATAAGGAGGTGAGGTTACCATCAAATGTATTGACTCTGACTTCATTCCTTTCATTACATCCAAACAATTTCCCCAAATAATTTTCAACCCGTCGTCTTTTTGTTCAATAAAATTAATTAATTCTTCATTTGTTCCTTGGTATAGCCGTTGAAAATCTTCTTTTACAAATTCAATAAATATTTTTGTCCATTCAGTAATAACATCATTAACATTTTCTATGTTTTTTAATACCTCAACTTTATCCAACAGCTCATTTCGCCGTCCTTTTGAGAAAATATTAATCAAATATGGATGGCTAATTTCAATTATTTTATCAATGTATGGCAATCTATTTTCTTCCATCATTCCTTTCCCTCGACTTGCTTCCTACGGAAATAGCCCTCTGTAGCAAAAATAAAATTATGAGCATTGCAATCGAGATGCCCGGTCTTTTATTATTTTTCATTGTGTTATGTATTTACGGTTATCTATATCATTACAATTTGCTATTGTGATTTTACTTGCGACAAGCGGCAGAGGTAAATCGGGATGTGTATCCCTTCGCTAGTTCATACGAACTTATTTTAAAGATTACAAATATAACATTTTTTTTTCAATTTATTATCATTTATGCAAAAAAAATGCAAAAAAAAGTCCCTTTCCGATGAAAAAGGGACTTTTTTGAAGTGTGGAGTTCTCTCAAATGAGTTTTTTACTATTACTCTATAATTTTAGTAACGACGCCTGCTCCAACAGTTCTACCGCCTTCACGGATTGCGAAGCGAAGACCTTCTTCCATAGCGATAGGAGTAATGAGTTCAATAAAGATTGAGTCAAGGTTATCGCCCGGCATAACCATTTCTACGCCTTCTGGTAGGGTTAGAGAGCCGGTTACGTCAGTTGTTCTGAAGTAGAATTGTGGTCTATAGTTATTGAAAAATGGGGTATGGCGACCGCCTTCTTCTTTTGTCAATACGAGCACTTGTGCATTGAACTTGAAGTGAGGAGTGATACTTCCTGGTTTTGCAATTACCATACCGCGTTCGATTTCTTTCTTATCGATACCGCGTAAGAGCAAGCCAACGTTATCGCCGGCACGTCCTTCGTCGAGTAATTTACGGAACATTTCTACGCCTGTGCAGACAGTTTTCTTTTGCAAGCCGAAGCCGACTAGTTCAACTTCTTCGTTCACTTTAACGATACCGCGTTCGATACGACCGGTAGCAACTGTTCCGCGTCCGGTGATAGAGAACACGTCCTCTACTGGCATTAGGAATGGTTTATCAACGTCGCGAACAGGAGTAGGGATGTATTCGTCAACTGCTTTCATAAGGTCGAAGATGCATTGCACTGCTGGACCATCTTTTGCACCGCCGGATGCTGCTTCTAATGCTTTAAGAGCGGAGCCGGGGATGATTGGGATTTCGTCGCCGGGGAATTCGTAACTAGATAGTAGTTCTCTTAATTCCATTTCTACTAATTCGAGCAACTCGGCATCAGCGATGTCTACTTTGTTAAGGAAGACGATGATACGTGGAACGCCTACTTGGCGTGCTAATAGAATATGCTCTCTTGTTTGAGGCATAGGACCGTCAGTAGCGGCACAAACAAGGATTGCACCGTCCATCTGGGCAGCACCGGTAATCATATTTTTGATATAATCGGCGTGACCTGGACAATCTACGTGGGCGTAGTGGCGTGCTTCTGTTTCATACTCTACGTGAGCAGTAGCAATCGTGATTCCTCTTGCCTTTTCTTCTGGGGCGTTATCGATAGAATCGAAAGAGCGTGCTTCACCTTTACCTGATGCGTTGTGCAAAGTAAGGGAGATTGCAGCGGTTAGTGTGGTTTTACCATGGTCAACGTGACCGATGGTTCCGATGTTAACGTGTGGTTTAGAGCGATCAAATTTCTCTTTTGCCATTGTGGATTTCTCCTTTATATAATAATAAAATTTAGAATACTTTTAAAGAATACAAATATACTAATTTTTTTTCAATTAACAACTATTTTGTGTAAAAATAATGCATTTTTCTCTTCTCCGCTCAACTGGGAAGAGACACCAACTAATCCTTCCCACAAGGAAGGTCTCAACCTAACCCCCTAACCCCCTTCCCACAAGGAAGGGGGAACAATAATAGATAAAAAAATCATAGTCAATCTGACAAATCTGGTTAATCAAGGTTCAGACAAAGACAATGGGGATTGAGGGACTTTTGCCACCCAGCCACTTCCAACAAGGAGAAGGGGAGCAACCTAACCCCTAACCCCCTTCCAACAAGGAAGGGGGAACAATAATAGATAAAAAAATCATAGTCCTTCAAATAAATCTGCTTAATCAAGGTTCAGACAATAGACAATGGGGATTGAGAGGCAAGCCAGTATACACAAATTCCACATCATATAATAATTTATTCCCAAAAAAATGTTATCTTTGTAGTGTTTTACGCAACTTAATCAGAACATTATGAAAAATTATAATAAACGCCTATATTTCATTGCGTTAATCCTGATAGTAGTATCTATTACGGGGTGTATCAGCATTAAATCAAAATATCCCGAATCCACCTACTACAAACTTACACAGGTAAAACCCGCAAACCCAGATGTAGCAATGCTTTCCACAGATAATAGTATATTTATTCGGGATTTTGAGATTAACTCAGACATCCAAACATCCAAAATCGTTGTCTCTGAGGATGTCAACACAATTAAGCGATATAACTATCATCAATGGACGGCTCCGCTAAATGACGTAATTACTGAATTTACGATGACTAGGATTAGCAATTATGGCACATTCAAAAAGGGAGTGGCGACTTCAATTTATACATCTAATCCCGACTATGTCCTTGAATGCAATATACTTACCTGCAATATCAACAATCATCCGAATAATGTCAATAATGTGGAAGTATCAATATCAGCAATTTTGCAGAAATCGGACCACTCTACAATTCAGTATGTTCCAGTATTTTCAAAGACATATACGAAAATTATTAACCGAAATGACAATTCAATAGAAAGCGCTGTTGTTGCGTTGAGTAATGCTATTTCGCAAATTGATGACGAGATTTTGATAGATATTTTTGCAAATATAACTCAATAACCCCAATAAAATGAATATGATAGAACAAATAGAACAACCCGAATTTATAGTAACTGCTCGCAAATGGAGACCACTTCTGTTCTCCGATGTAATCGGTCAAGAGCATATTACCAACACACTGCGTAACGCCTTAAAATCCAATAGGTTGCATCACGCATTTCTATTCTGTGGTCCGCGAGGTGTCGGCAAAACCACCACTGCACGTATTCTTGGCAGAGCAGTTAATTGTCTCAATCCATCTGCTGATGGTGAGCCGTGTAACGAGTGCGATAATTGCACGGGTGTAATACAAGGTAGGTCATTGGATATTATAGAGATAGATGGTGCTTCCAATACCGGTGTGGATGATATTCGCCAACTTAGAGAGAACGCAAAGTATCCGCCAAGCACCGGCAAGTATAAGATGTATATCATAGATGAGGTTCATATGCTAAGTAATAATGCTTTCAATGCCTTACTTAAGATTTTGGAAGAGCCACCACCTCATCTTATGTTCGTTTTTGCAACTACTGAGAGCCATAAAGTGCCTGCGACTATCGTAAGTCGCTGCCAACGCTATGACTTTCGGCGAATGGAATTGAATAGCATTATCAATCAGTTACGAACAATTTCCGCAAAAGAGGGCATTACCATTGACGATAAGTCGCTTATGCAGATTGCGAAAAAAGCCGATGGCAGTATGCGAGATAGCCAAAGTATTTTTGACCAAGTGGTTTCGTTTTGCGGTAACACTATAGAATACAAGAGTTTAACAGATGCTCTGCATCTTATAGATGAGGAATTTTACTTTCGTATTACCGATTGCATTTCTGCACGTGATTTGAACGAAGCGTTTGTAATTTCGCAAGATGTTATAAATAAGGGTTATGAGATGACGGAAACGCTTTCTGGGCTGCTGGAACATTTGCGTAACCTATTGACAATTAAGGCGACTGGCGATACAAAGTTGATAGAGACCTCCGATGCGTATCGGGAGCGGTATCAGCAGACAGCAGACCAATTTACGAAGCCGGATTTGTTGCGATATATACAAGTGATAAATCAGACGGAGACGAGTTTGCGTTTTGCATCGCAGCCGAGGATTAAGTTTGAACTTGCATTAGCCCAACTTGCGTCAATGGATAAGATGTTAGAAGTCAAGGACTTAATAGAAGAGATTAGAAAGATGGACACATTACCTGCAGAACAATCGGAAGTAAAAAAAAAATAGTATTTGAGCCGGTGCCACTACCTCCTGCATCTGTCGTTGAGCCGAAACCCGTATCAATAGCGGATGCAGCACCTGTTGCTCCGAAACCTGCATCTGTGTCATCTGTTCCTCCTCCGAAATCCGCATCTGTGTCATCTGTTCCTCCTCCGAAACCCGCACCAATAGCGGAGGTTGCACCTCCACCGCTCCAGCCACTAGCAGCAAAACCGCTTGTAGAGCCGCAATCCGAGACGGAGAAGATGCTGGTGTCGTTATTTGATGCAGTGCCTATTTATTGAATATGAGCGATGGTGTTGTCTGAACTATGATTAAACGGATTATACCGATTTACTATGTTTTTTATAATCATACTTAATCCATTTAATCTGGTTAATCAAGGTTCTAACAAAAAAAAATCACACTTAATCCGATTAATCTGATTAATCAAAGTTCCAAACAAAAAAAACAAAGGTCTAACAAGAAAAACAGAAAAATGGAATACCGATACATACCATACATCAAACACTCCATAAAACTCGCAATTCCCATAGTTGTAGCACAAGCAGGCACACAACTCGCAAGCGTTGCCGATTCCATTATGGTCGGACGAGTTGGCTCAATATATATCGCTGCTGCATCTATGGCATCAAGTTTTTACTTAATACCGCTTCTCTTCGGAATGGGCTCAACCATCGCAATTACACCTCTCACAGGTAACGCTAATGGACGCAATGACTTATCCGAATGCAAGGTCCTATTCTCCAACGCCTTCTTCCTACAACTCGCAAACGCCGTTATACTAACATTGCTAATACTTGCATTTGGAAACATCATTCCACTGCTTGACCCAGATACCGAAAAAACCGCACTCGCACACAGTTTCTTCAATTACCTCGCCATTTCAACATTCCCACTAATCCTATTTTTCGTATTCCGTGCATATTTTGATGGCTTCGGATTCACCGCTTGGGGTATGGTTTCAGTTTTAGGTGGAAATATCGTAAATATCTTTCTTAACTGGGTTTTCATTTACGGAAATCTCGGTTCACCAGCAATGGCACTCGACGGTGCTGGACTCGCTACACTTATCGCACGCATCTTCACATTTCTACTAATCGTTACTCTCGCATTTTTTGTTCCAAAATTACGCCTGTTAGTAGAAATACCAAAATGGCATAAAGTCCAGAAACAAAAGATACTTAGCTTCTTCAAAGTCGGTATGCACATCGGACTACAATCCTCATTAGAAATCGCCTCATTCTCACTCATCGTTCTATTCTGCGGCTGGCTTGGAACTGCCTCTGCTGCTGCATACCAAATCACCTTAAATATCAGTGGCTTATGCTATTTATCCACTATGGGATTATCATCCGCTGGCACAGTCATTATCAGCAATTACTACGGCGCCGGCGACATCAAATCACTCAAAGATGCTGCAAAATCAGTGCTTATGCTCGCCTTCGCATTTACATTTTTCTGCTCCGTCATTATAATCGTATTCCAATCATCAATAGCACCACTATTTATCAATGACTTAGAGGTAGTAACAATCGCCACAACCCTTATATTAATGATGGGCTTATTCCAAATTCCGGACGGACTGAACGTTACAATGGCGGGCATCCTTCGTGGAGTGTTGGATACAAAAATGCCAATGGTAATTAACTCATTGGCTTTCTGGGTAGTTATGATACCTTTGGCATACATTTTGGGCTTTATTTTTGACTTCAGAGTATATGGCGTAATGTTTGGCGTGTGCATTGGAATTGTGATTTGTGCGATAGCAATTTTCTTTCGTTTTCGTTGGGCGATGAAGCGTTTAAAAGCAAAATAGCGAGATATTATCACAATATCCCGCTATTTTCCATAATGTTAATACTTATTTCAGCAATAATAAATCAAATTTAATCCAATTAATCCGATTAATCAAGGTTCCAACAAAAAAAACATTCGAACTATGATTAAACGGATTATCCAGATTTACTATGTTTTTTTCTAACTTCTAACAATCAAATTTAATCCAATTAATCCGATAAATCAAGATTCCAACAAAAAAACGTTCGAACTATGATTAAACGGATTATACCAATTTACTATGTTTTTTCTAACTTCTAACAATCACACTTAATCCAATTAATCTGATAAATCAAGGTCCCGACAAAAAAAACATTTGAACTATGATTAAACGGATTATACAGATTTACTATGTTTTTTTCTAACTTCTAACAATCAAACTTAATCCAATTAATCAAGGTTCCGACAAAAAAAATCACACTTAATCAAGGTTCCGACAAAAAAAAATCACACTTAATCAAGGTTCCGAACAAACCAAAATTTATCCTTACGCCTCCTACTAAACACCACATCCAAAACAAACCAACCCATTGCAATTATTGAAATTACCAAAATAACTACAGATGGTGCAGTTAGACCAAATGCCAAATTCGCCACCAAATACAAAATAGAAACTATCGTTACAGATAAAAACGATACAACTATCTTATTGATTTTATTGTAGTTACAGTATTTCACAGTCGCCACAATATTCATCAGCAACAGTAGCAATATCCTATTATCCGCAAAATTCTTACCAATCTCATCGCCAAAAAAACACAGCGACAAATACACCACAGCAATCGCCATTTCTATAACAACAAATGCAACAAGTTTTATATCTATATTTTTCATAATGTTATCTCCGATTTTTTAATTATTTTTCGCTTCCGTCCGCATCTTTATAAAAATACTTTCGTATTCCAAAAACAGATACAGCGAGATATCATTACGACATCTCGCTATTCTGGCTAGTAAACTTGGCACCTACCTACTCTCCCACACAGTCACCCGAGCAGTACCATCGGCGTAATGGAGCTTAACTTCTCTGTTCGAAAAGGGAAGAGGTGTACCCTCCACACTATGAGCACCAAGTATATATTTTCTTTTTTTTAATTAATTGATAAATTATTTCGCATTAAAATGAACAATCTCTGTCTTAATCACCTCGCCATCTCTAACAATTACAACTCCATACAACATAAGTCCTTATATTGCTCTACTTTAACAACTATACTACCACCCTCCGCAGTAAATAAATTGCTGGCGGATACTATAAACAACAGCGTTGCAATCGCTATTATAGACAGCAAGTCGTTTTTTAAATGTCTCACAAGACACCTCCAATATAAATTCAATTGAAATATTAATTTGATTATGAATAAATTATTCATAGAAGAAGACCACAAGCCCATTGTTTAATGGGAATATGAAATAACATATCGTAGGCACAATTACCGAGATGAGCTAAGTCAAAATGTATAACAACTCATATATGGTAAGTCCTCGGACTATTAGTACTTCTCGGCTGAACACATTACTGTGCTTACACCTGAAGCCTATCAACCAGGTCGTCTACCTGGGTCCTTACTAGCTTATGCTATGAGATACCTTATCTTGGGATAGGTTTCGTGCTTGAGATGCTTTCAGCACTTATCCTTTGCGGACATGGCTACTCTGCTATGCCATTGGTATGACAACAGATGCACCGTAGGTCCGCGCACATCGGTCCTCTCGTACTAGATGCGGGTTCCCTCAAGTATCTTACGCCCACACTGGATAGGGACCGAACTGTCTCACGACGTTCTGAACCCAGCTCGCGTACCGCTTTAATTGGCGAACAGCCAAACCCTTGGGACCTTCTCCAGCCCCAGGATGCGATGAGCCGACATCGAGGTGCCAAACCTTGCCGTCGATGTGAACTCTTGGGCAAGATCAGCCTGTTATCCCCAGCGTACCTTTTATCCTTTGAGCGACGGCCCTTCCACGCGGAGCCGCCGGATCACTAAGACCTGCTTTCGCAACTGCTCGACTTGTTTGTCTCACAGTAAAGCCATCTTCTGCCTTTACACTCTACACACGATTACCGACCGTGTTGAGATGACCTTTGTAAGCCTCCGTTACAATTTAGGAGGCGACCGCCCCAGTCAAACTACCCGCCTGACACTGTCTCCGTGGATCCACTCCACCGGGTTAGAATTCAACTGTAGTAAGGGTGGTAT
>JAISJI010000029.1 GCA_031261605.1 Ignavibacteria bacterium | reverse complement strand
CACGGGCTGGTTAGAAATTGCTGGCTGTGGAATGGTGCATCCGAATGTGCTTAAGAATTGCGATATTGATTCTAATAAGTATACTGGCTTTGCCTTTGGCTTTGGAATAGAGCGAGTGGCGTTGCTTCGGACAGGCATAACAGACATACGCTACTTCTATGAAAATGACGTGCGAGTGTTGCAGCAATTCTAAATTGCAAAAATAACCTCCCCATTTCCACAGGGAAGGTGTGATTATTTTAAATTGTGGATAACTTTCTGAATATATATATACATATACATATACATTCATTATGTTTGTATTTTTTTAATTTAAACAGAAACTATCAAATGAAATCTTTGATTCTAATTGTGATTGTTGCTATCGCCTTAATTGGAGCAACGGGTTATTTGCCGATACCGGCTATAGAAACGATAAATCAATCCCCTAATATAGATTATTCTCAAGCATTAGCGCTTGCTGAGAATGAAAAGAATTTATGGGGCTATATAGATAAGACAGGAGAACTTGTTATTTCATATCAATTTTATGGGGCTGGCGGTTTTTCTGAAGGATTAGCGTGTATTCAGAAGGATAAAAATGGTTTATGGGGCTATATAGATAAGACAGGAGAACTTGTTATTCCATATCAGTTTTACAGGGCTTGGAGTTTTTCTGAAGGATTGGCGGCTGTTTTAAGTGAAAAAAATGGTTTATGGGGCTATATAGATAAGGCAGGAAAACTTGTTATTCCATATCAATTTGATTGGGCTTACGATTTTTCTGAAGGATTATCGGCTGTTGAAAATAAAGATAGTTTATGGGGCTATATAGATAAGGCAGGAAAACTTGTTATTCCATATCAATTTTATAGGGCTTGGAGTTTTTCTGAAGGATTATCGCGTGTTGAGCATGAAAAAAAAATATATGGCTATATAGATAAGACAGGAAATGTTGTTATTTCATATCAGTTTAAAGATGCTATAGATTTTTCTGAAGGATTATCGGCTGTTGAAAATAAAGATAGTTTATGGGGCTATATAGATAAGGCGGGAGAGCTTGTTATTCCATATCAATTTTATAGGGCTTGGAGTTTTTCTGAAGGATTAGCGTGTATTCAGAAGGATAAAAAGGGTTTATGGGGCTATATAGATAAGACAGGGAACCTTGTTATTCCATATCAATTCAACTATGCTGGAAATTTTTGTAAATAATTCATCCACTCACACACCATAACAAAAGGCGACCTCTCTCTCCACAAGGAAAGGTCGCCTATAGATATTGGCTGCAAGATATGCAAAGGCACGGGCTGGTTAGAAATTGCTGGCTGTGGAATGGTGCATCCGAATGTGCTTAAGAATTGCGATATTGATTCTAATAAGTATACTGGCTTTGCCTTTGGCTTCGGAATAGAGCGAGTGGCTTTGCTTCGGACAGGCATAACAGACATACGCTACTTCTATGAAAATGACGTGCGAGTGTTGCAGCAATTCTAAATTGCAAACATAACCTCCATTCCCATCAGCTTATCTTGAAATTCTTTTTGAAAATAACACCGAAATAATGTTTATTTTGGAAAAAATTATTATATTGATATCTTAAAAATAATTATATACATTTTTACTTGAGGTTACAATGAACAGAGAACAAGTTCAGAACTCAAATAATCCGTATGACAATTACGGATTACTACACAATCAAGCCCTTGACTATTTTTTCGAAAATAGGATATATAGTGGCACTTCGTTTGCTTCCTATATAGGGGAAGGAGGAGGAGAATAGATATGCCACAAATAAAATGTTTACTACTATCCTTAGTATTATTCTTTGCATCTCTGCCACTTTTTTCTGCCGACAGGATATTCTTCAATGTTGAAAATAGTGCGTTGTTGCCATACATAGATAATACGTTAGTTCCAGCATATTTACCAGATGCGAAATGCGTTTATTGGCAGTTTTATAGCGAATGGACTTTTACCGGATACAGCGATAAATCCCAAATGATATTAGATATTGACCAGTCAAATTTTGGCAGAGCGAATGTTTGGAGTTACGGCTTTAATAAAGCAAGCCAATATGTTCACTTTAACATTATTGGCGATGGAACATATACTTATCCTTTTGTAATGCAAGTGTCTGGCGTTAATTTCGCTTGTGAAAATACACTTATAGAATTTTTAGATACAAAGCCGCTACCAACGGAAAGAAATTGGAAAACAGCGAAACAATTCTGCTCGCTATTAGTTCAAAATGCGGACTTTATGGAATTTTATAATGAGCGTTCGACAACCGCAAGAGTTGCTGTCACTTTGGGATATTCGGCGAATAATTTTGCAGAACAGGAATTAGATAAATTATATTGGTCTGCTGCGATTGTAGAAAATTGGGATAGTGATATGCCAAAATTCCGCTATTGCTATGCAGATGCTTATACATTAGAGCAATTATATTGCTACAATACGGGTATTGAGAAGGAACATCTATCAAACTCCTTTATCTATCCAAATCCAGCGACAGACAACACAACGCTAACATTGGAACTACAACAACCAAGCCGAGTCAGCGTCACACTAAATGATATACTTGGTAGAGAAATAAAACAAATATACAACGCATTCACAGATGCAGGCACATTCACGCATTCCTTTACTACACAAGAACTTCCAAAAGGTATTTACTATTTAAAAATACTGAGCGGCGGCGAGGTGAAAGTGGAGAAGGTGGTGGTGAATTAATATTAATAACATATATAAGCAATAAAACCGCATATTACACTGTGATATGCGGTTTTATTTTTTGAAACGTTTTGATGCCGATGCCTTTCACATATAGAATATCCTCAATTCTGCGGAATGGCTTCTTAGTGCGATGCTCTATAATTTTCTCTGCAGTTTTTTCTCCAATATTTGCTAATTTCATTAAGTCGGTTTTAGATGCTGTATTGATATTCAGAATGCCTTTAAATACCGGCTTGCGATTAGAAACAGCGAACGTGATGCTCGTATCCGTAATTTTCGTTTGTGCAATGCTATCTAATTCGGCGTTTCGCTTTGCTTCTGCCTCTGCAACGCTGTCCAATGTCTTAACAATAGATTCTTTTGTAATGGCGGATTGGCTTTTGTAATCGTGTCCGATAAAATATTTGTTAATGAAGAACGGCAGTATTATTATAAATAGTATAAAGAGAACGTATAGTTCTTTGCGTGTAATTGCGAATTTATCGGTAAATTGATTCAGCAAACTATTTAGTCCCATCTCCTCTCCGCTACTAATGCCTAAAGTGTCTCATACCGGTGAATACCATTGCGATATTATGCTTATCTGCTTCGGCAATTACTTCCGCATCGCGAACGCTACCTCCGGGCTGTATCACAGCAGTTGCACCAGCATCTATTGCTTCTATCAAGGAGTCCGCAAATGGGAAAAAAGCATCAGATGCACATACGCAGCCGTGTAAATCCAATTTATTTTGTGATGCTCTACCTATTGCGATGCGAGATGATTCCACTCTGGACATTTGCCCAGCACCGATACCGAGCGTCCTATCTTTGCCACCATATACAATAGCATTGGATTTGGTATGCTTAACTATTTTCCAAGCGAAAAGCATTTGTTCAAGTTCGATAGCGGATGGCTGGCGTTTGGTAACGACTTGCAAATTCTTGGTTGTATCTATTAATTCCAAATCTGCCTGCTGATATAGCATTCCATCTGGTAAAGAGCGGAAAGAGTAGTGCAATGCTTTGCGTATCTTAGCGAAATCAGCAACGACAAGACGTCTATCTTTCTTTTTGGTTAATATTTCCAAGGCATCTGGTGTGAATGCGGTTGCGATAATGACTTCGGCGAAGAGAGAATGAACTTCCACTGCAAATGCTTTATCTAACTGCCCATTCAATGCAATAATACCGCCAAATGGTGACTCTGTATCGGTTGCAAATGCCAATTTATAGGCATCCACCAAATTGTCCGCAGAGGCAACACCACAGGGATTCGTATGCTTAACTATCGCCACGGTTGGCTTATCAAATTCCAACATCAACTCGCATATAGAATTAATATCTACAACATTATTGTAAGATAATTCTTTTCCGTGCAACTTCTCAAATTGATTTAGGAAACTGCCATAGACAGCGGCACTCTGATGAGGATTTTCACCATAGCGGCAATCTTGGGCTTTGGTATAAGACAGCGTAATCGTATTGGGATATTCTATCTTGCAAACTTTATTGAAATAGCCAGCGATAATAGCATCGTAATGAGCGGTATGGTTAAACACTTCGCAAGCAAGTTGCAATCTAAATGCTTCCGGTATAGTTCCATCTTGCTTAATGTAATCAATAATAGCGGGGTAGTGCTTCGGATTGACAACAACAGCCGACCAACGATAATTCTTTGCGGCAGAGCGCAACATTGTAGGTCCGCCTATGTCAATGTTTTCTATCATTTCAGCGCTTACTTTGTCTATTCCTTTTTCAGTTTCTTTTTTCAATACCTGTTCGAAAGGATATAGATTTACAACGAGCAAGTCAATTGAGGTGATATGATGTTCTTCCAATTGCTTAACGTGCTCGGCATTTCCCAAATCAGCAAGCAAGCCACCATGCACAGCCGGATGTAGCGTCTTCACTCGCCCATCCATCACTTCTGGGAAGTTAGTAAGTTCGCTTACACTATGGACAGGAACATTATTATCGGCAAGCATTTTTGCTGTGCCGCCGGTAGAGTAAATGGTGATATTGTGTTTGAGCAGAACATTTGCAAACTCTACTATGCCGGTTTTATCTGAAACGGATAGGAGAGCGGTTTTTATTTTATATGTATCGGGGGGCATATTTGGTTAAGATTTTTTATTGAAAGGTGATTAAAAAGTTATCTATTAGGCGTGTTTTACCTATATACACAGCGAGTAGAATAACTGCTTGTTCGTTTGGATAAAAATAGTCCGGTTCTGATAAATCATTTGCGAGTGCGATGCTTGCGTAATCAATTCTAATGCCTTGCACAGAGCGTAGTTGCTTATGCAGGACAGCGTTAATTTCCTTGCGATTGCGTTCTCCATTATCAATAGCGTCTTTTGCTCTTTCCATAGCGTAGTAGAGAACGGTTGCATTTTCTTTTTCTTCGTCCGATAGGTATGTGTTACGGGAACTCATTGCAAGTCCGCTATCTAATCTGATGGTAGGGGAAACGATTATCTTTGTGTCCATATTCAAATCCTTAACCATTTGCTTTACAACTAATGTTTGCTGGTAGTCCTTCTGTCCGAAGAAAGCGTAGTCCGGTCTAATGATATTGAATAACTTACATACAACTAAGGCAACTCCGTCAAAATGCCCGGGACGTAGTTGTCCTTCAAATTTATCGGTCAAATTACGTATATACATCGTAGCACAGAAGCCGATTGGATACATCTCCAAAGCATCCGGTATAAATAGGTAATCTACATTATGCTCCTCGGCTAATTCTGTGTCTCTATCAATATCCCGTGGATACTTATTATAGTCCTCATTGGGACCGAATTGAGTAGGATTAACGAATATAGAAGCAAATGTAATATCGGAATGCTCATTTGCATTATCAAACAAACTAAGGTGTCCCTCGTGCAGATAGCCCATCGTAGGGATTAGTCCGATGGTTTTGCCCGCTTTGGAAATATCAGAGGATGCGACTCTGACTTCATCTATTGTGGTAAGTATTTTCATATTGGTTTATTCGTTTGCCAATTCGTCTATAACATTAATGCCAATTGTCTTCGCCCCAGCAATAGCATCGCCCCTTGGTTCTACCAGCACAATTCGTTTATTTTTAGCCAATTCTTCTTTTAATTTATTGGACAGCAGAGTATCATTTTCAATAATGCCACCCATAAGCGCAATATTTACTTTGTCTATGGTGAAGTGTTTTAGTAGCGAAGCGGGAAGTTCTGCGAGATGCTTTGCAGCACGTTCAATGATTTTTGTGCAAACAATATCACCGGCATCGGCGCATTTCATCACGAGAGGAGTAACGTATTGGTATTCGAAATCGCGGTCATTGTAAGCACTAACGATTGTGCGAGGTTGTTCTAAATCAAAACGTGGAACTAATTCGGTAAGTTTTGCTGTAAGCATAGTTTGCTTGCCTCTGCCATCAATAGCGCGAACAACAGCGGTAACGCCTTCTCTTCCGACCCAAGCACCGCTTCCTTCATCGTCTAATTCAATTCCCCAGCCACCACATCTTGCGAATGGCTTGTCGCTGTTGTATTTGGCTAATCCGATGGAGCCGGTGCCGACAATGGTTATGATACCGAGTTCGCCTCCGAATGCTCCTTCCATAGCGATTTCTGCATCGCTTGTAACAACGAGGTCATTAATGGTAACGCCGGACGTAGAAGCCAGTGTTTTGATTAGATATAAGGCACGTTTTTTTTCGCTTTCGAGCCAGCATCCAGCAAGCCCTACAACGATAACATCAACTTCGGAAGTTTCTATTTGTGCAGATTTGCATAGTTCAATGATGAGAGTAAGAGTGCGTTCGCATGCTTCGCCGAAGCCGACAGCACCGATACGTGTAGTGCCGTATTTTATTTGAGCGACAATATCGTTGCCGACAAATAGCACGCCATTGGTTTTTGTTCCACCGCCATCAATACAGATAACAGTGTAATCGTCTTTAAAATTCATTGCAAATTATAATTTGGGATAATACAATTTGTTTAGCACAGCAAATATTGTGCCAAACTCATTTGATAGTGCATAGCTACGATTTAGTTATAGTTATGGTATTTACTATACGTTTTTATACAGACATTTGTTTCAGTTCTGGTGCTATAATTAATTTTGCATCGGTTGCATCTTGAACTTGCTCTATGGTAAATTCTGGATTAATTTCTTTAAGCAGAATACCATTCGGTGTAATTTCCATAACGCCCATTTCGGTAATTATTTCATTTACCTGACCCTTAGCTGTGAGGGGCAGAGTGCATTTCCTTAATATTTTTTTATTTCCACCGGCAGTATGTTCCATAGCGAGGATAACTTTTTTTGCACCGGATAACAAGTCCATAGCACCACCCATACCGGGAACTTTTTTACCCGGTATCATCCAATTTGCTAAGTCGCCTTGCTCATCAACTTGCAACGCTCCAAGAATAGAGACGTCAACGTGTCCTCCACGTATAATACAGAAAGAGGTAGCGCTATCAAAGGCAGCAGCACCGGGTAATGCAGTGATAAATTGCCCTCCAGCATTGGTTAGATAAGGGTTTTCGTCGTTCGCATCGGGAGTAGGACCAATGCCAAGCATACCATTTTCAGTTTGGAAAGTGACTTCCATACCACTTGGGAGATAGTTTGGAATTAGAGTAGGCAAGCCGATGCCAAGATTTACTACGAATCCATTTTGTAATTCTTTTGCGGAGCGTTTTGCTATAGTTTCTCTTATTTGATTTTTATCCATAGTTATATCATTTATTAGTTAAGTGATAAGCAAAATACACTAAATTTAGTATATATCAAAGGTATGTGCAAAAAAAAATACAATTTTTTTAATTTTATTGCATAAATAGTTATAAAGTTGTATAAAATTAGTATATTTAAGAATATATAAATTAATTATAAGGAAATATATGAGAAACTATTTAATAGCGGGAAATTGGAAGATGAATACTACAATTTCCGAAGCAAGGGATTTAGCCAAAGCAGTTAGTAAATCTGCACCACATAACGGCAATGTAATAGTGCTTGGATGTCCGCCATTTGTGAATATACAAGCGGTTGCAGAGATTGCAAAAGGAACGCATTTGAAAGTGGGCGCTCAAAATTGCTACTTCGAAAAGAAGGGAGCATATACTGGAGAGGTCTCTATTGATATGCTTAAAGCGATTGGTTGCGATTACATTATTATTGGGCATAGCGAGAGGCGTGCTATATTTTGCGAGAGCAATGAGTTGATTAATAAGAAAGTGATAGCGATACTTGCGTCTGGTCTTACGCCTATTCTATGTATAGGGGAGACGTTGGATGAGCGTAACGCCGGCAAAACATTTGACGTGCTGAAGACACAACTTGATGGCTGTTTGGCTGGAGTTGCTGTAGAGGACATTCCGAAAGTGGTCGTTGCATACGAGCCGGTTTGGGCAATAGGAACGGGCGTTTCCGCAACTTCAAATGAAGTATCAGAGGCACACGCTTGGCTACGTAACTACTTTGTAGATAAGTGTGGCGACTTCACTGCAAAGAAAATTTATTTGCTCTATGGTGGTTCGCTTAGCGATGCCAATGCAAAGGAGACGCTTGCTATTGATAATGTGGATGGTGGATTAATAGGCGGTGCTGCATTGGTTGCAGAGAAGTTTATTACGATTATCAATACGGCTGTTGAACTCGCCGGAGACACAGGAGCAGCGCCGAGTTGCTGTTGCGGATGTAAATAGCGATGTAAAAATGAAATATAAATAGGAGTTCATAATGCAATGTTTTGGACTCCTATTTCATATTCAATGCAGTAATTGCTTTGCTGCTATAATCACCATAGATGTATCCATTTCATTTATATTGTCCGCATAAATCATACGAAAATCCGTTCTATAAGGATGCCACTCAAAGATGGAAATATCAACAACGAAGATGCTTACAATGGGAACATTAGCCGCGGCTGCGATATGGACAGGTGCAGAGTCAGAAGTGATAAGCAACGCTGCGTTAGATAGGATAGCGATATAGTCAGAGAATGGAACGAGCAGTGCAGAGCAGTTTTCGGAATTGACATTATTCACTACTGCATCTATTAATTCCTTCATACTTGGATAGCCGGTAATGAATACGTGGTAGTTGCTATAATGCTTAGCTACATCGGTTGCGATTTTCGTCCCAATATCTTCGTTAATACTATTAATATCCTTGCTACTTGTTAAGTTAATGATGATGTATTTGCCATCTGGCATATTACTTGTTGCTTGTAATGGGATGTAAATTGGATAGTCAGTGATAGAGTGGTGGCTTCCGAAATACGCTTGGATGGATTTGAACATACGCTCGGTGTGGTGGGAGTCGTAGTTAGTGGTAATGATAAGCGTATCAAAGAGTTTGCCGTATAGTTTAGCTCTATCTGGTGCTGAGTATGCAATGATATGGGCATTGGGAGCGATTTGGTATGCGAGGTCAGCGGAATGAGTGTTTTTGGTATACATAAGAGCAAAAATAATGTCGTAGTTATTTTCTTTCATTTGCTTGATGGAGTGCTTCGTCTGCTTATTATAAATATTCCTATCTATTATATAAGTGTTGGAAATATTTTTATCCAATTGGACAAAAGCATCATTCCGGGTAGATGTAACGACATCAATTATTATATTTGGATTGTTTTGCTTGAGGAAAGAAACGACAGGAGTGGATACAATATAATCGCCAAGAGCATCATATCTAAAAAGGAGGACACGCTGTATTTCTTCAATGGATAATTTTGTTTTAGTATCTGTGTTGCGGCGGAACTTTCTTTTGCACTTAAGATAAGAGTACAATATCCGCTTAATTAATGGAGCGGTGTATGGTTTAAGATTTTTCGGAGTATTTTTTAGAATATTCTGTCTTTGGATTTCTATGTCATTTAGAGTCAATAATCTCTGCATATTTGAGTATTCTATTTTTCTAATAATAACAAAAATAACAAAAATAATAATTAAATTGCGTTTTTATATATAAAAAAAGGTGGATTTATGCGTTCATTAGTTGGTTTATTAGTAATGTTAATATTTGGAATGTCGTCTGCATTTACATCAGCCCAAGCAATACGTTTGAATGATTGGCAAATACATAATACTATGCACAATTCGCTTTCAGCAACAACAGACGGAGCAGGACGTGTGTGGGTAGCATCGCAAGGAGGTATAGCAATATATAGTGATTATGCGGATACGTTGCCACAAATGCTTACAGCCAATACATTACTATCGCCTTCCATTGCTGTATTGAAGCATATACCAAATACAAGTATAATGATTGCCGGCAGTGTTAGTGGAGTTATAGAATTTATAGATGATGAGAGTTTTGCGATAACTCACTATACCGCAATAAGAGATTATAATTTTACAGACCCGAGTATAAATGATATTTATTTATGGAATGGAAAAGCATTGATTGCCGGAAATTTTGGTATTGCGGAATTTGATTTACAGAAAAATATATTTACAAATACAATACAAACCATTGGCGACTTTCCTCGCAATACTCCGGTCAATAACATAGAGATAGATGGTAATACCATTTATGTTGCTACGCCGCTTGGTATTGCAAAAGCGAGTTTAACGAGTAGTATTAATGTTCCATCCAATTGGACAACATACCTTTATAAAACAGATGATGGATATACAATTAGCGAGGCAACGGCAAAAATAGTATTGCTGAATGGTAGATTGTTTGTCAATTTGGTATCCGCAATATATGAATTGGATGGCTCGAATTTGGTTAAGTATATGAATAAGCCAAATTCGTATGAGATATTGGATATTGTCATATATAGAGATAAATTGTGTTTGATTTTGCCATTCCAAGTGCTTTATATGAATAATATTTCCGATACTACAAGTTTCACATTTATACATACGCAATGGGAAACAACAATAAATGGCTTTGTGGATATACATAATTCCATTGCAGATTTTGTTGTGTTGTATAAACAGTTGGGCTGTGCGTTTGTTAAAGATGATTACACATTTAAATTGAAGGTGCCGAATACACCAGTAGGCGATGCTTTTATGAATTTTTGCTTAGATAATAACGGAGTACTATATGCAACACCGGATAATTCACAAGATAACAGAACTGGTTCTTCGGTAATGAGATTTGATGGTAGCCAGTGGAAAAATTACACCACCACTTTGTCAGATTTTCCGAGTGATGCCTCGTTTAAATCCGTAGTAATATCTCCAGATAACCGTGTGTTTGCGAGTTCTTGGGGAGATGGCTTGTATATCATAGATGAAAGAAGTGAGCCACCGATATATACACATTACAATCATACGAATTCACCAGTATGGGGAGTTAATACAGATGGGACTTATGAAGTAGTGGGGCAGTGTTGCTTTGATAGCAAGGGACGTGCATGGTTTCCAACTTATGGAAGTAGTAGGAATCAACTCGTAGCGCTGAATGCAGATGGCTCTTTTGTGGAGTACAGCAACATTGCTGTGGCTGGTATAAGTGGCTATAATCTTACTATAGATGCAAATAATACGAAATGGCTCTGTGCCCAAAAGTATGGCAGTTTTGGCATTTACTATTTCAATGAACGGAATACGCTGGAAGATAAGAGCGATGATGTGTCGGGCAATATCAATACAGGTCGGTATCCCAATTTGATGGCTAACTATTATTATTGTTGCAAGTATGACCCGTATATAAACGTTGTGTTGATAGGAACACCAGCCGGACTCGCTATTATCAATAATCCAAATGCTGCAATAGGTAATGGGAACTTGCTAATAACGAAAAATAAATTGCTTGATGGGCAAGTAATTAACGATATTTTTATTGATGCGACTGGGAAGAAGTGGATTGCGACAAATAATGGAATATGGGTGCTATCGGTGGATTGCTCGGAACTAATAGCGCAATTCACTACGGACAATACGCCACTGTATGATAATGAGGTGCAAGCGATAACTATAAGTCCAAAAGATGGGACGGTATATATTGGCACTCGACGAGGGTTGTTTATTGCGAATGGAACGGAAATGATGCCACAAGCAAGTTACTCAATCACAACATACCCACAGCCCTTTGATTTACGCAAGCATACGGAGATAGTGATAGATGGCTTAACAGCCGATAGCGAAATACGTATAGTAACGGCAGATGGTTTGCTCGTGAGGAATTTGCGAACAGATAGCAAGAAGGCAGTATGGGATGGAAAAGATAATTCGGGTAATAAAGTTAATGTCGGCGTGTATGTAGTGTTAAGCAATTCGGTGGTTGCCAATGCCTCCGGTGCCGGAAAAATAGTAGTAGTAGAATAAAAGCGATGAAGTTAAAAATACCAGAGATTAACCTACCAGATAAGACCCGGTTTAATATTCTATGTATTCTTGTAGGAGTGTTGGCAGCAACGGCATCCATCCTATTGAAGACGATAGTATATTACATAGCACATTTTGTCCGAACTGCCATAGGCGCAGGTTCGTTCAATTTTTTATATTTCACACTTCCGATTATTGGCATTATTCTCACGGTGCTTTTTGTAAAATACTTTGTTCGCGATTCATTAGCACACGGTATTACAAAAGCACTTTTTGCAATCTCAAAGTGCGATAGCAAACTACCACATCATAACAATTATACATCAATAATAGCAGGAGCATTAACCGTTGGTTTCGGTGGTTCAGTTGGATTAGAAGCGCCGATAGTGCTTACTGGTTCGTCCATTGGCTCATCTATAGCGCAGTTGTTTCATTTGAATTACCGGACACGCACGCTATTGCTTGGTTGTGGTGCTGCTGCTGCTGTAGCGAGTATATTCAAAGCACCGATAGCCGGAACAATATTTGCATTAGAAGTATTGATGATAGAGATGAACGTAGCATCTCTGATACCACTACTAATATCAGCGGTTACCGGCTCATTGCTATCGGCATTGTTTTTAGGGCAGAATGTAGTGTTTGGCTTTGCTGTATTCGAGCAATTTAACATATACAATTCGCTATACTATGTGGTGCTTGGATTGTTCTGCGGTATAGTGGGCTTATATTTTACGCTTGTAATGGAATTTGTAGAAAATAGATTTAGCAAATTCGTTCATCCGATTACCAAAATAGCGGTAGGTGGAATACTGC
Organism: Ignavibacteria bacterium; assembly: GCA_031261605.1. GTDB lineage: Bacteria > Bacteroidota > Ignavibacteria > Kapaibacteriales > UBA2268 > WRLB01. The sequence continues at coordinate 25,505 of JAISJI010000029.1, read as the reverse complement.
TTGGGCTGATAATATATTTAGTTCCACCGCTTTATGGAGAGGGATACGAATCGTTATCACATCTGTTCAGTGAGCATCCATCAATGTTGCTTGATAATAGTTTGTTTGACAATTTGGGTGAGGATAAATGGCTTGTGCTACTCTTTCTCTTTCTCATAATTTTGCTGAAGCCCTTTGCATCATCGCTAACAACAGGAGCAGGCGGAGTAGGAGGAGTGTTTGGTCCATCGCTGTTTTTGGGAGGAATATCAGGATATTTGTTTAGCGGAGTGGTGAATAATTTGGAACTCGGTGTCTTATCGCAGCGTAATTTTTCGCTTGTTGGAATGGCTGGTGTGCTATCTGCAATAATGCAATCGCCACTCACTGCAATATTCTTAATAGCAGAAATTACTGGTGGCTATACTCTGTTTGCTCCAATTATAATTACAACAACAGTGGCATATATCACCATTCACCGCTTCGAAAAATATTCTGTATATACCAAGCGACTGGCTAATAAAGGCGAGTTACTGACGCACGACAAGGATAAAGCAGTGCTTACGTTGCTGAAGTTTGAGGATGTATTGGAGACGGATTTTAAGACGGTGAACGTTTGTGGATTTCTGGGCGATTTAATAAAGGAGGTTTCGCATTCAAGCAGGAATACCTTTATTGTGCTTAATGATGATGGCGATTTTATGGGATTGATTTCCTTGGATGATATTCGTAGTATAATGTTTGATGAGGAATTGTATGAGCAAATAAAGGTAGATACGATAATGCATCAGCCAGTTGGAATAGTGCAGAAGTCGGATACGGCAGAGGATGTGATGGCTAAGTTCAATCTTACAGGAGCGTGGAATTTGCCGGTGGTGGAAGGAACGAAATACATAGGTTGTATCTCGCGTTCAAAGATGCTGACTTCGTATCGCGATTTGTTGGTGGAAGTTTCATTGAAGTAATTTATTTTTAATTATGATTTTTACAGTAGATAGCAATATTCCTATGCTCTATGATTGTCTGACAGCAGATGGTTGTAGAGAAAAAAATGTCGTCAATACATACGTGTATGCGAATTTGAGCAATGAGGATTTGCGGAATACGGGGACAGAGGCGTTACTATGTCGCTCTACGATTAAGGTGAATGAGGAACTGCTTGCTGGAACGAATGTTAAGTTTGTAGCAACAGCTACAACCGGTATTGACCACGTGGATACGAATTACTTACAACGAAATGGCATAGAGTTTTATGCGACATTGGGAGCGAATAGTAATTCGGTAGCGGAATATGTAGTGTTCTCTATTTTGTATTGGTCGCATTTCAATGAGTTTAGTGGGTTGACGGATAAGTTAGTTGGAATAATTGGATATGGAAATATCGGAACAAAGGTAGCAAGATACTTGGATTTGATGGGTATTCGTTATGTTGTGTGTGACCCATTGGTAGAGCGAAAGGATGGAGTTGAGTTCTGTGATATAGATGAATTAGTTGAGCGTTGCGAGGTGCTTACAATGCACGTTCCAAGCACAAAAGATAGTGTGTATCCGACATACAATTTGTTGAGTGCGGAACGCATAGGGCGAGTTAAAGCGGGTTCATTGCTTATCTTGGCGGCGAGAGGTGATGTATATGATGGTGCTGCGCTATTGCAGAGGGGGGATGCACTTACTTATGCGATAGATGTTTGGCTAGATGAGCCGATGGTTAAGTATAGGGAGTTGATAGACAGAGCGTTAATTGCTACGCCGCATATAGCAGGGCATTCATTGCAGGGGAAGGGGAATTCTACGCCGATGATTATAGATAAATTGAATGCGTTGTATTCGCTTAACATTCCGAAGGAGGATGTGCTTGCTCATATAAATGATGTTTCGCATCCATATATGATGGATAGGTTGCATTCGGTTTATTATATGAATTTGTTTTTGGGCTTGACTGCATCTCGAGGATTAATAAAGACCTCAATGGAGATGAAAGCGAATTACGAGTTGTCTGATGATAAGTTTACGCGTTACTTCAAAAATGCACGAGCGAATTATCCGGAACGAAATGAAATATTGAAATTGCCACAATTTAATTAACATTACATACTAAGATATTAATATGAAAAAAATAATTGTATTATCCGCACCAAGTGGCGGTGGAAAGACCGTAGTATCTAATCATATTCTGCAAAAGTGTTCCAATGTAGAGTTCTCCATATCAAGCACAACGCGCCCAAAGCGTGAAGGTGAAGTAGATGGGCAGCATTACCATTTTTTAGAGCGAGAGGAATTTGAACGAAGAATTGCTAATGGTGAGTTTATAGAGTATGAGGAGATATTTGGGAATCTGTATGGGACGCTGAAATCGGAGGTAGAGCGTATAACAGCGAAGGGAAGTGTGGTGCTGTTTGATATAGATGTGAAGGGAGCGTATTCAATACGTGATGAGTATGGTGATGACACTATGCTTATTTTTTTACAGCCACCAAGTATGGAGGTATTGCGTGAACGTTTAGAGAAACGGAATACAGAGACAGCCGTGCAAATAAATAGGCGATTAAATAGAGCAGCCGAAGAGATATATTTGAGTAAGGATTTTGATTATGTGATAGTGAATGATGTATTGAGTGAGACGCTTAGGGAAGTGGAGCGGATATTAGAGATATAGTTAAAAGCAAAAATGCAAGGATGAGGAATGCAAGGATTGGGAATGCAACAGAAAGAACGCCATATCTAAGTTAGGTATGGCGTCTTCTCTCAGTAAGCGATTTTATTTTCTAAAATGCTTTTCAACAATATCAATGGCTTCGTTGATAGTATCGATGAAGTGGATGTTCAAAAAACTATCGACAACTTCTTCGTTGTAGAATCCGAAAATATTAAGACCTTCTTCAAGTTGGTCGCCCACACATACAACGGGCTTGTTGCCCATAAGTTCGAGTTGTTTGAGTTGTAGTATGATAGATAGATTAGATAGGACGGCGAATCCTCCGGGCATAAAGATAAAGGCATCAGAGTTGATGCAATTTTTCATCTTCATATCAAAGAAATTATCGGCGATGATTTCTTTAGTGAATTTAGTAGTTCGCGGCAGATTGATTTCGCTGCAGTCAATAGCGATGCGAGTAGAGTTATCATTACCTCTAATTGCTCCGACAAAAGCCGCTTCGGCGATGCCTTTACGAGCAGAGCTAACAATAGTATGACCACGTTTGGATAGTTCGAATCCAAGTAGTTCGGCATTTTTCCAATCTTCGCCATCTACAGCGCAGCTTTCATTACCTTCAATGAATATTTTTGCCATTTTAAGTACCTTTTAGTATATGTATAAAATAATTATATTAGTGTATTCTTTAGTTTTGGTATAGAATGTAACCGAGGTTAATGCTAAATTGTCGTGTTGCTATGGAATTTTCGCCCAATAGTTTAACAGCGTATGCAACATTAGCGTAAATGCTTTCAGAGAAATACATAGAGAAGCCGATGTCAATATTTAGGTATCGTTCCCATAGCACTTGTCGCCAATAAGTTGCTTTATACTTCTCTTCGTAGTCGCCGATAGGAGAGCAATAAGTGAGGTTGGCGTATATCTCAGTATTGGCTACGCTATTAAGACCGGCACGGAAGTTGTAGAGCATTCTATTAGTGAAGTCCTCGCTTCGCTGGTTGAATACGGCGCCAAGAGATAGCCGAACCGGTTTGATATTTACGTCAATAATCGCGCCAATTTTTGTTTCAAATGCTTTGCCGAGTTCAATGGATTTGTTGTTAATCGGCAAATCTAATGAGTCGGTATTTTTATCATAGTTGTAGAATGGAAGGAACAATCCTCCGAGCAAATTAACATCCACATAATTAAAGTCAAATCTATATGCGGCATTAAGATGAACGCCATCAATGTATGTCTTGGAGACATTATTTCTTTCGTATCGTTGGGAGACGGCTGTGTCGTATCTAAATTTTTCCAAGATGTTAGTATGTATTATCGGCATATTTGCATAAATAGATAAGTTTTTTATGCCGATGTATCCAACGTTTAAGTTAAAAATATACTGCGATAAATCGGTAGTATATGGGTATTTGTGTTCTACTTCGCTTGAGTCGGTAAATAGCAATGTGTCGTCTAATATTTCAGTTCCATCTTTGTCGTATCTCATAGAGGCAACATTGCTTCTGTATTCTAAACGGAAGTCAAATAGTTGCTGTTTATTTTTCTTTGCTGCATCTTCGTAATGCTCATTATTTAGCACACTGATTGGCTGGGCGTGTAAGTATGCAAATGTGCAGATAGACATTGCGATAGAGAAAATTAAATAGCGTTTCAATGCGAGCCGATAAAGTAGTTGCAACAAATAATATTCGTAATATACTTTTTTTTCACCATAATACAAAGATATTTTTGTTTATGTCAAAAAAAATTCACATATTATTTGCTCAGAGAGCAATAATATATAGAAAAGGTGTATTTGTTAATAAAAGTTTATGCTAAATGTTTTGTGAATTAAAAATGAAATGTTATATTTATATTTGGTAAAAGTGTTTATAGCACAAAAAACAGATTATTCTTATTATATAAATTAATTAAAAGGTATTTTCAATGAAGATTTATCAATTTTCAAAAATCAAATCGTTATTTGCGACAGCGCTTCTCTTGTTAGTAGGTATGTGCGTATTGTCGGTAAGTAACACTAATTCCCTACTCGCAGAGTATCGGTATATCGGTCCGTATGACCCAGTCACAGGAGATGCGGTAACGGATGCTATGACATTTAGTGATTTTATCGGGTATTGGAACAATACACGCACAGTTGTCATTTACACCGCAGAGCAGATCAATAGTAATCCGGGTATTATAAATGAATTGTCTCTATGGGTTGTTCTAAATATAGATGCAGTTTATGGTCCGTCATCGCCAATGCACGATATATCCATTCTGCTGAAAAATGTTTCTACAACAACTACTAATCCGGGTGATGTTATTCCACCGTCGTTCAATTCTTTTGGCGATGCGAACGTTGCTGCTTGGGAAGCAAATGGCTTTACCACTGTGCTCACCAATTATACAATGGACGATTTTGTTGATATTGAGCAATGGTATACTTACACTTTTGATAATTCATTTGAGTACACTGGCGGAAATATAGCAGTGGTAATGATGGCAGACCAACAACCAGACGATGCTTATGGAGAGTTAAATTTTATGGGTTGGTCTACTTATCCTACGCCAGCAGGAACATCAGAGTATATAAGGAGTGCATCAGATGATATTCTTTCTGCTACTATGTATTGGGCAGATAATGCATATAATTTGAATGCCCGCTTGAATGTGGAGGGGTTTGGTGTTAATGAATTGCGAGGTATTTATCCGGAGCATAATTCTACTTATTATGCAGGTATAACAATGCCGGTAGCACAAAATCCTGGCATTATCTATTTTAAGGAAAAGAGTTTTGGCTCGCCGGGTCAATACTCATATACCATAACGAGATTATCAGATAATGTAGTCGTATATCGTGCAAAGAGCGGTATGGGAGCAGGAGATACCCTAATATTGTTAGGTCCAGATTTTGGAACAGAGATAACATCTCGCGTTCCAATGGCAGAAGGTATGTATGCAGGAAGCAATGGAATATTTAATATGAGTTCGCCGGAGGCAGGTGAGTATAGAGTTGATGTAAGATATTATCTGAATAATGAATTTGTGAATAATCTCATTTCGACATTCGAAATATTGTTGCCACAAGCAGAGTATAGAGGCGTAGTTCCAGCAGATGGAACACAACTATTAGTTGGTCGTCCATTGACAGTGAGCCAATATCCTGGTATTCTTACTTATCGTGCATTATCAGTAGCCCCGCCGCCAATAATAACCTATTTGATAAAGAATCCATCTGGTGTAGTTATATATCAAGCAACGGATTCGTTAGGTAGTCCAGAGATTACAATAGGTGGAAGTAATGTAGGTGCAGTATATTTGTATAATTTCAAATATACAACCGGTAGCGCAACTTATCCTAATGGTAGCGCTAATGCCGGTTTGATAAATACAAATGTGTTGCCAGCAGGAACATATACAGTGGAGGTGACTTTTGATAATCAACTTTCGCCGATGAGTTACATAACGGAGCATTTCTATGTGACTTATGAATATGATACTGAGTTAGAGGCAGTGTTAGTTCCACATACAAGTCCGGTTCCGTCGGCTTCTTATCTCTATTCTGTTTCAAAGGGATATGAATTACCATTAGAGTACCAAATGCGTAATAATGGAATTCATCCAATCTATTCATTGGAATTTACAGCAGAAATAATTGGTCCAACAAGTAAAACATTTATAGATACTTTTACTACTACAACTAATCCGCTAAATCCGCTTACTGTTCGCCAAATAGTAACAACGAATAAGTTGATTACATCAGATATGGCAGTAGGTAATTATATGATTACAGCATCCATCCGCGCACTTAATCCTGGTAATACGGATGCAATATTGACGAATGACGGATGGCCTAAGAGTGGCGAGCCAATGTATTTCCGTATTACCGAGCCATACAATTTACCAAAGCCAGCATTGGTTACGCCAGAAGCAACATCGTATCGCTATCCAAGCACACCTACATTTAGCATAACAAATTTAGGAACAGAGGACATAAATGGTTCTGCTGCTAGTTTAGTCGTTACACGTATTTTGGGAGCAGATACAATGATTGTATATACAGATAATAGTTATTTGGATAATGTAACTAGCACACCGTCGAATTTTAGATTTAACAAACTGTTTGTTCCAACGGAAGTAGGAGCATATTATTTTGTATTTACGATAATGCAGGCGAATGGCGAAGAATTGGTATATACTTACACAGTTAATGTTCAGCCGGGTTTAGTAGGAACAATGACAATAGGTCAAGGCGGAACATATTCAACATTTAACGCAGCAGTAGCGGATTTATTTAGAAAAGGAGTAGGAGGTAATGTTGTATTCAAATTGATTGATAACCAATATATATTTGATGGTGTTACACAATTAGCACCAGATTTCCGTTCTCGTATAGAAGGAGCCGGACCAAATGCAACAATAACATTCCAGCCGAGTGATATATTGATGGGCGAGCAAACTCCGATACAATTTAGAATTACAAATCAAGATGGATATGGAATAGTATTTGGACAAGCATATACGACTACAAATGATTCAGCCGCTGTGAATGTAGTGACTGACCCAGTATATAAGAAGTATTATGGTAATTCAAATGGCTACATCACATTTGATGGTGGTGTTCGTAAGAATATACAGATAATATTGCAAGGCGCTAAGAGTTATAGAGGTAAAGGATTTGCGGTACCATTTTATTTAGATGCTGGCTCGCATAATATAACAATAAAGAATTGTAGAATGGATGGCGTTTCAGAGCCGACAGCAGGATATGCAGCGGATATACCATTGGTCACATATAATTCAAATACAGAGGAATTTACTTATGCGGATAATTTGTCTGATGATGGATTGACATCAAAAGCAATATCATCAGGAGTATTTATAAGGAACTTCCCATTGCCAGCCGCAAGAATTAACAATATAATGTATTCCTTAGATAAAATGAATGCGAATAATAACACAGTTCAAGGAAATATTATAAGTGGCTTTGGTTATGGTATCGTTTCATTAGGAATGGGCGGAATGGTAGAAAATGGCACAACAATAGTTCCAATGTATAACAAGAATAATACATTTGATAACAACTACATATCTAATGTGTATTGTGCAGGAATATTCTTAGGATTTGAAGAGAATGCAAAAGTTAGTCATAATAGAATAAGTGGCGTTGTCGGTGGACTTACCGCACAATTACCAACAGCAGGAATTATGCTCGGACGCGAAGTAAGAGACGTTAATTTGATGGATGGTTTAGACCTAAGTTATAATAATCTTAATGCTGTAATTGAGAGAAATGAAATAGATAATGTGGCTTCAGATGTGACATCATCCGGTATATATATAGTAGAACCATCGGTATCCTTAACATTAAATTCTGTTGTGTTCCCAATTCCAGCGGAAGTAGGAACATATAAACTTACTAATAACTTAATTTATGGAATAACTTACAAAACTCGCACGCAGCCATCAAATAGATATGGAATTTCTATCACACCTTGCGAGTTGTCAGACGTAAGGAGAGAGGTTAATGCATCATTGTTCAATAACACAATATTGATGGATGATATTGCCGGCACAAGCACAGGTATAGTAACAACTCAAAATGCCATAGCCGCAATTAGGTTATTTGATTTGACTAAATATGATGTTGTAAATAATGCAACATATTTGCGAATAGATAACACAGTAAATTACGATTATGCAGCAGGTTTTGCGATTAAAGGTCAAAATCCACAAGTAGGTAAAGTAAATATTGATTACAACTCGTTCTATCTTGATAGAATTCGCACATCATACGGCACATACGCAACAAGTGCAATCCAAACATACGTTCGCTTCTTTGAATTAGATAACAGAGGTAGATTGGTAGATAACGGTGGTTTCGCATCAGAATACAACACATTGCGTAATTGGATAAATTGGACAAGAATGGATAAACATTCTGTAGTATATAACTTTAATGCTGACTTAGCAAGCAGAAGATATAACTTCACAACAGATTTGGCTGGTAGATATAATATACTTAGAATGAATGATACAACGATTGCAAATACAGTATCATTGTTAGATAGAGGTCTTTTGCTTACGGATGTGACAGTGGATATTGATAACAAATCAAGAGCAATACTAGGTAAAGGATATAATATTGGAGCAATAGATTTCACCTCAAAGCGTTATTTGCGTGATATAGAAATTAGGAATATAACTGCTCCGGCAGCTTATATGAATAATAGTAGCACAAATAAATTTAACGATGCAGAATATATAATGCTTCACAAAAAAGAAGCAGTTGTTGTGAAAGCATTGGTTAGGAATAACGGGCAAAATTATATATCGGATGTTCCTATAACTTGTTCTATAACAGGTGGTAATGCAATAATTCCACAAACTCAAAAAGTATCACTTGCAGTAGGCGAAGAGCAAGAATTGCTATTTTTTACAGATAGCACGTTCAGACCAACACCTTATGAACAACTTGGCACAAGCAATCCGCCAATTCCAGAATTCAGTAATATGATGACAACAGTTACTCCTGTTTATACAATTAGAGTAGATGTGGATGCTGCATTCACAACAAATAGAGATGAGTATCCAGCAAACAATACGTATACAAGCAAAGCCCGCTTCTTTGTTCCACAAGCGAAACTAAATCTTCTCGTATCTGCTGAAAACTCACACGTTTCCTTGTATGATGGTAAAAATCCCAATAGAACTGAACAAGATATCGTTGCCGGAAAATTAAATTATGATACGCTTGTTAAGGCATTGAATAATTTAGGATTTACGTTAATTGGAAGTGAGACAGACCCATTGGGAAGTTATACATTTGACGTATTAGAGAGAACTGGCTGGGAATCACGCAATATAAACTATTCGGTATATAATGCTGTAATTTGGTCGGATGGACACGATAAATCCCTCTCATATTGGGAGAAGGAAAGTTTAATAAACTATGCAAATTCAGGTACACCAACGCACAAGACCTCATTGATACTTGCAAGCCAAGAGATATTGAGAGAAAACAATGATTTGACAGACAAATTGAATAAAGAATTACAAGATAACGTTTTACGTGCAAATCATCCAACAAACTATACAACAACACCAATTCAAATCAAAGGTTTGAACCATAACATTGGTTATGTGATAGATGTTGCTGAAACAGGTTATGTTGGCGTTGATACAATGACTACGCTTGTTGATGCTTTCCCAGAACCATCTCAATTCAGAATGATAGATACCAATTATGGTAAGAACTTTATTGCTTACTACTTCTTAAACAACAACACTATTAATATGAAGCCAAACAATACACTTGGCTTGGAGAAATGGGTTAGCTGTGTTGCTTCTAAGATGATAGATAGAAATGTAGTATTTACTGCTATTGATTGGCGTCACTTGAAGAATGCAACGGCATTTTTATCTGGTATATTCAACGATATAGGCGATGAATTTAATTACGATGAGCCAACTTTAGCTGTTGTATTATCCGCATTTGATGCAACGCCAATAGGCAAGAAAGTTGCATTAAATTGGGCAACAGCATCAGAATACAATACTTCAAATTTTGAAGTGCAACGCGCCAATGTTAGTAATAACATAATTGGTCTATTTGATGTAGTCGGCACACAACAAGCAAATGGTTTCACTACTTCGGAGTCAAATTACGACTTGTTTGATACAGATGTAAATTATGGTTATAAATACGCTTACAGATTGAAAATAAACGACTTTAATGGTAACTATAAATACTCAGATACCAAATTAGTTAGTATTAATTATAGTGCAAATGCAATATTTGGCGAAGCATCACCAAATCCAGCATCAGACAGAACGAACGTAGAATATAGCGTTAGCAAAGATGCAATGGTATTGATAACACTTAACGATATAACAGGAAACACACTGATGACGTTGCATAATGGCAATATATCTGCAGGTGTTCATAATATATCGATAGATGTATCGAAATTGCCATCCGGAACATACAACGTAATGTTCATAATAGACGGCAAGTTAATAGAGAAATCCACTATGTTTACCGTAGCAAGATAATCTCGTATTGACGTAGATATAAAGGGCTCAATTCCGGTTGAGCCCTTTATTTTTGCAAAAAAAGAAGGAAATAAAAAAATAATAGTGGTAAATTAAGAAAAAATGATTAAATTGTATCATTACATAATATAGTATTTTTTATAAAAAAACGGAGAACTTAAATGAAACTTAAAAAAGCCGTGTCATTGGCTTCGATGGGTTTGTTAGTTGTAGCGTCAAGTATAATAATGTCAAGTTGCACTTGCCATATAAACGATGAGCAATTAGCAAAGATTGCGGAGTTAAGACGCCAAGAAAAATCACTCAATAGTGAAATCCTATCTGCACAAAGTGCAAAGGCAAAAGTGGAAGCAGAGTTAAAAGCTCGCACCCAAGAAGCAAACGATTGCAACAGCAGATTAGAAATTGTTAAACAACGACTGTCGGTCTGGCCAAATGTATGGCCCGATTACACAGTTCAACCGTAATTAGGAGGCAACAATGAAAAAAAAGTTAAATTTAACCCTACTATTGGTGTTCATTGCTTGTTCAGCATCCTTTGCGGCAGATAAAGTGCCACCACCGCCAGAAAGCAAGCCGGACTTAGAACTCACTTGCGAAGAAGCAGATGCACGCATTGAGCAATATAATCAACGCATAGATGCACTTGCGAGAAACTTGGCTGACCTCAAGGCAGCGATTGTCCAAGCAGAAACTGATTTGGCAACTCAACAAGCAAATTTAGAAGATTGCAACAAGCAAATACTCGCTCTCATCGGTGCAACAGATGCAGATGTAGAGGCATTTCGCCAGCGTCTCGGTGTGATTGAAGGCAAAATCAGACAAATGAAAGGTCTCTCTAATGATGTATTAGCCGATAGACGCGCTGATGTAGTAGCATTAGAGAACGAACTCAATGAGTTGCGTAAAGAAAAGATTGCTGTTTTACCAGAATTCTTTGAAAGAATTATCACAGATGCAAGAGACATAAAAGGTCTCTATCGTGAGAAGAAAATTTCTGGCTATACAGTAGGCACCTGGGCGCAAGACAGAGATTGCCTGTGGAATATTTCCGGTAAAACGGAGATTTACGGTGACCCATTCCAATGGCCTAAGATTTGGCAGTCAAATACCAGTATCATACGTAATCCAGATATTATTTTCCCTGGGCAAGTATTGCAAATTCCACCAGCAGGACCAAAAACTGATGATGAAGCAAAAGCAGAACGCAAATATTGGCGCAACAAACGCGCAGCAGCAGCTCTAACTGAATAGTTGAAGCGAAGCGGAAGCGTTAATAATAGTAATGCCCTACGGATTCAAATCCATAGGGCATTGTTATTATGTGTCTGTCTGTGTTATAGTTATGGCTGTGCCCAAGTAGCGAGGTATAGGTCAGTATTGGATGCAAGTAGGTTGTGAGTAGGTAGGACGCGCAAAGTGAAGCCCTGCACACCGCTTTCGTGGAATGAGAAATCACCTTCGTAAACGTATTGGTCGCCCTCTTGTTTTCGCATAGTAATTTCCTTAGTAGCCGGCGAAGTAATTTCGTTGTTATGGTCTAATGTTCCGTAATACACTTGAACTATTATATCTTCCGGCTTAATGACATTACCGAGCGAGATATGAGCAGAAACGGATGCTTGCTCGTTCATATCCAAAGTTGCGTCGTTAGAAACATCAATTTTATTGATACGAACATTACTCCATTCTCCGATAATTTTATCTTTCCATTGTTGCAATGCCTTTGCATTAGCACCAAAGTTTTCGGATAACTCTTTGTAACTATTGAGAGCAGGTATGTAAAAGCGGACAGCGTATTCTTTCACCATACGTGAAGTAGAGAAAGTAGGTGCATTGGTTTCAATACAATTTTTCATAAGTTTAACCCAGTCGTCCGGGACATTGGTAGCGGAACGGTTGTAGAAGGTAGGAGCGATAACGGTTTCGAGCAAGTCGTAAATCATTTCGGATTCAACCAATTCTATTTCCTCTGTATTTTCGTGTTGGTCGCCAACTCCAATAGCAAAGCCATTGTTGCCGTTGTATGCTTCATCCCACCATCCATCAAGTATAGATAGGTTTAGTGTGCCGTTGAGAGCCGCTTTCATACCGCTTGTTCCGCTTGCTTCGAGTGGACGGATTGGGTTGTTGAGCCAGACATCGCATCCTTTTACCATCATACGGGAGATAACTAAGTCGTAGTCCTCAAGGAATATTACATTTTTATCTAAGCCATTTTGGCGAACAGTATGGATAATGGATTGTATGACTTCCTTTCCTTGTGTATCGTGTGGATGTGCTTTACCGGATATAATTATCTGTATAGGACGCTCTGGATTTGTAAGAATTTCCTTTAGACGTGGAATGTTTTTGAATATCAAATTGGCGCGTTTGTATGTAGCGAACCTGCGTGCGAAACCGATAGTAAGAGCATCAGGATTAAGCACTTGGTTAGGTGTTGATTTAGAGTCAGATGGGAATAGTCGTTTGCTTCTGGTCTTCAGATATTCGCGCGCAAATAGGACGAGCCGAACACGGCGTCTTTGTTTTTCTCTCCAAATTTCTTCATTTGGAATGAGGTGGACTTTGCTCCAATCGGCTTGGTCGGGTAGGTATCTCCAATGTGGCGAGAGGTAGCGGTCAAATAGTTCGGCGAACTCTCGTGCGACCCAAGTGGATGTGTGGATACCGTTTGTGATAGAAGAGATAGGCACTTCATCCACAGGGAAATTACGCCAAAGTTTAGACCACATATCGCGTGAAACTACGCCGTGCAATTTGCTAACGCCATTGCGGTAAGATGTCATACCGAGTCCGAGTATGGTCATAGAAAATGCCTCATTGGAGTTGTATTTTCCGAATTGACCGAGTTCGCAAAATGTTTCTTTTGAGAGTCCGAATTCGTTGTAATATTGATTTAGGTATGCGTCAATTTTTCCGGTATCAAATGCTTCGTTTCCAGCAGGGACAGGCGTATGAGTAGTGAATACAGCGCTTGCGTTGTTGAGGTTGCGGGCAGATTTGAAATCCAAGTTATACTTTTTCATAAGCATACGAGTTCTTTCAAGAAGCGCAAAAGCAGCGTGTCCTTCGTTAATATGAACGACTTCCGGATTGATGCCAATGGCATCCATAGCACGCATACCACCAATACCGAGAATGACTTCCTGTTGGATACGAGTTTCTCTATCTCCACCATACAGAGCGTCGGTAATGGATTTCATTTGCGTAGATTTGTTTTCTTCAATGTTAGTATCAAGGAAGAGCAATCTAATTCTGCCGACATTTAGTTGCCAGATGTAAGAGAATACGCGTCCGATAGGCATATCGACGAAAATCTTAATTGGCTCGTCTTTATCGTCTCTAATCAATGTGAGAGGCATTGTGTAGAAGTCGTTGTAGTTGTATGTTTCGTTTTGCCAGCCGTTGTTAGAGAGGATTTGGCGGAAGTATCCCTGTTGGTATAGCAAGCCAATGCCCACGAGAGGTAATCCTAAGTCGCTGGCGCTTTTCATATGGTCGCCGGATAGAACCCCGAGACCGCCGGAGTAGTTAGGAAAGCTTTCGTTGATGCCGTATTCTGGGCTGAAGTAGGCGATAACACCTTTTTCAGCAGGATAAGCGTGGCTGAACCACGTATCCTCTTTCATATACTTATCGTATTTGGCGTAAATCCAATCTACATAATTAATGAAATCGGTTTGTTCAGCGAGTTGCTGTAGCTTGTAAGTTGGGATTTTGTTGAGTAATTGAACGGGATTGTGTTGCACTTCTTCCCAGAGTTGCCTATCCATACGGACGAATAGTTCGCGTGAATCGGAGTTCCAACTCCAGAAGTAATTATTTGCTAATTCCTTCAGTTTCTCTAATTTTGGGGGTAATGTTGCGGTTACAACAAAACTGCGTATAGGTTTCATATTAGAATATATGTATGTATGATAAAAAAATTGCTTATATTTGTAAGTGTAGAATTATAATATAAATAAAATTTAACAATTAATTACAATGTTAATAAAATAAAATGAAAACAATGCAAATAAATAATACAAAAGTGTTAGGAACATCAGAAAATGATATATTGGTGGCGTCAGAATTAATACGTTCTGGGGCAGTTGTAGCGTTTCCAACAGAGACGGTTTATGGAATTGGAGCAAGTATATTTGATGAGCAAGCAGTAGATGCGATTTATAGAATTAAGAATAGAGGATATGAGAAGCCGTTATCGGCGCATATATCGGATATATCAATGGTTCAAATGGTGAGTGATATAGTGCCGGATTTATTTTATGAATTGGCACATTATTTTTTGCCCGGTCCGCTTACGATGATAATAAAGAGCAAGCCGATAGTGCCATCGGTGGTAACATCGGGAAGTGGAACGATAGCGATACGTTTCCCATCTAATAGCGTATGCAAGCGGTTCATAGATGCAGTGGAGCATCCTATTGCTGCTACATCTGCGAATATAGCTGGAAATAAATCGGCAACGAATTTGGAGGAAGTGAAGAGTGAATTGGATGGGCAGATTGCAGCGATTATTGATGATGGAGATTGTGTATTGAAGCAGGAATCTACGGTTATTAGTTTAATTGGGAAGCCGCAAATAGTGCGAGTTGGAGCGTTGAGTATCAATGAAATTGAGGGTAGAATGGGGATAACACTAATTAATAAGGTGCAAGATAGATAGTTCTATGTTGCACCTTAGTGAAGCGTATTTATTGCAATTTCTTATAACGGACGCGAGTAGGTTCAACATTGCCTAATCTCTGCTTGCGGTTTTCCATATATTCGCTGTAACCGCCTTCGAAGAAATATGCTTGGCTGTCGCCTTCAAAAGCGAGGATGTGAGTAGCAATTCTATCAAGGAACCAGCGGTCGTGAGAGATAACTACGGCACATCCAGCAAATGCTTCTAAGCCCTCTTCTAATGCACGCAATGTATTGACATCTATATCGTTAGTTGGTTCATCGAGGAGTAGGACGTTGGCTTCTTTCTTCAATGTAAGAGCGAGATGCAAGCGATTACGCTCACCACCGGAGAGGATACCGCATTTCTTTTGTTGGTCAGCACCACTGAAATTGAATTTAGCGACATAAGCACGCGAGTTGAAACTACGTCCGGCAATAGTAATATCCTCCAATCCTTCGGATACTACCTCCCAAACGGTTTTATCTGGGTCAATATCAACGTGTTGCTGGTCTACATATCCGACAACAACGGTTTCTCCGATTTTGAATTCGCCGGAGTCGGGCTTTTCGTGTCCCATAATCATACGGAATAGCGTAGTTTTTCCTGCACCATTAGGTCCAATTATACCAACGATACCAGCAGGTGGAAGTTTGAAACTTAAGTTTTCAACTAATAGTTTATCGTCAAATGCTTTGGATATGGAAATACAATCAATTACGTTATTCCCTAATCTTGGTCCATTCGGAATAAATAATTCCAATTTTTCTTCCTTCTCTCTAATATCTTCGTTTAGCATATTTTCGTATGCTTGCAATCTGGCTTTTGCCTTGGCGTGTCTTGCTTTTGGGGACATACGCACCCATTCCAATTCGCGTTCTAGTGTTTTTTGTCGTTTAGATTCTTGTTTTCCTTCTTGCTCTAAGCGCTTAGATTTTTGCTCTAGCCAAGCGCTGTAATTGCCTTGGTATGGAATGCCTTCGCCTCTATCGAGTTCGAGAATCCAGCCGGCAACGTTATCTAAGAAGTATCTATCGTGTGTAATGGCGATGACGGTGCCTTTATATTGCTGCAAATGTTGCTCTAACCAGTCAATAGATTCTGCATCTAAATGGTTGGTAGGTTCATCAAGTAGGAGGATGTCCGGCTCAGTAAGTAGGAGACGGCAGAGTGCAACACGGCGTCTTTCGCCACCGGAGAGATACTGTATTTTCTGGTCTCCAGCGGGACAACGCAGAGCATCCATAGCACGTTCCAACTTGTTATCCAAATTCCACGCATCGTGTGCTTCAAGCAATTCGGTAAGTTCGCCTTGTCTATCAATCAATTTTTGCATTTGGTCGTCGTCCATTGGCTCTGCGAATTTGGCACTAACCTCTTCGTATTCATTCAGTAGGTCAACGATGTGCTGCATACCTTGTTGAATGACTTCCTTAACGGTCATATTGTCATCTAATATTGGCTCTTGGGAGAGCATACCGATGGAGTAGCCCGGTGAGAATGTTACTTCGCCGACATAGGATTTTTCTATACCGGCAATTATTTTCAGCAATGTAGATTTACCAGAGCCGTTAAGTCCGATGATACCTATCTTTGCACCATAATAGAACGATAAGTAGATGTCTTTTAGGACTTGCTTATGTGGTGGGAATATTTTGCTAACTCCGATGAGGGAGAAAATTATTTTTTTGTCATCATTAGAAGAAGTTGCCATAGATTATTGGATAATGGTTAAAATAGATAATTTTGTAAATTTTAGAAATGCAAAAATACGAATAAGTAATGAATTTTTTATAATATGGATATATATTTCGTTAATTTACTACAACTTTTTCTATTTTCACATCACCTCCGATTTGTATCCGCAAGTAATGAACTCCTTTGTAGTTGTCGTTTGTTGGATTGGGATATAGAGCATTGGTGGCAATGTTGGCAGATGGTTTGTTATTGATGCCTACGGTGCAGTTTTGCCATTGGAATACGGGGAAGTCGTATTCTTCGCAGGATGTCCAGATATAGTCGAAGTCCTATACGAGATTTATATAGGGGGACTTAGTTTTTAGAGAAGTGGATGTCTGCGTAAGTTTTTGTGTTGAACATCCGGACAGAGTTAAGATGTTCTACGGTGCTAATGAGGTAGGGACTCTCGGCAGTTCCATTGCCTCCGGCGAAATCTTGTGCAGATGCCATTGCAGAAGTAGCAATGAGTGTTAACAGGATTAAGAGGAATTTTTTCATATAGATTTAAGTAATTAATTGAGAAAAAAGGTGTAAATTTGGAAAAAATTGAATTAGAATATGCGAATCATATCAGGTAAATATAAGGGGCGAAATTTCAGTGCAAAATTGCCAACGGGAATTCGTCCAACTCAAGACGCAATGCGTGAAACAATATTCAATGTGCTAAACAACTACATAGACATAGATGGTAGTGTAGTAGCCGATGTTTGTGCCGGTGCAGGAATGCTCGGATTGGAAGCATTGAGTAGGGGAGCAAAGTATGCCTATTTTGTAGATAAGAGTGGGAAAGCAGTGGAGTATATACGTAATAGTATAGAAATGGTATCGCAGGCATTGGAGACATATAAGATATTGAATTTAGATGCGTTGCAATACATTGGGCATCAGGCATTAGTAACTCAAAGTGGTGCAGAGAATACGCCAATAGACCTACTATTTCTTGACCCACCATACAAGACGGATATAGTTAATGCTTCATTGGAATTGCTCACAACTGCAGGCATATTAGCCAATGACGGTATAATAGTGGCAGAGACAGCCGTTCATACCGTCATTGAACTATATGGTTTTTTTGAAACGATAACTACTCGTCAGTTTGGAGCAGCCAAGGTTAGTTTTTTGCGAAAGATATAAGTTGCTTATGTTTATATCGTATTGCGCTTTATTTTGAGACCTTAACTATTTTCATTGTAATGTTGTTATTAGGTTGGTCTTGTCCATTTTTGGGAGTAGTAGCAATAGCATCTACAACTTCCATACCGCTCAGCACTTGTCCGTATATAGAGTATTGCCCATCTAAATGCGGAGCATCGGCGTGCATAATAAAGAATTGGGAAGTAGCGCTGTTAGGGTCGTTACTACGAGCAGCAGATAGGATGCCGCGTTTGTGTGTCCAATTCTCTAATCCCTTGTTGAATTCAGCTGGGACGCGTGTTTGAGTGCGGTCTCCGGTTCCCCATAATGTTCTATCGTCTGGGGAATTTTTGGAATTAGGGTCTCCGCCTTGAATCATAAAGCCGGGGATTACTCTATGGAATACGGTGCCATCGTAGAATCCGATAGACACTAAGCTATCAAAGTTAGCGCTATGTTTAGGTGCTTTATCGGGGAAAGTTTCGATTAGAATTTTTCCGAGTTCTGTGCCGTTTTGCGTAACAGTGATTTCGTATTTTGGATATTCGTTATCCATTTTTACCTCTTTTGTGTTTGGTTTGTTGTCAATAATACTTGTTGTGATTTGTGAGGATGAGATTGATATTGCGAGTGCAAAGATTAGTGTGGTGGTTGTGATAAATTTCATAATGATATTAGTATATTAGTTAGAAAAAATATTTTTATGGGGTAGTTTTTTTAGTGAATAACTATCTCTACGGAAGAGTGATGCTTCCGTAGAGATATTATTTTTTTGTCTTACTTGTAGCTTCTGACAGCCAAATGGCAGTCGTTGAATTCAAGTTCTTCTTTACCGCGTTCTGGTTTATTGCCGTAACCGGTGTAGCCCCAGAGACCAACGTGAGCGAAGTTTTCGTCGTCGCGTTTTGCTTCGCCATCAGGGTATTGATGTTCTTCGCGGAAGTGTCCTCCACAGGATTCTTCTCTTTCGAGAGCGTCCCAAGTAAGAACTTCAGCGAATTCTAAGAAGTCGGCGACTCTGCTTGCTCTTTCTAACGCTTGGTTAATGTTATCGCATTCGCCAGGGACGTTAAGGTTTTTCCAGAATTCTTCTCTGATTTCTGGGATGCGTTGTAGTGCTTCTTTAAGACCTTTTTCGTTGCGTCCCATACCAACATTGTTCCACATAACATTACCGAGTTCTTTATGGAATTGGGTAGGTGTTTTCTTTCCTTTGATACTGAGCAATTTGTTAATTTTGTCATTAACTTCTTGCTCTGTCTTTTTGAATTCAGGATGTGTCTCATCAATTTTAGCGAGATTGCCGGAATTTGTAGCAAGGAAATCGCCGATAGTGTAAGGAATAACGAAGTAGCCATCAGCCAGACCTTGCATCAATGCACTTGCACCGAGGCGGTTAGCACCGTGGTCGGAGAAGTTAGCTTCGCCGAGGACGTGTAGTCCGGGTATGCTACTCATAAGGTTGTAATCTACCCATAGACCGCCCATAGTGTAGTGGGAAGCAGGATAAATTTTCATAGGTGTGTCGTAAGGATTATCGCCGGTAATGCGTTCATACATTTCGAATAGGTTGCCGTATCTATCGGCTACTATGTCTTTACCGAGTCGTTGAATTGCTTCGGCGAAGTCAAGATATACACCGCGACCGGTAGCGCTAACGCCGAGTCCCGCATCACACGCTTGCTTAGCAGCACGTGAAGCAATATCGCGTGGGCATAAATTACCGAATGAAGGATATTTTTCCTCTAAGTAGTAATATCTATCGCTTTCAGGGATGTCTTGTGGAGGGCGTTTATCGCCTTCGTTTCTTGGCACCCAAATTCTACCATCATTACGCAGTGACTCACTCATAAGTGTAAGTTTGGATTGGTGGTCTCCACTTTGTGGAATAGCGGTTGGGTGGATTTGAGTATAGCAAGGATTAGCGTAGTATGCACCTTTCTTGTATGCTTTGAATGCAGCGGTAACGTTGCAGGCGATTGCATTAGTAGAGAGATAGAATACGTTGCCATATCCACCAGTAGCAAGACATACAGCGTCTCCCCAGTGGGATTCAACCTTACCTGTAACTAAGTTGCGTGTAACGATACCGCGAGCAAAGCCATCAATGATGACTATGTCTTGGACTTCAATTCTGGTGTGCAGTTGGACTGTTCCAGCGTGGACTTGTCTCATCAATGCTTGGTATGCACCGAGCAGGAGTTGTTGTCCCGTTTGTCCTCTTGCGTAGAATGTTCTGGATACTTGGGTTCCGCCGAAGGAGCGGTTAGATAGCATTCCACCATAATCGCGAGCGAATGGGACACCTTGTGCAACGCATTGGTCGATGATATTAACGCTGACTTGTGCTAAGCGGTATACGTTTGCTTCTCTTGCGCGGAAGTCGCCACCTTTAACGGTATCGTAGAATAATCTCCAGATGCTATCGCCGTCGTTTTGGTAATTTTTTGCTGCATTAATACCGCCTTGTGCAGCGATACTATGGGCGCGACGAGCGGAGTCATTGAAAGTAAAGGATTCAACTCTGTAGCCAAGTTCAGCGAATGAAGCAGCAGCAGATGCACCAGCAAGTCCGGTTCCTACGACAAGTATTTTGAACTTGCGTTTGTTGGTCGGATTGACAAGTTTCATATTGAATTTGTGGCTATCCCATTTGGTTTGGATAGGTCCATCCGGTATTTTACTATTTACTTGAATCATTACATACCTCCTATACAGCATCCGAGTAGTGATTTAGCATATACACCGACCGGAAGAATACAAAGTGAACAAAAAATTAGGAACGCAATAGCGATGCTTGCGATACGGATAAAAGGCGTGAATCTGCGTCCTTGTATGCCTAAGGTGTGCAATCCGCTTTGGATGGCGTGGCTAAGATGGAAAGCGACACAGAATACAAATACGATATAGACGAAGACAGCGACAGGGTTAGCGAATTCCGTAGTAACCATACCGTATACGTCGTGGCGTATTTTGTAATTTTCATTAGCATCGGGCGAGTCGTAGATATTGATTTGCTCATCGCCATCAATATTAACGACAGTGCTGGTAGCGACTGCACCGTAAGTAGCAGTAGGAGTAAGTTCTTGTTGGTTGTAACCATTTTCGAAGTTAAGTGCTCCGGCAGTGAAATGCAGGATGTGGAACGTAACGCCACAAGCAATAAGGACACCAGCCCATAACATAGTGCGCTTGTTGATAGTCGCTTTCACGTAATTTTTGACGTGATAGTTCGTAGGTTTAGCTTCGTTGCTGTATAGTCGCAAGTATACAGCCGAGATGATATGAAGAATAATGCAGACGAGGAGTCCAGCACGGACGAGCCATAGTAGTTCTCCTAATCCTTGGAGAAGCGCCGCATAAGTGTTATAGGTATCAGGTCCGAGCCAATATTGGAAGTTACCGATAGCATGGACGGTAATAAATCCACAAATTGCAAGTCCTGTAAGTGCCATAACAATCTTCAAAACGATTGTTGATTTTAGAAATCGTGGCAAGGTTCTTACCTCATAAATATGTTTATAATAAAAATAATTTTCCGGATGTTTTATGGATAATTGCAGATATAAATTAAGATAAGAATTAAATATCTGCAACTTTGTTACGATAACATTATACCATAATCATACAATATAATATTTTTTTTGCTAATTTACATAACAACAGCATAAAAAAATATTTTACAAAAAAAGTGTAGTATGGTTAGTAATTGATATATTTTTAGTATATTGAAGTATAAAAAATGGAATTAGGTTCGTAATATGGAACAAAACAATACCGCTTTAATAGATAAACTTATATCTACCCAAGAATTTTCCACGCTACCCTCAGTAACGATGAAGGTGCTTAGTTTGTTAGAAGATGATGATTCGCTTGATATTAGGAATTTAGCCAAGTTAATAGAGACAGATGCCTCACTAACATTGAAGCTGATTCGTGTAGCGAACTCTCCGTTATTTGCAATAAGTGGAGATGTTACTTCTGTGCATCAAGCGATAGTTACGCTTGGCTTAAACCGAGTTAGCAATATAGTATTGGGTATATCAATATTTTCGAAATTTTTGTATTCAGCACATAAGGATATACAGTCAATAATAGAAAATTATTGGCGTCATACTTCGTCGACAGGTACTGTTAGCAAATCCTTTGCCAAACGTATTGGTGTTAATTTTAAGGAATATGAATTTATAGGGGGACTGCTTCACGATATAGGAAAGTTGGCGATGCTACAGAATGATACTGAGCGTTATAGGCAAGTGATTGAGTTGGTTGTCAACGAAGGACTGAAAGATATCCAAGCAGAACGAGCAATTTATGGATTTGACCATACGGAAGTAGGCGCAGGTATTGCAAGGCAATGGAGATTGCCTATACAGTTATCTAGCATATTGGAATTTCATTGCGATTTTACCAGAGCACCGGATAATATGAAAAGTGTGGTAGCGGTAGTGAATTTATCCAATACTCTTTGTGATATTTGGGGAGCAGGATTCTTTGAAGGAAACAGAGTGGTGAGGTTTGAAGAGACGCCTGAATGGAAGCACTTATCAACCATATCAAAATCGGATTTGGATTTCGAGCAAATTTCATTTGAATTGGAAACGGACTTTAGGGAGTCGGCGGAATTTTTGAATATTATGAGTAGCGAAAAATAATATTAATGTATCTACATAAAATTCCACACTAATGTATAGCGATATTTAACCGATTCCCCCTTCTCACAAGGAAGGGGGAATTGTTTTAAAGATGTGATTAGTGCGAATGTCCGCAAGTATGGGAGTCGGCACAAGCACAACATTGTTCTGATTTTGGTTCTGGATGCGGATGTTTGTAATCGGTTTCGTAGAAGCCGGAGCCGTGGAAAACTATACCAACATTTTTGCTGATAAGGCGATGGGCTGGTGATTTACCGCCACATTCGCAATTCGGCATAGTGCAATTAGTTAGTGGTTCGGCGTTGATGCTTTGTCTGACTTCATATACTTTTCCGGTATTTTCGCATTTATATTCGTATATAGGCATATTATTTTAGTGATTTGTTGTTAAAAGAACGTCCAATTTACTATTTTTTTCGCAAATTATCATTATAAGCGATATTTTTTCATTATTTTCAAATTAATTATGATATGTGAATCGGATGCGGTGGTTTTGCAAACGCGTAGGTATGGCGATTCGAGCAAGATAGCCGTTTTATTTAGCAAGGAATTTGGTAAGATGTCAGTTCTTGCCAAAGGTGCGTATAGCAATAAGAGCAAGTTTAGCAGTGGGTTAGAGCCGTTATCCTACGTTCATATTTGCTTTTATAATAAGCCATCGAGCGATTTGCATTTGCTTAAATCGGTTGAGTTGGTTGTCCCATTCCACGATATATCAAGGAATTACGATAGTTTGCTTTGTGGGCTTGTATCGGCGGAATTGGTTAGTGTAACGCAGAGCGAGCATTTTGTGAATACAGATTTGTTTGAATATTTGGTTGCGATGTTGTCGGAAATGAATGCACGGACGGATTTTTGTTTTTCGTATTGCGTTCGTTTTATGTATCAATTAGCGGATAATTTGGGTTACTATATAGATTTGAATGAGTTAGGGACGCTAAGCGATGTTCAGATGTGGGGTAAGATTAAGATAGTACTCGATGGAGCAGAGAGTATGGAATATTCTATTAACGTTAATGATTTCATAGAGATAGCGGATTATATGACGAAGTTTTTAGGGAAGCATTTGGGGTATAGGTTGGTGTTGCGGACTATGGGATTGGTGGAGTAGGTATCAATGGCGATTTCGCATACATATTAATTTTTATATTGCTGACTTGCTTCATAGTAGTAAAATGGCAGACAATATACGGGGACGAATAATCATTCGTCCCCATATATGTTATGTGGAGAAACTTATATTATGTTCTCCTCAGGTATCTCGCCGACTAGTTTAGGGTCAGGTCCATATTCGTTGTCGCCTTGGTCTCCTTCTTTGATAGCCCAGAGAATCAAGATAATCCAGCCGACAACTGGTATTAAAGCAAGTAATATACATACTCCGCTTTTGCCAATGTCGTGCAAACGGCGGAATGATACCGCTAAGCCGGGCACTAATATTGCAAGCGAGTAAAGCCACGAGACAAGAGGAGTCCGGTCAAAGATGATGCTGTCAATGATTGAAGCAGCAATACTTGCTACGGCATTAACAGCGACGAACATCCAGTACTCTTTGCGTCTGGCTCTGCCGTCGAATTTGGTGTATGCGTTTAGGCATTTTTTCCAGTAGAATAAAAACTCTTCCATTTTTACCTTTGAATAAGTTAATAATATATAAATGAATTTCTGACTATTTTGGGATATGTAGCGTTGCTACTTCATATTGCCTAACATACTGCCCATATCGGAAATCTTATACTTGCTCAAATCCACATTAATATTGGCGTTACCAAAAGAGATGCTTGTGATTTCCATCTTTTTGGTTTCGCCTTTTTCAGTGATTTCGTATTTGAGACAAATACCCCATTCCTTGTCAATCCACATCTTTACATTAGTGCCGTCCTTATCAAAGATATATGTAATTGCACTTCTACCAGCAACGCTGCCAGTGCCATCTTTCTTTGCTCCAAGCATACGATACATTTCGAACACATATAAATATGCTGCAACGCCAGTGAATCCAGCCAATCCGGTTAAATCCATTGTGGAGTCCTTCATTGGCATAGCAACTCCAGACATATCTGTCTTTTTCAAAGTATAAAACTTCTTGCCTTCTAGGTCAAAATAAACTACGCCATCTTTGGAATCGACAAGGTAACCCTTGCTATTCTTTTGCTCTACAAGGGTTTCGGTTTGTCCCTTTGCGTTTGTTGCTTGAAGAGTGATGCTATAATTTTGCATCAATTTTTCTAACTCTTCTTTCGATTTTGCATTCTCTTCGCTAGACATATCTTGGACGTTCTCGGCGATGTTTTTGAGAGTGCTTATCTGTTCTGCTGTTTCTTTGCTACAGCTGCTCGATATAAGAGCCATCAGCATTAAAACAGGTAATATGAAAAATATTTTTTTCATTATATACCTCAATAATTAATGAGTAAATATATTGTTATTTATTATTATTTCTTATTGTAAGGGCGCTACAATGCAACGCCCCTACGATTTTGCCTATTATCTTCTGCAATTACATTTCACTATAGCCATCAGGAATAACAAATTTGTCTGCTGATACAGATTCTTCAGAAAATTCCTTTACACGCCATTCTTGCACAGAACCAAGTGCCTCCTCTCTATAAAGGAAAGTTATACCATT
>JAISJI010000004.1 GCA_031261605.1 Ignavibacteria bacterium | reverse complement strand
GCTAATGCCCGGCCCCCATTGCTCGGGCCACCATTCAAGGTAATCAAACCAATAAATATTTTGCCCCCCCCCCCCCCCCCCGAGTTGGCACGATTTTTGATAGGAAATTTATAGAAGTTCCATTGAACACTCCAAACTCTAAGAATAACCCATTGATAGTGATACACTTAACAGCCAATTTTAATAATTGGAAATTAGTATTCACATAGTCAATGCCTTTCATATTCTCCAATACAAAATCCGTAGATGACGTAAGTGCCCGATATTGCATCTCCTTAGCGATGTTGTGGGTGGATACCTCCAGCAATGCAGGACTCACAACTCCCCATAATACCTTCTTAACTATTGTCTTTATCATATTATCAAATGTAAAATAATCCAAAATGCAAATATAACACATTTTTTTCACTTAATTACTAAAAAATACACTACCATCATTATTATTTGCAAAAAAATGAGTATATTACGCACTACATAAAATTATTACTATTCCTATTATGGCTAAAGAATTCAAATACCAAAATCCGTTCCCTCTCGCTAAGGAACACACACAATACGAACTGCTAACCAATCAATATGTTAGCACCGCTACTTTCGATGGAAAAACCATCCTTAAAGTAGAACCCGAAGCACTTACTCTAATTGCTAAAACCGCTATGCGTAACTGTGCCTTCTTCCTCCGAGAAGAACACCAAAAGCAAGTCGCTGCCATCCTATCTGACCCAGATGCATCTACCAACGACAAATACGTTGCGCTCGTTATGCTACTAAATGCAAGCGTCTCCGCAAAAGGTGTCCTGCCATTCTGCCAAGATACCGGCACTGCTACTGTATATGCAAAAAAAGGACAATACGTTTGGACAGATACAAATGACGAAGAAGCCATTTCAAAAGGCATTTACGAGACCTATACCAACGAAAATTTACGCTACTCCCAGAACGCTCCGCTCAATATGTATGACGAAGTGAATACAGGAACTAACCTTCCTGCTCAAATTGACCTCGTGGCTACTCAAGGCGACGAATACAAATTCCTCTTCATTGCGAAAGGCGGCGGCTCTGCAAATAAATCATACTTGTTCGCAGAAACAAAAGCATTGCTCAATCCTACTTCTTTAGAAAAATTCCTCACCGAAAAAATGAAGACACTCGGAACTGCTGCTTGTCCGCCATACCACATAGCGTTTGTCATTGGTGGAACTTCGGCTGATGCGTGTATGAAGACGGTAAAACTTGCTTCCACTAAGTATTACGATGAACTTCCAACCGAAGGTAATGAACTCGGGCAATCTTTCCGCGATGTAGAATTGGAAAAGAAATTGCTCGTAGCGGCTCAAAATATCGGACTTGGGGCGCAATTCGGTGGTAAGCATTTTGCTCACGACATCCGCGTCGTTCGTATGTCTCGACATGGTGCTTCGTGCTTTGTTGGTATGGCTCTTAGTTGCTCTGCCGATAGAAATATCAAGGCAAAGATTAACAAAGACGGACTTTGGATTGAAAAAATGGAGCAAAATCCGCTTCGCCTCATTCCGCAAGAATGGCAAAGCAAACTCAATGATGCTGGCGATAATGTTGTCAAAATTGACCTCAACCAGCCAATGAAGGATGTCCTTGCTATCCTCACAAAATATCCAGTCGCTACTCGTCTCTCACTTACTGGCACTATCGTTGTCGGCAGAGATATTGCTCACGCAAAGTTGAAGGAAATGATTGACAGCGGAAAAGGACTTCCGCAATATGTCAAAGACCATCCTATATACTATGCTGGTCCGGCTAAGACACCGGAAGGTATGCCATCTGGCTCTTTCGGACCTACTACTGCTGGTCGTATGGACTCTTACGTTGACCTCTTCCAAAGCAATGGTGGCAGTATGATTATGATTGCGAAGGGAAATCGTAGCCAACAGGTTACCGATGCTTGCAAGAAGCACGGTGGATTCTATCTCGGCTCTATTGGAGGACCGGCTGCTATCCTCGCTCAAGATAACATTAAGAAAGTGGAGTGCTTAGAGTTCCCCGAACTCGGTATGGAAGCAATTTGGAAAATTGATGTAGTTGACTTCCCTGCATTCATCCTCGTTGATGACAAAGGCAACGACTTCTTTAAGACACTCTAATGAAAATATATAAAATGAAAAAAGTATTACTCATCGTAGCAATTATATTCGCTACAACAATAACCGCATCCGCACAATTCAGCGGAGGTAGTGGCACACAAGCCGCTCCATATCAAATTACCAGCAAAGCAGATATGGAGGCATTGGCGGATAGCATCTATAATAACAATTTGTATTCGAGCGTTTATGCATCAAAGTATTATATTGTGATGAATGATATTACAGATAGTGTCACAAAAATTATTGGACGAGCACTTGATAGTACTGGTGTTTACAATTTTTCTTTTAATGGTATTTTTGATGGATGCGGGCATAAAATTACTTTTTCATTAAATGATGATACCGGTAGGGTGGCACCATTTGGGTCAAATACAGGCACAATAAAAAATTTGATTATTGATGGAAAGATTACCGGATTGAGATGTAGCGGGGTTTGCTTTCTTAATGATACTGGGGCAATCATATCTAATTGTACCAATGCTTCAAATGTTGAAAGTGCTGTTGGTGGCATAAATCAAAATGCTGCCGGAGTTGTTAATGTAAATTTTGGGATTATTGACTATTGCTCAAATACGGGAACTATTACTGGACAATATGCGCCATCAGGTGGTATATGCTATGATATTCGTCGGACGGGAGTAATTTCTAATTGCACAAATATAGGAACAATTCAAGGAAATATGGCTGCAGGAATAGTTGCCAGAAATGAACCTAATGTCAATCCACAACTTCGTATGACAATTACCAAATGCGTTAATTCCGGATTAATAAAGGGCTCTTCATATACGGGTGGAATTATAGCTGTTATATCTGCTTGTGCGGATGTATTAAAATGTATTAATACAAATGAACTTATTGGTAACAATCATCTCGGAGCAATTGTTGGTTTTATACCTTTTGCTGTTACGGGTTACACCATCACCGATTGCTTTTACGACATCCAGATGTGCAAATATAAAGCAGTCAATAACCAAGACCATCCCGGTGTTACAGGTCTTCCTACGCATTTGTTGATGGAGGAATTGGCGAAGTAAGGGAGATTGCGGGACACATAGGTAATGATTACGACAAAAAGAAATAGGGAAGCGTTTATACCGTTTCCCTATTTCTTTCCGCAATCACAGCAGCAATCGCCTCTCTAAAATCATACTTATGCTCCCAACCCAAACTATGCGACTTGCTACTATCCATTAACTTGCGTGGAGTTCCATCCGGCTTGCTCATATCAAAGCGTATCTCTCCTTTGTAGCCAATCGTATCCGCAATCATTGCAATCGTTTGGCGTATTGTCATCTCCTCGCCCGTTCCAATATTTACAAAATCACCTGTCTGCTTCGCCGATACATTATTCATAAAATATACGCAAGCATCAGCCACATCTTCCACATACATAAACTCACGCAACACATTTCCACTTCCCCAAATCGTAAGCGTCTGTGCAGTGATACCAAGCGATGCCAGCACTTCATCAATGCTATGCCTATCGCTTACATCCAACTTGTCATCCAATCCAAAGCCAATCGGCGTCCTCTGCAAATCCCGTTTAATATACTCGTAATCGCCCACCAGCAGCGCATTTGCAAGCAATGTCTTCCGTATCAGTGCCGGTATTAAATGGGAGGTCTCCAAATTGTAATTGTCTCCATAGCCGAATAAATTTGTCGGCATCAGCGAAATATACTCCGTCCCATATTGGAAATTATAACTCGTGCATAACTTAATTGCCGCTATCTTTGCTATTGCATACGGCTCGTTGGTCTGCTCCAATGCACCTGTCAGTAGCGATTCCTCTACCATCGGTTGCTCGGCATCCCTTGGAAATATGCACGACGAACCTAAGTTCAACAATTTTTTAACACCAAACTTATACGAACTATGGACAACATTCGCTGCCAGCATTATATTCCGATAAATGAATTCCGCTTTATATGTATTATTCGCCATTATTCCGCCTACTTTCGCAGCAGCAAAAAACACATATTCCGGATTCTCCTTTGCAAAATATTCCTCCGTCAAATGCTGATTTGTCAAATCCAATTCGGCTGAACTTGGCGTCAGTAAAGCGGTGTAGCCATCTGCTACCAATCTACGATGTATTGCAGAGCCGACCATTCCTCTTGCTCCTGCAATAAATATGCGTGATGTCTTTTCCATTTCTCCTCCTACTTCTCTTTATTCATAAGTTCATCCTTAATTATATCTGCTATTTTATCACCAGCATCGGGCTTCCCCATCGCTTTTGCGGATGTAGCCATATCTAAAAGACGCTGCGGCGAGGACATTAATTCATTAACTATTGGGAACAACTTCTTCACAATATCCTCATTATTTACAACTAAAGCAGAATTGCTACTCTCCAAGTATTTTGCATTGAACATTTGCTCATTATTGCTCGCCGATGGTAATGGCACCAACACAGATGCCTTACCAACTATCGTAAGTTCCGATACAGTGGTCGCTCCAGAACGAGAAACTACCAAATCCGCTGCGGCGTATGCAGATGCCATATCATCTATAAAAGTCACTAACTTAACATTATCCGGCAAATCTATATTATACAAATTTGCACTGCCGGTCTGCCAAATCACCTGATATGGACAATTAGCAAATTTATCCAATGCATTTATTATAGCATCATTTATCGGCTTTGCTCCAAGCGAGCCACCAAAAATTAACACTACCGGCTTATTTTTATCTAATCCAAATTTTTCCAATGCCTTATGCTTATCTACATCCGCTAATATCTGCTGTCGCACGGGATTTCCACAAGTTTTAATCTTTTTCTTAACAACATCATTAAAATATCGGGCTGTTGCATCAAAAGTTGCAAAAAGCGTATCCGCTCTATTGGCAAGCATCGTTATCGTCTTTCCCGGATTTATATTGCTCTCCATCAAATACAATTTCCGATGACAGAGCGAAGCCGCTACACCAGCCGGATAACTCAAATATGCTCCTGCACATAACACCGCATCTATTCGTTCTTTCCGTATGATATAGCACAACTTAACGATACTGCTGAATATTCTAAATGGTAAAAGTAGCGAATTAAGTGTTAGCAAATCACGTGTTAAACCCGTAACTTTGGTCGTTACCAATCTATATCCAAGTTCTGGCACTATCCTTCCTTCCAATTTATCATCCCTTCCAAAGAATATGAAATCAATCTCTGAACCAAACTTCTCCTTCAACTTCTCGGTTACTGCTATTGCTGGGAATAAATGACCACCTGTGCCACCTGCTGCTATTAGTATTTTTTTCATAGTGTTATCTTATTATCCTCCTACAAGTCCTGTTTTATTTTATCCAATATTCCATTCACAAATGTATGGCTCTTATCTGTAGAATATTTTTTTGCTAACTCTACTGCTTCATTGATACTTACATCTTTTGGTATTGATGGAAAATCGGACATCTCCGATGCTGCCATCACAATAATAGTTCTATCTATCATAGGCATCCTACTCACATCCCAATTATCCGATATGCTTACCAACTTCGCCAATACATCATCGTAATGTTTTAACACACTATCAATCAAGTGCTTACCGAATTCCACTTCGCCATCTTTCCAATGAATTGTTGCATCCGCTAGCATATCTGTTAGTTCCTCATCTGAGCGAACTTTCACCGCTCCTACATCATCACTACTATAAATCATCTCTTCTACATTGAAGTTCCGATAAAATATATGTTCAAATATTGTATCTATTGGCGTATTAGACACATAGTGCGAAACTAGTATCTGCATCACCTTCTCACGAACCAATCGGCGTGAGCCATTTACGACATTAGTTCTGCTCACTGGAAAGCCCGTATTCTCGTCTTCTTCTTTCTTTTTCATAATTAATAAAAAAAATACAGCCGCCAGACATTAATATTAATAAATTAATGACCGACGGCTGTAATTGTTGTCAAATATACTTGGCAAATATTATTTGCTTAGCGTGATATGATAAGCGGCTTGCTTGCCATTTGCTTCAAGTAATACAATGTATGTGCCGCTGCTCAGTCCATTAAGTTTTTCACTGATAGATAGAGTGTTAGCTCCTTCATTACCTATACCGCTATATAATGTCGCTAGCATATTACCGGTAATGTCCATCAATTTTAGCGTTACATTTTGTGCTGTTGGCAACACATAATTTACTATCGCTTCGTTTGTCACAGGATTTGGTAATACTGATAGTATGCCGAAGTCAGCAGATGGTTGGTCAATGATACTTCCTGTGGTATCAACTATTATTACTGAGATAGGTTTTGACATCACTTCACCGCATCCACGAATACTTACTATACGAACAAGATAAACACCGCTATCGCTGCCTTGTGCTGATGCTACATAGTAAGAAGAAGCATCTGTATTCGGTAATGCTATATCATTCAAATACCATTGGTATTCGTATGCTGCACCCGGAAACTCTACTAATTCAATAGAAAGTTGCAATGGGGCTCCCACATTTACTATAACTGTATCTGGAGGCATAGAAGTAATTGTTGGTATTCCTTCTATGTTCAATGTTGCGGTTGAACTATATATTGCAGCGCCAAGCTCTACATAATATACTTCGCAATAGTAATCGCCGGCATCTGCCACTAAAGCATCTGTCACTGTCATCGAGTTTGTTTGTGAGCCCGTTACATTTCCACCATCATTTACCTTAGCGCCATTGTGATACCATTGGAATCCAATTTCGGCACCCGGTTCTGATGCTTGTGCTGTTACAGAGAATGTTACTGTTGTGTTCTCGCAACCTGACAAACCTACTGGCTGGCTGGTAATCTTTATCTCTGGAGCGATTTTTATCATCACTGCATCTGTTCTAATATTTCCGCACAAGTCAGTAATTTCGCAGAAGTAGTAATCTGCTCCTGGAGTTGTCTGGTCGTTTATATCAATATCTGTCAATGGGTTAATTATCATATATGGTGAAGATGTGCCTTTCATAGCTGCACCATCAGTCAATGGCACTTCATAACCATTTGAGTAGTGTCTATACCATTTATATTTGACTTGTGATTGGGCATCTGAACCGGAAGTAACCACATTCACGTGTAATTCTACAAATCCGCCACGCATTCCATAAGTTGAGTTGGATTGGGATATTATTTGTGGTTCGCCAAATACATATAGGTTTACTTCATCGCTAAATAATGTATCCGTTTCTTCTTGGCAGTTTGTATATATCATACGTAATTTATACTTACCTGCATCTTTCAAAGTTAGCAATTCAAATGGCAAGTATGTTGTATCGGTTCTGCGAACTGAATATACTGTATCTGATGGAGATACAACTTGACCATCTTCATTTGTTCTAAAGTACTCAACGCCATCCTTATACCATTGGTATAAATTTATTGTTTCTTCTGTTGGTTTTGCTATCTTTACCATCAACTCTTCAACTAAGTTGGTTCCAATACAAGTGCGAATATCTGCTGGCTGTTGCAATATTGAGGATGTTGGATTTACGTTAATCTCGGCTGATATAGTTGCAATAGTTGCACCTTCAGGGCATTCTGCTACACCTAATACTAAGCAGCGATATTCGCCTCTATCATCATTAGTTGCTGATATTATACGGAAAGTATCTGTAATTGCTGTCGGATTTAATGCTGCTGGTATCTCTATAAATTCATTGGTAAATGCGTCAAATCTCTGCCATTGGTAACCTGTTACAGTGCCGCTACCTTCTGGAACTGATGCAGACAACCATATTGGCTCACCTGAACAAACTCCGGATTTCAATTCTTCTATTGGAAGCGAAGTATAAAACTCAACTGCTGTAAGCGGATAACCAACTGACATTTCAATTACTTGTGAATAATATGAATCCTCTGCACCGCAGATTCCTTCAAATGGGAATATCTTTAATCTGTATTGACCGGTTACCTTTGCTGCTCCTGCTGATGTTGCTGGAAATTGTATGGTAAGTGTTGTTGTGCTATCTAATTTCTGTCCATCAACTATACTTGTCCATACGCCATTTACCAATTTCTCCCATTGAACGCCTGTATATGAACCATATATATCGGCTGTTACACTGGTTTCGCCACCATCTATACAAGCCAAACTACCAAGTGGTTGAACCAAAAACTCTGGCAACTTAACTATATCTAACTTACACCAACTTGACTCATTCTCATAATAGCCAAGTGTTGTATATACTTTTAGCGAGCAACTTTGTGAATATGTCGGCTCTTTAATATATATGTATGGATAGAAGTCAGTTCTATAACCACCATTCTCCATAGTAAGTGTATCAATTATCACATCTCCGCCTTCGGTCTGTCTAACATCAATAATTCCAACCCATATATTTGTCGGAATTGGAGATATAGTTCTTTCTATGCCATCATTCC
Organism: Ignavibacteria bacterium; assembly: GCA_031261605.1. GTDB lineage: Bacteria > Bacteroidota > Ignavibacteria > Kapaibacteriales > UBA2268 > WRLB01. The sequence goes on along the minus strand of JAISJI010000004.1, from coordinate 39,491 downwards.
AACCATCAAATTTCCTATCTACACCGATAAGCAAACTCTCTTTCGAGTCCTCGCATTGAATAATATGTGCAGGTAAATCCCTCGTGGAATCCACTATCAATACCTTGAACATTACTTCATCTACACCCACAGTGGTCATTCCAGGATACAACACATCGGCACCCCTTGGACCATCTATATCTGTCATTACCTCCGAGATAACCGGAACTAATGTCTCCTTCATTCCTACTATCTCGCCATCCAAATGGGCATCTGACGCGCCCATTGTAAGCATCGCATAATTCGTCACATTAGAATGTGCATCTTGACCATTTGCTAATTTCCAAGCATCGTATGATGTAAATGATGTCCCAGCATATCCTGTTAAGAAGTATTGGGTTCCATTATACACATTATAGTCGGTATTCGTTGACAATGATGATACCAATGGAGTTATAAAGAAAGTGGAATAATAGTCCGCTTGTGTATAGAATAACGTATTGCTAAATAAGTTGTTACGCATAATCAACGACGCTGTATTACTATATCTATTAAATACTACCGCTGTATATCTCTGACCTGATGCCACCGATAAATGAACCGTGTTGTGCAACAAAGACAAGTCGGCTACATAATCTACTTCAAACGCTGATGCATAAGACACTGCTCCGGTGTATGCAGATGATACGTTGCGGATATAATTACCAATAATACTAATATTCTGAGGAGCATTTGGCGTTGGACCACTTACCTTAATACCTGCTGCATTTCCAGTCGAATTTACTATATTGATTATCTTATTATTGCGAACCGTTACATTAGTAGTATTTATCAAGCCAATTCCATTTCCTAATGTATTGGCTGCCATACCGGCTGGGTCGCCGAACAAGTTATTCTCTATTATTGATGATGCACTATTGCCCGACATATAAATTCCATAGTTACCTCTTGATAACTCGTTATTCGTAAAACTGCTGCTCGTCACATTGTTAAAGTTAACTACATTCCCAGATGCACCCGGACCAATTAACTTAACATTATTTATCGTAATGTCTGTGCCATTAGTTGAGGAAACAGTAACACCTGCATTCGAACGACGCAACGTCAAATCCTTTGTCGTGCCGGACGCGCCTGAATTTGAACCTTCTATATGGAAGTGCTTTATACCATTAAGCGAAAGCAATGGCATCTCCCCATTCGTTGAGGCATTCGTCACTATTATATTTTGCATACCATCGTGAGGACGCATCGTTACTACTATATTATCGCCAAATGGGGACGGACCGAATACTGCGGATTGCGTCTCTGTTAAACTACTGATAATGCGTATCTCTGTATTTGTCGTTACACCTATCTGCGTAAATTCTGTCGCACATTGTGCCAAACTGGAATAGGTATGTATCGGGTCAAATGCCGGAGCACCAACATAATATACACCATTGCTCAACGGAGCACGTATCGTTCTAGTTCCTACTGGGTCTACAGTATCCGGTAGTGGATTCAATGGTATCAACGTCTCTACACCTACGCTATCAAAATACGCCATCTGGAATGTCGTTAATTTTGCATCTATCGTCTTTTGGTCTGTTGCTGCCTCGCTCGTGGATATATCATAAGTTAGCCAGAAGTAGTTGTCATTATCTGCCAATGCAACCGGTGTTGTCGGAGTGAATACTAAACTATGTATATTGTTTGTATTAACCGAAATTGTGCCACCTACTTGTTGATTTGTTGCAAATACATTATTCGGAGTATACCATAACTTCGCATTCGTTATCTGCTCGCTATCAAATGAGCCCTTGCCATCAAGAGTCATACTCTTTAAATGAACTTTCCTGCCCACAGGTTTACCTTTGGAGACATAAACATTCGTCCCAAGTATCGCTACATTAGTCGCTCCTGTGCCAGCCAAGCCCGTCACCTGATAGCAATTCGAACGCAAATACTTCTGGTCGGGTGAACTATCCAATGTAAATTTGAAATCCAATCTAAAACCACAAGATACATTTGTCCCTACGGCTACGCCACAACCATCAGTTTGAGTATCATCGTATCTGAATACTGTTTGAGTGGTTGCAGGTCTTGATGTAGCTCGGAAACCCCAGTCGCTACCTCCCCACGCCGTGCCCCAATAGCAGATAAAAACTAACAAGCCATCGCCTTCATATTGGAATGGCTGTATAAACTGGTATTTCAACCAACTATTTACTGTTACCGAATTATCTATTACATAACTCGTTGCAGAATAAACTGTTTGATAATTTGCATTTTCTGACGATGTTTTACCAGATGGAAATTGCGTCATCGATGTATTCGCTATCTTTATGCTGAAATTGCCCCAAGTATTATTTCTAGTTCCTTTGGTAAGCATATATAATCCAAGCGCTGTCATACTTCCTGTTGACATCCCTGCATCTTCTAATTCTGCTTTGGTGATTAGCGTCTCGCTCCAACCCCTGCCATAATAGTAATAAAATGGAATACCATTCGTCCCAGCTGTGTTATACGTGCCATTACCTACTACCATATCGCAATCCAACTCTACACCGCCATCTGGGTTTGGGCTCTTTATTGTTGTGTCCGGAATCGCTGTCGGTCCCGCTGTCGTATATAGGTTGCAACTCAGATACTTAGCATCCAACATACCAGAGCAGGCAGCCATCGACGATACATCATATACAAGCCAGAAATTATGATTACCATGCCATGGCATCTCTATAGGCGCAAAATCAAATGTCACTGTATCTGATAAATCATCTTCCGGAATAGCACCTAACAGTGTCGCTGTGCTTGCACTGAAAGTTCCATCGTCGCCTGAATAATACAATCTTACTTCCTGCAAATTAATTGTAGAACTCTTTAAGTCAAAACTTATTTGGTTTACTGTTTGCGCTGGTGCCAAGTCGCCATTCGTTTTAATATTCGTGCATATTATTGGTAAACCGAGACGACCCGGATTAGCACTCGCTACGGGATTGGCTTGGGTGGTTGTAATGGTATAAAGAGTAGAAGGCGTTATCGTATGGTCAATTGTGGTTATATCTATCTTCATATTTGGCTTTGCCGTTGCAAGAGTTCCTGCTCCTATTGTGCCACTTGGAGAATCGTAGTATATATATCTGCATTGGTTAGTCGCTGGGTAAGTCACAAAATTCACCGGATAAGGAGATACAAAAGCAGCATTATATTCCACCATACACACCGCAAGATTACCTCCCGTATATTCAAATGGAGCAGTGAAAGTAAAAGTATACCAAGTTCCAGCTGTGAATACATTTGGAGCATACGTACCGTTCCAGCAAACAGTCCAACCTGCACTTGCATACGAGGGGGCAGTCGGTGCATCGGCTCTCGATATCGTGGATGGATATACATCGGATATATTTGTTGCAGTTGTGTTTTGCAACAAAACAGCAAGATTCCTCTGAGTCGTGCTAGTAAATGAATTCGAACTAACATAGAACGCAACCGAAAAGATTTGACCAGAGCCGACATCAATCTCTGATGCTGTATATAATGCTGCTGACCGGGTATTCATATAGAATGGATATATCCAATACGAAAGGGTTGTGGTGCTTGTCGGCACACCCGCACCATTGACCGGACCACAATAAATAATATCCGCTTGCAGCATCGGCGGACTGAACAGCACAGCTAAAGCGAATATTGCGATAGTGAGCAGTGCTAATGTTTTGTTAATTAAATATTTTTTCATTGAAAAAACCTATAGATTAATTAGTAAATGTATTATAATGTTATATACGATATTTTATATTACTTTAAAAATAATAAATTTTTATTAAACAAACTACATCCAACAATTTTTTTTTCATAAAAAAATGTATATTTGTATCTGTTTTATATCTTTTTTCTCATATTCCCTTAATTATGAACTGGAATTTACAATCCATTATCACGCTCTCCCTTCTAAAAAAACCAGATAATTTATCTAAAATAAAATCTGCAGCCACATACAATTCAATAGACAACTACATAGAAGCATTGCAACAAGGACAGCAATCCATAACATTCCCAGAGGATAACAACTACAAGCAACTATCCAACGAAGCCGCCGAGCAAATTGCTCTCGCCGAAAAGAATGACATCCAAATCGTTACATATTGGGATGACGCCTATCCACAACTACTCAAAGAAATAGATGACCCACCAATAGTTCTTTACGTCAAGGGAACACTCCAGCAGAGCGATGCATTGTCTATATCCATTGTCGGCACGAGACATTGCACGCATTACGGCAAACTTGCAGCAGAGAAGTTCGCTGCCGACTTCGTATCCAACAACATCGTCATCACATCCGGTCTGGCTTATGGTATAGACAGCGTTGCTCACAGGTCTGCAATAGACAATGGTGGAATCACTTATGCTGTTATCGCTTCCGGTATAGATAAAATTAATACGCAAATCAGCATCAAACTCGCAGAAAAAATTATTGAAAGCAATGGTGCTATCATCACCGAATTCCGCTGTGGAACAAATGCCTTCCCACCATTCTTCCTGCAACGAAACCGCATTATCAGCGGCATATCCAAAGCGACTCTTGTAGTGGAATGCGGATACAAAAGCGGTGCATTAAGCACTGCTCGCCACGCATTAAAGCAGAATAGAGAAGTATTTGCAGTTCCGGGTCCCATCTTCGCCGCCAAGAGTATCGGTTGCAACCAACTCATCCACGGGCATCCTCGTTTAGGCAATGCGTTTATGGCAATCTCTCCTACTGCTATGCTGGAAGACATTGGCATTGTTGTCAAAGCAACAAAACAGCAATCCACAAAAGAAATTGCGTTCAACACGCCGGAGGAGAAGTTAATATACAGCAAGTTATCCGACCAACCGCAGCACATTGATACAATTACCGAACTCACTGGCTTAGACATTCCTAGTGTCTCTGCCTTCTTATTAGAAATGGAATTTGATAATTTAGTAAAGCAACTCCCCGGAAAGCATTATGTAAAGGCGGTGTAATCAATTCTTCCTATTTATAAATTTGAGTTGCACAAAGGACACCACCAACAGCAAAAAGAATAGCAGATATGAAATGGCGGCTGCATATCCCATTGCATTTGTCTTCTCAAAGCCATTCGTGAATATCATATACACTATCGTCGTCGTAGAATTTAGCGGACCACCTTTCGTCATTATATATATCTCCATAAACACCTGAAAGGACTTGATAACATTGATTACCAGCACGAACGCAAGCGTAGAACGCAACATCGGCAGCGTTATATGTAGCAACTGATACCTCGCACTTGCTCCTACCAATCGCGCTTGGTCATACAGATTTCGCGGTATCGCTTGCATCGCAGCCAAAAATATTATCATATAGTAACCAGTCGCCGACCACACATCCATCACCATTATTGAACCCAGTGACGTCCGCGGGTCCATCAGCCATCCCTTACGAGGAAATGGGAAACCCAATGTAGATAGTATTGAATTGATATAGCCATTCATTGCATAAAGATTAGTAAATATCAACGACACCACCACCAATGAAGTCATTGACGGCAGAAAGAAGGAGGACTTAAAAAGCGATTGGAACTTCACGGACTTGCTATTAAGCATAGCCGCAAGTAGCAATGCAAATGTTGTAGAGAATGGAACCGTGCCCAGAGTGAATGCAAAGGTATTGCCTAATGCCTTCCAAAACAATGGGTCACTAAACATACGCTTATAGTTATCCAAACCAATAACATTAGAAGCATTTGTTAGCGTATTATAATCCGTAATGCTATAATATCCGGTCATCAGCAATGGATACAGCCAAAAACTTAGGAATATTAACAGCCACGGTAGTAGCATTAGTAAAGTATTGCGTTTCATTCAAATAGTGGTAATATTTTCTTCCGACATCCTTCCGCATCGGTGCTATTAAAATCTATTGTGATTCGGTCTGTTCCCAATGCTCCACGCATTGTGTATTCCGGTGTAATTATCTTAAAATAGGGAAGCGGAAAATCTTCGCTGTATATCAGAGTCCTACCAATAGCAAGCAGTTCCATATCCTCCTTCAGCACATCGGCGGTAAGGAATACGGATAACTTGACGCTGTTGTCCTCGCAATTTTGGCTCTCTACAATTTCCTTTATATTCATCACTCTATACTCATTATCTTATAATTTTGTGTAATACCTTGTCGCTCTGCCTTGAGCAATAGCGGAATGTTTCTATATCGCTTGCTCAATATGTATGGAGCATCTAACGTCCTCTGCAATAGCGTATTTCCTTGTATATCAGACAGCCACACCTTCACGCCTACTTGGTTCGGCGATAGAGTTATTGTTCCTTGCGTATTGCTAATGGTGAGCAACTGCTCATCGTTCCCGATTGGCGATATATGCACTAACGCCACAGCATCAAGGTCAAAGCCAGTGAGTAGTGCTTTCGGTGAGTAATACTTATCGGATGGAGGTAATGCTGCTGCAAGAACAGCCGTATCGTGTATCTTAATATAGCAAATGCTATCTATACCAAGCGTTGCGAGGTCAAAGCCATCTCCTCCACTTGCTGGATAATCAAATGGATTAGCATCTCCATTAGTCCAATTCACTCCTGCCAAGCCATCCAATGTCTCTGCGTTATATGGGAAATCGTAATATGTAATGCCATCCTTGCTTACCGACACTATTGCTGGCTCTGCGAATACCTTTGCACCATTAAGTGTAGCGAACACATTCTCAAAAATTATGAAATCCACACCCGGTCTATCCACTATGTAGTATCCGGCTTTTCCAACCACTATCTCACCCGACAACCCGAGAGAGCATACATCCTCATCCGCAAATGCTGGGCTATATTGAGTAGCAGTAGATACCGGTGTTCCAAATATATTTTGCGGAAAATATTCTGTGGCACGACCTACCTGCTGGCTACCACTACCCCATCTATATGAATATACCGTGTCTATAAATCCTTGGCAATTCGCAAACGATGACGATAGCAATAATACAATTATTCCAATACAAATGGTTGTTTTATCTTTCATTATGTGTTTCATACTTTCTTTCTACACTTTCTTTGTTATGAGTATTGCGGGCTGTCCGGATATCAATGTAGTAGCGAATATGTAGTAGTCGCCACCATCACCTAATTGCAATTTCTTACGAACCACATCTACGCTATGCGGAAAATTGCGACAAGTAATATTCGCTTTATTCACTCCTGCGAGTGCTGCTAACACCGCCTTCTTATTATACTTCACTACTTCCTGCAATACAAATTTTCGTCCTTGGAAATCATCTATATAATTATCATCCGTCCATAGATGCGAATTTGGATGCAACTTGGACATTCCATATTTCTGGCTAATATCTGCCCAAAAACCCAATTTCATTAACGAACTATTCGCCTCATATATATAATTCTTCGGCATAGAATAAGCAATATCATCATCGGGAGCATTCTCAGGGAATTCGCTCGTCTCCACGACCTCTGTTGCAGAATTAATATTGCTCGCTACATACTTAATCGAAGTATTGCGAACACTACTGCACACCACTAGCAACTCCTTGCATTCATTATTGATTGAAACGATATGCACTTCACGGACACTACGCAACTCACCCATCGCCCTGCGTATGTCAAACAAAGGAGATAGTTTATACATCAGGGTATCCGCCACTTGGAGCAAGGCATCTTGCAAGAGTAGCACATTCGGCTGCATATCTTTGAGCAACAACGCACGCCGTTGTTGAGTATTCCTACGCGATGGGTCTATATACACAATACCAAAGCGTTCACCATTATGCACAAAATTCGCTAATGCTACTTCTGCGGATTCCTGCAATACGCTGATGTTATTGAGTTGCAGCATCTCTGCATTCTCTCTAAATCGCTCGCAACAATACGCATCCACATCGCAATACGTATGGCTCTCTGCCTTTGCAGCGAAGGATATGCTATCAATGCCAAGACCGCCGGTCAGGTCTAATGAGCGAGCAAATTGTGGAATTATATTGGCTTTGTATGTAGCTGTATATTCCGATGACGCTTGTTCCAATACTAACTTGCCACCAAAATTGAAGTTAATATTTTGGCAGTAAGTGGGAAATTTATGCCAATAATTCTGCCTTGCATAGATATTGCTAACGGCAGTATCGAAGCATTCGTCCGAAAACGTTCCGCTTATATACTTCCGTTTATTCAATATGGTGCGATGCAAATCATCCTTTATGTGCTCTGCAATAAATTCGGTAAGAGATGGTTTTATAACATTCTCCATACGCATCACTCATTACAGCATCTGGTCTTGCACCCACATCATAAGGTCTGGTGGCATCTCTGATACACGCACCTTAATAATCTCTGGCAAGATAGCCGAATGGAGTTGCTTAACTCTATCTGTAAGTTTCTCAAATAGATTGGAACGCGTCTTTACGATTATCTGTGTCTCGGAATATTCCTCTATTTTATCTTGGAACTTAAATGTTGAAATGACCGATGGAATTGTGGTGACAGATGATACTAAACGCTCCTCTACCAATGTTTTTGCGATTGTGCGTGCCTCTTCAAGAGATGGCACGGTGATAAATATTAGAGAATATTCTATGAAATTATTCATATTAGTTGCCATAATAGTTGTCCATTATTAGTGAAAAAAAGTTATTTATTCGTTTAAAATACTTATTTTTGCTCAATAATAAAAACAATTTCTTTTGTAACTGCAATTTGTATTTATGCTCGAGCTTTTTATCTTTCATTTGCACATCTTAGCCGGACTATACGCCTTCACTAAATATTGGCAAAATCAATGCTTGCGGGATGGCTTCCTTGCGCTAGCCGTTGTCGCATTGGTGTTCATTGTTGGCTGGTCTATCGCTACTTCCATTGCTGAAGTTATATATCCGGATAGTATTAATTCTTATTACTTCTCTAAAGACGCATTGTCGCTTGTTCTACTTATCATTCCAGAAATATTTTTCTTCTACTTCTTCTTTATAAAGGCAGACAAAAAAAAGGACGAAACCATTGCTGTATAACAACTATTTCGTCCTACATCTATACTTTCGTTCCTCTATACGCAATAAAAAACTTTGTGGCGTGTCATCACATCCAGCATCTCTTTCACAGCAGCGTTAATGCCTACAAGTGCAGAGCGAGCCACGATGGAATGACCTATGTTATACTCCATTATATTTGTCACATTGCAGAATTCCACTATATTCGAGTAATTCAAACTATGTCCTGCTGCTACATATAAGGATTGCTCCTCAGAGTAATCGCAACTATCATATAGTTTGCTAATTTCAGCGGATATTTTATCTCGCTGATGTGTATTAAACGCTATAGCAAAATATTTCGTATTGAACTCTACAATATCCGCTTTCACTTCCAAAGCAGCATCTATTTGCTCTCTATCCGGCTCTATGAACAAACTTACCTGAATGCCATTGTCGTGCAATTTCTTTGCTACCTCTTTCAAATGTGGTATATGATGCACTACATCCAAACCGCCTTCGGTAGTTATCTCATTGTCTGTCTCCGGAACTATAGTAGATACAGCCGGCTTGAGATTACAAGCAAAATCAACTATCTCTGCATCCGAGGACATTTCTAAATTTAATTTCGTAGATATTATATCCTTTATTTTAAGCACATCTTTATCGTTAATGTGGCGTCTATCCTTACGCAAATGTGTAACTATACCGGTAGCACCAGCAAGTTCTGCTATAACGGCTGCTGTTGCTGGGTCTGGTTCATTGCCACCGCGGGCATTCCTCAAAGTTGCAAAATGGTCTACATTTAAATTTAAGTTAAAATACATTATTTCTCCGTATTTGTGTATATATTATTGTTTACTGTAATATGTATTGAGCAGCAATTCCACTGCACTTGTCGGCGTTAATGCTCCACTAAGAACATCCTCTACGACCTTCGGACGCATCTCTTGTATCGCTGCGTTGTTGTAAAATCTGCTCGTCAATTCTTCCTCTACCATTGATTTCACCCAATGCAAAACTTGCGAATTACGACGTTCTTCGAATGCTCCATTTTGTTTAGTCAAATCCATAAATGTATTTATATCCGTCCAAATATCCGCTATTCCTTTGTTCTGTAACGCAGAGAAGGTCCGCACAATGGTTTTCCAACCCGGCGTAGCGTGGTGGAGCATTCCAACGGCTTGCTGGTATGCGGATTTCGTAAGGTTTGCGAATTGTATATTATCGCCATCCGCTTTATTAATCGCTATCATATCTGAAATTTCTACAACGCCTTTCTTAATTCCCTGCAACTCATCGCCAGAGCCGGGTATCAGCACCAATAGAAAGAAATCCACCATAGAACGCACCGTTATTTCACTCTGCCCTACACCAATCGTTTCTATCAGTATCACATCGTAGCCCGCTGCTTCACAAGCGAGGATGGTTTCGCGTGTTTTGCGAGCGACTCCGCCAAGTGTTCCAGCCGATGGTGATGGTCTGATGTAAGCATTCTTTTCGCGTGAAAGCAATTCCATACGTGTCTTATCGCCAAGTATAGAGCCCTTTGTAAGCGTTGAACTCGGGTCTATTGCCAGCACCGCTACTTTCAGTCCTTGCTTGCAGAGGTAGCAACCAAGCGATTCTATGGTTGTGCTTTTACCTGCACCGGGTGGTCCGGATATACCAACCCTAATAGACCTTCCTGTTTGTGGTAATATTCCTTGTAGCACATCTTGTGCTTGCGAAATATATGCTAGTGAGTTGCTTTCTATCAGTGTAATGGCTTTGGATAGCACCGCCATATTTCGCTCTAAGATGCCATTAACATAGTCATCTGTCGTAAGTTTCTTCTTCTTTACTAACTGCATATTGGGTGATTCTTGCACACCTACTTGTGCATCTGCAGCGGACATTATGTAAGTAGTAAACTCGTGTCCGGCGTCGTGTGGAACCCACTCTGGACGGTCCATATTCTATAAAATTATTGGTTATATGTAAAAAAATATTTTTGGGGTTTTCAATTTAATGAATTTTATCCAATTTACACAACTTTTCGCCTAAAATATCCCATACCTGTAGCAAAAAAAAGCCCACTACACAGAATGCAGCGGGCTTTATAATCTTATTTAATGGAATTATCTTGTTTTGATATAAGATATTTTCTTAGTGATAATTTCATTACCAGCAACTAATCTAAGGATATAGTTACCGTCAGCAACCTTTGCGCCGCCTTCATTGCTTCCATTCCAAGAGTATTCGTTAGTGCCATTAAGCAGTTGGTTATCTACGATAGTTCTTACGACTCTACCGAAAATATCTAATACTTGAAGTGTAACGTTTTGGTTAGGAACGGTAAGTTTGAAATAAGTTTCTGTTGCGAATGGATTTGGGCTATTTTGAGCTAAATCAAGAATATTATTATCGTTGTATTCAACTGTGATGATATTGTTGTTTTGGCAGGAGATAGCGCCGTCGAAGTCCATATTGTATAAGCGATATTGGTAAGTATGACCGGATACTACGTTGTTGTCTCTCATACCATAGATTTGAGGTGTAGTAGTAGTGCCAGCGCCGGCTACGTTATCAACTTCGTCCCAAGCGTCGTTACCGATTTCGCTTCTTTCAACGATGAAGCTGTGGTTGTTTGTTTCTGATGCTGTTTCCCAAGTAAGGTCAATACCGCCATTGCGTGCATTACCTGTAAAGGAAGTGATTTCGATAGACAATGGAGTTGAGCCATTTACATCATCATCGCAAGGATAGTATTTGTCATCTGCAACTACACTAGCCAAACCGAAATAAGGAGTAAGTAGTGGTAGCCAAGTGCCTCTTGTGAATGTTTTATAGTTGTTGTAGTGTGCGCCCAAAGTGCCGAGGTGGTCGAGGTGAGCGTATGCTACATCGCCGGTTGTTGGCATAAATTGTTTCCAAGTATTGCCGCTACCGATTACATTCTTATAAGCGAAAACGTTATTGTTAACATATACTCTACCATAAGGAGATATTGTTTGTGGCGTGCGGAAACGTTTATCCAACATCAATTGGATACCTGTTCTACCCATTATGCCTCTTTGTCCGACACCTTGTCCGTAGTCACCGGTAGTAACGCCTACCAGCATTGTTCTCATACCCATTGACTGTGCTGAACCTGCTAATTCTAAGCCAGTTTCGCCTAATTGACCTATTGCTATCCAATAGGTGCCCTTTTCCAAACTTATAGGAGTTGGGAATTGGTAAAGAACTGGTGAGCCAACAGGAACATAAGTTTCAGTTCCGCCTGGAGTTTTTGACATCATTCTGCGTCCGAACATTGTTCCATATTTTAAGTTTCCAGGAACGCCGTTGTTATCATTATATACAGTGAAAGAAATATCATCAAATGCTTGGTTTGCGCCTGCGAATGTTGCTCTAACACCGGATAGATTATCTTTTGCACCTACGACAAATTTAGTTGCGATTTCGCCACTAACATAAGTTATACCAGCGTGTGGGTAACCTAAACGCTCTGCATCTATTGAGCCACCTGCGATATATTCTATCCAAGGTAGTGGGTCTTCGCCGGCTGGGTTCAATTGCCAGAATGACAGATATTCATTTGGATGCGCATAGTTTGGACGTGCATCTGAGTAGCTTGATATTGCTGGGTTACCAGTACCTGGGTTAAGGAAGCCACTAAATGAATTACCGAGTAGGTTAAGACCTTTACCGGGCATACCAGTTCCGATGGACGAAGCTTCTACATCATTTATTGCGCCATCTGCAGCATAAGCAAATTCATCTGAGAACATTATTGTTTCATTCTTTCTTGTAGTATCATTAATCCTGAATATATCGTCTGGATACAATGCAATTACTTGCAGAACAAATATTTCGTTACCATTGTTCGAAGAAGTGAAGTTCTTTGGTGAGAATGTTGGCATTGTTATTTCTGTTGCAGTGCTTTTTGGTAATTGAGCAACAGATACTGTTTTACAATATAATTCTGCACCCGGTGTTATATCGCCTCGATAGATTTTAACCTTTACTGTGAATGGGTTTGCGTCTCTTGTTCCCATATTTGCTAATCTAACAACTACAGGAATATCTACTGCTTGGTTCACTGGGATTTTTGCATAAGGAAGTAAGAATTTTACTATTTGTGCTTCAATATCAGTTGAGTTATCTGGGAACATTACAGCTACGTTATCTACAAAGAAGTCATCTTCATCGTCTGCAGGATTAACAGGATTTGGACCTGTTACTCCTAATTGGTCGCCGGTGCCATCGTAGTTTGTTTCTACAACTTTAATTCTGAAGCGGAAGTTCTTACCTAAATCTACAGGACTATATTGGATAAAGTAATCTGGAACGGGCACTGAATATCTATAGAATTCAAAATCAAAACCATCGTCGTATGGATTAAATTGCAAACCGCCAGCGATTCTGTATTGTGCTAATGAGTTATCTGATGGATTTGGATAGAGAACAGTAGACCATCTATCTAAAACTGAATTATATATAGTTACGCCACCACCTGCATATTGGTCGTTAGCGGGAGGAGTTACGCCGCCATTCCAGCTAGCTGGGTAGTAAGTTTTCTTATCTGCAAATGACCAACCCAAGAAGTAGCCACCGCCACCATAGATAGCCAATGCTGGTGCATTTTCTACTATTGGTGCTGTTTCTGAACTGCCTTTCCAATATGGATGATGTCTCCAGAATGCGTTAGGGCTATTGTTTGTTTGGTTAAAGTTATCATTTTTATTACTATCTGAGCCAGTCATTGTAATGTTTCTGATACCATTTAAACTTGGTCTCAAAAACTCTACTGCTAAGTAATCGAAATCTGGGTCAGCATTTGTGCCATTACCAGACATATTATCTATTTTACCTGAGTGTTTGCTACCTGTTGTATCATATCCGCGAACGAATACTACTCTTGGTTCTGGTCCAAACATTGTTGCATCTGCAAAACCTCTCTGAACATCAATATTTGCTGCTGCTCTTTGAACAGCCAAAGTAACTAACGAACCCTCTTTTCCTCTCATATCGATTGGGAAGGAAGTGATTTTTGAACCTAATGATGTGTTATCTACATTTGACCAATACATTTTTATCATTGGGCTTGGGAGTATAGACCTATCGTTATTAATGGCAGCAATATCGCCAACTGGTGGCAATGGATTTAAACTAGAAGATTGGTCGCTTTGAACTATCTCTACCGATGCTTGATTTCTTGAGAAGCCACTATATACCCACTTGTTTGCATTTGGAATATTACCAACGCCCGTTAAGTTGTGGAACTCGCCGTTGTCTCTAAATTCTCTTAATCTGTTAATAACCCAGAAACTAATTTTTGCTGAATCATCAAAGGGCCATTCATCGCCGATTACAGCATTTGTATTTGGGTCTACGGCTTCTGTGATACAAGCCAATTCCATTATACCGATTTGGTTATCAATGATTTCATTTGGTCTATATGTTGGGAATTTCACTAAAGCGAATCTATATGTTGGGATACCATTTAGATTTTCTGGCAATGAAGACAGTGCTTTTGGAGTAGCGGTATAGACGCCTGCACTGCTTTTTACTACATCAGAATATCTAACTAAGTAATATGGGTCGGCGCCGCAATCTGATGAATTTGTGTTTTCTGGGAGACGCAAGCAAGTATTGGATACTTTTGCGAACCTATTATATACATATTTATCTGTGATTTTATTTCTGATAAGTAATCTTGCGCGGAATTGGAAATCTTGCTCAACGAAATTAACGCCTGTTGGGCTTTGGATGTCGTTTGTAAGATTTTGGATAATGCCGACTGGTTGCAATATACCGAGTTGCTCGTGACCTGCTAACAATTCAAATGGATTGTAGAAATCATTTACTGCGTCAGTTTTAACTGGGTCGTTAAAAGCGGTTGCTGTATCAGTTTTCTTTCTAACGAAATATTGAACATCAGCCAAACGAAGTGCATTACGCCATTGTTTGAATTTTATTTCGAAAGATGTCGTAAGGATTTCAGTTCTTCTTTGCTGCATATCTACAGTTTTGCCTAAGTAGCCATTATATTCTTGGGTTACTTGAACATATTGACCTGACCAAGGATTTGTTTCAGTTCTTGTATAGGTAGATGGGTCTTTAGTATCGTATCCTTTGTGTCTTGCATAACCACCGACAGCGACTGACGCAAATGGTTGCATAATCACATTTGCAGGGTTGATTGTTGGTGCCTGAGTGGTACTAGTAGGCACTCTGTAAGCGCTTCCTACCCAATTGCCATAGCGGAAAGTTATTGAACTATCTATTCTATTAAGTTCCACTTGGCAGCTTCCTGCAACTGTATTTATATCGCTTGTTCCAGCTATTGGTGCGCCAGTGACTGGGTCTAACATTCCAGCTCTACCCATACCTGTTGGGTCAATGTTAAAGGTTTCTCTAACTTGACCGCCTTGGGTAAATTGATAAGTGCCACTTTCCATCTGTAAATTTTTGAAGTAAATTATAAGACGGTCTGATGTCATTGAGCGTTTGTAGTATACTTCACCGTAGTGGTCTGCTCTTTGTGTGCGTTCGTCAAATTGTGGTAGCCAGAATGGTCCTTCTAATGGGGTAACGAAAGCACCGCCAGCATATATGTTATTTGCTAGACGTGTTCGCATTGAGCCGGATGCAGTTGGAACATTATTATCAGAGCCAATCATAGGTGTTCTGATACCCGAGGTTGCATTCATCGGGTCTCCACCGCAAGCGAGGTTAACGAAGCCATAGTTATCAGCGATAGGGTCGTTTATACTATTACCGGTGAGGTTACCTGGGTATGCGTGATAGCGTCCTTGAGTAGGATTAGATGCATCATTAGGGAAAGGCCAATCGGCACTCATTGGGTCATAGCAATCTGTTTTGTTAGGTGGAATGGCTCTTCTGCCTTCACCATCGTATAAGTATCTGCGGTTTGAGAGAGCAATAATGCCTCTTGGTGATACGTAAAAACTATCGTAGCGGATACCGTTCACATAAAATGCGAAGCCAATCGGAATCGGACCAGCGATAGCATTTTTAGTCGTATCAATACCTGGGTTCTTATACATTCTATTTGAATAGTCAGGATATTGAGCAGGATTTCTGAAGTAGCGGTATCCTTCACGTGGTGTCTTACCAGTTGGTGGAGGTAGGATAAGTCGATTGACTATATCGTAACCTGACTCAAATTCATTCACTGGAACTTGACGTGGTCCGCTATAGATTTGATACCACAAATCTTCTTCGAAAGTTAAAGGCAATAAGCCGGTGTTACCATTAGGATTTGGGCTTGGCTTCCAGATGCCTTCGGATGTGGATTGGTTATCCATAAAGTAGTAGCCCGTGCTTATAGCTGGGGAAGTCCTTGCCAGAGGAGACGTATCAATCTCTGTGAATGGACTAGGTATAGTGTTGAAACCGATATCACTCATATGCTTCGGTTGTGCGTAAGTGATGCCGATGGAACAAATAACCGCAAAGAATAGCATTGCGATTAGTAGACAAAATTTCTTCATTTTGTTCTCCAATTTGTAAATAATAATATATAGTTTTATAAATAATAAACTTCTTGGTATTCAAATATAAACAATTTGTAAATAATAAACACATTTTTTTTTCTATTATTGAAAATATTTTGCGTTTATTAACGATTTTTCCACATTTTCCACGTTTTAGTGTAATATTTTTACACAAATACGGGGTTATCATTCACAGTATCGCTCTCTATCAAGCCATCTTTTATCTTTATGATTCTATGTGCATAGCGAGCAATTTCTTCGGAATGGGTTACAACAATAATTGTGTTGTTGGCTTTCCATAGGTCAGAGAAGAGTTGCATAATTTCATCGCCCGTTTTGGAATCCAAGTTGCCGGTCGGCTCATCAGCCAATATTATAGCAGGATTGGTAACTAATGCGCGAGCGATTGCGACACGTTGACGTTGTCCGCCGGAGAGTTCATTCGGCTTATGTGTTAATCTATCGTCTAGTTTCACGTCGGTCAATACTTGTGTAGCGCGTTCTTTGCGGGTGGTTCTATTCAAGCCGCTGTATATTAGTGGTAGTTCTACATTGTTCAATATAGATGCTCGTGCCAATAGGTTAAAGGATTGGAAGATAAACCCGATTTTCTTATTACGTATTTCTGCTAATTCGTTATCCACCATTTCGCTTACGTCTTGTCCGTCAAGTTCGTATCGTCCGGATGTAGGTGTATCGAGGCATCCGAGTATGTTCATCATTGTTGACTTGCCAGAGCCGGATGGTCCCATAATGGCTACATACTCATTTTTGTCTATGGTAATAGAGACGTCACGCAGGGCATAAACTATTTCTGTGCCCATTGGATATTGTTTAGAAATGTGTTCTAAATGTATTACTTGCATTATAATAAAAATATGTTGTTCTATATTATCTATAAAAATACCATTTATTTTTATTATTTTTGTGATAATGTATCATTTAATATTAAAAAAATGTAATTGGTGGTAGCCCATTGACATAACCAGAGCCAGAAAACTAATGATAAAAAATAAAATACTACGCAATCTATTTTCGCTTTCACTCGCTGAAGTCGCTACCAAGGGCATTACATTTATATTGAATGCTTACTTGGCTCGTATTCTGGGAGTGGAAGGCTATGGTATTATCGCTAATATTGTTGCGATACTTGCGTATGCCACTCTTGTTGTTCAACTTGGCTTCTGTACTATCGGCATTCGTTCTATTGCAAGCAAGCCCGAAGAGAAAGAAAAATATGTAAATAATGTTATCGCACTGAAACTAATCATCGCTATCTTTGCATTTGCTGGCATTGCACTTTACGCCGTTATGAGCAATGAGACGGACTTGGTAAAAATGGCGTTGCTACTTGGTGGCTTGCAGTTGTTTGGCTCTGCTATTCAGATTGACTGGTTCTTCCAAGGAATAGAGCGGATGGAAATCATAGGACTGCGGACGGTATTGGTGAATTTAGTTACGCTTATCGGCGTGCTTATCTTTGTGCGACAACCGGAAGACATACCTATATATATGCTTATCGTATCGGTGTCGCTAATTGCTAACAACTTCTGGCTAATAGCGATATTCATAAAGCAGTATGCAAAAATAAAGTTGCAGGCATCCATTGCTTTCTGGAAGGAACTAATGCAGCAGAACATTCCGTTAGGCATACAGACCTTGTTCGTAACCATTATTTCCAACTTCAATGTAATATGCTTAACGCAGATATGTGGCAATTACGATACAGGTTTATTTGGGGTTGCATTCAAATTATTTATGATTGCGGTGCTGCCTGCGAATATCATACAGAATACTTTTGGACCGCAAATATCGCGTGCTGCTACATTAGAAGAGCGACAGCGAGTGTATAGAAAGGTATCGCAGATGCTACTCTTCTGTGGGGCATTGGTTACAACAGTATTGTTATTCTATCCGCAAATTTTCATCTACATTATATTCGGACACAAATTCATACCGGCGACAGATACATTGCGGATACTAATGGCGACTTGCTTCATTTCGTATTACAACTACACGATTTCGCCGGTGCTATTAATGTGGAAGGAGGAGCGAAAGGTGATGTGGAGTTATGGAATTGCTGCTGTTGTGAGCATAGCAATCAACATTTCGCTAATCAATGTATTTGGTGCTAACGGTGCTGCTTTGGCTACAACTGGAACTGAATGCACACTTGCCATAATTTTATCATACATTTTATACAAGCGGATACATCATCTACAAATATCTATGCTATTGAAGTTTTTCGTCATTGCGATAGTTGCTGGTTGCATTGGCAAGGGGGCGGTGTTGCTCATTGGTATGGATGGTTACTACATACAAATTGTTGGTATAGTCATCACAGTCGCAATTTATTTATTCTTGTCATTACGGAGCAAAGCTATTACGATGGCGGATATTAGGAATATAAAAGCCGATGAGAATGTATAAGATGGCATAGTATAATACTACCCTCCTACAATTACTTCCGCTATTACTTTGGATGTCCCGGTGTTCTCGGCGATATACTTGCTCGCTGCATTGCCCATTCGCAAACGGACATTGGCATCTGCTACTTCCTTAAACCAGTTGCACAGCATATCTGCATTGTGAATTATGGTCAATGCACCAGTCGCAAGTAGTGGCTTTGTATCCGGTGAATTGAAGCAATTACTACCAGTGGCGAGCGGTATTCCATAGCCAGCCGGCTCTGTGATACTATGCACACCAACACCAAACGCACCACCTATATACGCAATATCGGCTATGCCATATAGTTTGAGCAATTTCCCAATGCTATCCACAATTACATCGCAATCAATCTGTTGAGCACCAATTTCAGACAGCAACACACTCGCAGGTAGCATCCGCTGTATGTATTGAATATGCTCGGTAGTTGGCTCGTGTGGAACGAAAATAATGCGGATATTATGTTCGCCAAGCATCTGCACAGCCGCCACAATCACATCCACATCCTCATTCCATACGCTTCCAGCCACCAACACCAATTTGTCATCCCCAAACAGAGAACGCGAAACCACTGGTGTTGCTTGCGCATCGGTTACTTTAGCCATTATTCTATCCATTCGGGTATCACTGCTACTTATGATTTCGGTGTCCAACTGCAGAGATAGGAACTTAGCATATTCATCAGTATTTACGGCATATATCTTCGTAAATTTATTGAAGCATAATTTGTAAAATGGTTTCGCTATACCTACTTTGCCCAATATCGTTGGATAGGTCGCATTGATTAAGTATGTTGGAATATTTGCATTATGCAATGCCGATAGGTAGTTAAGCCAGATTTCGTAGCGGACAAACACAACTGCAATGGGCTTCACTGCCGAAATGAAATGCTGCACATTCCAATACGTATCCATAGGCAAATAGCAAATCGCATCGGCAAATTTATACTGCCGTTGCGTATTGTAGCCCGATGGCGAAAAAAAAGTGCAAACAATACGGATGTTCGGATGAGTCGCTTTGATATACTCTACCACCGGCTTTGCTTGCTCGAACTCACCCATAGACGCAGAATGAAACCAAATCGTGTTCTGCCATCCATCGCCAATAGCGGACAAACTATCTTTCCAATACCTATTGCGTTCCTTCAATTTCGGTAGGAACAGCGATAGTATTGGTGTAAGCAGAGCAACCAATATAATAAGGATATTGTATATAAACGACATATATTTGCGTAATGTGAATATGCAAATATACTTATTTTTGAGGAGAAAAATATAGGGGTCCAAAATATTGAACCCCTACGATTTCTTAGATGCTAACCCTATCTCTTCAACTGGTTAATTTCCTGTAACAAACTATCCGATACAGTTACCGTCCTCGACGCTGCCTCGAATGCTCTCTGCGTAGAAATCATTTCTGTCATCTCTCGCGTTAAATCAACATTGGATTGCTCAAGTGAGTTGCCGACCATAGTTGTTGTTGGGAATATCTCCAAAGCCGTGCCAATCACGGCGTCGCCGGAGTTAGGAGCTGAGCGGAAGTAGTTATTACCATCGCGGACAAGTCCTTCGTTGTTAGCAAATTTTGCCATCGCTAATTGACCAATGACTTCGGTCTGACCATTAGTGAAAGCACCCAATATTCTACCACGGCTATCAACTGACATATCCTCTAACTCTCCGAGTGAGAAGCCGTCCTGGGTTTCAAAGTTCGCATTGCTATCACCTGATAGTTGCTTCAATCCTTGCGATACGTTGTTCGGGTCGGCGAGTGTTACGTTTAAGTTTTTAGGGAATTTATCTACATTGCCATCCGCATTTATGAAGCCGGCTGCAGGAAATTGCAATGTAAATGGTTTCGCTGCATCAGTATTTGCTGGTATGAGCGTGGCTATTGTGCCATCTGAGTTAAAGGTAACTCTACCGTATGCTGGCTGCACTAATGTAGTATCTACTGGGTCTAAGGCGATATTGCCTTCTGCGCCTGCACCTTGATTTACGCCATCTACTTCAGCACCTATTAGCCAATCGTTCTCTCCAACTTTTTGGAAAGTGAATGTCATTGTGCGTGCTGCACCTGTTTCATCGTAGATTGTCATACTGGTCTTACGTGTGCTATCGTAGCCGATATTTGAATCGGAGTTAAGATTGCCCATCATTGTTATCTCTTGCGTCTGACGAGGCAAGGATACGGTATTGGCTGGGATGCGTAAGTTAGCCATTGTGCGGTCTAACATATTTTCGCCGCTGCTGGTGCGTTCCGTTCTGCCATTAGAATCGGTAGATACATTGTAGCCCTGAATAAATGCACCGGTGTTCGTATCAACGATATAGCCATCGTTGTCGCGGGTGAATGCACCCGAGCGAGTGAAGCGTTGGCTACCATCGTAATTTACGATGAAGAAGCCGTCACCTTGCAGTGCCACGTCCAGAGGACGGTTGGTAGATTCTATCACGCCTTGTGAAAAATCTTGGCTGATACTGGCTAATTTAACGCCCAAACCAAATTGCAATGGGTCGGCTCCACCATTGGAATACCTCTGTGCTGACTCTGATGTCTTACCGCGTGAGTATATTTGATTGAACTGGTCTGCGAAGTTCGCACGGGTTGACTTATAACCGGTGGTGCTTGCATTAGCTAAGTTATTGGATATTACATCAAACTTCTTCTGATGATTGATGAGTGAACTGGTTCCGACAGATAATGATCTTATCAAGCCCATAAAAAAAACCTCCAAATGTTCGCTTGGAACATTTAATTTCTTTGTGTTACTAATCTTGATATTTATTGTTCTTTGTTTAATGTAGGGTAAATAATTATTTGCCCTTATTATGTTGATTATAATTACAAAGATTGATTACAAGTTCATCGTTCGTTCAAAACTTGTGATGAGTCCCCTTGCTTTCGCTCGGTCCAACTCTGTGTGCAATAGTATTGTTTATTTTGCTCGCTGTGTTTCAATTCTATAATATTTAGTTAAATATTATGCAAACACCGCCGAGTCAATGTTGGTGATAACATCGCTGTCCATATTGCTCTTATCGAACATAGTAACAACTGTTTTGTTATCCACTGCCACTATAAACATCTTGTCGTCAAGCATTATTAGTGACTCTTTGGCTCCCTTATCTCTTGCTTTCTCTACCGCTTCATCTAAGCGTAGCATATCCACTTTATCCAAAGTAATATCTCTGCTTACCATCCGATTTTGTGCATGTCCGGAGAATTTTACTAATTCTTCATTAAGAACATCACCAAATTTCGTAGATGAAACTTCCTTATCTATTATACGAGGCGTCCGAGAAAGCGACTCGGCTCCACCGAGCGGAATAAAAGGGATACTTATTCCATTTATCTCTGCCATTACACCTCCGTAGTGTGATTATTGTTATGTTATTATTAACATTCGTTCTACATTGTAACTGCCTTATTAATAAGGTGTTTCTCTAACATCGTTAATTGCTCCAAGTGATACCTCGTTGCCATTAATTACTACCACCGTTCCGGTGGATTTGAATCTAATCGCCTCAATCTTGCCGACTGTATAAGTATCCATCTTATCTACACCACCGTCTGCTTCCGTTAGTTCTACACTTACCTTATACTTACCCGGCAATAATTGATTTCCTGCATCATCCTTGCCATCCCAACTTATTGAATGCTCGCCTACTTTGCAATCTGCTGAATCCAAATTAATTATGCGGACTATCTTACCGCTGCTATCCATAATTTTCGCCTGACCGGAAACCGCCGGTAAAACGCTCTTATATCCTATTTCACAAGGATTTATACCATCGCTATCCAATGTGCTGGATGCTGCCGATGCATATTTCCCTATCATTCCCGGCAATGCTGTATTCTCCATACTCATCGCCATCATTCCGATGACATCCGCTTGTCCATCCAACAAATTCCTGATTTTTCCCAATTCTTCTAATTGCGAAAAAGTCGCAAGTTGTGCCGCAAACTGTTGATTATCATAAGGTTGCGATGGGTCTTGATTCTTCAATTGAACCATCAACATACTCAAAAAATCTATTTGCTGGCTTTTCGCTGTGTTCCCGCTATTTTGCGTAGCGGTAGAAAATACGTTTCCAGTTGTCGTTATTGGTGTTGTTGCCATAATTACTCCTATTATGTTTATTTTTTACTTAAATATATTCTTCTACGAGAGAATTATTATTTCTGTAACGAACTTCCGATTTTGGAATTTCTACTGCCTCATCTGCGACATTTATTCCATTTTCTATATCAAAATAATTGCTAAAATTATTTCGTCCATTTTGTCCGTTATCTCTTGAATTATCATTGCGTTGATGTTGTTGCTGGCTATGATTTCCATTTTCGTTCTGTTTATTAAAATTATTTTGCTCCGGCGAATTTGAATTATTTTCAATTTTATTTTCACTCGAAAGTTTACCATTTTCTACGATAAATCGCTCAAATTTAAATTCCGGTTCTCTAATTTGTGCCCCACCCAACATTTCCTTCAAATTTTCAATATTATTTGTCAAAACCTCAACCGCCACTTGATTATTTGCCTTAAAAGTAATAATCGGTTTTTCGCCCATCAGATTTACCTCAACAAATAAAGTGCCAAGTTGCTCCGGATTCAGAATTATTTTTGCAATTCCGCTACTTTGAAATGGAATTTTACCGGCAAAATTCGTTACAATTTTTGGTAATTCATTCGGTCTAACACTATTAAATACTTGACTTATTGGTTTTTGAACGACAGTTTGAGGAACGACAGATGGTGTAGGATTATTAATCGCAAAATTCGCTGGATTATGGTTAGTTTCTACTTTTTTTGGCGAATATTCTTCATTCTTGTCGTCTTGTCTATCTTCTTTTTGGTCATTATTTTTAGCGAACTGTGTATTATTATTCACAATGTGAATATTATCATTCACGACTTCATTAATTATAACTGGCTTATTTTCAATTACTTCCTTAATTTCTAGTGGAACTACTGGCTTCAACTTAACTTCTACCGGCTTCTCCTTTACATCCACCAGTATATCCGCAATAAGCGTATCTTTTTCAACAACTTCTTTAATTTCAGGAATTACTACCGGCTTCGCCTTTACATCCACCGGCATATCTTTTATAACTACTTTATTTTCAATTACTTCCTTAATTCCTGACATAACTACTGGCTTCTCCTTTACATCCACCGGTATATCTGCAATAAGCGTATCTTTTTCAACAACTTCCTTAATTTCTGACATAACTACCGGCTTTGTCTTTACATCCACCGGTATATCCGCAATAACAGTATCATTTTCAACAACTTCTTTAATTTCAGGAATTACTACTGGCTCCGCCTTTACATCCACCGGTATATCCGCAATAAGCGTATCTTTTTCAACAACTTCTTTAATTTCTCGCATAACTACCGGCTTTGTCTTAACATCTACCGGCATATCTTTTATAACTAGTTCTTTTTTCAATATATTATCTGTTTTTGAATGAACTACAAAATTAGGAGTGAAATTTTCATATTTAAACGGAACTATATCCAAATCTTCATCAATTTCTGTATTTTTTATTTGCGAAATTTCATTAATTATATTTGGCGGATTCCACTGTTTATCTTTTATTTTTTTAGGGCTAATAATTTGATTTTTCAAAGGATTAGAATGTATATTAATTTCTATTTTTGCAGGAATACCTGTCAAATCCTTAATATTATTCTGATTATTATTTAAAATTAAGGGAATATTTTGGGGGGGATATTTTTTTTCTTTTTTATTTATAGAATTAACATCCACAATATTAATATTTATTTCATCGTAAGTATTAATAAAAACAGGGATTTTCGCAATAAAATCCTTTGCAATAATATAATGCTCATTATTATTGTTAATATCAATAGAAATGTTCATATCTAATTGATTTATAAAGATATTTAATTTTTCAATATTATTATCTTGCGGAATATCAATAATATTATTTTTTTCAATAATATGTGTTGATTTAATTGCCTGGATATTAATATTTCTTGGCGAAGTCAAATTAATATCTTGAGTATTAATTTTTCGCGCAATATATTTCACAAATTTATCAATATCAGCATCTTTCAAAGTTTCATTATTAGAATTTATAGGCGAAATTATTTTAGGATATTTTTTATTTTCTAAGTTTGTAACATCTTTTATTTCAATCGCTTGCGACTCTTTTTGAACAATATTTTTAATTACATTCTTAGGTTTATTTTTATAAATAGATTCAGCAATATTTTCGGAATGATTTTCCAAATTAATATCCGTATCTATTTTATTTTTTAGGGAGATATATTTTTCTATTTTATTATCTAACTTAATCTCAGAATTTATTTGTTTATTGGTCTGAATTATTGGCTCAAAATTAATATTATTATCAGCAATATTGTTATTTTCCATTAAGCTAATTTTATCCGCCATAGCAATATGCTGTGGAATTGCAATGGGTTGCAGAATATGAATAATAGGAGTATCATATTTATTAATATTTTTTATTTTATTTATTTTTTTTGCAATAATATTCTCTTTAATAGATTTATTTTCAATGATTTGTGGTTCGAAAGTCGGCAAAATAATTTCATCAATATTATTTAATATATTCGCTATATTTTCTGAAGTTATTTTTGGAATATTATCATCTATTATTATATTAATTTTTTCAGCATTCTTTGCAATGAAACCTATTGGATTTTCTAAACTTATTGCATTAATAATTTCTTTTATTTTATTTTTTGCAATCCCTAATTTTTTTTCAACATTTATTTTCTTTACAGGGATTGAAGCCATTGATAAATCGTTAGTTATATTATCATTAACAGGCACTTTTGGCATATTAGCAATACTTTTATTTTCGATAGAAATATTAGATAAAATATTATCAAAAATACTCGCAACATCGATATTAGTATTTTCTAAATCAGGAATATTTATCGGAAAAATATTATTATTTATGGTATTATTTTCAATAATTTCAGGAAATATTTTAGTTCCTAACGCATTGAATTTAATAGGATTAGATAGTGCTTTTTGATTTTGCAAAATATTCGCACTTAATTTGATACAATTATTTATTTGCAGATTTTTTGCCGGATTATTTTCTAAATTATTAAATAATCTGGATAGCAAATTTGTATTAGATACTAGTGATGAAAATGTGTTCATTTTTTAATAAGTTAATGAATTAATTAGAGTTAGACATTACTTATTACTTTAAAAATCTACGGTATATTTTAATACTTCAGCCGCTTTTGACGGGCTCATAGATTCAATAACTTTACCTGCTTTTTTCTTTTGCATTCTATTTAGAATATTTGCTGCTTTTTCTGGTTCCAAATTTTCCATAATGCTTGCGACTTCCTTAGGATTTGTTCCATTATACAAGTCGGCGAATTTTTTATACCCTTGATTACTCAAAGAATCCTTTTTTTTTTCATACCTATCCTGTAGGTCTTTATACGCTTTTTGTAGCGAGTCAAATCGCTTATTTGATGCGGCGGTTTCCTTTTTCGCATTCGCAATATCTCCTTGTAAACTCTGGACTTGCTTCCTTAAATTGCTGCCATCATTTGCTGCCGTTTTTATATCATTTTGCAATTTTGCAATTTGCTCATCCTTAGTTTTTACGCTATTTTGCAAATTATTAAATTGTGTTGTTGCGTCTTTTATTTTTTTTTCAAAACCTGCAATTTCATCTGCAATTTTTTTGCTATCTCCTGATTTTACAGCGGCTTGAGATTTATATATTTTTAGAGAATCATTATATTTTTCAATTTTTTCAGATAGCTGTTTTATAGTATCTTTTAATTTTTTTGATTGATTATATGTCCAGTCCTTATCTCTTTGTAATACAAGAAGTTGCTCGCTTTTTTTATATAATTCTTTTTCAAAATAATTCAATTGTTCTGGCGAAATTTCCACCAAAGTATCCAAAGAAATATTAATTAATGGGACAGGATTTCGGCGAGTAGTATCTTTTTTTAATTGCTCTTTTTCTTTTTTTGCGATTTTTTGAATTTTTTCTATTGAGTCAATTTTATTTAATGAATCCGCCAATTCGTTCTGAATTCCCAGCCAGTTAGGACGTTTTAAATACATTACGGTTCCACTTATCGCCAGCACTGCAAAAACGATAAGGAATATAGATAGCCAAAAAATTAATCGCTTCCAATCCATAATATTTTATTAAATTATTATAAGTAGTATTGATGCACAAATTTTGTGCCAATGTGAATTTTGCGAAGTGCAATTGGGATATGTTTATATAAATAATTGGGTTATGCAATTCGCCAAGCATATAATGATTGCGAAAATTATGTATAATAATCGCCAAATGTAGATTAATAGCCAGCAATTTTAGCCATTAAATTAAAATTACTTCCGGTTCTAAAATAATTCCGAATTTATTTTTTACCGTGTGTATTATTTCATTTGCGAACAACAAAACGTCCTTACCAGTTGCATTTCCGTGATTTACGAGAATTAGTGAGTGATTTTCAAATAAACCGACATCGCCTATTTTTTTACCTTTTAATCCGCAATTATCTATTAAAAATGCGGCTGGAATTTTTATTCGCTCATCTGCTTGATAATTCGGTATGTTAGGATATTCTAAAAGCAATTTCGAGAATTGTTCTATGCTAATTATTGGGTTTTTGAAAAAACTGCCGGCATTCGCTAACTTCTTGATATCTGGCAACTTACTTTGTCTAATTCCTGCCACTGCGGAATAAATATCCGAGGGAGTTGGTTCTTTCCCAATTGTGAATTTACGATTCAATTCGGGATAACTAATATTTGCAGAATTTCCCTTAGGAATAGAATAGCAAACTTCCGTGATAAAGTATTGATTATCAATGCACTTAAATAACGAACTACGATATTTAAATTGGCAATCGGAAGCGGTAAAAATCCGCTCTATTCCGGTATTCATATCAATCGCCTTGCATTGCGAAAAAAAATCGCTTTGCTCAACACCATAAGCACCTATATTTTGCACAACTGCAGAGCCAACTTGGCTGGGAATTTTCGCTAAATTTTCCATTCCATAAATGCGTAAGTCATTATTTTGCTGATATTTAAGAAAGTGCTGAAGTAGGTCATCAAATTCAAAACCAGATGAGGCAATAATGTTAAAATGGTCGCCACAATCTTTAATATTCATTTTGGTTTTGAGGTTATTTTTTATGATTAGGCAGTTTAGATAATCGGAGACAAAAAGGATATTGCAGCCATCGCCAAGTATATGATATGGCGTGGTTTGCGTGATTTTACTACTAATTAATTGGAGTATATGTTCGGGTCTCTCTACTATAGCGAATTGTTCTGCTGTTGCATTAATGCGTAAACTATTCATTTTTGAGAGAGATACGTTATTTTTTATTTTCATTTTCTATAAATTAATTATATGCAACAATTCGTTCGGAGTTATTGCTTGCGAAGCATCTACTAATGAATTCAATGGGTTACAATGGCTTTCTATTAGCAAGCCATCGGCTCCAAGTTGCAATGCTGCATTTGAAATAGGAACTATGTATTTTGCATTTCCGGATGAGTGCGATGGGTCAAATATTACGGGTAAATTGTTTTTTTCTTTTAACTCAAGGATTGATGCGAGGTCTGGAGTAAATCGTAGGGATGAGTCAATTTGCTCGAAGGTGCGAATTCCTCGTAAGCATAATATTACATTGGAGTTACCGGATTGTAATATGTAGTCGGCTGCTAATAGAAATTCGTTTATTGTGGCGGAAAAACCTCGTTTGAGTAGGACAAATTTATTATCGGTGGCGGTGAGTTTTCCGATGGATTTGAGCAAGCCGTAACTTGTCATACTGCGGCTTCCGATTTGCACTATGTCTATGTATTCGCTGTTTCGGGCGTATTGTTCTGCTTCTAAAATCTCTGTAACGCTATACATATTGCATTTTTTCGCTGCTGTGGCAAGCAACTTCACACCTTCGTCGCCAAGTCCTTGGAATGATGTTGGCGATGTGCGTGGTTTAAATGTTCCTCCACGTAAGAACTTCACTCCTATTGCTGATAGCGCTGTTGCTATTGCGTCTATTTGTGTATCGGATTCTACAACGCAGGGACCAGCGATAATGATTGGTTTACGATTTATGTAATCGGCAATGGGGGACAGATGTTCGTTTTTGTAATGCTGGCGTTTTGAGTTGGCGAATAACAGATGGAATAATTTTTCTATAAGAACCGGATTGACATCTGCATAATGTTGAATATGCCTGTCAATGATAGCATCCTCGCGGGCTGCATCAAAAACAGGCATATTGGATTGTAGTTTGTGCTGTATAAGGACTTCGGATAAATGTTTGCGTTGGCTGATGAGCGAAACTAGTTCATCATCTATAGTATCAATCTTCTGTCTATACTCTGCTATATCCATCTTATCTCCTTCCACCTCTGCTGGATGAGCCACCACTACTTGGAGCAGTAGAGCGTGCTGCTGGCGCTGATGATGATGAGGATGAAGGTGTGTAACTGCTACCTCTACTGCTACTTGAACTTGAACTACTACTGCTATTGCTTGGAGTAGCGGTTCGTGCTGCTGGTGTTTCTTGTCGTGTAGGTGCGGTATATGTTGGCGTGCTTGTTCTGCTCGATGAGGAAGAGCCGCTGGAGCTGCCTACACTTGTGCCTGTTCTAGTATTCGTTGCTGGAACTACCGCGTTGCTACTGCTGTTTGAGTTATCTCTTGTTTGGTATATAGTGCGAGTTGTAGTGCCGTTGCTATTTGTGGTTGTTGTATTGGATGGTGTCCTAGATGTCGTTGTAGTAGTTGTCGCTTGCGTTCTGTTGCTTGAGCCATTTGTATTCACTACTGGTGTTCGTGATACAGAAGAGGATGAGCCACCATATGTTGAGCCGGAAGATGAGCCACCACGGTATCCTGTTCCACCACCATACGTTCCATTTGCTGGATTGTCATAACCGCGTCCATCGTTACTACCGCGTCCAGAGCCGGAACTATTACCAACATTGTTGCGTGTATTGCGTGTAGTTCTTGGTGCAGCAACGTAATCGGAATAATTGTAGTTATAATGATGATTATGTCCATAATATCCGCCACCGTAATAGCCGTAATTGTAGCCGTAGTAAGGATAATATGAATGGTAGTATGGCGTGTAATGATATGGATAATACCAAGGGTCATACCAGCCAAAGTAAGTTCCCCAGCCGTAATTAGTAATGTAAATGCCACTCCAGCCATAATCATAATAGTATGGAGTGTAACTGTAAGCATATCTATAATTAGGTTGTGGGTCTACTATATAATAGTTGTTAATTACGGATGCTCCATCGGTTGTGGTCGTTGTCTCGAAGATATTATTTCCGAGAACGCCGTTGTAGTTGTCCTCCATAATGGTAATGGTAGTATCTCCATTGGGTGCTACTTCTGTGGTAGTAGTTGTAACGGTAGTATGGACGGACTTCTTAGTAACTTTCGGGCTATTGGTATAGCCGAAAGAATCTTGGGTATAGTAGTTGCTCGTTGAACATCCTGATAGACCAAGCAATGTTACTATCGTGAGTAGAATAAGAGTATTCTGAATATTGGCGCGTTTCATTGGTGCCTCCGAGATATAATAATGTGTATAAATATTTTGGGTATCTATTAGCATAGACAGAATAGATAGCGTTTGGTTTATCACAAATTACAAAAAAATGCAAAGGATTCCAAATATTTTTGCGGTAATGCAGAAAAAATAGAGATATTCATTATATTTGTAGCATACCACTCAATCAAAAACATTTTTTTGCAATATCTAATATAGATAATTCTCAAGGATTAGCGACTGTTGTGTCTGAAACTTGATTATTACTCGCACACCAACACACACACAGAGCCCTTCTCACCTTTATTCTCCCACTTCTGCGACTTCACAACACCGCTACCACGCACATTGGCACGAATGCCAGCATTGTGGAGGATTGAGATTGCTCGCCTCATACTTAGACCGGTAACGTTCGGCAATTTAGATGTAAATGTATTGGCAGTTGTTTCGTTATTTACATTCTCAAAACTTGGCAAATCTACTTTGAGAATAACATTCGTATTCTTCTTTACACGCGAGCCCGCCGATGGATGTTGCGACACCACAACGCCATTGCTGTTATCCGTATTTACGGATAAGCCCATCTCTTTCAATATAGTTGTAGCATCATCCACAACAACTCCGCGTAAATCGGGAACATACACAATATCCAATGTTGGATTTACATTAGAGTTGAGAAAGTTTGGAGAAACGGATGTCCAGCGTAACGCAATGTTTTTGAATATCGGTGCTGCAACCGAGCCACCATAGAAGTTGTAGGTAGGGTCATCTACGTAAATGAGTAGACATATTTTCGGATTTGTAGCCGGATAGAACCCGACAAATGAAGCCAAATGGTTGTTCTTAGAATACGTACCGGAGACGAGCATTTGTGCTGTGCCTGTCTTGCCAGCGATACCAAGCGACTCCACAAATGCATTGCTACCTGTGCCTTTATTTACAACTCCCAGCAGGAGACGCTTCATCGTAGCAGTGGTCTGTTCTGATAGAATTGTGCGAATTACTTGTGGCTTCTGTTCTCTAATAACTTCGCCATCTTTCTCTATTTTGCTCACTATATATGGCTTGAGAAGTTTGCCACCATTGGCTATAGCAGAGTATGCTGTGGCAAGCTGTATAGGAGTGGACATTATGCCATAACCAAAGCCGAGATAGCGTTTATCTACAGAATTTATGCGGTCAAATTTGGGGACACGTCCGGATACTTCGCCGGGAATATCAATTCCGGTTTTCAGTCCGAAGCCAAAATCGCGAACGTATTTGTAGAAATCCTTATCCGGTATTTTCATTGCCACTTGCGAGAATATGATATTGCTGGATAGTTCAAATGCCACGGATAATGGCACTATACCGAGCGAATGTTCGTCTTTAATTTTGAATGTGGATTGTGCATATAAGCCACCATATCCGTTGTATAAGTCGGTTGTCTTGGTAATTTTATCATCTATGGCAATTGCTCCGGTAATGGTTTTGAATGTAGAGCCCGGTTCAAAAGCATCTGTAATAGCACGGATACGCATATTCTCTGCACTGAACGAGCCACGCAGATTTGGATTATACCCGGGATATGATGCCATAGCAAGCACTTCGCCTGTATGTGGGTCAATTGCTATTGCTGTTGCGGATTTTGCTATTGAATTTACGACTCCCTGCATAAGTTCAAATTCCAATATTTTCTGCAATTCTATATCTATTGTGAGATATAAATTTGTGCCGTCCACCGGTTGCAGAGTAGGCAAATCCAACGCTGGACGCAGTCGTTGAAGTGCATCTCTATACATCACCATAAAGCCGGACTGACCGCTTAACTCCGCATCATAATACAACTCTAAGCCACTTTGTCCCTTATTATCCAAACTCGCTGTGCCGATTAACTGAGCCGCTATGGAGGAATAATTATAGTATCTGGTCGGTTCATCAATTAGAATAATTCCTCTGTCAATCGCTTTTAATTTTCGTATCTCATTTACTTTATCTGCTGTAACACGGCTACATAGACGCACATATTGTCCCTTTGCTGAATTAATTTTATCTAAAATAGTTCTCCGATTAATACCTATGTGGTTCTCTATCAGAGTGGCTAAGCTATCCTTGTGCTTCAATACCGTTGGGTCAACTGCAATGCCGATACTTTTTATTGTGGATGCGAGCAAGTTGCCATTTCTATCGTAAATGTTGCCTCGTTGCGGAAGTAGCTCTTGTTTAGTTTGCTGTTGTCGCTTTGCTAATTCGGTATATTCGCTACCTTTAATGATTTGGATATACGCTAAACGCACAACCACAATGCCCATACCAACGAGGAGGAGGCAAAGTAGTAACCAGAACTTCCAGAACTTCTGCTGGCGGACATCTACTACATCCGTATTGTTATCTTTGGTATTTGTGTTATTATCTTTATGCTTTTGTTTCATATTTTGCTCCTATAGATATAAGTCGCGTTCGCCGGCTTTTATTCTATCAAATAATTTAGTTGCTATTTTTTGCTCTTGAGCGGGCAATGCTTCCAATTCGTTCTGGAGCATTGCATTATACTTGTGCTGCAAGTCCTCATTGCAGTAGTCGTCCACGTATTCCTTTAAGGTTAGCAGTGCGTTCGGCTGGCAGAATGTTTTTATATCGCCGGGCTTCGCAATTTGCATAAACTTCGCACCAACTCTACCAACTCGGTAGCAGGACGTGCAGAACGATGGAATGAAACCACTATCTATCAAACTGCCAATGACTTCGCCGCTACTGCGTCCATCGTTCATAGAGAATTGCGAACCATCTGCTTGCTCTGTAAATGCTTGCTTATAGCCGCCGGGATTGGTGCGTGAGCCGGAACTAATTTGCGAAATACCTATATTTAGCAAATCCATACGCATCGTAGCACTCTCTCGCGTTGAGAGTATCATTCCCGTATATGGCACAGCAAGACGTAGCACCGCTACAAGTTTCTTAAAATCGGCATCACTCACCATATACTTCGTTCCCTCGCTGTAAGGAGCATTTTGAGCGTATTGCAGACGTGGAATGGATATGGTATGCGGACCTACACCAAATTCATTCTCCAAACTTATGGCGTGACTAAGCAAGCCAAGCACCTCATAGCGATAGTCGTATAATCCGAATAATGCACCGATACCGACATCGTGCAAGCCATTTGCTAAGGCGCGGTGCATCACTTCTAAACGCCAATTGTAATCCATCTTCTTCCCTGCCAGATGCACCTTCTCGTAAGTTGGTTTGTGGTATGTTTCTTGGAACACAGTGTAAGTGCCGATTGGCACATCTTTAATAGTTTGGAACTCCTCATTTGTAAGTGGCTCTATCTCTACATTGATGCGTCTAATATTGCTTCCTTTGCTGTTGCGAGTGGCATAAGCGGTCTCTATTGCATCAATGAAATGCGACAAGGAGGACTTTTTTGGATGCTCACCCATCAGCATAAGTATACGTTTATGTCCCTGATTCAGTATTTCAATTACTTCCTGCTGTATCTGTTCAGTTGTAAGAGCGACACGCTGTATATCGTGGTTACCAATGCGGAAGCCGCAGTATAGGCAGTTGTTCGTGCAGTAATTGCTGACGTAGAGCGGTGCAAAGAGGACAACACGTTTTCCATAAATGCTATTTTTGAGATAACTTGCGGTTTCGTAAATTGCTTCTAAATCTGTTGGAGAGGTTACATTAATTAGTGCTGCTACTTGCTCTAAGGATAGTCCTTTGCCCAGACGTGCCTCTGCCACTATTTCGTCAATCTGCATAGAATCTGGCTTTGCGGAGCGTTCCAACAGTGAGTATATATGTTCATTATTGATTATATTCATTGCACTTTTCCGTAGTATTTTTATCAGTAATTTGTATGAATTTCTTAATTATATTTGTGGCAACATCCAATATATCCGGCTCTGTAAGTGTTATAAATATCTGTGCGTTACTATCGGCGAGCAAGTTGATTACTTTGGCAACGCGCTCTTTATCCAATTCCGAAAATATGTCGTCGAATAGTATAATTGGAGTTTCGCTCTTCTTTGCTAATAGATAGCGGAACTCTGCGAACTTCAATGCAATCAGTAGCGATTTGTGCTGTCCTTGGGATGCAAATTCGCGTGCAATACCACCATTGAGCAATATTTTCAAATCATCTTTTTGCATACCGAACATTGTTGTCATCCGTCTTATCTCAGTGCTTTGTAGAGAGGTTGCTCTGGCTTGCAGTTCATTTTTTATATTATCTTTGGCATCAATACCGCTAAAGTCCGCATTTGATAAGGAGTCCGGCTGATATACCAACTTCACATCTTCCTTGCTATTGCTAACGATACGATAGGCATCTACAAAATACGGATTGAATTCGTTTATAAATTCGTTGCGGCGGAGAACAATTTCCGCATTCGTATTGATGAACAACGCCGTCCATTGCTCGAGATAGAGGAGCAGTTGTTGTGTAGGATTCATTTCCTTGCCGAGTTGCTGTAAGACAGAGTTTCGCTGCTTCAGTATGCGTCTATGTTCGTAAAGTTTATCCAAGTAATACTTGTTGGACTGCGACAGGATGCCATTTACGAAGTTGCGGCGAAACTCTGGCGAGCCATTTGTAATGCACTTGTTGTCCGGCGAAAGCACCACAAGAGGTATCTCTCCAATAATTTCTTTCGGAAGCAATTTATTACCGATACTTGAATTGATGAGTTTGCGTTCCCGCACCGAATAGGAGATGCTAATTTTGTATGGCGTGTTCAATTCATTCGTGCAATAGGCAGTGGTAGCAAAGTTCTTAGCGTCTTTGTTAATGAGCGATACATCGGCAGTAGGGACGAAACTTTTTGTAATGCTACACATAGAAATGGCTTCCAATACTGAAGTTTTGCCCACACCATTATTGCCCCAAAGCACATTGATTTGTGGAGAGAATTCCAATGTAGTATCAATGTGATTGCGGAAATTCAGTAGCGATAATTTATCTATTCTCAAATTTTGAAGGCAATAACTTATTATTAATTGTGTAAAATACTAAAAATATTAGTATTTTGCTGTATTAAACACAACTTTATTTTTGTAAAAATGAAAAATCGGATAGGCACATTATTAAATAATCGAAAGTATGTAGCGGCTCTAGCGACAGGTGTTATAGTGTTACTGCTATTGCTGTTCTCTAATTATGGCTTGGTGAAGCGCTTTTCATTAGAACGGCAGACCAATGAATTGCAGAAGGAAATTGCGATGTATAAGCAGATTGAGGACTCAATGCAGATTAAGATAGCGAAGTTACGGAATGATACGTTAGAGATTGAGCGGATTGCTCGCGAAAAATATGGAATGCAGAAGCCAAGCGAAGTGATTTATTACATTAAGAAGAGTGGTGAGTAACAGCCCTATTTGACCTCCATCAATTTTTGGAACACCTCAACGAACTCTGCGAGTATCATTGCAGTAGCCCCCCACAGCGGAACAGTCGGGTGGACAGCCCAATACGGCACATCTAGCACTTCGCCATTAGCATTTAACTTACGCATCTCTATATTGGTGAATTTGAAGAAGCCGATTGGCTTAGTAAATACCTCTTCCACTTCGTCTTTATTGACAATAAAATCCAGCACTGTATTGGAGAATCCAACGACGGGGGTTATTAGTGAGTTAGATGGAAGCACATACATAGGAGTAAGCGTTCCCAGCACATCTATTTGATGTTCGGGAACGCCTATTTCTTCGAAAGTTTCGCGGAGTGCTGTCTTTACAGGGTTTTCACCATATTCGGTTTTGCCTCCCGGGTAACTAATTTGTCCGCTATGAGAGTGTAAATTGTTGTTTCGCAAAGTAAATACTATTTGCAAATCGCCGTTTCGCTCATAAATAAGCACTAGCACAGCACACTTCTTAGCGTTCATTGACGGCATAGCAGGTCGTTGGCTTACTCCATTGAAAGTAGGAGCAAGTAAAGAGCGAGGTGCATCTCCCGGCAGTGGTTCAGTAAGACGCTTCCGCAGGCGTTCAATGATTTTGGGAGCATTCATCTGAATTTAAATTTATAAGAATAATTGCAGAGGAATTATTTACGTAAGCCGAGAGCAGCAACGATAGCACGATAACGCTCGATGTGATTTTTCTTTAAGTAATCTAATAACTTACGGCGTTTGCTAACGAGCATAATAAGTCCTCGGCGAGAGTGGTTGTCTTTTTTCTTGGTAGAAAGGTGTTTAGTAATGTCGCTAATTCTTGCAGTTAAAATAGCGATTTGGACTTCGGATTTACCGGAGTCGTTAGTATTTTCGCCATATTTAGCAACTATTTCAGCTTTTTGTTCTTTGCTTATCATTGATAATGTGTATTAATTAATAAAAATAAGAACTGCAATATAATATTTTTTTTTGAATTTATTATTATTTGTATATATTTATGTAGGATATTTTCTTGTCATTTCTCCTTTACAAAAGGAAGGTGAAGAGCCCAACCCAATCCTCCACATCGGGTTGGGTTGGGCTATGGGATTGGCTTAGAATATGTATTCTAAGCCGATGCCAAATAAGAAATTGGATTTCGTTAAATTATCTCTACCTGGGATTGCACCAAACAAACCACCGGAGAGTTGATGGATGTTGCCATAATCCTCGGAGACCTTGTCGTATTTGTCGTAAAAACTATAGAAGTATGCCAAATTGAGTCGCATTTTATCATTGATATTCCATGCACCACCAAGCCCGAAAGAAAAAGAGGTATTTTCGTAATTCATATCGGATTGGTAGGCACTGCTCACGCTTGGGCTATAGACACCGCCACCGATACTCAGCGTGAACTCTGGATTGACAATGTATTCCACGCCAACGACATACTCTCGTGTGCCTTTATCTATCAACTCCTGTCGGTCGTCTGGGAACTTTGCATTTTTATCAAAGAAGTAGTGAAAGCCAATTCCAACGCACCATTGCGGGGTAATATTATAGTCAACACCGATGCCGAACATAGCGGGGAAATCAAAATGCGACTTCACACCATCATTGTAGCTTGGAGAGCCGAAGTTATTGCCGTTTTTCGTTTCATTTTCCACTTCAATGCTCGTTAGGAATTCATATTTTATTCCAATGTTTAATCCATTATAATTAAAATCCAATCCAAGAATAGGAGCGATTCCTCCACCAAATTGGCTGCAATCTAGTGCCTTGTCTGCTACGAGCGGGTTTAGTGCGAGGGAGAGGAATTGGTCTGATGCTATGAGTTCTTGTGCATTGACCATTTGTCCATTTACGCCGACTTTCACATTGCGAACGTATCCTTCGTAAAGGTTCATCACGTAAGAATAGCGGATGCCAGCATAGCCAGAAAAGTTGTTTAGGAACTTATATGAAGCGCCGAATTGCGCTCCCCAAGTGCCGGATGTTCCTTTGAAATTGCTTTCTAATGAGTATCCTTCAATGCCCTGCATACCGAATTGTGTAAGGACTGATGGCACAATAGCGACAAGTGCTTCGAATGTAGTAGAGCCATCTTTGAACTCTGCGGTGCCGCCAGCACCGACGATTCCGACACTTGCAGAGAATGTCCAGTCGTCCATTTTGTATGCGGCTTGTATGTTAGGAATGAATGGAGCCAAGGATGTGCCGATGAATTCCTTCTCTGGATTGCCTCCGAAGCCCGCTAATGGAGCGAATGTAGAGACGATGGTTCGTTTTTGTGAAGCGATTTGGTCACTTACACTCATATAGAATCCATTGTTAGGAAGGAATGACAAACCGGCGGGATTAGAGTATGCAGCATCAATTTCGGTAGAAGCATCGCGAGCCGGATTACGCAAAAAATGCGCACTTTGATTAGTATTAGTGACTATACCGCCGGCGTGTGCAGTATAGCAAGTGTAGATGATAATAGATAATAGTAGTAATTTTTTATTCATAGACATTGGTTATATGTTTCCCTTCGGGGGTGTTGGTTTAAGTTCAGTGTTTCTATATGTATTAATGGTTGTGAAATTTGTAAATATTTAATTTAATGAATTTTTTGCAGTTAATTATTATCATACAAAAGATAAGTTTATCACTATTTTTTTTGTCTTTTTTTTTTATTATGAATATTTTTAGTATATTTGTAATCTTATTTTTTAATAATTAAACAAACATATAATGAACTATACAGGACCCAAAGTAAAATTATCCCGTAAGCTCGGTATCAGAATGACTCCGAAAGCCGGAAAAGTAATGGATAAACGCAATTACGCTCCCGGTCAACATGGTCGCAGAAGACGCTCGAAACAATCAGATTACGGTATGCAACTATTGGAGAAGCAACGTCTCCGCTTGCAATATAGTATTTCAGAGAAGCAAATGGGCAATTACTATACAAAGGCATCCAAATTGGAAGGTAACACTGCGGAATTACTTGTTCAGTTGCTTGAGACCCGTTTAGATGCTGTCGTTAGACGCGCTGGTTTAGCAAAGACAATGTATGCTGCTCGCCAATATGTGCAGCACGGTCATATCTGTGTAAATGGCAAGAAGTGCGATATTCCTTCGTTTCAAGTAAAATTAAACGAAGTTGTATCCGTAAAAGAGAAGAGCAGAAAATTGGAGTGCATCCAAGAAGCAATTCGCAACTCCGCAACTCCTCCTTATTTAGAGTTAAACAAAGGCGATTTCTCCGTTAAATTAAACTATATCCCTACCAGAGATGAGATACCAACGCAATGCGAGGTCTCTCTTGTGGTAGAATACTACTCAAGATAATGTAATTTTTTATAAAATTTCATTTTTTTATTCCCATTATTGTAATATTTACAATTCTCTATAGGCAGGTTTTTTACTTGCCTATTTTTTTTTGTTGATAGGTGGGCGAAATTTTTTAACCCCTATTTTTCCTTCCTTTGTGGGAAGAGGTATTAGGAATTGGATTTTTTATTTCACACTTATTTGGTATTGTCAAAATAAAAGGTTATGTTTGTAATGCAAGCGCTTGCAAAAAAGTTTATGCATAGGTTTCCGAAACAGCATCCTCCATTCACTTCCACATCAAAACCAAATCGGGCAATAATCCATATTCACACAATGCGGAAAAGTT
>JAISJI010000074.1 GCA_031261605.1 Ignavibacteria bacterium | reverse complement strand
CTATAGCCATCAGGAATAACAAATTTGTCTGCTGATACAGATTCTTCAGAAAATTCCTTTACACGCCATTCTTGCACAGAACCAAGTGCCTCCTCTCTATAAAGGAAAGTTATACCATTCCAGCCGGCATTCTCATATTTAGCAAACCCAGCAACTGACCACTTATAAATATTGCAACTCTTACCCGCTATGGTTTCTGTGCCTTTGGTTATATCAGGATATACGAGTTTATAACTCTCATATAAATCATCCATTGTGAAATGATATATTCCCCGCACAGCAGAGCCCAACATTGCTGCAGGCGTGCTATAATACTCCATCCATTCTGGATACAATACAACACCGAGATTGGCATCTTCATCTACGATTTGAGTATTATTTAAATTCTCGCAGCGAAGTTTCTTGCCATAATCATCAAAGTATAGCACTACGTCTGGGTTATCGTCTTCTATTCCATTTGTGGAATAAACCACCTTGCCTGACTTCACATTGAAGTAATTGCCAATGGTTGACGTGTCGTCAT
This sequence comes from Ignavibacteria bacterium, assembly GCA_031261605.1. Lineage (GTDB taxonomy): Bacteria > Bacteroidota > Ignavibacteria > Kapaibacteriales > UBA2268 > WRLB01. Next base: position 28,761 of record JAISJI010000074.1, on the reverse strand, counting down.
CGTTGGGATACGGATTAACATTGTTATTATCATCGCTGCTACATCCAGCGAGGGCGATGAACATTGTGGCTATAAGCAAATAGCCGAATTTGTTATATAATTTTGTCATAATAGGAGCCCTCCTTCGGCTCAATATATATGTGAATGGTTGATTTTCGATTTCGTCCATAATTTTAATTTGTAAAGATATTAAAAATTTTTATAACAGCAAAGAAAAGTATTTTTATCTTGAAAATAAATTTCTGTTCTTATGTATTGTAATGGCAGCAGAAATGGCATCTGCCATACTTTGGGGATTAGCGATGTTTTTTCCTGCAATTTCGTAAGCGGTGCCGTGGTCTGGAGATGTTCTAATTATTGGCAGGGATGCTGTGAAATTTACTCCACCACCAGCCGCAAGCATCTTAAGTGGTATCAAACCTTGGTCGTGATACATAGCAAGCACGCCGTCATACCCTTCATACGCACCACTTGCGAAAAAGCCATCAGCAGCAAAAGTTCCAGCAACCTCAATACCTTTGCGTTGCATAACGTCAATGGCGGGTTGTATAGTTTTCTGCTCTTCATTGCCGAATAAGCCATTGTCTCCACAATGCGGATTGAGCGATAGAGCTGCAATTTTTGGATTTTCTATTCCGAAATCATAGCGTAAAGTTTTCCTAAATCCTTTAATTAATTCGCGGAGGCGTTTGCTCGTAATCCTGCGACTGATGCGGTATATAGGTAGATGTGTGGTTGCAAGTGCGACTCTAAGTTTGTCGCAAAAAAGGAGCATTATACTTTGTTTTACTCCACATATTTCCGTAATAAGTTCCGTATGTCCGATAAATGTTGGATGGGAGAGCGAAATCGCTTCTTTGGATACCGGCAGTGTGAGCAATGCAGTATTGGCAACATCGGCTAAGCACATTTTGGTCGCTTGGACGATTGATTTATATGCCAATTTACCTGCATCTTCGCATATTTTGCCGAGTGCAATGCTTACAATGGGCGGGTTTTGCAACTCTACTATTGCTACATTATTGTTATCTATTTTGATATGTCCGTTACGGAACTCTAACCATTCGTAGTTGTATTGCTCTACCAATGCTTTGGCAATGCCTGTTGTTGCTACTAATGAAAAAGCGTGGTGTTCGAACCATTGCTGCTTTGAATGCAATGCCTTTACGAAGCATTCAAAGCCGATGCCGTTTATATCGCCTATGGTGCAGATTATGTTCATTGTTATATTAAATAAAATTCATATGTATATCTGCCGATACAATGCGATGTGTGAGAGCACCAACAGAGATAGCATTAATACCTGTTGCGGCGTAATCTGCAAGGGTATCGTAAGTTACTCCACCAGATGCCTCAACGAAAATATTTTCTCCATTTGGCTGGCTACGTATGATTGCAACGCATTCTTTAATCAATTCGGGAGACATATTATCTAAGAGGAATGCACGCAAGCCGAGTTCCAATGCCTCTATTAGTTGCTCTTTGGTATCTACTTCCAATTCAGTGAATAATTTCGAATGCTTGCTATTCTTAATATTTTCTACAACATTTTTAATACCGCCGGCAGCAGCGATATGATTGTCTTTAATTAGGATAGCGGATTTGAGGTCAAATCTATGATTCTTAGCACCACCGACATTGACCGCATATTTTTCAAATCTGCGTAGTCCGGGAGTTGTCTTGCGTGTATCAAGTATGTCTACCCCGAATGGCTTAGTCACATCGGAATACTTGCGAGCAGCAGTAGCAATGCCAGATAGACGCTGTATCAGATTGAGCATCACACGTTCGCGTGATAGCATATATCTGGCATTGCCTTCTAAATTAGCAATTATGTCGCCGCTATTGATAGCATCGCCATCCTTTACTAATAGTTCAACTTGGCATTCTTCAAAAATGCAGTTGATAATTTCGCCACCAGCAAATACAAGAGGAGATTGCGCCTCTATATTTGCTTTTGAAACCATATCCTCGGGAACGGTCAGTTTTGTGGTTACATCCTCATCTGCTCTATCTTCATTGAGATAATAAGTCATTGATTTTGGCAACCGGTTAATGTTTATTCTGGTTATTTGTCTGAATGGAAACATATTTTTTTTTGTAAATTAAGTTAATAAATAATGATTAGTATAATGAGAATTATAGGGGTTGTAAATATGATGCTATCAAATCGGTCTAATATTCCGCCGTGACCGGGTATTATATTGGAACTATCTTTGATGTCTGCATCCCGTTTCAATTTGGATTCTACTAAGTCGCCGATTTGCCCAAAGATACCAATAGCAATACCGAGTATAACGGCATATATTATATTGAAACTAGGCATAATTAAATGCGAGATTACAGGGAACCATACCGCAGATGCGATGAAGCCAGCAATAGCCCCTTCTACTGATTTCTTAGGACTTACAGATGGATATAGTTTATGTTTGCCAAATTTTCGTCCGATAAAATACGCAGCCGAGTCACACAGCCAAATTGATGTAAATAGTAAAATGACGATGTAAAAGCCAAAATCGGATATGCCATCAAAGTTCATATCGCGCAATATTACAAGTGCTACAAATGAGATTGTAATTTCAAAATATGCGGTGAACATAGCGCCGATGCTCGCCATTGCATTTGGTCTATTTGATAATAGAGCGAGCACCAATGTTCCCGTTATAAACACAAATAATAGTATCGGAATGATGGCAACCGCATCAAATATTGTGAAGTTAAAATCAATATAACTATCTGATATTGTGTATAATATATGCAATACAAACGGCAATATTCCCATTACAATACCGAATAGTTTGAATGTGGGATAGCCCTTCTTTTCTGCCATATTGTAGAATTCCCACAATGCGATGGAAGAGACAACAGCGAAGGCAATGTCAAAGCATATACCGCCGATGTAAAATATTGCAATAGCAAGCGGAATGCCAATGACAGCAACAAGTATGCGTTTAGTAAGTTCGCTCATAATCTTATAAATATATGGATATTTTATTTAGGCATTGGAACTGGCTTATATCGCACAACATAAGCAGCAGAATTGTCATCACCAAATTTGTTTAGCACCTCAAATAGGTCTAAGTGTGCATTTACAACAGGTGCGATGGTCGTCATTGCGTGCTTATACCAACTATCTAAAATTATATAGTTTATCTTATTGCTATCTAAGAATTGGAATACCTCTTCTTCCGTTGCATAATACGGGAAGGAAATGCTCTTGCGTTTGTCGGAGTAAATGTAAAATATTTCTGGCTTGCGACAAGATACACGTGAATTTGCTGGTGTATTCGCATTTGTCCATTTCATTGCGTCTATGAAATCGCAGAACTCTTTTTTTGCGATTTGGGAATTCCATTCCGTATGTTGAGAGAATGCTGTAGATTTCTTAATTGCTGCGGAGTAGTTAGGTATGCACATAAATAGGACGAGCAGGACGGCTAATAAATTTTTCCATCCCGTTTTTATCTTCACAACTCTACCGATTAGGTCAAAAATTCTCACAACGCCGAGTATAGAGAAAAGTAGCGAGAGCGGTATTATTGGTATTAAGTAGCGAGTGCCAATGTTATATGTTTCGGGCCACATAAGGAATACCAAGATGTTCCCTCCCATAGCGAATATCAGTATTATGTCCTTCTTTTTGATACTGAAAAAGCCGATGACGATTAGCGAAACAATTATTATTCCTAATGTCCATTGCCGTGTATTGGGTGCGATTTTGTAATTATCAAATTCCACCGGCTCAACATATAAGCCGAGTGGATAGATACGGCATAAGTATGTAACGAAGTTCTTCTTTACTTTCAATAGATTATCGCCAATACCATCTAATTCTTTTCCACCTGTTCCTTGATATAATGCTTGGTCTAAATAGTATCCTTTCAAATTCTGGCGTTCATTTCTTGCATCCCAAGGGGCTTTTGCAAGTAGGAATATAGCAGCACAAGCAATGATAGTGATAACGAGGAATTTGTTAGCATTGACTTGCACCTTCATATCAAAGGGCTTGATTTTTATAAGGTTAGTGATGATATAAATAATGAATGTAAGTGCCAATGCTAAGAGCAATGTTACACCGATAGTTCTGATGTAGTAGGCAGAGACAATGGTAACGCCCAATAGCAGTAGCCATATACCTCTGTTGATATACCATTGCCGGCGTTGTTCTGGAGGAATTGCTTCATCCGGCTGTTGCTGTATTTTTTCGTAATAGATGTAAAATATCAGCAAGGCGAGCATCGAGAAGAACAGGTATGGTATCTCCGACATCATTATAGTTGCCCTTGCATAAAGCGACTCATTCATTGAGCAGAGCAGGACGGTAACGAAAGAGATAAATACATCCTTCGTCACTTTGTTGAAAAGAGTGTAACACACTAAAAGTGAAAGATATAGGAAGATGCCATTTAGCACTTTCAAGCCAACAACCTTCGCTCCGAAAGTAACCGCAACCGCAATGATAAACGGATAACCCGGAGTAAACATATTGGACGGAGATTCATTCCAATCAAATACATTCACATAACCCTTGCCGTCAGCAATGGCACTACCTAAGGAGTAATATATAATATTGTCGCCATTCATATCTATTTTGTAGTCAAAAATAGAGGTGTATACGAAAATGTATACTATGGAGATTATGGCAAGTCCAATCCAAAACAATGGCTTGGAAGTTGCGATTTTCTTGTAACTATCTTGCTTAACCACTTTTTTAGTTGTGGTAGCGGATTGTTTAGTGTTTTTTTCTTTATTTTTTTGTTTCATAATCTGTGTTTTCTTTTTCTGTTAGATTTAATTCGTTTATGTCTATTTTTTCGGGATTAAATTTTACTATGTATGTGCTATTTATGCCGTTATCAATATCGCCCGGGAGTTCCAATAGGATATCAAATGCTGCTGGATATTTCTGTATAGCAGGAACAATGGTATGAAATGCAGCCGAATACCAAGTATCTAATACCGCATATTCTATTTTCTTCTCCATAAAATACTGAATTACCTCCTCTGGCGTTGAGTTGAAAGCAGGAAATGTTGTTGCAGAATTTCTATTATATCTATCTGTATAGAGTTGAAATACCATTGGCTTTCTAAAAGCGATTGTTGCTGTGTCTGGTATATTATGCTTTATCCACGCGCAAACCGACAAATAGTTGAGAACGTTTAGAGTCCAAGGTTTTATATTATAATCTACGTCAGAAAAATCTACAAGATGTTTTATATGAGCATTTGCCATTTCTATTTCCAGCGCTGTGGAATACTTTGGATATAGGAAAAGAGCAAATAATGCAAGCACCACAGGCATAGTAGCATTATGTAAAGCTATATTTATAACATTAGTTTCAGTTATTATTCTATTAGCAATAAGTGTAACTAATTTACAAAGTCCGGTAATGAATAGAACCATCAGTATCGGGAATATAGGTAATAAAAAACGACAACCGTCCAGACAATGTTTAGGGAAATTTAAACTAATCGCCAGAAAATATCCAAGACAATAGATTGCGAAAAAGTGTGTTAGTTTATTTTTTCTATATTGTATTCCGCCAAAAATAATGAATCCGAATGTAATACTACCAATGAAATAATCCAACCCGGACGGGTGTGTGGAGTAGTAGTCACGTGGTTGCAATCCACATCGCAAATCAATATCAGTAGTTTCAGAAAAAGTAGTAATATGTTTCAGAAATAGTAAATTGGGAGTTGTTTTACTGAAATAATTTAACAAACTTGCCTGCAATCTCTCTAACAATATTGGATAATCCTTTAGAGTCATTGCTGTTCCATCCTCATTAGCAAGAAGATAAGTCCCATAGCCGTTAAATACGTATGGTAATCCATCACTAGTGTTAAATTGGCTACCATAAGTATCCCAAGCAAATTTGTATACGCCAAAGACCAATGCGAGAATTACTAATGTTGCAGTGTACACTCTATGCAATTTCTTATATTTTAACAGATTATGAGTAATATGTATTAATAAAAAGAGTAATGCTGCAACTAAAAACACATAACCTACAAATCTTATGTAGGGCAAAACACAAGCAAATATACAGAATAAAATCGCAAGTGACATACTCTTCCTATTTACTTGTGTCTTGTCCATTAGTTTATAAAATAGTAATATAGCCAGTGATGAGTAAAAAAGAAATGGTATTTCAGAAAAGAGAACAGTGCTGTACCATAGAGGTACCACATTTGTCTCTACAAACAATGTTGTAGCGAACGCGATAAGGATGTTGTTAGTTAGTTTGTAAAATAAACCATAAAAAAGGAGCAGTGCTAGTCCAAAATATATTCCATTTAGAATTTTACAAGTAATTAATGTTCCGCCTGCACGTAAAACAATGCTCATAACTAATGGGTGGAAAATAGGGTAATTTGTATGCAAAGAGCCGTCCCAATTTGTAAAGCCATATCCATACGCAAGCGATTTTGCATAAAATATATACTGCAAATTGTCCTCTGCATCCGCTATTTTGTGGTCAAATATTTGCTGATATAGGAAGATGTAAATGGCGGCAACTACTAATGCTCCAATAACAAATACAATTTTAGATTGCATCCATACCGGAGAGGTTATGTGTTTTTTTATTGCTGGTTGTTGTTCTATTGGTGATGTTGCTGGTTGTTTTGTTTTTTTTGATTTACTCATTGATATTAGATAAAATTTTTTGAATATACAAATATACAAAAAATTTCATTAATATACACGCTATTTATCGCTTCTCTCTAAAGTAAATTTAATAGTGACGCAAAATCCGCGATATGTTTTTTCGAATTTGCATTGGTCGGTGTAGTGGTTGATGATGAAGATACCTCTACCGGAGTCCTTTAGTAGGTTGTTTGGATTGAGTGGGTCGGGGAGTTCGTGAAGAGCAAAACCATCGCCGGAATCAATAATTTTGATGGTGAGGACGTTGTCGTCGAAATAAATATTCAGGTCTACGTGTTTGGTAATGTCTAAGCGATTGCCGTGGAAAACAGCGTTAATGAATGCCTCATAAACGCATAGATATATACTATAATAAATTGTTTCGGATAAATTTAATATATGCTTTATTTTTCGTAGGTCTTTTTCAATTAAAGATATGGACTTTCGATTATTGGGATACTTTTCGTAAAGTTCGAATTGTTTCATTTAATCTACTATCTAATTGGTTTTATTAAAAATTATAAGCGGTATTTATATAAAAATTAGGGATAACCTTATCGAATTTACTATTTTGGAATCTATACTCTAACCATCCATTACAATTCAGTGTAACTCTATTGAATTTAATGGAATAATTGATTTCTGGCGACAATGAAATAATATCATTTGAGTTAATAAAACCGGATGTAGAGGTATATCGGGAGTTATTTAGGTTGAATATTCTGCCGCCAAGCCCTAATTTGTGCTGTTCGTTGAATTTGTAGTATAGCATAGGATTTGCAGATAGTTCAATATTACGTTGCTGTGGTAATTCTGCAAAAGCAGACCAATACAATTTGCCTTGCTCGTATAAACGGGCTGTTATCTTATTGGAAATAAAATACTTATTATGTAATTGGATTGATAGCGTATCCTTGTATGTAATATGCCTATAACTATAACTACGTGGTTTGTTTAAATTTGTTTCAAAATCATATACAGAATAATTTGCCAGCACCTCAAATTGTGGAAAATATAATACTTTCTCTGTAGAAATCCTGACGCCAGTGTTTAGTCCCAATATGCGATTCCAATTATTTTGGCTACTGCGTTCTTTGTGGATGAATACCAAATGGTTTTGCGAATAGTTGAGGGATGCGATAACGGTAAGTATTTTAGAGAACTTACGGATATATGTGAGCGATGCGATATGGTTCAATTCATCTCTATCGTCATTATTTGCATTACTTGGAGTATCGTATTCGGTTTTCATTAGAGATAGTTTGAGTTGCAGAGTATCGGTTTTGCGAATAGTTGCAGTGGCATAGTATTGCAAGCCGGTTGTAAGCGAGGTGTTATCTTTTTGGGCTTCGAGTGATTGCAGATTGGTGAGAGTAAGGTTGTCTATATCATATCGTGGCTCTAAGTAGTTTTGTTCATTGCGATTAGTTACCAATATGGCGATTTTAGATTCTACTGGTATGGAATTGGAGTGTTGCATAATTGCTTCGGCTTTGATATTCCAACTTAGTTCGTTGTAGTATCTATCTACATAAGAGTAGTTTATGGTTTCATACAAAGCGTTGTAATTGCGATGGACGTTAATGTTTTCCACACCGCCATCAACGCTCATTAAATAGCCCTCTGCAAGAATCCAGTTGCCGATAATGTTAGCTGATATGCGATTATTGACATTTGCTTCTACAATTCTATTGGTATCGCTTAGCATATTGTAATTGTTTTGAACAAAGTCGCGTCCTTGCATTTTGTATCTGATATTAACTTGGAATTGCTCATCTTTGGAAAATGTCTTTCCTATACCGGCATTGACATCTATATCTTTGCTACTGCGGTTATCAGAGAGGAATAGAAGTTCAGAACTTAACGAAGAGTTTAGCAAATAGCCATCTATATCCCAATTATTGACCTCTGCATTTGCTTTGAATAGTGAGCCGGTTGCTTTAATGCCAGATTGCTTATTGTCTTCTATGCCTGCGAGGAGTTTGTAAGTAGCGACATCAGCGATACTACCGCTTATTCCGGCAATGCCGGATAGGCGCATTAGTTGGTTGTCTTGCTCAATATTCATATCGGCAATGATGTTGTATTTTGCTTCGGCGGTAAGGAATAGATGCTTAGATATAGGATATGAATAGCCCGTCCAGAGGGTTTCATTATCTCGGAATGAGTTTGGTATATTGTCCATAGCAGTGCCTTCGTATTTGTTAAGAATGGCAAAGCGTCCAAATGCACCAGTTATAGAGTAATTGGCGTTAGCAATAAAGTTTAGCGTATTATTGAACTTGCTACTACCAATCACAATGGAATTACTTTCGGCTGATGAATTGTAGGAAATAGCAATAATTAGCAAAATAAATGTTATTTTTATAATTTTTAAAGTGTGCATATAGGTGCTGCAAAATAACATAATTGTATAACAAAATTATCTATGAATCAAAACAATAACAATAACATTGAAAAAAATGCGGATGCAGATGTAGAGGAGATAGTTGCCAATAGCACCTTTGATGAGTTGGAATTTTCTGAGGTGAAGGAATATATTGCGAAGAAATGTCTGACCTCAAAGGGACGCGAACTAATACTTTCGGCATTGCCTATTACTTCCTCCAATGCCCGCTTCTTCTTTGATAATGCACGCATTGGCGATGGTGAAACGATGTTGCAGAATGAGAATAGCGGATTGTTGTGGCTGAACAATGAACTTGCAGAAATAGATGAAATGGTTGTGTTGCTTACTTCGGATAAGAATTTACCAATAGAAAATATAGATGATGTAAGAGAAATATTGCAGCGTTCCAGAGTGGATGGAACATTGCTATCTGCTGCGGAGATAGTGGCAATATACGATGTGATACGTGTGGCGATGGGTATAAAATCTTTTTTGAGACGCAAGTTAGATAAGTATCCGCTGCTTAGTAATGAGGTGCTGGCGTTGTATGATAGCCCGCAGTTGCAAAAGCGAATATCTGATACCATAGATGATAGTGGTGAAATTAAAGATACTGCCACCAAAGCATTACAACATATTAGACAAGAGATATTGACGGCATCTAATCGCTTGCGTAGCCGTATGCACAAAATAGTTCGCCAGTTTAGTGATAATGAATATACGCAAGATGATTTCTACACAGTGCGAGATGGTCGCTTTGTGCTACCAATCAAGGCAGAGCATAAACGACATCTTGGTGGAATTATCCACGGAGCATCGCAAACCGGCTCTACCGTGTATTTAGAGCCGTCAGAAGTGATAGAAATGAATAATGAAATATCGCTACTCAAAAGCGAAGAGCAGAACGAAATATATAATATACTGAAAGCATTGACAAAGGAAATAGCAATGGATGCTATACAACTGATAGAGAGTTATGGCATCATTGGGCATATAGATGCGATTCATTCAAAGGCGACTTATGCGCTGTCTTTCGGTGGAATTAAGCCAGAGATATTGGATAGCAATGAAGTATTTATGAGCAAGGTGTATCATCCGATATTGGTGCAGAGGTTGGGTAAAAAGAATGTTGTTCCGCTTTCTATTTCGTTCAATACGAGCAAGCGTGGTCATCTTATATCGGGACCAAATGCAGGAGGTAAGACGGTTGCACTCAAGTCCATTGGGTTAAATATCATCCTTGCTACAAGTGGCTTCTTTCCTATTGGCGAGGTTAAGACCTGTCCCTTGCGTGTATATTCAGCCATTGGCGACCACCAGTCCATAGAGAATAATCTATCTACATTTAGTTCGCAGTTGCTGAATATGAAACGCATACTTGATATTGCTGACCATAATTCATTGGTGCTGATAGATGAAATATGTTCGGGAACAGACCCACGCGAAGGTAGTGCATTGGCTGCTGGTATCTTAGATACATTTATAGAATTACATTTGTTCTTCGTTGTCACTACACACCAATCCTCGCTTAAGACGTATGCACTAAATCCACGTAAGAATGAAGATGGTAGCGATAGCAATGTAATTCAAAATGGCTCTTTTGAATTTGACGAAGTAGCACTTAAACCGACATATAATTTTTTATCCGGTATTCCGGGTAATTCTTACGCTTTCTTTTTGGCTCGCAATGTAGGATTGGCTCGCAATGTATTGAGTAGAGCAAAGAAATATCTTGGAGGACGGACGAAGCAGTTAGAACGCAGTATCGCTATGCTTGGCAAGTATAAACATCAATCCGAAGAGATGCTTAAAGAAGCGAATGCCGAGAAGTTGAAGTATGAAGGAATGAAGAGGGATTATGAAAATCGCAAGAAGGAATTTGTAGATAAGAAGAAGCAAATGTTGGATGAGGCGAAACTACAAGCAAACGAAATATTACAGAAAGCAAATGCACTTGTAGAGAACACAATACGGCAGATTAAAGAGGAAAAACGTAAGGTTTCGGAGGTGAAATCTGAGTTTGATAAAACGCAAAAGGAAGTAGCCGATGCTGCCACCAAGATTAAATTGAGGCAAGCGGCAGAGACATCCAACATACAGGTTGCCGAGGAATTGAATACAGACGATAGCGTTGGAATGCTTGATAATAGCGAGATTGGGAGGGTATTGGAAGCAGATAATGATGCAAAGACAGCGCTCGTTGCATTCAATGGAATGAAGTTTCGGCTACCATACAGCCAATTATTCTTAAAAGAGCAATCGCATCGTAAGCCAGCGAGAAATGCTTCGCCACTCAATTTGAGTGCAAATACCAAGTTGGATTTACGGGGATTCCGTGTAGAAGAGGCGATAAATGCAACGACCAATTTTCTTGCCGCTGCGGTAATGCAGAATGTGGATTTCGTTACTATCATTCACGGCAAAGGCACAGGAGCAATGCGCCAATGTGTCCATCAAGTATTGCGAGATACATCTGGCATTAAGAGTTGGCGTTTAGGTGAAATCTATGAAGGCGGAAGTGGTGCTACAATAGCATATCTAAAATAGAAATATCATTAGTTATATACAACAATTACAAATATGAAAACAGCATTATTATGTTCGGGGCAAGGTTCCCAGTATGTCGGAATGATTAAAGACATCGCCGATAAATATCCACAGATAGAAGAATTAGCAAAGCAAGCGGACGAGGTAGTTGGCTATCCGCTTACCTCAATCTGCTATGAAGGTCCGGCGGACAAATTGAAAGAGACGCGTTATACTCAACCAGCACTATTCCTACATTCGGCAGCGGTTTATGAAGTGGTGAAAGATAGAATTGGTTTAGATGCGGTTGCGGGGCACTCAGTTGGTGAATATGCAGCGCTATACATAGCAGGCGTATTGAGTTTTGAGGATGCTTTGAATTTAGTGTCGTTGCGTGGTCAACTTATGTATGTAGCCGGCGAAGATGTTCAGGGAACAATGTTTGCGGTTATCAATCTGGCGGACGATAAGTTATTAGAAGTGTGCAACTCATTGACAGATGCGGAGAAAGGGCTGTATGTAGTTCCGGCTAACTATAATTCACCAGGGCAGGTGGTTGTGTCTGGCTCTGCAGAGCATTTACGCCAGCATATCGGTATGTTCAAAGATGCGGGAGCAAGGATGACAAAGGAACTTGTGGTAAGCGGTGCATTTCATTCACCACTGATGTTGCCTGCGCAAAATAAGTTAGAGGAAGCGATTAATTCTATTGATTTCAATGATGCGAAAGTGCCTGTGTATGCTAATGTTACAGCGGCTCCGTTAACATCTGGCGAAGAGTTACGCAAGTTGCTAATACAGCAACTCACATCTCCTGTTCAATGGACGCAAACTATATTAAATATGCACAGCAATGGCATTAGTAACTTCATAGAGATAGGTGCAGGAGCGGTGTTGCAAGGATTGGTGAAACGAATCGTATCGGGCGATGATATAGTGATTAGTGGGTATGACAAGGATTTCTAAATTAGTATCTTATGTTAATACCGATGCCCGTGTTGTAATATGGTAGCGTGTTAATTGTAGGATATATGTGCAGTTGGACATTATCGCTAACATTGAAATCAAAGAGATGCGCCCCGCTGTAAGCATCAACGATAGATAGAGCATATACTCCGATGAGGTATAAACCGGATAGGTCGCGGTTATCCACTGCGGTATTACGTTTGGCTTTTGCTATTTGGTATTCATTAGAATTTTTATCGGCAATGTTATCTAATTGCGATTGATAATCTTTGTAATTGATATGATTGGAGATAATGTTATACCATAGAAAGCCGGCAGCACCAGCAAATACAGCACTTCGCCAATAATGCTCTACATATAGTTGTCCCCATCCGGGAAATGCAAGAGAACGTAGCATTGCACCAGTTGTAGATTTAGTTAGTGGCACGTAATCTACTTTTTCCGCTATAGGAGTCGCAGTAATAGAGTCAGTTGTTTGAGCAGTTGCTGTAATGGAAGCGACAATAAATAGGATTGCGAGTAAAAATTTATAAATTGTGTTTGATTGCATATTTGCGAAAATAAGAAAAAAAATGGATATAATTTGTGCCTTTCATTATTAACATAAGGATAAACCGCCATCCACAAGGAGCGTCTGTCCGGTGATATACTTGCTCGCTGTTGCAAAGAAATACACTGCATCAAAAATATCATCCACACTTGCATAACGCTGCATCGGCACTCTAACAGCAGGTATAGCGAGCGTCTCATCGCTATCCAATTTCACAATTCCCGGACAAATGCAATTAACTGATATATGCGGTGCTAATTCGCGTGCTAATGACTTACTTAGTTGAATTACTGCGACTTTGGAGACATTGTAATCGATACGTCTATCCCAAGTTTTGATGCCACCAAGCGAAGAGAAATTTATGATACGTCCATCCGTTATCGGCTGTATTGCAAATTGTTTTGCTGTGAGCATTTGTGCGGTGAGGTTGGCGTTAATCGTATTATTCCAATCGTTCAGCGTCAATTCATCAATGTTATGTTTAGGTGGGAACACCGCAGCGTTATTAATTAATATATCCACCTGTCCGAATACATCAATAGCGGTTTTGAACAATATTTCTACATCGCTTTCCTTACGCAAATCCGCCCGTATAGCAATGCTATTATTACCTATTTCTTTGGCTAAGTGCTCTGCTGCTTCCTTAGAAGAGAGGTAGTGGATGATGATATTGTAGTCGTAGCGAGCGAATTTTTTTGCGATGCTTGCCCCGATACGTCTAGCAGAGCCAGTGATAAGTATGGTTTTTTTCATTTTTTATTTATCCATTGTTAATTAATCTTGCAGCAAAAGCCCCATCTGTTCTATATTCGTATTTGTGTGGAAGGAATTGCAAAAAGCCATCGTGGCAGTATTCTTTGTAAATGTATTTGTCTGCATCATCCAATGAATAGTGGCTGTTGTTGGATAGAAACCATTCTATATTGCCTGCATTTTCATCTTTATCTATGCTACAAGTGGAATAGACCAAGACGCCATTTGGTTTTACAAGACGGCTGGCGGCTGTTAGCAAATTCCGCTGTAATTCAATGAGAGTGTGCATATCGCTTTCCTTGCGCAAATGCTTTATATCAGGATTTTTGCTGATAGTTCCACTGCCGGAGCAAGGAGCGTCAAGTAGCACTACATCGGCTTTTTCGGGATATGAGAACAATAGTGCATCGCTTATGATGTAGTCAATGTTATGCAGTGCGAGGCGTGTTGCATTCTGTTTTATTAGTTCTATTTTCTTCTCTGATATATCATTTGCGACTACTTTTATTGTGTCTGCTACTTCTGCGATACAGCAGGTTTTACCACCCGGTGCCGCACATAAATCTATAACTAAAGCGGAGGATTTTGGCGATGTGAGCGAGGCACAAAGCATTGCACTTGTATCTTGTATAGTGAGCCAGCCATCTATGAATAGCGGTGTATTGACTATTGGTTGTGGGCTTTTTTCTAATGTGATACATTGCGGGTAATGCGGATTTCGGCTAAATACATATCCATTGCTCGTAAGATATTCCGTTACATTCGCTATTGGATTAGTAGAACGGACGCGTATTGTGGTTTGTGAACGCTTGTTGTTATGGATTATTATCTGCTCTGCTTCATCAATTCCGTATTGCGATACGAGGCGTTGGACGAGCCATTTCGGATGGGAATAGATGAGTGTAAAGGTCTCCACATCTTGCTTATATGCAATGTATTCTTTGCTACTATCGCGGATGATGGAGTTCAGAACGGCATTGACGAATGAAGCGAAACTACTAAGTTTGTTGAACTTGGCAAGTGCAACGGCTTCATTGACAGCGGCGTAATCTGGAATTTTATCTAAATAAAGGATTTGATACAATGCGATACGTAGGATATTGGAGATAGTTGGGTGCAATGCATCGGGCTTCTTAGCATACTGGGCGATAATGTAATCTAAATAAATTTGCCAGCGTATTGTCCCATATACTATTTCTGTGACTAATGATTTGTCTTGTGTAGATAGTTCGCTCTGTGTAATGCAATTGGAAAGAATGCTTTCAACGAACATTGTATGCGAGTAAAATTTATTGAGAATTTTTAGTGCAATAGCACGCGAATTATTCTTGTTCATAAAATTTGGTAATAAAATAACAGCAATTTATCAATTATTTCAAAAAATATTGTTATTTTGATAGGATAATATGGGAATGAGTATGAATATAATGAAGAAAATAACGCTTTTATTAGTTGTAGTCGCCATTTCTAACGGAATTTTGCACTGCACGGACTTTGCAACCCCTATTTCTCCTGGAAAGCCGGAAAGAGAGAGGAATATTGGACTATGGCTTGATTTTGGGCAGAATGTGCAAGATGGAACTTCGTATGTGGATTGTGAGAACTGCAATTTTCAGAATGGGACTGGCTTTGGATACACTATTGGCGTAAGTTACGAGGAGCAACTTTCGAAGGAGAAGGGGGCTATTGGTAAGAATGTGTATTTTGGTGCGATGCTGTTGTTAAGTAATAGAGATATAGAAGCGAGTTATAGGACGCGGGAGTCGGCTTATTTCCCCGATTACGCAATTACGATACCGCTGGATTATAGGGAAATAAGCACGATGTCTATTATGTCTATTGGTCTAATGCCGTATGCTAAATATACGTTTTGGAATATTCTATCATTGCAACTTGGCTTGGATGCGTCGTATGTGGTTTCAAATAATTTGGTTAATACATTGGAGTTGTTAGATAGACGAGTTACGCTATCAAATGGGGAAGTGGTGGATGTGTATATTCCATCAGGACCGAAGGATAGGCATACTTATAGTGTTGTTAAGCAGGATAGTGAGATTAAGGATATACAGAATTTACAGGTATCGCTTGTTCCAGCCATTGAGTTCAATATTCATATAGCAAATAGATGGACATTGTCGCCGAATTTTATGTATTTCATACCATTGGGCGATATGTCAACGACAAAAGATGGCTTCAGTGTTTCTGCTTGGCGAGCAGGGATTACATTATACTACAACTTGGTAATTAATGCTAAATAATATGATAAGTAAAGCAGAAGAAGTGCCGGCATTGCTAAATAAATTTAAGCACACAACGACCGGCTATGTGAAGTTCCACGAAGTAGATACGTTTCGGGTAACGCATAATCTTAAATACTTGGAATGGACGGAAGTGGCACGAGTGGAATATTGTCGTAATATTGGAATTAGTATTCTGCCGGATATGGACAATGTGCAGAGGAGTTTTTCTATTTTCCTTGTTCATTCGGAAGTGAATTATTTTGCTCCGGCTACGTATTTTGATAAATATATTATCTATACTCGCGTGTGTAAATTGGGTAAGACGTCCGTTACGTTTGAGCATATCATCACAAAGGAGAATGGAGTGCCTTTATGTATAAATCAAGCGGTGGAGGTGTATGTAGGCGCAGACCAGCATCCGATTGATGTGGATGAGTATATTAGGCGAAAAATCGTTGATTATGAAGGCGATAATATAGAGTTTTAGATATTTTTTTGGGAGAGAGTAGATGGCAAAATTTTCTCATTGGAGCAATGCAAAATTGGCTGCACAATGTGTATTTCCTCGTTTGGATGTGGAACAATATCGTAGCGATGATGCTTATCGGACAAATATAAATGATTTAGTGCATATTGGTTGTGGTGGCTTTTGTATATTTAATGGAAGTGTGGAGAGCGTAAAGCAGACGACAGATGAATTGCAGATGTTCGCTGAAACGCCTTTGTTGTTTTGCTCGGATTTTGAAAATGGCTTGCAAATGCGATTGGAAGATGGGACTTCATTTCCACATTCAATGGCATTGCAGTATGCTGAAACTTATACAAAGCAGGTGGCTCAAGCAATAGCCAAAGAGGCAAAAGACATAGGTGTTTATTGGAATCTTGCTCCGGTGTGCGATATAAATTCTAATCCAAAGAATCCGGTTATAAATATTCGCTCCTTTGGTGAAAACAAGGATATTGTGAGCAAGCATATACGTCAGTATATAGATGGAACGCAAGCGGAATGTGTTGTCGGATGTGCTAAGCATTTCCCCGGACATGGCGATACAGCAACGGACTCCCATACTTCTTTTCCAGTTTTGCTCAAAATGGTAGAGGAATTGGAAGAGAGTGATATTGTGCCATTCGTTGCAGCGATAGAGCAGGGAGTGAAGTCAATAATGTTGGGTCATCTTGTTGTTCCATCGCTCGATGAGCGGTTGCCAATGTCATTGTCGCCGAGTGCTGTTAGTTATGTTCGCAATAGATTGAATTACAATGGTGTAATATTGACAGATGGGCTTGATATGCATTCCATTACGGATGCGTATAGTAGTAGTGAAATTGCAGAGATGGCTATTAAAGCAGGGAACGATGTATTGCTGATACCGCCAGAGCCAATGGATGTAATTGCTACACTTGAGCGGCTGTTGGCTGCGGATGAGGATTTAGTCAAGCAAGTTGTGTTTTCTGTGGAGCGGATATATAAGTTGAAGCAATTTGCAAAACTTATTCCGCAATTCGCAAAGCCGAGTGCTAAAGTGAAATTGTTTTCGGAACATTTGCAACTTGCGTTACGTGTTGCTGTTGCTGCTACTCGGGCAGAGGGCAAAGGTATAGCAGGTGCAACTGCTGGAATGCTACCCGATGATGAGCCATACGCAGCGTTTTCTATTGTGCAGAAATCGGATGATATACAAGCGGCGTCTCGCTTCTTTACAATGCTTGCAGGTGCTACGGAGAATGATTGTAATTATGCCTACTTGGATGAGAATATAAGCGACGACGAGTTATCCGATATGGTTTCCGGTGTTGCAGATGCTACATTCGTAATCTTTGCATTGTTCTATCGGGGACGCGGATACTCTCAATCGCTTGCATCGGCAGAGCAAATAAATCGTATCATTGCGAGGTTGAGCGATGGTAGAGAAGCAATAGTGATTTTCTTTGGAGACCCATATATCTCTAATGAAATAGCGACTAACACAAAAATTCTAACCTACTCCGACTCGTTTGCATCGCTTGCGGCAGCGGTAATGCAACTTACGGGACGCAAATTAGAATAATAACGCAATAAGATAATATATAACAATTTTTCAACATCAAATAGATAGAGCAAATTATGCTTAATGAAATATGTGCTAACATTTTTGAAAATAAATGGAATGAATTTTTGCAACAGACATTTCCAATAAATGCCCAGAAAATCGCTGCAATAGATTGCTTAGATGATTTTTTGCGGCAATTCTTTTTTGCAGAAATACATTACTATTGCAATAATATTCTGCTGTCCTTATCGGAAAATACAAATCTTTCGCCTGGGTTGTTGCATAATGAAGATGCCGAGCAGGTGAAGCAAATACTATTTGATTGGGTTGTATTTGATGAAGAGAGTGCTAAGCAGATTTTGACTTTTGCTATTCAGACCGAGATAAATTTCTTCTTTAATCCGACCAAAGCCCTTACAGTAATTGCTTTTGGTGATACTGATGAGTGCGAGATTCCAATTATAATAGAGCGTTTGGCGTTCTTTACCGATATGCACTCCATAGTTAAAGGGCTCACAGAGGAGTTGTTAGAGTTAAACAATTCTAAGCAAAGTATGAGCAAATTGGAGTTTATGGATTTGGCGAGCGATTTGATTTTCAAAATATCGCAAGAGCAATCCATCAATGATTTTCTGTTGCCTATAGCGAAATTGATGGCAGTAGCATCAATGGAGATGCTACCGATTGGAGCGATAGAGACATTTTTTGCGGAGCGGGATTTATCGGGGATATTGAGTCATATTGTGGATTATGCAAATGAGAATGCGAAAGATGGACTTACGTTTGAGGAATTGAGTGGAATTATTTCTGAGTTATTTGATAAGCCGGAGGGTGTTGCAGAGGAACCTTCGGAGATGCAGTCGCCAGAGGATGTTTCGGAGATTATAGAAGATAGCGAGATAGCGGAGATAGTAGAAGAGGAAGTTCCAACAGTAGAAGAGTCGCCAATAGAATGGAAATCGGCTGTGGAAGAGGAGGTTGTAGAAGTTCGGGAAGAGATACAAATAAATGAAGCGGAAGTTATTGTGGATGGAATGTCAGAATCAGAGATAGATGATGCACAGTGTTTGGAAGCATTGTCAGAGGATGTTCCTGAAATAGTAGAGGAGAGCGAGATTGTGCCGATTGAAGATGTGGTAGTGGATTTTGAGGTGCCGGAAATAAATGATGCTGCTGATGGAGTTGCCGAAGATGATGTAATAGATGAGCCAACAGAAGAGGAGCCAGTTAGTTTTGAAATAGAGGTTGCAGTGGATGATGCACTAGTAGAAGTATCTATTGAGCCAGTTCCATCGGCACAGGAGATAAATGCAAAGATAACAGGTAGAATAAATACGATGCGTTCTGGAGGAAATACTCCCGTAGAAATCGCCAAAGAATACCAAATCATAGAAGGCATATTTATTGATAAACTGAAAACGAAAATGAAGTTGTAATGGAATAGATTTAACGCAAATTATTGCATAATAGATATATTTTTAATATTCTGTTATGCAATATTTTTTTATTTCATAGTGTTTTTTGATGCAAAACAATTTTTATCGGATGCCATTCGTATGATATTTAATTATAAGTAATTTGTAAATTGTTAATAATTTATTATATTGTAGTTAATAAAAAGTAGAATGTGCGAATATTATGAATTTTAATAAATCGTTAATAAATTTTAGAGACCTATCAAAGAAGTATCAGTTAATATTTACAATAACTGGTTTGCTTTTAATTATATCGTTGGCACTATGTATACTGTTGCCGAAATTTGTGGAGGAGAGATTAGTAAATGATTTTAAGCGTAACTATACGACAATGACATCGTTGGTAGCCAATAACTTAGTTCCAGCGATAAACTTCAGAAGTAGTGATGTAATAAGCGATGATGAGATTCAGAAGGCAGCACAGTCGTTATTGGAATTGGATAATTTAACCCATTTGTATGTATCGGATAGTTTAGGATATAGATTGTTTAAGAAAATAAAGGAGCAAAACAATATACAGGTGCAGTTGTTTTATCCGAATAGAGAGGATGACAATTATTTAGATAGCATATACGGTTTATACGTAGTAAATAAGAATATAGAGAATGGAGCGGAGCGTTTAGGGACAGTAACAGCGATATTTTCAATAGAAGAGATAGGAGAGACAATAAGTGATTTGCGAATCAATATTGTATTGGTTTGCTTAATATTGTTGGTGTTAGAAGTATGGATAACGGTATTTATATCAAGGTTAATATCCGAGCCATTAGAGATTTTATTAAAAACATTTAATAAAATAGCGAGAGGACATTTGAATGAGCGAGCAGAGATAGATACAAAAGAGGAGTTTGGTCAGATAGCGAGAGCGTTCAATAAGATGGTAGAGAATCTGGAAGAGAGTTATTACGAGTTGTCGGAGACGAGCAGGAATATGGAGCAGAAGGTTGATTTGCGAACGCACCAGTTGCAGGAGCAGATAGAGACGAGAGTAAAGGCGGAAGAGCAATTGAAATTGACTAATACTATGGTGTTGTCTATCGTAAATACGAGTCCGTTGCCGATTTTGACTCTTTCAATTGATTTTAAGGTGCGTAGTGCATCGCCAGCAGTGAAGCATACTTTTCTATATGAGGAGTATGAAATAGTGGATAAGGTGATACCAATAATTTATACACACGAGATAGAGTTCTTTTCACACTCGCTAAAAGAATTGACATTGCCGAATCAGGTAGAGAAGTTTATTATAAAGGGACGAAAAAAGAACGGCACGTTGCTGGATTTATCTGTAGCAGCGACAGCAGAGTTTGATGGAGGAGATAATGTGACAGGATATATTGTAGTAATAGATGATATAACGGAGCGATTGGTAGCAGAGAAAGCATTGCGAGATAGTGAGAGCAAGTATAGGTCATTGATAGAAGGGAGTGTTATCGGTATAGCGTTATTACGGGATACGAGTTTTACATTTGCGAATCAATCATTGCTTAATATTTGGGGTTATACAAATGCGAATGAGTTTTTAAGCACGCCATTTACAGAGATGGTAGTAAATGAGGATAAGGAGAAGTTGTTGCAAATGTTTTCGTTGCGTGATAATGCTTATGAGGATGAAGTAACATTTCCTATAATGGATATACGTATAATAACTTATGCGGGCAATGAAAAGAATGTGGAAATATCTACAAATTTGTTGCGAATAGATGATTATCCGTATTTGCAGATTACATTTATAGATATAACGGATAGGAAGTTGGCAGAAAAGCAAATGCAGGAGATGAATAGCGAGTTAGAGGAGCGAGTAGTAGATAGGACAAGCCAATTGAATAAGACATTGGTGGATTTGCGACATGAGATGAATAATAGAGCGAAACTATCTAAAGAGTTGGAATTCAAATCGGAGATATTGGAACGCACAACATCCGTTGTATTGGTGTGGGATAATAAAGGCGATTGTATATTTATGTCTCAATGGTCAACAACAATATTTGAATATGATGCAGAGCAGTTATATGGTAGTAGGATATGGAATATGATAAAACCGAAGCAGCATGAAGGAGTATTTATGACAAGGTCAGATATACAAATGGTGCTTTCCGGCAAGAAAGAACTTCCAACAGATTATTTTACGGCAGAGGTAACGACCAGAACAAATATTACTAAGTATTTGAAGTTAAAGTACTCTTACGGGCAAAATAATACATTGATAACGGCGGGTTCGGAAATAACCGAGCAAATATTATCAAGAAGAGAGTTGGAATTAATGAGTTCTAAATTAGCGAAATCATTAGAAGCAGAGAAGGAATTGAATGATATGAAGACGAGATTTATATCAATGGTAAGCCACGAGTTTAGAACTCCACTTACAGTCATAATGTCCTGCTCATCTATTATAACGCAAGCAATAGAAACAAATAAAGCGGCTATAGCAAATCAATATGTGGATAAGATAATTAAGTCGGTGAAGACGATGAATGGCTTGATGGAAGATGTTCTTACGCTTGGCAAGGTTCAATCAACAATAATAGAAGAACTTGAGCCAATTGATTTTGTAGGATTTATTAAGCAATCGTTAGAGGATATTGTGGATGCTTATAATTATGCAAGTAAGGCGGATGTTATAGTTAAACACGAGATAGCGAACTTCTATAGCAATGAAGCGGTATTGAAGCATATTGTCCATAATTTGATAACGAATGCGTTTAAATATACCACTAATGGTAAACCTATAACGATAACCATAGATGAAGTTGATAACCAATTGGTGTTTGAAGTGAAAGACCAAGGTATAGGTATTCCACCGGATGATATGAAACGGCTGTTCTCCAATTTCTTTAGAGCGAAGAATGTGGGCAAAATAGCCGGAACGGGGCTTGGCTTGCATATCGTAAAGCAGAGTGTGGATAACTTACACGGTGTAATAGACGTTATGAGTGAAGTAGGTGTGGGGACAACATTTACAGTGATATTGCCAAAGGATATACGTGATATAATAGCATCACAGCGATTGCAAAGCGAATATGAGATGAGTCCTCACGCAGAATTGTAATTAAACAAAATGTAATGAATAAAAATACAGCAAATGAAATAAAAGTAGGAATAGTCGCACTAACAGCATTGTTGTTGCTTGTTGGGATTATCGCATATATGAAAGGTATAAGTATGTCAGATAAGGATGTGTCGGTGCTATTTGTATTTGATAACTCGCTTGGTCTTACAGCCGGCTCGCCGGTGGTAGTAAATGGAGTGAAGCGTGGTGAAGTGACGGATATATGGAATGCTGATGGTCAGGTATATGTTCGGACAACGTTAGGTAGTGTTAGTGATATAAAAGCGGATGCTACAGCAGCCATCACTATATTGGAATTAACCGGTGGAAAGAAGGTGGAACTCATTCCGGGTAACTCGGATGTTGCGTATAATCCAAGTAATACGATACGTGGATTGCATTCCTCTGATTTACAGACGTTAGTTCATACCATTGGGGATTTGGAGAGCAATCTTATATCTATTGTGCAGCGTTTGGATACAGTATTGACGGTTGCTACGAGTGCTTTAGCAGATACCAATTTGTTCAAAGATATACGTAGCATCGTTAGCAATACAACGGAGGCGACGAGCGATTTGAAGGATATACTGCATAGCAACAAGGATGGTATAAATGCTACGTTGCGGGATATGGAAGTTATAATGAAGGATTTACGAGTAGCGATTTCGGATAACAAGCCGGAAGTAGAGCATATATTACACAATGTGGATAGTTTAACGGAGCGATTGAAATACGTGTTGGCTCGCACAGATACGACATTTACATCGGCGAATAGTATTTTGAAGAATATAGATAGTGTGGTTAAGGATGTGCAGGGTAATAATGGTGGAACGATTAGTAAGTTGTTATATGACAAGGAGTTTTCCAAAAAATTAGATTCGCTTATGATGACGATAGATGAATTGGCAAAGCAAATAAATGATAAAGGAATCAAGGCACGTCTTCGATTGTAAATAACATAATACAAAATGAAACTAAAATTTATCTTAATCATATATAGTGCGATACTTGTAGCCGGCTGTAGCAATGCAGATAATGGCGCAATACCTGCAGTATCGGTAGAGCAGTTGCCCGACCAAGTATGCTACAATTTGGATATTGCATTTATTGACTCATCTACTACGAAGGCAGTGGTTGTGGCTGGTAGAGCACAAATCTATAATGATAGTAGCAAGACGTATTTGGATAGAGGCGTAAATGTTGAGTTCTATGATGCTTTTGGTAAGCGAACAGGCACACTTACAGCGGATAATGTGGTGATTAATGATATTACGAAGGATATGATAGCAACGGGAAATGTGGTTGTAGTAGGCGATAGCACTCGCACAACGCTCCACACGAGCGAGTTGGAATGGAACAATACTACTAAGTTAATACATAACAAATCGTATGTGAAAATTGTTTCGCCAACGGAGATTATAGAAGGCATAGGTATCGAAACGAACGAGAATTTATCCAATTACAAAATATACAAAGTCACCGGCATAAAAGATTATATGTAGGTAAAAAGCAAGGGCAAATAATTATTTGCCCTTGCTTTTTCATCGTATTGTCTTTATTGTTTGTTTAAGTAGTCAGCGTAACGCTTCGGCTGTCTATTCTTCCATAATCCCTTGTGGTAAGCGTATCCTGCGATGAGTGGGAAGAACACAGTTGCTTCCCCATATACCATTTGCTCATAAGTGGTCTCCACCTTTCCCCAAGAGCTTGCTTCTTTAAGTGTAGAGCCAGATAGCGCTCCATCTCTTTCGTCTGCAACGGTGATTTGGATGGCGTATTTGTGCATCTTCACGTCGTCATCGGTAAGGAGTTCGGCAGCAACGACTATGTCTTGGGTGAAGTTCTTTGGAACGCCGCCGCATAGCATAAATAGACCGCTCTCGGATGAGTGAAGTTTGGTCTTGGTTAATTCAAGGAAATCCTTTGCGGAATCAATAGATACGCAGTTTTTACCGGATTTTTTTTGCTGATGCATAACGAGTCCGAAGCCAGCACTACAATCAGAGAACGCAGGACAGAATATCGGAACATTGCACTCATAAGCGGTTCTAACGACTGAGTCCTTGCCTTTGTCGTTATCTATTAGATATTTACCCATAGCGGAGATAAACTCGCGCGAGCTGTATGGACGTGGCTCTAAACTATCAGCAATTTCACCGATGGTGTTGTCGCAGATGCGAAGTTCGTCCTCATCTATATATGTATCGTAGATGCGGTCGATAGAGTTATCGCGGAGTTCATTGTCGTTAATTGCGTATGGGTTGGATGCTTGGTAATGGCGGAAACCAAGTGCTTCAAAGAAGTCCTGGTCAACGATATTTGCCCCTGTAGAGACGATGACATCAATCATATTATTTTTGAGCAAATCGACGACAATGCCTTTGAGACCAGCGCTAAATAGCGAGCCAGCAATGGTAAGATAGATTGAGCAATCCTTTTCTTCTAACATCATATTATAGATGCTTGCTGCTCTATTGAGGTTGCGTGCTTGGAAAGCCATTTTACCCATATCGTCGACTAATGGGACGACATTGTGTTTTTTTATATCAATGTGTTCTACGAGTCGGGATTCTTTTAGGAATTTTTTTTCTGACATTTTTTTAATTGTATTAAGTATATATTAATCCGCAATATACGCAAAATTTTGTTAATAATTGTATAGGAAGGAATATTTTTTTATTTTGATAAATGATAATTTTTTATGAATAAAATGTTATATTGTCAATCTTTATAAAATTATAGGATATAGTAATGTCGAAAGATAAAACTACAGAAAAAAATGTTCCTACGCTTAGCGAGGAAAAATTAAAAGCCGTAAAATTTGCGATAGACCAAATAGAAAAAGACCACGGCAAGGGTTCAATAATGTTGCTTAGTCAGAAGCAAGTAGAGCCAGTTGATGTCATACCTACGGGCTGTATTTCGCTTGATGCAGCTATTGGTGTTGGCGGAGTTCCGCGCGGTCGTATCGTTGAGATATACGGACCGGAGTCGTCAGGTAAGACCACGATTTGCCTTCACATTATCGCTGAAGCCCAGAAGAAAGGCGGTTTAGCTGCTTTTGTTGATACAGAGCATGCTCTTGATATTAATTATGCGCAGCGTCTTGGTGTGGATTTGAATACGCTACTGCTGTCTCAGCCGGAGTTTGGTGAGCAGGCGTTGGAGATAGTGGAGACGCTCGTTCGCAGCAATGCGATAGATGTAATTATCATTGATTCGGTTGCAGCACTTACACCAAGGGTTGAAATTGAAGGAGATATGGGCGATGCACAAATGGGCTCACAGGCGCGTTTGATGTCGCAAGCGATGCGTAAGTTAAATGCAGCGATAGGCAAATCCAATACATTGGTGATGTTTACGAACCAGTTGCGTAGTAAAATCGGCATTGTATATGGTAATCCGGAGACCACGACAGGTGGTAATGCGCTCAAATTTTATGCGTCTGTTCGTATGGATATTCGCCGAAAGGAAACGATAAAAGAAGGAAGCGAAATCGTTGGAAATCGTGTCCGCGTTAAGATTGTGAAGAATAAAGTTGCGCCACCATTTAAGGAAGTGGAGTTTGATATAATGTATAATGAAGGTATTTCAAGATTGGGCGATTTGCTTGATGTGGCTGCGGAATATGGGATTGTGAATAAGAGTGGGTCGTGGTATTCGTATTTAGATGAGCGAGTTCAGGGACGCGATGGATTGAAGAAATTGCTACAAGAGAAGCCGGAATTGTATGCACAATTAGAGGCATCCGTTCGCCAGAAGTTAGAGGAAGCACGCAGTTTTAGTCCTGTAAAGCGTAATAGCGAGCCGAGCGAAGTAGTAGTGGATGCTGTAGCAGAGTGATGTGGAAATCTATATGATAATTGTATTGAATAAATTTCGTAATTCACTGAATGACAAAGATATATAAAGTATTACTTGTATCAATATCTATTCTTTTGTTCGCAACTGCTTGTGAAACAGAGACAGTAGTTATAGATAATGACATTGATTCAGCACGCTTACAGCAGGTATTGCAAGAACGGAGCGCTAATCAGCAACGCACACAATGGTGGAGCGATGCTAAGTATGGCGTTATAATACATTGGAATCCTTCGTCTGTGGCAGGTATTGAGATGAGTTGGGGAAGGGAATGCTATCCGCCAGATTTAGATAAACCGGCGTGGACTGCTTGTCCTACAATTCCACAGGAGCAATACGATTCGCTTTATAAGCAATTTAATCCTGTGAATTTCAATGCTGAAGAATGGATACAGACGTTCCAACAACTTGGTTTTAAGTATGTTGTGTTTGTAACGAAGCATCACGATGGCTTTTCTATGTTTGATAATCCGTATAGTTGGTATAAAATTTGCTCTGACGGCAGTCCAGTGCAATACGATATAACTAAGCAATTCGCTGATGCAGCTCATAAATATGGGATGAAACTTGGCTTTTACTATTCACTAAGTGATTGGTTTCATCCCGATTACTACTCATATAATCATTCTAACTACATCAATTTCGTAAATAATCAAATAGAATATTTGCTTTCGAATTATGGAAAGATTGATTTGCTGTGGTTTGATGGCGGTCAGGAATTTCAATACTGGGATGGCGAGGAATTATATAGACGGATAGTTGCTTTGCAGCCGGAAATAGTTATTAACAATCGGCTGGGACGCTATAAGATGGATTATTTTGATGTGGAGGGATATTTTGGTGATTTCAATACGGGCGAGTTATGGGAGAAATGCGGTTCAGTGACCAATGTATTTTCATATAGTCCGGAGCAGCAAGTATATTCGTCTAGCGAGTTATTTAGCCAATTATTTAGGACTTGGGGCAATGGTGGTAATTTTCTTTTGGGTATAGGTCCGCGAGCAGATGGTTCGTTGGACCCAGACCAAATGAAGCCGATTAGTGAGGTATATCAGTGGCTTAGCAAGTATGGCGAATGTATATATGGCACAACAGCAGGTCCATATTACAATAATGCTTGGGGTTGGGCAACTTATAAAGATAATGTTATGTATCTCATTGTATCCGTTGGTATTAATGCGATTGAAGTTCCGAAATTTTCGTCTGATGTGAATATAACGAGAGTTGCTGCGATTACGGATGGCTCAGACGTCAAATTTACAGATAAAAGCAATTCCTATGTCTTTAGTTATAGCAATGTTAGCGGCAGTTATACGGTTATAAAAGTGGAATTTGATAAGAAAGTGTCTTCATTTAGTTACTTGATTAATGGTGGTAATTAAATGTATATCATTCTATTTTCTGTTGCTGAATGTCATTACAGAACTTAAGTAGAAACTGTTAAAAATAATTTGTGTTCCACAAACGATGCCAGCCATAGCCGGTATTGTTATGCGGAGCACATTTTCGTATTCGTAGCCGTTAATAGGTCCGAAGCCAATTGAATCCCAAAAGTTTACAGCGTATATTGAAGCGACAATGCCGGCAAGTATTAATATTAAGCCGATAATGCTACCTCTCTCGATAGATAAGAAGTTGATTGACTTCATTGTTGATTCGGTTTTTGGATGGATGCCGATGTTTATGGACATTAATTTTGATTCTATGGAGAAGAAGAGAAGTTGTAAGCCGATAAAAATTAATGCAGTGGTGTAGAGTAGCGTATTGGCACTAAATAGTATCGTTCCCACTTGTAATTCACCAATGGATAGACGTGCGGATAGGAGTATTCCGATTAATAGCAGAAAAATGCCCGGATACATAAATAGCCAGTTTGGGCTGTGTATGAGTAGGAATTTTAATGTCATCCAACCATCGCTGAATGTGCGTAAGTGTGGTGGATGCTGGACGCGACCATCGGGAGAGAGAGTGGTTGGAACTTCGGTTGTTTTTAGTTTAGATAAGCAGGACTTTACAGCCATCTCGTGAGCGAAGACCATACCGGGAGATTGTAGTTGTAGTTGCACTATTGCTTCTTTCTGGAAACCGCGCAAGCCACAATAGAAGTCATTGAAGTTGGCTTTGTAGAACATTTTTCCGATGAAGGAGAGCATTGGATTACCCAGATACCTATGCAACGGAGGCATAGCACCTTTGGCAATACCGCCCTTGAAGCGGTTGCCCATTACCAATTCATAACCTTCTCGCAACTTCTCAACAAACGGCATTAAGTT
>JAISJI010000066.1 GCA_031261605.1 Ignavibacteria bacterium | reverse complement strand
GTTATCGTTGGTGCAATTTTTTTTCATATTTTTGTATTGGGTATTTTTAATGGAATACAAAAATAACATTTTTTTCATTATAAAAAAACATTTGTGCTCATTTTTTTAACACTGCCTCCCCGAAGGGGAGGGCTATTAAATAAAATTGCTCCCCTTCCCCTTCGGGGAAGGGGCTGGGGGTTGGGGTCTCTTTATTCCCTTTGGGGAAGAGTTTCATTTAAAAGCCCCTCACCACCGGGGAGGGGTTTGGGGTGGGGTCTCTCCCGATGGTTATGTTGGGGTCTCTCCCGATGGTTATGGTGTGGTCTCTTTATTCCAATCCTGCTCCGAAAGCATAAAAAAAATAAATTACCTATTTTATTGCTACTTTTTTGTTTATTTGATAAAAAATTATTATTTTGATATACTATAAGTGTAAGAATATTATTTTTTTCAATATATAAGGATTTTTCAATGAAAAATTATTTAATTAAACAAAAACCAATAGCGTTGCTTTCGCTATTATTATTGCTATTAATAGGGACGTCGTTCCACCTACGGGCAGAGGATGTGACCGTCGGAACGGGCACTGCTACCAGCTACTACTGCCCCATGTTTACCTTCTACACAAATACCGGATGCGAGTTTTTGTATACCGCAGCAGAAATAGCGGCTGCTGGCGGAGAAAATGGAACTATCAATAGCATCAGTATCCATATCAGCACTTGGAATGACAATACAATCATTCCATTTAATTACTTCCGTATCTATGTGGCAAATACGGATGTTTCAAATTTAGGAACTAACCTGCATACGCAAGCCCAATTGCCGTGGGAACTCGCTTACGAGCGAACGGGTTGGAACTATAATATGACTCATCTGGAACAATTTGGCACCACTTCTGCATACGCCAACGGAGAATGGATTAAATTCACATTTGATACTCCAATTGAATATGCAGGCGGAAATTTAGTAGTTAAGTTTTGTGGCTTTAGAGGGTCTAATACTTATGACCCGACGCCCGCTGAGACTTATGGAAGAACAATTCTCGGCACAGCCGTTGCAGCAGGCACTACCGCAGTATTGTATTACACGGATTCAGATTTGCCTATGTGCGCCGAGGTATCACCAGGTAGTAGCGTAAATACATTTAGACCAAATATGCGGTTTGAATTAGAGATGGGACCAACGGTAAAGGGTATCTATCCAGCCGATACTACTCTTGTAGCAAATGCAACTGCTGGCGACATCTTTACTCCCTATATGCTTATCTCTCGCAATCCAACAGACCCGACAATAGACGCACAATACGTATGCCTCACAGCAACAGGCGATACTGCATTCGCAGGAACAGCAACGACTCCTCCATATTCTACTTGGATACCGGTAAATCCATCATTGCTTTCTAACCAAAACACTACTCCAAAGCAACCATTTATGTACTCTTTTGATAGAGCAAAAGGCACAAGAGCCGATGGTTATCAAATTCCTTGGCGTATGAACTTCCGCTCTAACTCAGTTGCGGGCGGTCTATACACGACTACGGCAACGGTGCGTTATATGAAAGATGGTGTTTTGAAGACAAACCAAATGCAGAGCAGTTTCGAAGTTCGCTACGATAACGATATTGCACTCACTCGTATCGTTCAGCCAGATGTTCCACCGACTGTATATCCATTGCAGAACGGCGGTGTCATTATGTCCATCTTATTAAAGAATATCGGGCAAAATCCTGTCTCCAGTTTCGACTTAATATTCAATGTTAAGCGTCCGGATGGCTCTGTATGCTGGACAACTACAAAGAATATTCGCCTAGCAAACCCGATAGAGAAAGATGGCGAATACCCTTATGAATTAAGCGAATTCAATCCATTGGCTGCAAATATTCTTCCGGGATTGCTCCCAGGATTATATACCTTCGAGGTGGAAGCCATATTGATTGGTGCAAATGAGCCATACGTAGGCGACAACTTCAAATCCGTAATATTTAGTTTGGATTATCCTTATGATGGCGCCGTAACAGGCATTGTAGACCCAATAACTTCAATCGCACACTATGCAAACCAACCCATATTCCCTATAATTAGAGTTGCGAACTACGCTCCATTCACCGCTACGAACGTTCCGGTTCGGCTTGTGGCGCTCAGACAAGGCACGACCGATACCTTGTATAATGTAGTGCAAGATGTTCCTATAATCCAACCGGCACATCTGCCAAACGATACGGCGCTTTACACAACAGATTATATGTTTACTATACCATTCTTCCCACCGGCTGCCGGCAATTACATATTGTCTGCATCTATTGATACCGAAGATGACCCTAACACAACGAACAATACAATGACGGCTGTTGTTGCTATCCAACCATCATTGACCGGACAATACACATTGGGTAATGCTGGTCAATTCAAAACATTCGCCGAAGCGTTCAGTGCTATATATGAGCGTGGTGTAAGTGGAACGATAACATTCAGATTGTTAGACCAAATATACACATTAGGCGATAATGAGAATGATTACGCTTTTGAAATTGCTTCCGCTATCTCCGGCTTCAACTCAACGAAGCTTATTCAATTTATACCAGACCCATCCGTTGCAAATGCAACAGGGAAAGTGAAAATCGTCCTGAAATCAAAGAATGGTATCGGCTTGCACTTCACTTCTGCTACCTCCTCTAACTTCGAGAAAGCACCAGTGAATGTTCTAATGCAATCCACTTCTACTGCTATCGGCGAACGCCAAAAGGATTTCAATAACTTCAACGCATATATCACTTTTGATGGCGGCACAAATAAAGCAATCCAATTTGAAATGGATGCTACTACCGCCGGCACAAATAGAATCCCCATTCTAATCGGGCAAGGTGCAAGCAATATCACTTTCACTAATTGCGTGTTCAATACTCCAGCATCTCAAACTGCCGATGCCGAAGCTGCTATACCTACTCACTTGCTTGATGTAAAAGAAAACGCTCCTACATTCGCTCCAATAGAAAACGTATATGCAAGCGTAGTTATACGCAATACTCTGCCAGCAAATACAACAAAAATCTCCGGCTTAGATACTTTGATAATACATAATATTAACATTAACAACAACATCATAAAAGGCGGTTCTTATGGTATCATCTCCACAGGCGTTGGTCCATTATACAGAACAACACTCGGCTACTGGGCTCCTTACTATAACCGCAATAACACTTATGCACATAACATTATCACCACTCAGAAATTGGCTGGTATAGTTTTGGGCTATGAAGAAAATTCTTTAATACAAAATAACAATATATACGGCATCGGTTCAGCAACATATACCGATGTTGCTGGTATTATACTCGGGGGCTTTAGCACTCCTGCAAGTGGTAGCAACCTCGGCTATACCGGATACCATAATATTAATATTACCGTAGATGGTAACGAAATCAGAGAACTTAACGCTTTCGGTGACGTTTATGGTATTAAAGTCGAGCAAGAACTAAATAGCTTCGAATATGCACATCTAAACGGCGATAAGTATTTCCCAGAGGGCAACGATTCTATTAAGATATACAATAACGTTATCTGGGGATTAACTGCTCACAACATCTTTGGCATTAGAATCTTCGGCACAAGAATTATAACCGGAGATGGCTTTGTAGATTTTACTGCTGCTAGAGACACCCACCTTGTAATTTCACATACACGCATTGTAAATAACTCAATCGTATTAGGAATAGAAGGTGCAGTATATCCTACTTTCGTATATTTTGGCGGTGTTGTAGCGCAAGACGTATCTGACCTGCTAGTTGCTAATAACGCAATCGCAATATTAGGCGACATACCTTCTAGTCCTGGTCCGTATGGTCTGACACAAGTAGTTGCTCCACTAGTTCTTCAATCCGTTAGACCAAGCGCAAGCAACCATATAGATATAGATAACAACATATATTATAGCCAAGATTTAGTTGCTATTCGCTTCATTGAAATGTCAGACAGAGATGCTTCCATTCGCAATGCTGGCTCACGCGGTCAATTCGTTGGCTTAGACCAGTGGACATACATCAGTGGCACCGACCATAACTCAGCAATACATAACTTCTCCCCTGACTTGTATACCGTTCCGATTAATACATTAGCAGGAATTATTCCGAGTTTACGTATAATAGACCCAGCTCCAATCGGCTCCTATCTTAACAATAGAGGACAAAAATATGACTTCGTTTCAACGGATATATTTGGCGTTTTACGCGGTAGAGGCGACCAACAATATGATATAGGTGCTTGGGAGTTCAACGGACAACTCTATACTAACGACCTAAGTATCGGTAGTTTCATCGTCCCTGTATCTACAAGAGACCTTACATCTCCTATATTCCACGATGCAGAATACATAATGGACCCAGCATCAATAGATACAAAGGTAAATGTTCGCAACAATGGCTCACAAATGGTAATGACTCGCCCAATTACACTCACCGTTTCTTATCTGAACGACATAACCGGTGCTGCTACTTTGGTGAGAACATATACAAAGGATGTGACAGTTGCTTCCGGTGAAACAGAACTAGTAGATTTCGACGTATCAGCAGATGACTTCCCAAAGACATACGCACAACTCGGTATCAATCCACCAGAGCGATTTAAAGTAATGGAACGCAATGCTACTCCTATCTATCGCTTCATTGTCACAAGCCCAATAGATGAAGATAACTCTAATAATACTAACCTCACCGCAAAGGAAGTTAGATATTACTTAAAACAATCTCCACTCAGCATTATGGTTAGTGGTAGCAATGCAGATTTAGTGCCAAGCACAACCACAGGTAACTACATCGATTACATTGTATCAAATGTTCCAAACAACAACGCAACAGACCAAAACAAAATTATCTCATACTTAAATTATAGAGCATTGACAGATGGCTTAAATAAATTGGGCTACCACAACGATGCTAATGGTTATGATGTATTAGACAGAAGCGCTTGGGAGCCAAACTCCGTGAATTACACCAAATATAGATATATGTTCTGGGCTGATGGCTATAATGATGAAGTAACAATCGCACAAGAATCCGACGTTACCGGATTTATGTCAAATGGAACGCATTTCGCTAAGAAAAATCTAATCTTCTCATCAGAAGAAATATCTCGTAACTCCGAAGCAAAATACGCTGAGCAATACGAAGACGATTACGTGCAATCTATATTCGGCGTTACTCCAAGAGGAAATGGCATCTATACTACTACAGTATATGAACCCGATGGCTCACTCTTACTTACAGGTAATGCGCTAGCTCCAAATCTAACTATCGTATTAGCAAATACTACCCTTATTCCAAATAGAGATGTGATGATGTCACCTGCTCTATTCGAGGACTACGGCAATAAAGGTCGCACTAACTTCCAAGCATTGTATTATACTAAATCACCACTTATATCAAAGAACGACAAGACATTCGGTATCGTATCATCTGTCACTACCGATAACACATTCTATCTCGGTATTGACTGGCGAAACTATGCCGACCCAAGCATTATCGTATCTGCTATCCTTAACTACATCGGCGGATTTGTCGGTGACGATGAAGTTCCAAAAGAGCCAGAACTTCCAATAGAACTCGTTTCTTTCGATGCCTATGTCGCTAATAACACCGTCCAATTGAATTGGGAAACAGCATCCGAAGAACATATTAATAACTACATCGTTGAGCGCGCTAACGACAACAACTTCATCCCAGTATTTGAAGTTAAAGCAAATGGTAATGGCTCTATTGTCAATAACTACACAACAAACGATGCTAATGTATTACAAGGCAATACTTACACTTACAGATTGAAATTAGTTGATTACAACGGCGATTTCAGATACAGCAACAACGAAATAGTAACCATCGACGCTGCAAGTAATTTCGTAGCACTTGCACAACCTACTCCAAATCCTGCCGAAGACATCATTAACATTAGTTTCAACTTGTCTAATGAAATGAATATCCGCTTGTCTATCTACGACCTCACCGGTAGAGAAGTCGCTGTAGTGGCTGATGGTAACTATACAGCAAATATACATAAACTTACTTACAGAATCAGTAACCTCGCTGGCGGAAGTTACAACTTAGTCCTAAACGCCAACGGCACAAGTGTTTCAAAAACATTCATTGTAAAATAAATTCATTAATTGCAACCCACTGCATCTTTGTGGTGGGTTGTTTTTCTCAATAATAATAGGAGATAAAAATGGCTAATATTCCAGCAAACGCAAAAAAAATAAAAATAAACTTTATCTGCGACGTATGCAGTGTGGATGTTCCAATCGAAATAGATGTTCCAGCATCCGGCACAACAAAAACATCCGCAGTATGCCCCGTATGCTTCAAATCATTCGAAATTATTGTCGGAGATGGAAAAGTTATTGTGTCCGATTTCGACGATGATATAACAGTCGAAGCAATATAATTTTTTACGCAAATGATAAGAATTTGCTAAAAATTCATTATCTTTGTGGCTCACTTTTAGTGAGGATGCCCTCATCGACTAGTGGTTTAGGTCACCAGCCTCTCACGCTGGCAACACGGGTTCGAATCCCGTTGAGGGTACAACATAATGACTAATTACAATGAGACATCCAATTCATTCGCAATTAGTCATTTATTATGACATTACGCCTCTTTAGCTCAGTTGGTAGAGCAGCAGTTTCGTAAACTGCAGGTCGCAGGTTCAAGTCCCGTAAGAGGCTCTTATATAATTCTAATCTGTTTGGTGTGCAAGTGCAAGCCAGCAGCAAACCTTGTATAACACCTTCTATTATTCCCCAATAATATTTTTTGCAAAACACTGCAACTTTTTGCAAATTTTTTCGTATCACAAAGATAAACACAAAATAACAATATATGAAAACAATAACTACAAAATCCCTAAAAAAAGATACAAAAGAAGCAGTTAACGAAGTCATTGCTACACTTAAAACAGCCGATAATATCAAAGCTATTCTCTTCTTCGCAAGTTCAAACCACGATGACATCGCTGTCAGTATGCTACAAGAAGCATTCCCTAATGTAGAGGTCTTCGGTTGCACATCTATGGGAGAAATCTCATCGGGCTCATATACAATAGATTCGTTCGTTGCGACCGCTTTTACAGACGAAATGATAGAAGATATTAAGGTCGTTGTGCCAACTAAACTCGCTGCTGGTAAAGTAGATATAGACGATGAAATCGCCGAGTTGGAAAAGCATTTTGGCGTTCAATTCCATAAACTCGAAAAAGAAAAATATTATGGTATAGTCCTTTGTGATTACGGAGACATAAAAGTTGTATCAGAGGCAGATTTTTACGATTCTATTGGCGATATGACAAGTTGCGTTTTCACCGGTGCAACTGCCGCAGCAATGGATTTTGTTTTCGAAAAAACTCGCGTCTTCGCAAAAGGTAAAGCTCACAAGGCGGCTGCCGTAGTTGCATTAATTAAATCCAAAGTCCCATTCGCTTTCGAAAAAATAGAAGCAGTGGAAAGACCAAATATTCCTGCAACTATTACTAAAATGGACGAAAACGGAATTATCCTAGAAATGGAAGGTATGAGCCCTGCGGACTTCTACGCAAAGATACATAATGTGACACGTGAGGAAGTCCTAAAATGGGATTATAACGCATTGATGCAATACTCATTGGGCGTGATGATTGAAGGAGAACCATTTATGCACACAATTATACGATTCTTCGATGATGGCTCGCTAAAAATAGACCCGCCAATTCGTCTCAACGAAGAAGTAGAACTCTTTAAGGCAAAAGACCTCGTTTCTACAACGAGAGAGCAGATGGCAAAAATAAGAGAAAAACATCCGAATATGACATTTATGATTGACTTCGATTGTGGTTATAGAACGATGGACGCACAAATGAATAATACATTGAAGGAATATGAAGCGATATATAATGATACTCCAATGATTGGCTTCGCTACATACGGCGAGTATTTTATTAGCAAAATTACACAAACATCCGCTATGCTTTTATTTATGTAATACCGATTTAACAAAATAGAAAAAGCCCTATAAATATTACTTTATAGGGCTTTTATTGTATATCATCCCAAATCTGTATTCACTAGTTATTTAAGGAGCAACATACCTGTCGTCTGACTTACCTTACAGATAAAATATTCGCCAAATGTAGCGAGACCCATCATCGGAATACCCTTCCACATTCCCGTATATTCCTCTAATGTATGGTGTGTTAGACCGTCCAAATATCTATAAGCGCAATCAAATGCTACAATATAGGAAGTATCCGGATGCTTCTCCCTTATCTTCGCCATCTGCTCTCTTGTCGTCGGTATAAGGTCTCTTGCTTCAAAAAGCTCAACGTGTGAACCGGGATAAGTCGGCGGATTTAATTGTAAAGAACCATCCGGAAAGAAGTATTCCGTTGTGTGCATAAATGGAGAACCATCTATTACAATACCAAGAGAATACCGCATTACATCGTTTATATCCATCTTTATAATCTCTTCGCGAGGCAAATCGTAT
Source organism: Ignavibacteria bacterium (assembly GCA_031261605.1). Classification (GTDB taxonomy): domain Bacteria; phylum Bacteroidota; class Ignavibacteria; order Kapaibacteriales; family UBA2268; genus WRLB01. The sequence goes on along the minus strand of JAISJI010000066.1, from coordinate 21,234 downwards.
ATCTTTGAAAAGAAATCTGCCGGGTTTATTCCTTCTAACTCCTGGACTATACCTACGCCAGCGCCCGTTTCGGGGTTAATATCCGCCATCTTGGTTATCGACGCCGATACATTCATACGCTCTACCGCCTCCATTTTTTCAAAAGCAAATGGAACTTTGGACTTAACCAATGCCAATACAGCAGAATTTTCATACGCCTGACCATTGCCATATATGCGGACGTTTTCAAATACAAAATTGGTGGACGATGCCGTAGCACCCGTGAAGACACAGCTCGTTCTATCTCCTATCTCATCGTAAATTTCCACCTCCGAAATCTTTGAAAGAACAGGACAGCAAATCACAATGCCAAAATATTTCTCTTTGTCAAGGGTATAGAACGCTGTGCCGTAGTATTCCTCTAACTCAGCAATCTCATCGTCAATATCCACTTTACCGGGCGCAACTTTCGTAAGAACGACCGTCTTTATATCTTCTATTAACTCATCTGTAAAGGCAGTAGCAACAATTGAATTTGTAGTGTATTCGGCGTTTAGCATCTCTGCCATTGACGTGCAACCGAACACTGTAATACCCGGAAACTCTGCCTGCATCAAAGCGATGACGCTATTATCATAATCAGAACAAGCGAAGAACATCACTGCTTTAATGTTGTCGACGGATTTCAATGCTGATGCAACTTCGCTAACAGCGTCTTTTGTGTCTTTCTTTGTAGACCTTGCGGTTATTGTTTTCATTTTTTTACTCTTTTTATATTATAACACCATAAGTTAATTATACGTTTAGGTTTAAACTATGTTTCAATACTATTACAAAACAGCCCTATAAATAATTGACTTACAGGTCTACTATTTTATATCATTACAATATCCATATTTATCAATTACTCAAAAAGCAAAATACCTGTTGTCTGGCTTACCTTACAGATAAAATACTCGCCGTATGTGCAAAGACCCATCATCGGAATATCCTTCCATATACCTCCATATTCATCTAATTTATTATTCGCTTCTGCATCCATATACCTATAAGCGCAATCAAAGGTTATCATAAAAGAAATGCTCTTATGTTTTTCTATAATTTTCGCCATCTGCTCCTTTGTCGTAGATATAAGGTCTTTTGCGATAAAGAGTTCTGTCTTTCCACTTGGCCAGGTTGGAGGATTTAGTTGGAGAGAGCCATCAGGTAGAAAGGTCTCCGTTGCGTGCATATATGGCTCATCATTTATCATAATACCCATAGAATATTCCATCACAATGTTTATGTCCATTTTGATAATCTCTTCACGAGGTAAACCGTAAATCTTTCCAAAATAATCTGCAGCATTAATGCCATCTATTTCTATAACATTACCAGGGGTGCTGCCCATTTTTGTTATCGGAACCGGTATGTTCAATCTCTCTACTGCCTGCATTTTCTCAAAAGCAAAAGGAGCTTTGCATTTAATCAATGCACAAATAGCAGCATCTTTGTATTCCTGACCATTGGCAAATACACGAATTTTATCAAAATCAAAACCAACAGATGATGCCGTAGCACCTGCAAAGAGACAAGACGTTCTGTCTCCTATTTCATCATAAATTCCCACTTCGTCAATCTTTTTAAGGTTATAGCAACAAATCACAACTCCAACATATTTTTCTTTGTCAAGGTTACGGAACGCTGTGCCGTAGTATTCCTCTAACTCAGCAATCTCATCGTCAATATCCAATTTGCCAATTTCGACATTAGTAAGAGCGACTACCTTTACATCATCTATAAGCTCGTCTGTAAGGGCAGTTGCCACAAGCGAATGTGTAGCGTATTCGCCGTTTAATATTTCTGACGTTGACGTGCAACCAAACACTGTAATGTCCGGAAACTCTGCTTGCATCAAGGCACTGACGCTATTATCATATTCAGAACAAGCGAAGAATATCACTGCTTTAATGTTGTTTGCGGATTTCAATGCTGCTGAGACCTCGCTGACAGCATCTTTTGTGTCTTTCTTTGTAGACCTTGCGTTTATTGTTTTCATTTTTTTACTCTTTTTATATTATAACACCATAAATTAATATACGTTTTAGGTTTAAACTACGTTTCAATACTATTACAAAATAGCCCCATAAATAATTAACTTATAGGGCATCAGTTCTTGTTCAAATATACTGAGCCGCTTGACGGATTTGAACCCCCGACCTGCTGATTACAAATCAGCTGCTCTACCAGCTGAGCTAAAGCGGCTTATTCCTAATTCAAAGATTAGAATACAAAAATAACACTTTTTTTTGTATTTACCAAATATGAACTACTTTTTTCGCATTTTTTATGAACCTTGCTACTCAATTACCTCTAATCCATTATTGAGCGTTTTTACATAAATCACCTTGTCGGTGTTCTTATCCACAATCGTAACGAAATACAAGCCAGCAGGAAGCGCAGCTATATCAATATTCTTACTCGGCTCGCTTGAATCCAAAAACTTGGTTTTCATAATAAATTCACCCATATTATCCGCTTCCTCAGTAAAATTAATTGAGCCAGATAAAGTAGTGTCAATAACGCTATGACCTGAAAGTATATCTATAAAACAGACCCTATATTCATCTACATTCCTGAATGAAAGAAGATTATCCGCAAAATCAGGCGGTATAATAAGACATTCATTTGCTGGAGGATTAATCGAAGTATCAATATAATTTACATATTCACTAATAGATGGAGAATTTTGGTATAAATCTCTAAATTTCAAACCGATACGCGGAAGCCCGTTGCTCCAAATTATAAGGACAGAATTTGTATCGCCATCGGAGTTAATGTAATTTTTTACGACTGACTCGGTAACTCCTTGCTTTGTATGCAATGTTCCCCACTGTATATCGCTGTTATTGGGATTACTCATATTATTGGCTGCAAATACTCTGCCTAAACTATCATAGTCCTGTGCGCTCATATAATCATACAGTTCGCTCTCTAAACTATCTACAACTGCTTGCGAAAAGCCGGATGTGGTCTTTAGTGTAAGGATACTATCAGCCATTCTTAATATGTATTGGGAGTGTGTGTCGTTTGGGATAGGAGTTGAATATGAAATATTGCAAGCCCATATAAAAAGAAGTGTTATGATGATTTGCTTTTTCATTATTTACCTCTAAAAAAATTACGCTACAAAAATAATATTTTTCCCCTAATTTACCAAATATAATAAAAATTTTTTATGAAAATGGTTTTTCTGAACGAAACTCAGGGGATTGCGGGTCTAAGCCCACAAGGACGGAGTGCTTTTCAATCCTATGCACGCTATGCTGAACTTAAATGATAGAGAAATTAATAACTTTTTTATTTTATAATATAATTATCGAAAAAAAAACGTATATTTGTAATTCGTAAATGGAGAAGCATATTAGATAACACTTATAATTTATTCAATTACAAGTTATTTAATCGGAGATTAATCTTAATGTCAATTAACTGCAAACACCTATTTTTTGCAATAGCAATGCCGTTGGTAGTGTCTTTGGTGATATTACCTATTAACCTATTTTCACAAGCCGGTGGCTCTTCTGTGCCGTTCTTGCGCATCTCGCCTGATGCCCGCTCTAGCGGAATGGGCGAAACCGGAACCGCTATTGCAGATAATGCAAACGCTGTGTATTGGAATCCTGCTGGACTCGGCTTCCTTGATTACTTTTCTTATGGGAACGACTTCGGAGAAGAAGCAGTGCCGTATCGCCAAATCTCTTTGGCATTCTCACCTTGGCTACCGCAATTCAAAGCAGACCTATATTATAGTTATGGCACTTATGCCCAATACATAGAGGATGTGGGAACTGTCGCATTCAACCTGATGTATATGAACCTCGGCACGTTTAAGCGAACAGATATAATGGGCAATGTGCTTGGTGAGTTCCGCTCTAATGAGTTCGCTGTATCTATTGCTTACGGAACAAAGATTACCGAAGACCTTGCACTCGGTGCAAATCTGAAATATATCCGCTCTAATCTTACTCCTGCTTACAACAATCAAGCCGCATCTGTAGGTAATTCCGCCGGCTTAGACATAGGATTACTTTGGAAGCCATCGCATCTCGGTCCATTAGAAGACAAACTCGCCCTGGGCTTCAATCTCCAAAACCTCGGTCCTAAGATTACATACATCAGCGAGTCCGACCCAATTCCAACTAATCTAAAATTAGGTCTGGCATATACATTATTCAAAGATGAATTTAACGACCTCAAAGTCGCTATAGATTTCCAAAAATTACTTGTAAAGCGTGATACGCTTGGTGGTTCTGACCCTGTGCCTGTATCATTAGTTACCGGATGGGAAAATCCCGGATTAGAAACATCCATCGGCTTAGAATATTGGTATGAAAAGATAATCGCTATACGTGGCGGCTATTATACAGAGCCATCAAATCTCGGGGGCAGACAATTTTGGAACCTCGGCGCCGGCGTCAGATATAAAATATTCCAACTCGATTTCGGATACATCCTAACAATAGAACAGAGCCATCCATTAGCAAACACAATGCGATTCTCCCTCTTGGTAGATTGGCGTTAATAGACATTATAGAAAAATATACCGTAGGGGCGTTGCATAAACGTCCCTTTTTTATTTTAATCCATTAAATACGACAACATTAAAATTTATTAACGAAATTTTTGTATATTCGCAATATAATTTATACTAAATAATCAGGAGAATAAAATGTCCTCAAAAAATTATTTCTTTACATCGGAGTCCGTCTCAGAAGGACATCCCGACAAATTATGCGACCAAGTGAGCGATGCCATATTGGACGCAATGCTTATTGGTGACCCAAAGAGCCGTGTCGCTTGCGAATGCTACGCTACTACCGGACTCATCGTCGTTGGAGGCGAAATCACATCCGAAACATGGGTGGATTTACCTCCACTCGTTCGCGAAGTTATACGCGACATCGGATACAACCACAACGAACTGCGATTTGATGCTGATAGCATTGGCGTAATAAACCTATTAGAAAGCCAATCGCCCGATATTGCGATGGGCGTTGATGTAAATGGTGCCGGCGACCAAGGTATTATGTTCGGATATGCTATTAACGAAACGAGTAGCTACTTACCTGCTACACTTGAGTACGCTCATAAGTTGGTGTATAGATTGGCAGATGTCCGCAAATTCACTACCCTTATGCCGTATTTGAGACCTGATGCTAAGTCCCAAGTCACTATTGAATACACGCCCGAAGGAAAAATCGCTCGCATAGATACCATTGTAATCTCTACACAGCACGCCCCAGAGGTAGATATTCCACGCATTAAAGAAGATTGCGTTAAATATATCATCGCCGATGTTATTCCAAAAGAATTAATTGACGATAAAACTAAAATATATGTCAATCCTACTGGACGCTTCGTAATCGGTGGTCCGCACGGTGATACCGGTCTTACCGGTCGTAAAATTATCGTTGATACATACGGCGGAAAATGCCAACACGGTGGTGGTGCTTTCTCCGGTAAAGACCCTACGAAAGTTGATAGAAGTGCCGCTTATGCTGCTCGCCACCTTGCTAAGAATATTGTTGCGGCTGGCGTTGCGACTGAATGCACAATCCAATTCTCTTATGCAATCGGTGTGCCAGAGCCAACATCCGTTTGGCTCGACATCAAAGATAAAGACAAAGCATACGAGTTGGGCGAATTCATTAAAAAGGAATTTGACCTATCGCCAAGGGGAATTATCACAAGTTTAGACCTATTGAAGCCGATATTCAGACGCACATCTAACTACGGACACTTCGGTAGAGATGGCTTTAATTGGGAGAAATTGGACTTATTGGATAAGTTTAAGAAATTCGCATAAGCCACTCACGATACACAATAATTTCGCTATTAGGAATTCATTTTTGAGTTCCTAATAGCAGATTGTGATTTTAAACACAATATATTAGGAATAGAATACTATGAACACAACAACATTACAACCAAAAACAATTCCCACCACGGTATATGATGAGGATGGCTTTACAGCAGAAGAGATGGCAGAGATAGACGCCACTTGGGAGGATGTTATGTCCGGAAGGATAAAGCCAATTCCGTGGGATATGTTTTTGCAGAGGCATCCTGTCTTTGCAGAAATGTGGGAGAATAGATATGCAAGATAGATACGAAATAGTCCCACTACCGGCAGTAGATGCTACTATAGCATTATGGGAATATAATGGCAGCTATTCCAAAATACAAGAGTATAGGGATATTTGCCATTGTATATCCGTGGACCCATTTGACCCGCTTACAGATAAAATAGTGCATCGCAAAACGGACAATCAAACGGACTTAAACACTTACAAAATTATCGGAAATGAAATACAAGTAGTATATAGGATTTACGATAACGACATAGTTATTACGCTTATTTCCGTAAAAGATAAAGATTAAACACACAAAACACAACAAAATAAAATAAATTATGCTAATAGAATATTTACCCGTCATCGCAATGGTTCTGATAGCCGCTATCGTGGCTATTGTGTTCCTGTTTCTCGCAAAATGGCTCGGAGCAAGACGCTCCACATATATGAAAAGAACCACTTACGAAAGCGGTCTTCCTCCCTTTGGTGAGAGCCATCCAAGGGTATCCATCAAATACTATATGATTGCTGTGTCGTTCATTGTATTTGATATAGAAGTCGTTTTCCTATATCCCTGGGCTGTTCGTTTAAGAGAAAATTCCCCCGAAGCATTCGGTGCTATGATGCTCTTTATCTTCGTGCTATTTGTTGGCTGGCTATGGGAATATAAAAAAGGAGGTTTGCAATGGGACTAATACAAGATGTAAACACAAACGGGTTCGTCCAAACAACTATCGGCGAACTCATTAAATGGGGACAAAAGAACTCCCCATGGCCTAATGGACTCGGCACATCTTGCTGTGCAATAGAAATGATGTCGTGGGCTTCTTCGCGCTATGACTCTGCACGCTATGGGGCAGAAGTATTTAGGATGACACCTCGTCAATCCGATATTTTATTGGTCGCTGGCACCGTTACATACAAAATGGGCTTAGTCGTTAGACGATTATACGACCAGATGTTAGACCCGAAATGGGTTATTGCGATGGGGGCTTGTGCTTCCTCTGGCGGTATCTTTCGCACGTATTCCGTTGTGCAAGGTATTGATAAATTCCTTCCGGTAGATTTCTACATACCGGGCTGTCCTCCACGTCCGGAGCAAATATTCGTTGCGTGGCTGGCTTGGAAAGAGAAGTTGGATAAGACACACCATCCTGACCTCATCAACTTCGGTCAAAATGTTTCTGCTGAACCGACCGGCGACAAATATGATTCAGACATCTGCTTTGACCCGCTAAATCCGCATCATTTGGATTGGAAGAGCAGAAAGAAGCCATTTTATGGTGATTAACACGCTGACATAACTGCCTTTGCTATAAGTGCTACGCTGGTTCCAGCATATTTGCAAAATGCGAAATGTGTTTATTGGCAATTTTATAGCAAATGGACTTTTACAAGCCAACAATTACGAAAAAAAAAGTTCCCCTTTCCATAAAGGAAGTGGGAACTTTTTTATCTAAATCGCGAATTTCCTACATATTCAGATACTTCGTTACCAAATCGGTGATGATTTTTGGATTGGCTTTTCCACTCATCTCCTTCATCGTCTGACCTACAAAGAAGCCCAATACATTGGTTCTGCCGGCTTTATACTTCTCTACACTGTCGGCATTGCTTGCTATGATACGCTTGACGGTCTCTTCAATGGCAGTGGTATCGGATACTTGCGATAAGCCATCTCGCTCTATGATTTCTTTTGGGGATGTTCCTTTTGCGACAACTTCCGGGAAAATATCTTTGGCTACACGGCTGGATATTGTATCGTTAGCGAATAGTTCCACAAGTTCGGCTACTAATGCTGGAGAAAGTCCTAATTGTGTGATTGATATGGCACGCTCGGCGATGATGTGCATTACCTCAGTCATCAGCCAGTTGCTAACCAATTTGTAGTGGTGTGCGTCTTTTGTCTGTAAGGAATTGCAAACGGCTTCGTAATAGTCCGCTACATCTTTGTCTTCTACCAGAACGCCGGAGTCGTATGCTGGAATGCTGTATTGCTTGCAAAATCTATCCTTGCGGGGAAGTGGCAACTCTACTAATGCTTTTGCTATGTCTGCTTTCCAAGTATCAGATACAATAACGGGAACAAGGTCTGGCTCTGTGAAGTAGCGGTAATCGTTCTGAGTTTCTTTGGAACGCATCGTGCGAGTTGCCTGCTTCTGACCATCCCACATACGCGTCTCTTGGACAACTCTACCACCTCCTTCAATTAATTCTATCTGTCGCTTAATTTCAAAGTCAATCGCCTTCTCAACATTGCGGAAACTATTCATATTCTTCACTTCGGTCTTCGTTCCGAATTCAATTTGTCCAACCGGACGGACGGATACATTTGCATCGCAACGCAACGCTCCTTCCTCCATATTTCCCGTGCAAATACCAAGATAAACAAGGATTCGCTTCAGTTCGGTGAGATACTTATATGCTTCCGTTGCATTGCGAATATCTGGCTCGCTAACGATTTCAATAAGTGGAACACCGCTACGGTTGTAGTCCAATAGCGTATCTATATCTAAGTCGTGGATTGCCTTACCGGTATCTTCTTCCATATGGATGCGAGTGATACCAATGGCTTTGCGGTTCTCATCGACTAATTCAATATCCAAATGTCCATCATAGCAGATTGGGTCTTGGTGTTGTGTTATCTGGTAGCCCTTCACTAAATCGGCATAGAAATAGTTCTTACGAGCAAAAGTGGAACGCTCTCTAATTCTGCAATTAGTAGCGAGTCCCATTCGGACAATGTATTCTACGAGTGATTTATTGAGATGTGGCAATGTGCCCGGATGTCCCAGACATATCGGACAAGTGTTGGTATTGGGAGATGCACCGAATTCAGTAGAGCAAGAGCAGAACGCTTTGCTTTTGGTAAGTAATTGGGCATGGACTTCAAGTCCTATAACTGCTTCGTAATTATTCATTCTGGTTTAAGAGCATTATATGATTGTGCAATATACAAAAAAAAGAGCAATTATTTATTATTCACCTATTTGCTGTTGCCTATTAGTAAGATAATCGGGCGAAATTAATTCTATATCAGAGGCATTGAATATGCTTTGGATGTTCTGGTGTAAGTCCGAATATATTTGGCTTAACTTATCCACTTCCGATATATAAGCATTGATTTGGTATTCCACATAGAAATTGGATAATGAACTCTGCTGCACGAACGGCTTCGGAGTATCAAGGACACGAGGTGTTTGCTCTGCTGCCTTAATCAGCAATGAATGCACCTCTTCCCAATTCTTATCGTAACTAATACGGACAGTGGAATAGATAATCACTTTGGTATTCTCTGCCGATTTTGTATAGTTAAGCGTATGATTTGTAAGGATTTGTGAATTGGGTATGGTTATCTCTTCTTTCTTTTGCGTTCTGATACGCACCACAAATGGCGTCTTCTCTATTACATTTCCGGTAACATCGCATATTTTCACCATATCGCCAATTTGGAATGGTCGCATATATGTCAGCACAAGTCCAGCCACCATATTGCCAATTAAATTGGTGGAACCCAAGGATACGACTATTCCCACAAATACAGAGATGCCCTTAAATGTATCGGAGTCCGAGCCGGGAAGTAATGGAAATATCTCTATTACGCAGAATATCAGTAACAATGCTCTAATGATGTTGAATGTGGGGAGCGCCCAATCGGAATAAAAGCCGGCGAGTGTAATTTTCCCATTGTGTATTTCATTTGCGAGCAAGTGTAAGAGTTTGATAATATAGCGGAATACGATTACGATAATTATGATTTTGACTAAATTTGGCAGATATGACAGCACGCTTTCTCCCATTGAGATGAGCGGATTTATCACATATCCCCAGAGTGTATTTGCGATGCCCTTCGTATGTGGAAATATGCTCAAAAGTAGCGTAATTGCTGTATATACGATGGCAATGTAAAGTATATACTTCACTGCAATTACTAGGGAGAGGACGATACGTTGCTCTTGCTCTTCGTTCAGTAATTTATATGTTTTGAATGTTATACCCTTGAGTTTGCTACCTTTAAGCGATGCTACTTTGTATCTAACTTTATTATGGAAACGCTTGAGTAATCGGAACAATACGATTGCGACAATCAATATCAATAGTGATAATGCAATGCGTGTGAGCCAATGAGACGTGGTGTTATCGTAGTAATGTTTGTATAACGCTTTATTTATGATTTGCTTAATGGATTGGGATAATGCGAGCTGGGTGGTGTGGTGTGCTTCTGCTTCGCTTTGATTAATGCTAACAATGGTGGTTGTGTGGAATTTCACATTGTAGTCGCCATCTTCTTCAATGATTTGCAGTGTATCAGGGCTTGATGCATATTTTTCGGATATTTGGGTAATTATATGTGCTACATTTTTTGCTCTATCTTCGGGAGTGAATGCTCCGGAGTGCGTATAGATACTGAATAGCGTATCACCCGATACAACAACTGGCGCTGAATGCAGAGTGAAAGATAGTAGTAAAAAAAGTGGAAGCAGGAACTTCATAATTAATAGAAATTATTTATCTTTTAATAATAGCATTAGGATAATCGCTGTATGTTCATATATTTGATATGCTTCTTTATATTCAAATGTAAAATCGTAATTCATCGGTATTAGTAGATATTAGTTATTGAAAATAGTATCCATAACATACCTCTATATTAATTGGTGAAAAAAAATGGTGGAGATGGCGGGAGTTGAACCCGCGTCCAAAGTGCTTCTTCTATCGCATCTACATACATAGTTGATTAACGGCTTTCATCGACGAAGTGACCAACCAACAGGTCTCCACCGACAAGCAACAGTAAAATCTCGTCCCCGCTCCCTGCTACACAGATTAAGAACATACCCTTTAAGTCGACACCCACTAAGCAGCCAAAGGGCAAGCCACAAAGTGAATGGGTTGCCTATTTAGGCAGCCATTGCAAAATTAGATTCTGCGTTTATTGTATTGTTTATCGCTTGTATTTACGTGTTTTACGATTAACACGATATGCCGCTAATAGCTTCCACGACCCTGTCGAATCCGTTACATCCCCTAAATAATTGGTTAATAAAATATTTGTTTCTTTAAAAAAACTAAAAGTGATGAGCAGGAGCACATCAATATTTCAACTGCTACTAATACCTCATCACTAATCTAAGTGATCCCAAGGGGATTTGAACCCCTACTGCCAGCGTGAAAGGCTGGTGACCTAACCATTAGTCTATGGGACCGTCCTATAATTGAAAAATTACAGATTACAAATATAACATTTTTTTTCTTAATCACAAAGAAAAAAGCGTTATATTCAAATTTTATTGTATATCTATGCTACTCAGTTAATTATGTCTCTTAAAAAAATCATAGGAAATCAGCGTAAATCTGTTTAATAAAAATTCAGGCAATGACAGAACATAGTAAGACATTTCTTTATACAAATGGTATTTATTTAAATCATTTTTCATATATTAAACACATTATAAATCTATAACTAAGAGGTTTTTTATGAAAAATCTTATTTTTGCATTAGTAATGCTAATCGCAACATTAACTGCATCCGCACAGTTCAGCGGGGGTAACGGCACACAAACCGCTCCATATCAAATAACCAGCAAGGCAGATATGCTCACTCTTAGAGATAGTAATTTGAATAGACCCAATTTTATGTTGCAGTCGAAATATTTCAAACTAATGAATGATATTACGGATAGTATCACTGAGCCAATTGTCGCTTATAATCATAGTCAATTACTACGCTGGAAGGGGCATTTTGATGGCGATGGTCATAGAATAGTTTTAGCCATCAATAACAACAGTATGTATGAATGTGCGCTATTTGGTCTTAACATTGATACTGGTAGTGTGATTGAGAATTTAACAGTAGATGGATATGTAAAAAATGATTCTGGATATCATGCAGCTGGCATTGTGACTATGAATTCTGGATTAATTTCTAATTGTATTAATCTTGCAACTATAACTTCTGTAACTGCATATGCTGCTGGTATTGCTTGTCTTAGTAATGGAACTATTGATAGATGTATGAACGCCGGAACAATAGATGGTATCTATTTCTGTGGCGGTATTTTTAGTAGTATACAACTTTTTGCAATTATTTCAAATTGCGTCAATACTGGCTTGATAAAGAGTCAATCTAATGGCGGCGGAATTGGTGGGCAGATAAGTAGCCACAATGCAATAATTACAAAATGTATTACCACTAATGCGGTAGAAGTTGGCAGTGCCTTTGTTGGAGTAATGCCGGCAGTCAATGCAACCATCACCGATTGCTTTTATGACATCCAGATGTGTAAGTATAAGGCAGTGCATAACCAAGACCATCCAGGAGTTACGGGACTTCCAACACATTTGTTGATGGAGGAGTTGGCGAAGTAACCTTTTACCCCAACCCTCCCGGGGAGGGCTAGCTTCCATTTCCCGAAAAAATATAAACAAATATGTATAACTAACTTATGAAAAAAAATATACTCATACTGCTACTTCTCATTATTCCGCTGATGTTGGATGCCAAGCCATCCGCTATGCAGGGACGCCACTTCATTGTCGGATTTATGCAGAATGAAATAGAACGGCAAGATATGTCGGGAACGTTCTCTATGAGTGTATTTATCTCCGCTATACGAACCGATACCGTTGTAATTACTATCCCAAACGAGCCAATTCGCAAGGAAGTAGTAGCCGGCGGACAAATATTTGAACTGAAAATAGACCCCAAATTTGAAATAAAACAACTCGGCGTAATCCAAAATAAATTGATAGAAATAAGTTCGCAAACACCACTTATCGTATGGTGCTATTCCAGCAAAAACCAATCCTCCGAGAGTTATGTAGCGTTGCCGGTAAGTATTTGGAATAACGAATACAGAGCCGTATCAATGCCTAACGACCAATATTATGGACCGAATCGGTTAGTGGCGGATGGTGCTTGCGACTCGCTTGGCAATATCATTGACCAAGCCCGTTACGATGAACTTACTACTCCGCGTAGTGGTGAGTTCCTTGTTATCGCATCTTTGGACAGCACTATTGTTACATACATTCCAACGTGTAGCACTCTCAATGGTGCCAATGGTGGTGATACGCAGAATGTTCGCTTAAACAAAGGGGAAGCGCTGTTTGTGCAAGCGATGGGGGGTGCTATTGGCACTTACGACCTTACCGGCACGCTTATCAAAAGCAATAATCCTATTGGTGTAATTAGTGGTCACGTCCGCTCGTCAGTAAAGCAAGGACTAGATAATCCGTATGATACCAAAGACCATTTGTTAGAGATGCTTCCACCGACTAAGACGTGGGGAAGACGCTTTATTAGCGTGCCATTTGTAGATGGACAGAACATTTTCGCCAATAACTACTATACTTTGTGTGCCAATGGTGATATGTATAAAGTTATCGCTAAGGAGGACAATACGCACTTAAAATGGACGGAGTATAAAGCCGATGGCACAATGAGTATTAACACAGCCACCATTGCGAAAGCCGGTGATTGCTTGCAAGTGGAGGTATCTAATGCTACTCTTTGGGAAGCGGATTCGCCTATTTTACTTTCGCAATTTATGATGCACCTCGGCATTCCAAATAAAGATATTGATGAAAGTTTAAACTACGACCCTGCGTATGTGATACTCGCTCCTATAGAGCAATATATAGAGGAAGTAACGTTCTCTACTCCCAGCAACTACAAGGTGTTCGACCAATATAAAGCACATTGTGTTATCGTTATCACCGATACTTTTAGCATCTACGACCTGTGGTTAGACGGAAAGCGTTTTGATGCTCTCAATGCCTCTATTTACAATAAACGTATCGGCAACTCCGGCTATGCTTGGTCAATGAAGGTGCTACCATCGGGAACGCATAGATTGTCATCCGATAGGAAGAGTTTCTCCGGCATTATCTACGGACACGGCTTTAGAGATTCCTATTCTATGGCGTTGGGCTCGCGTCTGAATGACCCATACCACATTGATACAATACCGCCAATGCTATCTATTACGGACTCCTGCGGTAAGTTCCACATTGTTATAACGGATATACAGCGGGATGATGCGAATGCCACAGGTATAGATTGGGGATATGTCCGCAATGTCGTTAATTATAGTGTCTCTCCGCTCGTAATTACCGATACATCCACAACGATAATATTGGATGCAGAGCCGATAGATAAAAGTAAAGATGGCTCTTTCAACATTGAATTTACCGATAAGAATGATAATGTGGTGGAACGCCAATTCTCATATAGTGGTGTAAATATTGATTGTCCGACTTCCTATAATTTTGGGATGCTCAAATGGAACACCCCAACAGTTGCAACACTCGAAATAAAGAATAATAGCACGGTTGCGAAGATGCTAACCGGAATTACACTGCCATCGGATATTCGCTTAGTTGCGACATCCGTGGCTCTGCCATACCTCCTCCAACACAACGAAACCATTACGCTCACACTTACATTCACACCAATAGGAACACTCGACCCCCTTAATACATCTATAAAACTAATCTTTGAATGCAAGGAAATCAATATTGCTATTGAGGGAAAAATCTCTGCACCGGGGTTACTTGCTGACAACTTGGATTTCGGTAAAGTGCGATTGTATGATGCTAAAACGCTCTCCGGACGCTTGCATAATGCAGGGAATATAGTGTTGGTCGTGGATTCCATTGCGAAGGATATAGTTGAACCGAAATTTGATTGGTCTTACAACAAAGCATTCCCCGCCACACTCGCTGTGAATGATAGTTTAAGATACACCGTAACTTTTACTCCTACAGAGAATAGAGATTACCTTGTGAATGCTGATGTTGTGGATGATAACGGTTTGTCTTGTGGCTTCTATGTTAAGGGACGAGGTGCTGCTCCCGAGATTACGAATAGGTTGTTGGAATGGGGAAGGAGGCGTATCGGCACAACTTCCGATACAATGATATTCGTCCGCAATATCGGCAACTACGATGATACGATTGCTTTCCTATCCAATTACTCTCTTACTCATCCATTGGATAAGTCCGTGGATAGTATGAAGATGCTCTATAATCAGCCGATAGCAGAGCAAGATAGCATTAAATTGAATTTTTCTTTCACTCCAACGGATACCTTTGAGTTGGAGAATATATTTGAGTTGTCGTCAAAGTGGGTGCATCATCCTGCTATATATGTCATTGTAAAAGCCACCGGCACAATACCGATAATACAAGCGAATGATTATAATTTCGGCGATGTTCCCATTTACTCTACAATTACAGCACAACATAATATAGTGCAATCACTCGGCAATGAAGAACTAACGATAGATAGCATTGTGTTCCTTGGTGGCGATAGCGAATACTTTGATATTGATTACGCACAGATGCAAAACCTTGTAATTCCTATATCTGAGCAATATATTCTGCCGATTACATATCATCCGAATGTCAAAGGGACGCATAAGATATTGTTGGAAATCACACACGATGCAAATCCCAATTACGCACGCAGCAAGGATACTGTGCAGATAGTCGGTAATTGTGTGACGGATAATCCGGATTATGTTTTTTCGCTTGCTATGCCAGAGGTGCATAGTTGCAAGTATGATACAGCCGTGGTAACGCTCGAGAATAATGGAAATGCAAAGTTAGTCATTGACTCGGCACACATTGCTTGTGTTCCACTCGGTGCAACTGCATTCTTCGTTGATGACTTGCTACCAGCGGAGATAGAGCCATCGGCATCGCTACAACTGCCTATTGTAATTTATGCAGAGAGAGAGCAATTCGCTACAATGTCTGTCAATACTTACTACAACGGCGATAATGTAAATGTGCAAACGGCAGAGATAACGCCACTGACCACCACCATTACTTCTTCACTAATTCTATCAACGAATACCATTTTTCCAGGAGATACATTGCAGTTGTTATGTCGGGCAGATTTTGGGGAAATTGTGGATAAATTGTCAGATATTGACATTAAATTGCACATTGATACGAAATTATTTTATTGTTTAGAAAAAAAGTGTTATATTATATGTTCGAAGGATGAAAAAGAACAGACAATTGAGAAAGATTTGATTGGAATAGACGACGAGTTCGGTATAATTTTATCTGCAGAGGAGCGAACACTCGGAGCACCAAGCAGTATAGAATTTGTTGTGAAACTACTGCCATTGCTTACAAATCGGAAGAATGCGGAATTTAACTTCGCAGTAACAGCAGCCGATTGCTATGCTCCACAGCCGGCATATTTAGCAATAGAACTGCAAGCGGTTTGTGCCGATACGGTGCGACAATTTATATTGGATGGCTTCTCCTACTTCTTTGTTAAGCAAAATCCGGTGACTACGGATATTGAATATACAATTAACTTGGTCGCTACCGATGATGTAGAGGTGGATGATATTACACTCAAAGTGACAGACCTATTGGGAAATGTCGTTAAAGAAGTTGCTCTGCATTTGCAAATAGGTAAGCACCAATTGCATCTGCCAACAACGGATTTGGCGAATGGTATGTATTTTATCACTGCGAATGGGCATTTAATTAATTCCAATTGCAAATTGTTGATTGTGAAATAAATATAAATATTTGAGGATTGCGGGTCAAGCCCGCAATGACGCAAGTAAAACAAAAAATAAACTATAAACGAATATTATAAAAAAATAAAAGGAACGCTATGAAAATTAAGTTTAACAAATTATTAATAGCCACAATTAGTATTATCCTCTGCACAAGTAGCATCTATGCACAACGCGGTGCTGTAAAGCAATATGCAGACCCACTTATGCCTGCTCAGCAGCCGACTCCTCTATATATCGGTCCGGCTCTCGGCATAAACTATATGGGACATTCAATGGATATACCAACTTTCGCATTTTCAAATTGCCCTAACTTTGAGAATGCTAACGGCTTAGGTATCTATGCCGGTATCACCTTAGAGCATCTGTTCGGTGAAGTTGCTACTTCCAGTTCATCCCTAATCTTTCGCATTCTATTCAATATGTTTCCGGGTAGCGTAACGGTTAATGATAACTCGTATCCGATGCGTGACGCCGCTGGTAATGTAGTTAATAACCTCACAGAGAATGTGATGGATATTGACTACAATGCCATTACCTTTGAAGTTATGTATAAGATTAATCCGATACCGGGTAACGGTCTTGGCATAGTTGTGGGTCCATCCCTTGACTACATAATGACTAAAAATAGAACCCACGAATACAACATCGTTTCACCATTGGAAGGAAGGTTTGACCCTTCTTTATTGCCTGATTACGCTGTTTTGTCCAACAATAATAGAACTGCTACAATGTATGATGGCGAAATAGAAGATGCTTCTTCCATCCGCTTTGGCTTGAAAGCCGGTGTTCAATACGAATTGCTATTGGGAACAAAATGGTATATTGTTCCGTCAGTTGCTTATAACTTTGGAATTACAAGTGTTACAAGCAAATATACATGGCGAGTTAGCCCATTGCAAGCAGGAGTAGATATTCGCTTTGCTTGGTAAAACTAATAGAATTATATAACGAAAGATGTGGGGGTAGTTCTATCTCCGCATCTTTTTAGTATATTGTGGGTTGATGGTGGCTATTTACAATATAACTAATCTAACTCTATATCCCCAATAACCAACCAGAAACAAAGGAATGTAAAGACCCCACCCAACCCTCCCCGAAGGAGAGGGCGTTTAAATAAAGTTGTTCCCCCTTCCTTGTGGGAAGGGGGTTGGGGGGGGGTAGGTTGGGATGAATTTTTTAAATAACAACGACAAACACAATATGCCAGAAGAGAACTTCACCAACACACTATACACCAACGACAACCTATTCATCCTAAATGGACTGAATAGCGATTTGGTTGACCTAATATACTTAGACCCGCCATTTAATAGTAAGAGAACATATTCTGCTCCGGTAGGTAGTAAGGCAGCCGGAAGTAGTTTCAAGGATATGTGGAGTTGGGAGGATGTGAACGAAGCGTATCTGGAGACATTGGCTGCCAATTATTCAAATCTAACAAAATACATAACATCCATCGGCGGAATACACAGCAAAGCAATGTCGGCATATCTTACGTATATGGCACAGCGAATCATAGAAATGCACCGCGTATTGAAAGACACGGGCAGTTTATATTTGCATTGCGACCCAACAGCAAGCCATTATTTGAAGGTGCTGTTGGATGAAATTTTTGGTAAAAATAATTTTCGAAATGAAATTGCGTGGTGCTATACAGGACCAAGTGGTTCAAAGAAAAATTTCCCCGCAAAACACGATATAATTTTTAGATATTCTAAAACTGAAGACAGATATATTTTCAATTATGATGCAATCCGCATTCCTTATAAAGAATTACATACGGACAAGGGAAAGAAAGCTAAAATATGGGGAGAGGAAGGAAAACTACAAAATCAAGAAATAAGAGAACAATACGTTGAACGAGGAAAGATACCAGAAGATTGGTGGAATGATATACCATCCGGTGGGCATATTTCTCCTAAAGAACGGACGGGTTATCCAACACAGAAACCATTAGCACTTTTGCAACGAATCATCAACGCATCATCCAATGAAGGCGATATTGTATTTGACCCGTTTTGTGGCTGTGCAACGACTTGCGTAGCGGCTCAACAACTCGGTAGAAAATGGATTGGTATTGATATTGAGAAGCAGGCGGTTCAAATTTTGATTGAGCGATTAAGTGATGATGCGGGAATGTTCAAGGATTTTGTAGCGACACAATTAATTCCACAACGCACAGATATTCAGGTCGTTCAGCCATCGCAATCAATAAAAGAACGGCTTTACAAGCAACAAAATGGCAAATGCAACGGCTGTGGAAATGAATATTTAATGAAAGATATGGAAATAGACCATATCATTCCGAAAGCGAAAGGCGGTGGTGATTATTACGAAAATTACCAATTATTATGCGGCTCTTGCAATAGAATAAAGGGTTCTCGTCCGATGGAATTTTTGCGGCAATTAATAAAAACAAGAGAAGCAATGATGGAGAACCAACTCATTTTCGGGGAGTAATTACTATAGCCCCCACCCAACCCTCCCCGAAGGGGAGGGCATTTAAATAAAGAATATATATCACAAATACGAAATAACATTATGAAAAAATACATCCTTCCATTAATACTACTCGTATTAATTCCAATGCTCGCAAGCGGTGCTACTACCATCAATAGCACCATAACCGGTGTCGTCAAAGATGCAAATAACAAGCCACTGGCTTACGTATTCGTCTCCGTGAAGGATTATCCGGATATACTTACTGCTACCGATGCAAATGGCGAATTCAAACTTTCGCTCGCTGATGCGAAGTTGCCCGTTACACTGCAATTCTATTCCGTAATTTACAAACCGACGACTTTCACTCTCACGAATAGCAATTACAAAAAGCGGGTCAGCATTAAACTTGTCGCCGTCCCTATTGTGGAGCCGAAGAAAAATAAGAATAAAAAAGATGGCTTAGTGGGACTTGCGCATACGGATGCAAAGATGAAGCCGATGATTGCAGCCGAGTCAAGTTCTTCCGCGGATGTCGTTGCTGATGGTTCTGACCGCTCAGCAGCAACGCCCGTAGAAACAGATATGAAAACTGTGCCGTTCATAGAAGGTGGAATGAATGGCGACCAAAACGCAACCGCCGGAAAACTTACCGCTGGCGAATTGAACGACTTCGCAAAATGGGAATTGTGGTCTGATGTTGCTGCTCCGATATTGTCTGAATATGCGGAGACGTGGAAGTTGCTACCGAGCAATAGATATGTAGCACAACTCACCAACGAGGACGCTATGCCACTTGTAGATGCAACGGTAACGCTACTTGACCGCAGCAATAACATTATTTGGCAAGCGAGAACAGATAACACAGGTAAGGCGGAACTATGGTCTGACTTACTTAAAGATGGCTTACCTAATGCTGGTGCTCCCTATACTATGCTCTTCCGATACAATGGACAAACGAAATCTATGTCTGCCATTCCATTTACGCAGGGTATCAATACCGCTGTAATTACGCAGAGGTGTAGTGCGATGAAGCAGGTGGATATTTCCTTTGTAGTAGATGCTACGGGTAGTATGGGTGATGAGATTGCGTATTTGAAAGCGGAGTTAGAGGATGTAATTGGTCGTGTGAAGGATGCAAATAGCGACATTGTATTACGCACTGGTAGCGTGTTCTATCGTGATTATGGCGATGAGTATTTAACACTGACCTCGCCACTTACAGAGAAGACCGGAACCACTATTTCATTCATAAAAGAACAGTCCGCTGGTGGTGGTGGCGATATACCGGAAGCAGTAGATGACGCACTCACAGAGGCGATAGAACGCACCGCTTGGAGTGAGAATGCACTTGCGCGTATCGTCTTCCTAATACTTGATGCCCCGCCACATCACGAGAAAAACAATATTGAAAAGATGCACAGACAGATACGTTTGGCTGCTACAAAGGGCATCCGCATTGTTCCGCTTGTGTGTAGCGGTATAGATAAGAGTGCAGAATTCCTTTGTCGCTCTATCGCCCTTGCTACAAACGGCTCTTACGTCTTTCTTACGGACGAGAGCGGTATTGGTGGCGAGCATTTGAAGCCGACGACCGATAAGTATGATGTAGAGAAATTGAATCATATACTTTTGCGAATCATAACTCAATACGCTACTCAGACCAGTTGCAACTATGCGTTCAATCCAGCAGATACCACTATCGGCGACTTAGAGAAGTATTTACCAAAGCCATACGATGAGCAGCCGGTGGATACCATTCAACTATCGCCCGAGCAGGTCATCCGTGCGTATCCGAATCCTTGCACAGGCGTGCTAACAGTGGATTTGGAGCGTGAGTGTAGCGATATATTCCTTGCCGACATTACGGGAAAGATATTGATGAGATGGGAAAATCCAAGCAATTCGTTAAGAGTGGCTCTGTATCCATTTGCGAACGGCGTATTTTTTGTGAATGCGTATCACAATGGGAAGTGGTATTTGAGCAAGATAATATTGATGCGGTAGCGTCACCATAACCCCCTTCGGGGAGGGCAGTGTTAAAAAAATGAGCACAAATGTTTTTTTATAATGAAAAAAATGTTATTTTTGTATTCCATTAAAAATACCCAATACAAAAATATGAAAAAAAATTGCACCAACGATAACCT
>JAISJI010000006.1 GCA_031261605.1 Ignavibacteria bacterium | reverse complement strand
TATGTCCCTGTTTTTTGCAAGAGGGATTCCGGTATTTGTTCTTTGCCATAACTTGTGGCATTCTCAAAATGCCCGATTATCTTTTCATCACATATTATATCGCATTTGAAATGAAATGGTAAAGCATATTTCTGTAAATAATGTTCATTAACTTTATCGCAATGCAATTCAATAATTGCATAAGAAGAAGTAGGATTGGGAGACACTTCAAAATACAACGCACCTTGCGCAGCAATCATATCCAAAACACTTGCATAATTGGTGGTTATAGTTCCACCCGTAATCTCGCCCGTGTTTGGATTATACGTAGCACCGCCACCCTCCTTAATCATTTGTAACTGCTCAAGAGACAATTTTGTAGTTTTAGACAATTCCTCTAAGTCCATAGAATCAAGCGAAAGCAATGTAACACCAGTATATTCAATGTCATCCTTATCCTTATCCTCAACCGTAGCGCAACCACACATAAGCAAAAGCAATAAGATATAATAGCATTTTTTCATTCTTACCTCCCACTACCCCACTATCAAATTCAATAACTTGTTCTGCACAAAAATAACTTTCTTAACCTGCTTACCTTCCATATACTTACTAACATTCTCATCCTTCATCGCAAGTGCCTCAACCTCTGCTTGTGGCGTATCCAGTGGAAGCGACAACTTGCTTCTAATCTTACTACTTACCTGTATCACCACCTCAACAACGCTTTTCACAAGTTTACTCTCATCAAATTCAGGATACGACTGCAACACAACAGAATCGCTATGCCCCAGTATTTGCCATAGTTCCGAGCAGATATGCGGTGCAAATGGAGCAAGACAAAGTATAAACTTCTCCATCGCATCTTTCGGCTTTACATCCGATTTAGAGAATTCATTTAGGAAAATCATAAATTGGGAAACGCAAGTATTGAAACTCAAATTTTCTATATCATCGCCAATTTTCTTAATAGTATAATTCAACATATACTCTTGGTCTGCTGTAAGGGACGCATCCCGCACAGATGATAGCAACTTACCATCCTCACTCGCAATCATACGCCAGACGCGGTTTAAGAATCTATTCACTCCTTCAATACCGGTTTTACTCCACGGCTTGGATGCTTCTAATGGTCCGAGGAACATCTCAAACATACGCAAAGAATCTGCTCCAAATTCCTTAATAACATCATCCGGATTAATTACATTACCCAGCGACTTGGACATCTTACGCCCATCTTCGCCCATTATCAAACCCTGATGGAATAATCGCTTAAACGGCTCTACGGTGGATACATAGCCATAATCAAAGAGAACTTTATGCCAGAAGCGAGCATAAAGCAAATGCAAAACAGCGTGTTCCGCACCTCCAACATACAAATCCACTCCGCCATCCATCCAATACTTCTCCTTATCCTTATCCACAAATGCAGCATCGTTCTGCGGGTCAATGTAGCGCAAGTAATACCAGCAAGAGCCAGCCCATTGAGGCATTGTATTGGTCTCAAAACGCGCCTTCTTTCCTGTCTTCTTATCCACAAAATTTATCCAACTATCCACATTAGCCAATGGCGACTCGCCTGTATTTGCTGGCTTAAAATGCTCTACATCAGGCAATACAAGTGGCAACTCCTCCGGCTCAAGACAACGCTTGCTACTATCCTCAAAGAACATTATCGGCATCGGCTCACCCCAATAACGCTGACGAGAGAACAGCCAATCACGCAATTTAAATTGCACTTTCTCTTTACCAATTCCTTCAAAATCAAGCCATTCTATCGCTGTTTGTATTGCTTCGGAAGTTGGAAGACCATTTAGCGAAATATCATCATTCTCTGAATTTATGCCATAGCCCGTCTTTTCTGTATATGCCATTTCATCCACATTCACGCTATTCTCTTTATCCGTAACCACTTGCTTAATTGGCAATCCGTATGTCTTTGCAAATTCATAGTCGCGCTCGTCGTGTGCTGGAACAGCCATAATCGCACCTGTGCCGTAATGTGCAAGAACGTAATCGGCAATCCAAATCGGAAGCATTTCATCATTCGCCGGATTTATAGCGAATGCACCAGTGAATACGCCTGTCTTTGTCTTATTCAATTCTGTTCGTTCCAAATCGCTTTTCGTAGATGCAGTTTTTATGTATTCTTCAACAGCAGAACGCTGTTCATCAGTTGTAATCTGCTCTACTAGCGGATGTTCTGGTGCAAGCACAAGGTAAGTAGCACCAAAGATAGTATCCGGACGTGTAGTGAATACTGTGGCAGTGGTATCATAACTATGTATTTTGAAATTCACATCCGCGCCAATACTCCTCCCAATCCAATTGCGCTGCATCTCCTTTGTTGAGTGAGGCCACGCAACTAATTCCAAATCATCCAATAGACGTTGCGCATATTCCGTAATACGCAACATCCATTGACGCATCGGCTTCCTCTCTACCGTGTATCCCTTTTCCTTCCATTCATCCACTTCCTCATTGGCAAGCACTGTGCCGAGTTCTGCACACCAATTCACCGGTATATTTGCTATGTATGCTAAGCGTTTGCTATCTTTGTATTCCTCTATTTCTTTGCTATTAATAAGTTCTGGTGGAATAGGCAATTCGTCAATGTGGCGTGCTTTCTTTGCGTGAGGGTCAAACCACGAGTTATAAATTATGGTGAACATCCATTGAGTCCAGCGGTAATACTTCGGGTCAGTTGTATTCACACAGCGCGACCAATCGTAGCCAAAGCCCAGCATATTAAGTTGCTTCACATAAGTAGCGATATTCTTTTCCGTTGCAATGGTCGGATGAATGCCGGTCTGCATTGAATAACGCTCTGTCGGCAAGCCAAAAGCATCAAATCCCATTGGATGCAATACGTTAAATCCTTTCATTCGCTTGTAGCGTGCAACAATATCCGTTGCTGTGTATCCTTCCGGATGACCAATATGCAAACCAGCACCACTTGGATACGGAAACATATCAAGTATGTAATATTTGGGTTTAGAAAAGTCATCCGTAACTTTATAGGTATTGTTTTGTTGCCAATATGCTTGCCATTTATTTTCTATTTCTGTGAATTTATAATCAGCCATAATTTTTTTGTAAAATATTAGTGTATATGTAAAAATGAGAATGCAATATAGGAAATTTTAGCGAAAAACTTTACCATAATAGCGGGCTATTCCCAATAAAGTTGTCATAAATTATTATTAATGAATATTTTTTCTTATATTTGTATGTTTTTTTCACAAATACAAACATAACTAAAATGAGAAAACTACTTGCTCTTTTTACAGCAGTTATAATATTGACTGCTTGCTCGTCTGATGATGACCCAGTAACCCCAACTCCCGGTCACGACGGTTACTTTACCGCTAATGTCGGCAAAACTTGGGTATATCAAAATACCTCCATCGATTCTAATGGCACTGCTACAACATTAGATAAATTCGATGATACGCTGACGTTCGCAAAGGATACGAACTACCTTGCTCAACCATCAAAATGGATGCGCCACCATTTTGTAGAGCCGATGACGAATAACGTAACTAATGGAAACTACGCTCTATATGAGAGTTCAACCAGTTTATTCATCAGTTCAGAGTTCCTAAAACTATTTTTGCCATCTATGCTTTCTGAAGTGCCAAGTTTGGGAATTCTTCCACAAGCATACTACAAAATAGCGGATGTTAACACAGCCAGCTGGACTATTGATTCATTTCATATCGCTGACTTCAAATTGCCAGCAGCGACAGAAGTTATTTTAGCCGGTGACTTAAAGGCATCTATCACAAGGAAAAGCGACTCCACTATAAATGGAATTTCCGGAGTCCACGTTTATACTATGACTATGTTAATGGTAGGAACAGCAACAGCAGAAATCCCAATTTTAGGGCTTACTCCAATTCCTATAAGTGCTGCATTAACTGAAGTTGACTTCTATCTCAAAGATGGAAATGGCTTAATCGGTATATATAACAAGCCGCTACCAGTTAAGGTGTCTGTGCCAATGATAGGTGATATGGTAATCGCAAACCAACCCGGCTACAGAAAAATGTTAAAGTAATAGAGACATCCAATGCCTATTGATGCAATTCTATTGCTTATCCTGAAAATAACAGGAACCGCCTTTTTAGTATTCCTTGCGGGTTTTAGCTGCTTTCGTATTGTTACATACTCTAAACGGAAGCAGCTGAAACGTCAGCAACGACAAGAATTAGACGATGCTCATTTCTATGAAAAATACATCAATTCCCTTGACGACAACTTACGCAATGAAATTGATGATGCTGTCGCTGACTTCAATCGCAAAAATAATACCACTCTCACAAAAGAACACTTAAACGACTTCTATACAGATAATCCAGATAAATACGATTACTCTGAACTAAAAGCAAATCTGCATAAAATCCTACATAAATCCAAAAAAGCACACAAGTGGATAGAAAAAGGTGTGAAAACGATAGAATTCGGCGAAGAACTATTCCGAAAGTTCAATCCGAGTGATGTTGAGATTGCAAAGTTCGAGCAAGAAAAACAAAAAGCCATAAATGCTACTAGACAATTACTTAACTTTTTGGGCAAATAGAAATAATTATCTAACTATATGAAAATAACCGACCTACTACCAGAGAACACAATAAAAATAGGACTCCCCGCTAAAACTAAGAAGGAAGTCCTATCTATTATGTTGCAAATCGCTGCTAACTCTGGAAATATCAAAAATTATAACAACGCCAGACGACAACTCGCAGAACGCGAAAAATTATGCACCACCGCTATCGGAAACGGCATCGCATTGCCACATACCAAATCTAATGAAATCATTAGTATGGCTGCGTCTTTTGCAATTCTAAGAAATCCCATTCCATTCGATGCCGCTGATAACAAGCCGGTTAATATCGTTTTGCTACTACTATCCAATGAAAATAATGTCGGCAGACAACTACGCTACCTCAGCATTTTCTCAAATTTCTTCGCTAATTCGGACAACATCGCAAACATCCTAAACTGCAAAACAGAAATAGAAATACTTGACATATTATCCCAATGTGAAGAAGAGTAGCAACACTTATTATTTTCTGTATCCTACCGGATGGTTAAGTATTGGACGTTGATTCTTATTTAACTTCAATGCCTTACTTAATTCTTCTGTGTTCATTGTAGCACGTGCTACTGTTCCTAATTTGTTGCCAGCACAATATAGATAAATGTTGGAAGATACAATGCCGGCATCCATACATGCTAATTGCATTTTCTTAACCTCATCATTTCCCCTTAACTTATCTAAATCGCCCACGATAATTATGCTTAAAGGAGCATCTATTACAAAGTCCTGTCCGCTTGCTACTGCTTTACGGAGGTCTCCTTTATAACGCAATTCCAATACATTCTTAAAAGCATCATAGAAGTATGTCGCTTCCGGAAATACGACATAAATGTCTATTTCTTGTGAGTTAGATGCTGTAGCGGCTGTGCGTTTTTTCTCATCTGGTCTGTTAATACCATTTGCAGACCATAGCAATGCGGATAGAATAGGTCTTTCTAGTTCTTGCGAATTATACTCCCTAATGGATTGCCGATCCATAAACGCTTCCATTATGTTGCGTCCTCTACTGAGGTCTGGTTTTCCTTCTAATTCTATTATGTCTTGTGCCATAATGTTTGCACCTATTAAAAAAGTTAATAATGTAATAAATAGTGTTGCTTTTTTCATTTTTATTTATAATTTAGTTAATGAATTTTCAATTTTGCAATTATAGTTTCTGCTGCCACCACTTTGTCGCCAATCTTTACCAATACATCAGTATCGGTAGGAACAATTATATCCATACGCGAGCCGAATTTCATCATACCAAAACGCTCGCCAATTTTTACGCTATCGCCTACTTTTATCTCCGTCACCAATCTACGTGCAACTATTCCAACTATTTGCTTAAATAATATATGCCCAAATGGTGTGCTGAGACCAATACGACTCTGCTCATTTGCTTCGCTGGCTTTGGGATGGCTTGCTATCATAAACTTACCCGGATTGTAGGTGTAATACTCCACAACGCCAGATATAGGTATCCTATTTACGTGGACATCTAACGGCGAAAGAAATATGCTAATCCGTTTGCTTTCTTTATGCAAATACAACGGTTCATCCTCAACTTCTATTTCTGTAACTATTCCATCAGCCGGCGATACCAATATTGACGCATCATTCACAGCATCGGGTGGAACACTCCTATCTGGGTCTCGGAAAAACCAAATAGTAAAGAATAATAATAGTATGGACAAAGCAATCAGTGGTATTGATAAAAACTTGATATGTATAAAGTTAATACCCACCGCCAGCATTATAACTGCAAGCAATCCCATCACAATTATGTTATTTAATCCGTATGGTGTTAGCATAAAACAAAAATAATGAGTAATATATTGTGTTGTTTGGGGTTATGTAGAATTAGCATCCCAAATTCTTTATGTTATCTTTTGCTGCTTTGTTATCTGGATTTATCTTCAGCACTTCCCGATAGTTCTTGCAAGCATTGGGCTGGTCGCCTAATCCTTGATATGCAACGGCTAAGTATAAATAAGCATATTCATTTTTATCCGGCAACAAGTCAAGCCATTGCTTTGCTATCTTCTGCAAATCTCCATATTTCTTTGCATCCAACTTTTGTCCGGCTAACTTTTGGAAAGCAATATTCAATTCATTGCTATATTTCGTTACATCTGCCTTCGCATTATCTATAACGAAGTTAAATAACTTCTCGCCTTCAGCTACATTCTTTTGATTGATATAAACATCGCCCAAATATATATAAGCATAATAATATTGTGGATTTACTTCAATGGATTTCTGCAATGCTGCAATAGATGCGTCAATATTTTTCAATTCAAAGTTCGCTGTGCCTATTAAATAGTAGCAATATGGAGTATTCTCATCCGCATCACAAGTCGTATTTCGCAACGACAATATGCGTATCACCTCGCTATACATCTTACGTGGATTACATATCCTCGCACCTACAAGCAACATAATATCGCAATTCTCCGCCGGAGCCATCTCAAATAACTCATTGAATGTAGTTAGTGCATTAGTCGTATCACCTAAAAAGAGATATGACAACGCCCAAATCTTAACATCAGTCGCATTCAACATATTCCTATAATTCAATGTTTTCATATACGCTGCTGCTACATCAAATGTCTTAGTTGCTTCTTCATAACGCTTCTCTTTATAGTAGCAAGTTGCGAGAAAAAGTTGAGCATTCAAAACAACCGAGTCAGTTATTACATCGTCTGGTGTTCGTTTAGATATAACCTCCAAATGAGGTATCGCCTCATCGCATACGCCATTGTTTGCTAATATTTCAGCCAAACGCCAGCGTTCTTTATGGTTATTTGGACGTAGTTCTATGAATTTATTGTAGGATTGCGCTGCATCAAGATTTTGATTTGCATTGAAATGGATTTGTCCCTTTAGACGCCACGAGTTTGCATCTTTTGGGTCATTTTGAACCAATGTATTACACTCCTCAAGCGAACGTTTAAGATATTCATTAAGTAAATCCGGCTCACCAGCATTATCCGCTGCCACAGCAAGTTTCCAATATACCTCTGCCAATCGCTGACGTGCCAATACATCATTCGGATTTAACTTCAACGCATCCTCAAAATTGGTGCGAGCAAGTTCCCATATACTTTGGTCATAATAGATATTGCCAAGCATAATAAATACTTCCGCATTCTTGTTATCTATTGAACGCGCATTGTTAATCTGCACCTCCGCATTCTTTACATCACCCGAATGCAAATACGCATCTGCAAGTGCAATAAGGAGTTCCATATTCTTTTTATCTTTTTCCAATGGCTTCTTCAACTCCTCTATCGCCTCTTTGGAACGCTCAAGTGCTGTAAGAGTGCGTGCGTGTTTTGCTAATGCTTTATTGCCTTTGTCGCTGATACTGCGGGCTTTGGAGTATGCATTTAATGCCTTGCTGTATTCCTCAAGTTCAGTATAGACATCACCTACTTCCATCGCTATATCAAAGTCATTAGGATTTTCGTTAAGTACTTGCTGAGCTAATTCGCCGGCTTTTTCGTATTCCTTCTCATTTGCGAAATTGCGGAAGTTTGATACTGGAGTTTGTGCTAAGGACAAACCGATTGATAGTATTGAAATAATTATGATATGAATTAAATATTTCATTAAGTATAACCTATTAAATTGTTTCTATTATGTATAATATATTAAAAAAAAATGAATTTTATGCTATAACTATGTTTTTTAATTTGCACACTTACAGCAATGAAAGCAAGTCCTGTAAATTCCACCAAAAAGCAAACCCACACGCCGTTGCTGGTATCGCTACCGCTATCGCTATGAAAACTATGGATAATACGCTCTTCTCTTCCATCGATTTAAACCGCAAAAAGAACAGCCATACAAATCCAACTATACCCGTAATATACATACAGATGTTCAATAACTGATGCAATATAGATACTTCCGGCTTCCTCGCTAACTCATTCATTGGTTCAGTATAAACCACTATTTCATTCTGTGGTAGCGGTAACACTATACCACCCACTTTGCCACTATAACTTGACTTCGTCACATTCGCAATTATGATATTGTCAATATCATTCACTCCTACTCGCAACCTCAACTTCGCCTTCTCTCCACCAATTAGCGTTGTTATAGGCGTTCCTTGAAATTCAGGTGAATACGGAATTACTGGAACCCAATCATTACTATAACTCAATCGACCAACAAGCAAAACCTTCTGCTCTTCATTCGTATTATTATGAATATTAATAACCTGTTCTGTATCTGCTGGCAAAATACCATTGAACGAAACCGGAACAAAACATAGCACACTCCACAAAACAAGAAACACGTAAAACACCACATCTATTACATAGAACGCAGTATGCACCTTCTTATCCTCGGCGCTAAACACCTTGATGAGCAAATTAATGAACACCACAAGAACACCTATACATAGAAGCAGTAGCACCGCATCTATATATTTGAAATGTATGTATTGGGATAATTGAATCATATTTATAAATATAATTTAAATTGTATAATGTAGTATAATTATGACTGTGGCTTCATTGTTGGGAAGAATATAACGTCTCTAATGGATGTCTCGCCCGTCAGCAACATCACTAATCTATCTATTCCTATACCAAGCCCTGCAGTTGGTGGCATACCTATTTCTAATGCGTTTAAGAAGTCCTCATCTATCTCCATTGCTTCATCATCACCTTCTGCTTTCATTCGTGCTTGGTCTTCGAAGCGAGCACGTTGGTCTCTCGGGTCTGTAAGTTCAGAGTAAGCATTGGCTAACTCCCTCCCATTTATAAATAATTCAAAACGCTCCACCAATCCTTCATCCATCCTATGCTTCTTCGTTAGAGGAGACATCTCCACCGGATAGTCCATAACAAATGTCGGCTGTATCAAATTCGGCTCTACCTTCTCACCAAAAATCTCATCCAATATCTTCATACTACTTGCCTTCGGGTCTATAGAAATACCAAGTTCCTTCGCTGCCACAAGCAGCTCCTCCTTGTCCTTACCAAACAAATCCATTCCGGTATATTCCTTATACAAATCAAACATTTTCGCACGCTTAAATGGACGCTCGAATGAAATAGTATTATCACCATTCTGTATCTCTAACGTCCCCATCACATCCTTCGCAAGCGATGACACAAGGTCTTCCACCATATCCATCATCCAAAAATAATCGTTATATGCAACGTATAACTCCAGCATTGTGAATTCCGGATTATGCGACCTATCCATTCCCTCATTGCGGAAATTCTTACTAATCTCATAAACTCCCTCGAAGCCACCAACAATAAGTCGCTTCAAATACAATTCCAACGCAATACGCAGATACAGCGGTATATCCAAAGCATTGTGATGCGTTACAAATGGACGCGCCGTAGCACCACCGTGCAACGGTTGCAGTACCGGTGTCTCCACTTCCAACCATCCTTTGTCATCAAAGTATCGGCGTATATACGAAGTAATTTGAGAGCGTTTGATAAAAGTAGCACGCACATCCGAATTTACAATAAGGTCTATGTAGCGTTTCCTATAACGCAACTCCTTATCTGCAAAGGCATCATGAACTATCTTATTACCCGCTTCATCCACCTCTTCCTTCACTACTGGCAGTGTCGCTACTGACTTGCATAGCAACTGAACTTGCTTGGAATGAACAGATACTTCACCCATCTTCGTTCTAAAAACAAAGCCGGTAACACCTATTATATCGCCTATATCAAGCAATTTTAAATTTGCATAGCAAAGCGAATTTGCATCTGCTACTTCCGGCAAATCATCCTTGCGAACATACACCTGCAACTTCGCTGTCCCATCAAGGATATGGACAAAACTCGCTTTACCCATCCTACGAATGCTCACAATACGACCGGTAACGCCAACATTTGCTAATGTCTCCGGCGTATCGTCATTAAATTGAGCGAGTATCTCCGCATTCTGATGTGTCTTATTGAACGCATACGGATATGGATTAATGCCGGCTTCTTCCAGCAGTTGCAACTCTTCTCTTCTGCGGAGTTCTTGTTCTCCGAGATTTGGATTTGTAATATTATCTGACATAATTTCGTTTCTTGTATCAAAAATAAACTGCAAAATACTAATATTTTCGCTAATAATTTATAAACTATAAGAAATATAGATTTCAGAAATAAAAAAAGGCAGTCAATTACGGCTGCCTTTTTTTATTTGGATGCACTTTACTTATGCTTTCTTAGTAGCAGTTGCTAATGCTGCTCTATCTTTTCTCTCGTGCAATATGATTACAACGTTAGATGCTATGTAAATGGACGAATACGTTCCAAAGACAACACCAAGCAACATCACTATTGCAAATGGAAGTAATACCGGACCACCAAGTATGATAAGAACCACAAGCACTATAACCACAGTTAAGACAGTTATAACGGTTCTGCTTAACGTCTCATTGATACTTGCATTAGTAATATCTGATATAGTTTTGCCCTTCATCACAACCATATTCTCGCGAATACGGTCGAAGATAATCACTGTATCGTTAATAGAATAACCTATTACAGTAAGGATAGCCGCAAGGAACGTCTGATTTATCTCAATTTGTGTAACACCGAGTCGATGAATAATCAATGATATAACGAAAGTTATAATTATATCGTGTAAGATAGCGAAAACAGCACCTACACCATAAACAAACTCAAAACGGAAGGCAATGTAAATTAACAGACCTAACATAGCGAGTCCCATCGCTATAAATGCTTGATTACGGGTTTCTGCACCAATTTTTGCACCAATTTCATCTACTTTGATAAGTTTCATATCTATATCCGGTATTGCTTTATCAATTGCCTCTGCTATTGTAGATGCTGGAGTCCCAGAGTGCTTTATACGGATAATGTATTGATTATCACCGCCGAATGACTTGATTTCGGCACCCTCTATTCCAAGACCGATAACAGCATCACGTATCCGCTCTGTATTGATTGGCTTTGCGAATTCGGTTATCATTTCCGTTCCGCCCTCAAAGTCAATACCAAAGTCCATTCCTATTGTTGGAATAAGTATGATACCGATAATTGTTATTATTATAGATGCCCTGAGGAACATCTTCCTATAACCGACAAAGTTTATATTTGGATTATGAAATATTTGCATTATTTTTCTCCTACTATATAGATTTAAGTGTTTTTGGTTGTCCGAAACTCATATAACCTGTCTTGCCAACAAGAAGTTCTATAAGTGCTTTGGAAACGAAAATACCCGTGAATAAAGTGCCAATGATACCGATGATAAGTGTAAGTGCGAAGCCCTGTATTGGTCCGCTACCAAAGTAATACAATATAACACCTGTGATGAAAGTCGTTATGTTAGAGTCAAGTATCGCTGCCATTGCTTTCGCAAAACCTTCGTCTATTGCTGCTCTCATCGAACGTCCCTTAAAGAGTTCCTCTCGAATACGCTCCATTATAAGAATGTTCGCATCCACAGCCATTCCAAGTGTTAAGATAATTCCTGCTATACCCGGCAATGTAAGTGTGCCACCAAGTGCCGCAAGAACTGCCAATACAAGAGAGATATTTATTATAACTGCTATATCTGCAACAATACCGCCAGTTGTGTAATACGCTAACATAAAGAGAATGACGAGAAGTGCTGCAATTAAACTTGCACTAACACCTGAACTAATAGAATCCTCACCAAGTGATGGACCTACAATCCTCTCTTCAATAATTTGAACAGGTGCTCTCAATGCACCGGCTTTTAATACGATTTCGAGCAAATGTGCCTCTTCCGTATTCGCCATTCCTGTTATTTGAGAACTACCACCCGTTATCTTATTCTGAACCGTTGGTGCAGAATACACGCGACCATCAAGAACTATCGCAATGCGTTTCTTAATGTTCGCTCCCGTAATACGTCCCCAACTCTCTGAACCATCCGAACTCATACTCATTGATACACAAGGAGCATTCGTCGTAGGGTCAAATGTAGCGCGGGCATCAGTAACTACCTCACCAGTAAGTTCTGGGTCTTTCTTCAAGCAATAGAAATCATATATCTCTACTTGTGCTTGTTTTAATATCCGTTGGTCTGGCTTAGCATCTAAAGCAATTTTCAAATCCACTGGAAATAGAGTTCTAATTTCAGGACGCTCCAACAATAGATTGAACTTCGCTACAGTTTCCTTTGGAATGCGGAACATATAGTCGCCTTTTGGTATCTCTTTGCCGATATATCCAAAATTTACTAATTGCTGATTGTCCGCCGGACCATTGAAATAGAATGTAGTAAAGAGAGAGGTAAATGGATGGTCTTCCTTATATCTCTTTGCTGCTTCTTCGTCTGATAGTCCTTCATAAGGATTATCAGGATTTGCCTTCTTATTGGTATCTGTGCCATTTGAATCTGCGGCAGCGGTCTGAGAACTATCTGCTACTGCTGTTGAGTCGGCTACTGCCTCTGCTTCTGCTACATCTTCCGCTGTAGCATCCACACCCAACGAATCCAACTCTTCCTCAATAAGAATACCCTTACCCAACTTCTCTAAATTGCTTAGATACTTGTCTATCTTTGCAAAGACAGTAACAATCTCATCGTTATTACGAACCAAATTGAATTCCAAACGAGCAGTGGTCTGCAATAGAGACATCATTTCGTTTCTATTCTGAACACCCGGCAACTCAAGCACTATACGCCTCGAGCCACTCTTTTGGATGTTCGGCTCACTTACGCCGTATTGGTCTATACGCTGCCTGATAACTTCTTGCGCCTGGTCAATCGCTTGACTAGCGTTATCTTTCAACTTCTTTATAATGGCTTCCTCTGATACATCGCGGAAATCATTAGTTTCAAAGTAATTAAGTAGCGTCTTGCCTTTGGGCTTGGCGATTGCATTAAAATTCTTTAAGAAAATATCAATCACACTCTCATCCGAATCCTTTTCGTCTGCCCGCGTTTTCTTAATTACTTCATTAAAGGTCTCGTCTATTGCGTCTGACTCCGCAGATTCCTCTATCAACTTGGCAATATCTACTTCCATAGTTACATACATACCACCTCGTAAATCGAGACCAAGTTTCAAACGGCTCTTCTTGGCAGATGCTAACGATTCGCCATACTGTTTGTAAAAACTTTCCATTATTGCAAGCGAATCCTCACCACTTGCGGCTTTGCTGGCTCTAGCCAATGCTCCCTGTTCTAACTTCTCCAATCTACTTGCGTTGTAGGTCGGAATAAGAAGAATAATAGCTGCCACAATAGGTAAGACAACGAGTGCAATCTTTCCTAAATTTTTTTTCAAAAAATCCTCCGATTTTATATTTAATAATAATATTCTAAATAATTAACTTTTATACAAACTACAAATTTAATTTTATTATTACTATTTACAAAATAAATACCAAATTTTTGCGTATTATTTGCAATAATTTGACTTTGTTAATAATATTATTAATGTTATGAAATTTTGTAGCGTATTATTTGGAAAATAATAGTTATATTCCCCCGTACCCGATAATTTGTAAAAACAGACGAAATAAACCATACTATATAGAACTCTTTAACTCGTGAAGTATGTTCATTGCATCTATAGGAGTGAGCACATTCTCATCTATCTCACGCAAGCGGTCTCTAATCGCATCATCCCTAAACTCAAATATAGATAACTGCTGTGCATCCCCTGCTTGATGCAACTCCTTCGGCACAGATATTTTAGATGTAGATATAATCGGAGTAACGACTTGTTCCTTCTCAAAGCCAGCCATTAATGCTTCTGCACGTTGTATCACATCATTCGGCAACCCAGCCATCTTG
This sequence comes from Ignavibacteria bacterium, assembly GCA_031261605.1. Lineage (GTDB taxonomy): Bacteria > Bacteroidota > Ignavibacteria > Kapaibacteriales > UBA2268 > WRLB01. The sequence continues at coordinate 51,817 of JAISJI010000006.1, read as the reverse complement.
CCTACATAGATACCAAAAGAATGGTCGCTCGCTCCGTGCGAAAACTTGTGCGTAAATATCACTTTGGTTGATGTCTCTACCACCTCCGCTCTATAATTAGCAATACCATTATACTGTCCAGCCATATCGCCAAGTTCGTGGTAATGTGTTGCAAATAGCGTCTTCGCTCCCAGAACATTATGTATATGCTCGGTAATCGCCCAAGCAATAGACAGACCATCATAAGTCGCTGTCCCTCTACCAACCTCATCAAGCAAAATCAAACTCCTATTCGTTGCATTATGCAATATATACGCCGTCTCCTGCATCTCTACAAGGAACGTGCTCTCGCCTGTCGTAATATTATCCGATGCTCCCACTCGCGTAAATATCCTATCCACAAGACCAAAATGCGCTTTCTTCGCCGGAACAAAGCAACCTATCTGTCCCATCAATACGATAAGTGCAACTTGCCGCAAGTAGCAGGACTTACCAGCCATATTAGGACCAGTAATTATATGTATTTGCTCTGCCTGCTGAATATCCAAATGCGTGCTATTAGCAGTATACTTCTCCCCTGGCGGAAGCATCTGCTCTACCACCGGATGTCTGCCATCTTCTATCTCTACCACAACGCTATCATCAATTGTCGGCTTAACATAATTATTTGTTATTGAAACATTGGCAAAACTTTGCAAACAATCAAGCACAGATATTACATAAGCATTGGCTTGTATCTGCTCTATGTATTGCAACACCTGCATCTTAATTTCATTGAACAACCGCACTTCTATCTCTTGTATCTTAAACTCAGCGTTCAATATTTTTTGCTCAAATTCCTTCAGCGATGGCGTAGTGTAACGCTCTGCGTTCGCCAGTGTTTGCTTGCGTTCATAGTTTGAAGGAACTTTATCTTTGTGCGTCTTTGTTATCTCAATATAATAGCCAAACACATTGTTGAAACTCACTTTCAGCGATGGAATACCACTCGTAGCACGCTCATCATCTTGAAACTGCTGGAGCCACTGCTTAGCAGAGAACTTCGCTTTAACATAACTATCCAACTCGCTATTATACCCACCTTTGAACACATTACCATTACCAAACTGCACCGCCGGCTCTGCAAGCATCGCCGTTGTAATAGAATTAACCAAATCGCTAACATCCTGAATACGCTTGCTAAGAGATGCAAACGCAACTGATGCTGTGTTAAGCAATTCCACTATCTTCGGAATTCTCTCCAAACTATTGACAAGCGCTATGACCTCTCGAGTAGATGCCTTATTGGAAGAAATGCGTGTAATGAGACGCTCTATATCGCCAATATTGCGAAGCAACGCATCAAGTTTATCCAACATATCGCTGTTCTCTACCAAGTATTCAACAGCATTCAGCCGAAAATTAATCCTATCTATATGTAGCAATGGCTGATTCAACCACTTCTTTAATAGTCGCGAACCAAGCGGTGTCAGCGTCTTATCCAACACACGTATTAGCGAGCCATTCGCCTCTCCCTCTATCGTATGCAATATCTCTAAGTTGCGTCTTGTAGGATAATCCAAAAGCATCGTATCCGATAGATTAAGCATTCGCAAAGAGTGAATTTGCGGCAATATCGTCTTCTGCGTCTCCGATATGTAATGTAGCACAACACCAGCAGCCGATATACCTGCAGTCATATCATCCACACCAAATCCCTTAAAACTACGCGTCTTAAATTGACGCAACAGCAATTCACGCGAAAACGATATTTCAAAAATCCATTCCTCTAACTTCGTATAAGCAGGAGTATGACTGGATTTAGATAGTATGCTTTCCACCTCACTTTTCTGTGCCTTTGAATACAGCACTTCGCTCGGAGAATACACCTCAATAATCTCAACTATCTTATCCACCGGTATCTCACCAACAAGGAATTCCCCTGTCGTAATATCGCAAATAGCAATGCCTGCGGCAACCGATATACCCTTATTCTGCTTCATATACACAGACGCAATGTAGTTATTCCTATTACTATCCAACAACTTATCATAAAGCGACACTCCCGGCGTTACAACCTCTATCACATCACGCTTCACTATGCTACCGGTCTTCTTTTTCGGGTCTTCTATCTGCTCGCAAACAGCAACACGACATCCCGCTTTCACTAACTTCGGAAGATATGTATCAAGTTGATGATGTGGAAAGCCCGCTAATGGTGAAGCAGTTGCAGCACCATTGTTTCGCTTGGTAAGTGTGATACCGCATATCTTTGCTGTAATCGCTGCATCATCATCAAATGTTTCAAAAAAATCTCCCATACGAAATAGTAGCACAGTATTTGGATACTTTGCTTTCATCTCGTAATATTGACGCATTAATGGAGTTGTCTCTTTTGCCATAAGTTATATTGTGGTATTATCATTACAAAAATACGAATAAAAACAATAATAACGAATTAAACATTTCCACAATTTGCTTTTATCTCCACAAAAAAACTCGGACAACATAACATTGCCCGAGTTTCTTTATTTCATTAACCAAATTTGAATTAATATTTTGATACGTTATCTTGGTCTTTCTGACGTTCTATTCTTGGTGCTTTCTTGAAAAGATGCAATACAAAATGATAAAACTCATCGGCTAAGTAATCCAACGCAGGCACAACAAACAAACATAAGAAGGCAGATGTGAACATACCACCAATTTGAACTATACCAAGCGGTTGCCTCATTTCCGCACCTTTATCACCAATACCAAGAGCCATCGGAAGCATACTTATCAAAATAGAAACAGTTGACATTAATATCGGACGTAGTTTTATAGGAGCGGCTTTTAATAATGCTTCGCGGTGAGACAATCCTTCTTCTTTAATTAATTGGTTAGAGTAATTCAATATCAAAATTGCATCATTTACAACTAAACCTATAAGTATTATCATTGCAATCAACGCCATCATACTTAGCGATTGTCCGGTAAGCATCAATGCTATTAGCACACCTATTAATGCGAAAGGAACGGTTGACAATAAAATTAACGGTTGTATCAAATGCTCAAGAATTGCCGCAAGCAACATATATGTTAGTATTATTGCAAGCACAATAGCAAAAAGCAAGTCGCTTATTGTTTCCTGCATCATTTGTGTTCCACCGGAAAACTTGTATGTATATCCTTCCGGAAGATGTATTTCATCTAATCGTTTTGTTACTTCGTCTGTGATTTCTCCCAAAACAAAACCGTGTGCTGGCGTTCCTGTAAAGTTGATAGTTTGATATTTATCTTTGTGAAGAATTTTTGTATATCCTTGGGTAAAATTAATATCGGCTAATTGTGCTAAACGAAATGTTTGTCCTCGTGATGAAGTAATTGCAATATTACCAATTTTTTCAGGAGTGTTGTATGAAATATCACTCATTGTAATTTTGACATCATATTCGTTACCACTTTCGCGGTATTTATTAGCGATAATACCTTCCACAGTGCCACGCACCGCAATAGCAATTTCACCTATCGTTAAACCTGCTTCTGCAATTTTCATTCTATCTGGTAAAATAGTTATTTCTGGAGACCCGGGACGTGAAGTATTATCAAAATTCACTAATCCCGGAATATCTATTAATTTTTGTATCGTAATTACTTTATATTTTTCCAATGTATCAAGATTATTACCCATTAAACTAAATGCTAAACCAGACAACGCTCCGCCTTGTTCGTTTCCATTAGAAGCAGTGATAATAATTTTAGCATTGGGTATGTCTTTTACATCAGAGATAAAACGAGCAACCAAATCTGACACTCTTAATACTCTTTGTTTTGAGTCAATTAATTTAACCGTCATCTGTGCCAGTGACGTAGCTTGATTTACCGTAGAAGTTCTACCAAGTGTAGTCGTAATTAAATCAACCTCTTTATAACGAGCAAGACGCCTTTCTACTTCGTATGTAATTTTCCCCGTTTCATTAAGACCATATCCTTCAGGCAATTCTACCGTCACTGCAATATATCCTTGGTCTTGTTCTGGCATCAATTCAAATGCAAGACGACCAGATGCAAGCATTATAGTAATAACTAACATTACTATAGTTGCTGCAGTAACTATTAATGCTCGAAATTTATTTTTCATAACAAATCCAAGTATTTTCGTATATCCTCTTCCCAAAGAATCTAATACCCTATCGTTTAATCTACCAAATTTGCTTCGGTTTAACTTCTTTGGCAATACTATACCTGCAAGCATTGGAGTAACAGAAAATGCCACTATTAATGAAATAACAGTAGTAAAAACAATTGTCCACGCAAATGGAGCCATAAATTTTCCCATCATTGAACTCATAGTTCCAAGCGGAATAAATACGACTGCATGAGTCGCAGCCGATGCAAGCACCGTAAGAGTTACTTCCTTGGCACCGACGGCGGCAGCATCTTTCTTATTTAAGCCAAATGCTTTATGCCTAAATATGTTTTCAATTACAACGATAGAATTGGATACAAGCACACCTACCGACGTAGAAATACCCATTAATGTCATCATATTTAATGAATAACCAGCTAAATCCATCGCCCAAAATGTTGCTATAATTGAAATCGGCATCGCAAGAACAACAATAAATGTAGAGCGAATATCACCAAGAAACAAAAACAATATAATTGAAGTAAGAACAACACCAATAATTATGTTCATCAATGTATCATTAACCATATCCCTAATAAATTCAGACCTATCCTGCACCATCTCCAATTTTATACCTTCAGGCATTTCTTTTTGTAATTCTGGTAATAACTCATAAACAGCATCTGCAACTCTTACAACGTTTCCATCTGATGCCTTAATAACTGACATAAGCACAACATTTTCATTCCTATCACCTATTTTGTTATTATAGAAAATTGTTCGTGTAGTTACTTCTTTTGAACCATCCACAACTCTACCAAGTTGAGAAAATTTCTTTACTCCAAACGCTGTAGGAATTTCTATATCATTTATTTCATCCGGACTTTGAAATTCACCCTTTGTTCTCACGCTATATCGTTGCCCGTCAATATCAAAATTACCTGCAGGTAAGTCCATATTGCTCGCTGCTATAATTTGCGTAAATTGTGATAGCGAAATAGAATTTTCAAATACTGTTGTATTATCTAATTCCAAATCAATCTCTCTCTCAGCACCACCGACAAGAGTAACATTAGCAACTCCATCTATTTGAGATAATCTATCTTTGATGGTGTTATCTGCTATATCGTAAAGTTCAACGGGACTATCTAATCCTCGAACTATTATATCTACAGTAGGAATCGCCTGTATATCCAATTTCTGAATTACTGGCTTCTCCACGTCATCCGGTAGATTCATCAATATTGCGTCAACTTTGTCTTTGACTTCAATATTTTTCAAATCCACATCCTCACCGACATTGAACTCAATCATTACGATTGATACATTTTCTAATGAGTAGGAAGTCATATTTTTTATGTTACTAACTGTTGAAATTGCGTCTTCAATCTTTTTAGTAACCTGAACCTCTACTTCTTTAGGTCCAGCACCAGGATAAATCGTTTGAACCGTTACATACGGAATTTGGACATCTGGCATTTGGTCTAACGACAAATTAAAGTATGATATGCCTCCAAAGATTAGGAAGACGATGATAATCATACTTGTCATAATCGGTCGGTCTACAACCACTCTTGATATATTCATTTATTTACCTTTGAAAATAATTCTTGTTTTATGTGTGATAATTATTCTTTGTCAACTCTATTGCAAATTTGACAATTACAAAATTACAAAAAAAATGAAAACTTACAAAACTATTTCGTTTTTTATAGTTTTCATTTCCATTTTTTACATTTTTATAATATTCTATATTCTATTTACCATCCAGAAATGCCCAAGTCAATGAAAGCGAAAACGCTTGTTTTTGAATTGGATAATACGCTAAATAAGAAAAATTGCTACCCAATAGGTTGTCAAAACTCGCTCTCACATAAGCATTGCCGAATTTTGCCGATATAAATGCCCCAATGCCATCAAATTCTATCCTATCCTCTGTATCCACTTGCGAATAGTATTTGTATACCGGATTGTAATAGTATTTGCTACCATCCATTAGAACATTGCAACGAATACCACCGCTGACATAATTCACTCCCTTAACATAACTATATTGTGCCAAACCAGACAGCAAGCATTTCGCATCGCTATCCTCAACATAAGCATTGAACTTAACCTTGCAGACAAGATTTTTCACTATTTCAATATCAACTTTCCCAACTATACCATATATATTCATTGTGCTACCTGTAGCAATAGACGAATTGTAAATATTGCTCCTATCCAAATCCAATTGTATCGGATTGTCTATCGCTCTATAAAAGCCACTTACATTCATATTCCAACTACCACTACGCTTATTCGCATTGACAACGCCAAGTATATGTCGCTCATTCAAATAAGAAAGCACCGGTATCGGCTCAGTATTGCAGAGAGAGACATCCGCAGAGAATAGCAAATTCTGAGCAAAATTCTTGTCGGCTCTTGCACCAGCACTAAACAAAGATTGACCATACTTCCGTGCAATCCTTGCACCAACCGAAAGCAGAGCATCGCCCATTGTCGCAGTAGCATTACCATACACACTCGCACCTACTCCATCGTATTGACTATTGAGCAGTGTCATTGGAACATTATTATAGCCGATTTCGCCACCAGCATCCAATTTCACATTCTCCAAAAGCGAATAACACAAATAAGAATTAACTCCATAATCCACAGCACGCGCTATATTACGACCCGAACTATCTATCATAAGCAATTCCTTCTGTGAGGCAAACAATATATTATTCTCCTTATGCTTAAAAAAAGCATTAGCATTGAAAACAAGCGATGTATCATCAGCACTCTGCCAATAGGAAAGTATAACATCCGTATTGTATTGCCTATCTGCTAAGTTAGAGAAGTTGGAACGCGTCTCATTGGGAGAATTGTTGTTAGTATTATAATCCAAAAATAGAACGCCACCAAAGTCCCCTTGCTCATAATTTGTAAAATGATACAGCAGAGAAATCACAGACAAAGCCGAAATATTATGTCGCAACTCAATACGCCCATTCCATGAATTAACGAAAGAGTTAGCATAAAAACTATTTGCCGACAACCTACGGAAGCCAGCAGTAATATTCCAATTCGGCATAAAGTTCTGGCTATATGTTGCATCTACTCCAATCAGTTTGTTGTCGCCCTGCGTATACCAAATGCGACTATAAGGCAACTTCGTATCAAATTTCGGCGTCTGTATATTCACAACACTACCGCTTTTCCCAGCAACGACAGCACTTTTGCTACCAAACAGAATTTCTATATTACTCACAAACTCCGGCGATACTGCTTCCATATTTGCAACTCCATATATGCTACCTATTGACACACCATTAAGCAACAAACCATTTTCCGAAGACAACGCTCCAAAGGCAGAGTATGCGTTTGCATTCCCTGCTATACCTGTCGATAGAGGTGTTACGAAATCCAAATCGGAATATAATATATCTGCGAGAGTTGTATAATTGTGGGATGGAATAGAATGGTAGGATATGGTATCGGATGCTACAAAAATATTTCCATATAAACCAAACTGCTTGTGCAATACCACACTATCAGCAACCACAATAGCACTATCCACCACAACCGTATCCGTCACCGGAACAGTATCATCAGAATAAGAATTGAGTGGGAGTATGAAGAGGACTAATAGCAGAAAAAATAGATATGGCATCGGTAGTATTTCAATTGGTTTTATGGAACACATAAGGGCGAAACTATGTCCGCCCTTGATATGATTGTGATTATTGTGCTTTTATCGGAAATTATTTGCTCGCTTATTCGCCGACTTTGATTAACTCAACATCAAAAATAAGAGTGGAACCCGGTTTAATGTCCGGTCCTTGTTGTCTATCACCATAAGCCAATTCAGATGGAATATAGAAAGTATATTTTGCACCTTCTTTCATTAATTGAAGCCCTTCTGTCCAGCCAGCAATAACACCATTTAGAGGAAAATCTATCGGCTGACCGCGTTCAACAGAACTATCAAATACTTTGCCATCAATTAATCTGCCCGTGTAATGCACTGTTACCTTGTCGGTTGCTTTTGGAGATTTACCGGTGCCTTCTTGTGTGACAGAGTATTGAAGACCAGATGCAGTGGTTGTTACGCCCGCTTTCTTCTTATTCTCCTCTAAGAACTTTGTTCCAATTGCTTTAGTTTCTGCAGATATTTTAGCCATTTCTGCTTGTTGTTTTGCTCCAACTTTTTCTTGCAACTTTTGCATACAAATGCCTTCAGTTGCTTTGTCTAGTAGAGTAGTTTCGCCTGCTAATGCAGCAGCCATTGCTTGATAGAACATCTCTACATCTAAGAACTCTGTAACTCCATTTTCCATTAGCGAGTTGCCATACATTGAACCCAATGCGTAGGACATTGAGTCCTTCTCGGTTTTGAGTTCCCTTGGAGCCGCTTGAACATTCTGCACCAATACAATTGCTGCAAGTAAGATTGATAATTTAAGTAATTTCATTTTGTTTGTGTAATTTGTTTATGTAAAAAAATATAGTCCGCAATATAATAATTTTCTACGTAAAAACTATTAAGTAAGAAATATTATTGTTTTTGTTGTTCCGGTATGATAGACAACAAATCTATTATATAAGTTTAATGTTTATCATAATAATTTTATTTTGTGCCATATTCATTGACTAATCTAATGCTACAACCGCTATTAACAAAGCCATCTATCATATCATACGGCAAGTAAAGAAGCATTTCGCCATTCTCTACATCCACATCCCGTTCATTTGCTAATACAATGGACTTGAAGCCAGCATTAATAAGTAATGATTCCATCTCACCTTGAGCATTTACAATAACATTATCGCATTGTGGCAACTTCGCCATTTTGTAATAACTCGCTACAATTGCATCTAACGCATCCCTTTGCACATCGCCAACAACAAAGGCATCGGCTATAATCAACTTGCCATTTGGCTTCAACACCCTATGGAACTCTTTGTAAATCTGCTCTTTATTCGGAAATAAATTTAGTGCATAGTTGCACACCACAACATCGAAAGAAGCATCACCAAATTGCAGATTGGCAATATCTTTTTGGAAGAAGGTAACATTATTGTAGCCGAAATATCCGCAATTCTGCCGTGCAAGCGCTACATTATCATCAGATATATCTATACCAATCACTCTACCACTATCTGCAACTATTCCGCGAATGGTAAATGTATAATCGCCTGTTCCGCATCCAATATGAAGCACCGAGTCACCCAATTCTATACAACCAAAATCTATTTCATTAGAGTAATTTATGCCCATATCAACAATCGGGTCATACCCAGCAATGACAGGCATATTTTTATTTAGTAAGGACATAAGCGTATAATAGAATGAATTAAATGATAAACAACCAGCCGAGTATAGCGATTATTCCAACAACCATCACAATAGCGTAGTTCTGTGCTACGCCTGTCTGAATGCGTCTTAACAGCCCGCTTAATGAACTTACACATCTCGCCGAGCCATTAACAAAGCCATCTACAATACCAATATCAACGAATTTCAATAAGAAGAATTGTGAGAATTTAAGTATAGGTGTAATGAGCATTGCGTAATATCCTTCATCCAGAAAATACTTATTCAGTAGCACCTTGTGAGGCAATTTGAGATTTGCTGCAATGCTTTCTGACTTCGCCAAATTCCCTTTCTTATACAATTTAGTAGCAATAAATATGCCAAGCAATGCTATGCAAACTGCTATCAACATAAATACATACTCTATAGAATGCACTGCTACTGGCGGTGTAGCAAGCACTACATTCGCCCGCTCAAATATCGGCTCAAGGAATGTCTCCAACAAATTCGTCCCCTCGCCACCAATGAATACACCAAAAGCATAAGGTATCCCAAGGAAGCCACCAAAGGCAGAGAGTATCGCTAATATAACTAATGGGATTGTCATTGACTTCGGCGCCTCGTGCGGATGTATCTTATGAACATCAAATCGCTCCTCACCAAAGAACACCAGATACGTCAAGCGAAACATATAGAATGCCGTGCAGAATGCCGCTATAGCAAGCACAAGCCAGCCGATAATCCCAGCATTACTATACACATTCCACATTATCTCATCCTTTGAAAAGAACCCGCTAAAGAGCGGAATTCCTGATATAGCAAGCGTTGCCACCATAAATGTTCTGTATGTTGTAGGCATATACTTACGCATATTACCCATCTGCTTTATCTCTTGAATCTCGTGGAAGCCGTGTATTACCGCACCTGCACCTAAGAATAATAGTCCTTTGAAGAAAGCGTGCGTCATAACGTGAAACACGCCAGCGGTAAATGCTCCAACTCCAAGTGCCGCAAACATAAAACCCAACTGGCTCACCGTAGAATACGCTAATACCTTTTTGAAGTCCGTTTGCACAAGCCCGATAGTTGCAGCCCAAAGTGCCGTTACCATACCTACAACCGCTACAATCGTCATCGTATCCGGTGCTAAAGTGAATAGTAGCGAGTTGCGGGCAATTAAGAATATACCTGCAGTAACCATTGTCGCTGCGTGTATCAATGCAGATACCGGTGTTGGACCCGCCATTGCATCTGGCAACCATACCGATAGCGGTAGTTGTGCCGACTTACCACAGCATCCAATGAACATACAAAGCGTAATCCAAAATGTGAGCGATGAGCCGCCAAGTGCCGATGTATTGTTAAACAGCATCTCGTTGAGTTCGCCGTATTGTAGCGTCCCAAAGTTTGCGAATATCAGAAACATCGCAACTAAAAAACCAAAATCACCTACTCTATTTGCTATAAACGCCTTCTTCCCCGCATCGCCAGTCCATACAATATTTACACCATCAAATTTCTTATCATACCAGAATCCAATCAGCAAGTATGAACATAAACCAACTCCCTCCCATCCAAGAAATGTCAACAGAAAGTTATCCGCCAGCACAAGATTGAGCATCATAAAAATAAACAAATTCAGATATGCAAAGAAGCGGTAAAAACTCCTATCTCCGTGCATATAACCACGCGAATAAATATGTATCAGCGTTCCTATACCGGTAATTATCAGCGTAAATAGTATTGACAATTGGTCTGCTTGGTATGCAATGGAAACAGAGAGGTTACCCGCAGAAATCCAAGTAAATAGTGTCTGCGTAAGTGGTTCAAATTCAGGCGTCCCAACTATGGAAGCAAAAATACAGCAAGCCACCATAAACGGAAGCAATACTGCAAGCGTTCCAATAGTTGCAATTACTCCTTCGCTCCTCTCTCCAAGTGAATTCGCTATACGTTTTCCAAAAAGCCCATTGATTAGAAAGCCGAGAAGTGGAAGTAACGGAATTAAATATATGTTGTTCTGCATAATCAAAATATTATTTTAATACTATGTTTGTAATTTACAAAAAAAATCAATATAAATTAACATTTACTCCATAATTGAATAAATGCCCTTTAAGTTACGCCCGACTTCATTATAATCTAAACCAAAGCCAACAATGAAGTTAGGAGAAATATTAAAGCCAACATAATCTGGGTTTACAGATACCAAGTGCTTCTCCGGCTTATTGAGCAGAGTAGCAACAGCGACACTCGCCGGCTGCATATCATTGACTACCTCAAGCAAACGCTTAATTGTATAGCCAGTATCTACAATATCCTCCACTATTATCACATCACGACCGACCAAGTCAAGATTATTGTGGTATATATCTACTACCCCCGGCGCAAGTTGGCTCGTTCCGTGGTAACTCTTACCTATAATGCAGTCGAAACTACAAGGTATAGTGATGCTCTTTAGCAACTCTACCGCAAAGAACATCGCTCCTTTAAGAGTTACCAAAAACACCGGCGTTCTACCTATGTAGTCCTTATTTATCTGCTGTGCAAGTGCTTCTATACGGAAGGATACCTCCTCCCAATTCAACATCATTGAAAATTCTTTATCCTCAATTTTATATGTATTCATTTTATATCATATTACTAATTTTAGAAATTATTCAATTTACTTAGCATCTGCAACCGCTCAAACAAAACATCTAAATAGTATGAAAGAGTGGTGATGTGGTCGCCGTTTGGATAAATGTAACACTTGACTTTACAACCCTTTTCGCTCATCGCATTGTAAGCATTTATAGTATTTAGCGGATACACCCAATCGTCTGCTGTGCCATACACAAATATTAAACTATCGCTTGGCGTAAAATTAGTAAGTGAATTTTCCGCTAATATGCTCAATAACTCTGTATCGGTATCGAGAAGCACTCCGTTAATAAATTCCGTCTTAAATAACAACGATGGATTTGTATTAATAGCTAATCCCATCGGATGAAAGTAACCAAAATCGTAGCCGCTTGCTTGTAAAAGTGCATTGTCAGCATCTGAAAACATCGCATTATAATTTTTCGAATAGCCATAATCGTTTTTATACATCCCAATTGTCCATAAGTAGCTGCTTATAAATTTATCACCCAAATCTGTCGTCTGCCCCAAACATTCTTTAGCAAAACCCACATTATCGTAAGGTCCAGAGCCGGCTACCACTTTTTCTATTCGCAAATTAGTTGACGCTTCTTGTATTTTCTTTTGCAATGCTACCGCAGCATAACCACCCTCAGAATATCCTGTAATAAAAACATTGTTGTTAAATGATAATTGGCTTTCTGGGTCGGCTGTGTATTCTTTAAATGCTCGTATCATATCAAGCGATGCCTGCCCAATAGATTCAGAATGAAGATACGGATGAGTGATTGAAGCACTAACTCCATAGCCAATGTAATCAGGAAGCAGCACCGCACAATTATATATAGATGCTAATGCCATACACAATGCAACTTCCTGTGTGTATGAAAACATATCTGCGATTGCCAATGATGGAGCTTCATTCTCTAGAATAGTTCCATGCTCGTAAATGACTGTAGGGTATTGCGGGTCAAAATTCTCCGACACACAAAATACACCAGAGACAACCAATTTGCTACCTTTATAGAGAGTATTATAGGTTACTCTTATTGCTTTTACATTGCTGTTCAGCATTTCAGCATAATCTTGGTAGCCAGAGAAATTGAGGACTAATGCCAGAAATTCTTTTGTGGCGACTCCAGTTTGCTGTGCTTCTACAAGATAATTATCAACCGGTTTATCAGGGACAACTACGGGATTGTCCGTTGAGCAAGATGCGAGAAGCAAAATGCTAAAGATTAAAATACTTAGATTTTTTTTCATTTTCGTTTGAGATTTTTATTTAATACTACAAAAATACAAATAATTATCTGATTTACTACAACAATTTCGCATCTAAAATATTTGGCGTGATTTTTGCAGGTAAAATGGTATGACATTAGACCTATTAATAGATAATTACTTGCAATATTGCAAATACGAGAAAAACTTCTCCGCTCACACGCTCATAGCGTATTCCAAGGCATTGAACCAATTCATTCAATACCTTGAGGAAACTAATGAGATAGTGCCAGAAGTGGATGCTATTACCTCATCTGATATTAAATATTTCCTTGGATGGCTTGACGATAACTTAAAGCATCGCAACTCCTTACGACAGAAAGTTGCAGCAGTAAAGGCAATGTTCAAATACGCATATCACAAGCAAATATTGACAAGCAACATCGCTGCTACTACACATTTGCCTAAACGGGAGGATAAATTACCATCTGTATTGCAACACAACGAAGCATCTGACTTAATGGATTTATTTAAACCGAATACATTTGATGGAGCAAGAAATTTAGCACTTACAGAACTACTATATAGTTCCGGTTTGCGAATCAGCGAAGCGCTTGGAATTGAACTCAACGCTATAGATATGTATCGCAAGGAAGTTAAAGTTATGGGTAAAGGAAACAAGGAACGCATTGTGCCTATTGGAGATGTTGCATTGTCCGCCATTAACAATTACTTAAAACATAGAAAGAGTATAGTAACTGATACCAATAGATTATTTATCAATGCCAATGGAAGGGAACTTACAGCAAACTCTGCATATTATAGAATACATAGAGCGATGGGCTATATCACCGATGCAAAGCAAAAAAGCCCGCATACATTACGGCACAGTTTCGCAACACATTTATTGGATAACGGAGCAGAACTGCAAGCCGTTAGTTTGATGCTTGGACACACTAATCTAAGCACCACCCAAATCTATACCCATATCTCTGCTGAGCGTCTGAAAGACGCTTACAGATTGGCACATCCAAAGGCATAATTATAACTTAACTATTCCCATTCAATAGTCCCCGGTGGCTTGCTGGTAATATCATAAACTACCCTATTGATACCTCTTACCTCATTACAAATACGCGTAGATATAGCATCCAATACATCGTAAGGTATTCTATGAAATTCTGCTGTCATCCCATCCACTGCATCCACTGCTCGTATAGCACAAGTATAATCATAAGTGCGTTCATCACCCATTACACCAACCGATTGAACAGGCAATAGAACTGCAAACGCTTGCCAAATGGCATCATACAAATTATATTTATGCAACTCGTCCAACAATATGTCATCCGCTTTCTGCAATACCGCTACCTTCTCCGACGAGACCGCTCCAAGCACGCGAATACCAAGCCCAGGACCGGGAAATGGATGTCGCTTAATGAACCATTCCGGCACTCCAAGTTCTCTACCAATACTCCGCACTTCATCCTTAAATAATTCTCTAAATGGCTCTAATACTTTGAGTTTCATTTTTTTCGGCAATCCGCCTACATTATGATGTGACTTAATTGTTTGGGAAGGACCATTCACCGATACCGACTCAATAACATCGGGATAAAGTGTTCCTTGAGCCAGCCACTTGCAATCTGCCCGCTTTACCGCTTCCTTCTCAAATAGATTAATGAACGTCTTACCAATAATTTTACGCTTCTTCTCGGGGTCGCTAACACCTTTAAGTGCCTTAAAGAATTCCTCTTGCCCATTTATTACCTCAATGTGCATATCAAAATTTTCTTTAAACAACTTATATATTGTCTTACTTTCGTCTGTTCGCATCAAGCCACTATCCACATGGAAGCATAGCAACTGGTCACCTATCGCCTTATGCAACAACACCGCCAACACAGTAGAATCAACACCACCGCTCAATGCACATATCACTTTGTCTGTTCCTACTTGCTTTCTTATAGCGTCAATATTCGTTTTGATAAAATTAGCCGTTGTCCAATCCGTGCGACATTTACAAATGTTGACTGCAAAGTTTTTCAGCAATATATTTCCCTCCTCCGTATGATTAACTTCCGGATGAAATTGCACACCATATATCTGCTTCTTCTTATGAACGATTGCGGCAACAGAGCAGGTCTTCGACTTGCCAATAAGTTCAAAGCCAGTCGGCATAACTTTTATGCTATCTCCGTGGCTCATCCACACTATCTTATTGTCCTCCATTCCTGCAAAAAGCGGTGAATGAGCGAATAGACGCAGGTTGGTTCTGCCATACTCTCTGCGTCTATTGTCATTGATGACCTTGCCTTCAAAAAATTTTGCAGTAAATTGCATACCGTAGCAAATACCAAGTATAGGAACACCTAGTTCAAATACATTGAAACTCGGAGTAATTATCTCAGCATCATTCACACTCTTCGGGCTACCAGACAGAATGATGCCATTGGGGTTTTCCCCTGTAATTACATTTTGCGCAATATGATACGGATATATCTTTGCATTTACACCTATTTCCCTGATTTTTCGGGCTATCAACTGGGTGTATTGTGAGCCAAAATCAAGTATGATTATTTTATTGCCTAAACGTGTTCGCATAGTTATCCTGTTGAATATTTATTTCTAAATTAATGTATTTACAAAAATAATGTTTATATTGAAAAAATATGTAGTTTGCTAATAAATAATCCACATAATAATTTCAAATGATAATTTCAAATGCGAAGTTCCTACTCGGCGTAACCGAAGAAACTAAATTCCCTATCCTAAATCTCCCTGAGATTGCATTCATCGGTAGGTCTAATGTCGGAAAATCCTCTCTAATCAATAGCATCGTTATGCGAAAGAAGTTAGCCAAAATATCGGCTGCTCCCGGTAAGACACGCGAAATAAACTTCTTCTCTGTTGAAGATAAATGGATACTTGTTGATATGCCCGGGCTTGGCTATGCTACCATTGGTAAAGCACATCGCGAGCGTTGGGCTACGCTTAACTATGCGTATTTAGAGAAACGCGAGCCACTTAAATTTGTGTGCGTCCTTATAGACAGCCGACACGACCCTATGGATAAGGATATTGAACTTATTGAGTTCTTAGAGGGCATCGGAAAGGAGTATCTAATTGTGCTTACAAAGTGCGACAAAATTTCCAAAAATGTAATAGAAGAAAGAAAGATACAACTCGAGCATATAACTTCGCTATGCGAGCATTGTCTCGAAGTATTGCCATACTCTTCCGTTACTGACTTAGGTAGAAATGAGATGCTGGGAATAATCAAAAAGATGACTATATAGCCACAACTACTCCGCAACCTCTGTATTATTCTTATCTATACGTGCCGTAGAGCAATAAACACCAATAAGACAGAGAATTAGAAAAACAATGAACGTTGTCTTCATACTTGCAAGCAAGTCCGGAAATACCTCTGGCGTAATGGAATGTTCGCCCAAATGCAAAGATATAATCATACCTGCGATACCAATACTAAATGTCTGTCCTATCAAGCGTGCTGTGCCGGTTGTAGCGGATGCTTGCCCATAATTATGCTTAGACACTGAACCCATTATAATATTGGTATTCGGCGAGGAGAATATACCAAAGCCAATGCCAAAAAATAATAACAGCATAACAATAATCCATATCGGAGTATCATTCGATAGGAATATTAATCCGGTAAGTCCAACACAAATGATAAGCATTCCTGTCGTTGCAAGGCGTGATGGACTAAACCTCTCAGACAACTTTCCCGTTAATAGCGCAAAGATACATTGTATGCACGCCTGCGAAATCAATATTATTCCGGCGTGCCTTGCTTCAAATCCACGTATGTATTGCAAATATAAACTCAACATAAATGATAAACCCGATGTTGCTGCATAGTTAATTATTGCTGCCAATGTTGATAGTGTGAATGTTCTATTGCCGCTAAATAGAGCGATATTCAATACCGGATAAATTTGTCGCTTCTCATAAATGATAAATCCAATTGTCGCACCAATACCAACCGCAAGCCAAATAATTCCGTGCAAATGCTTAATATCCATAAAACCATAGATTATTGCAAATATCGCAATACCAAATATTACAGAGCCAACAACATCAAATATTTCTCCTTTCGCTTCTGTCCATTCTCCTTTTAGAAAGACCATCGCTATAGCAAGTGCTATGAAGCCAACAATACCGGAAATGAAGAAAAGCCAATGCCAACCCAAAGCATCCGTTATTATACCACCGAGAAAAGGTCCCGCTGCTAATGAAGCATATACGGTTGCGACATTGATGCCGATTACTCGTGCTCTGTATATGGGGGGAAATATTGACAATAGTATCGCCATTCCATTTCCAAATATGATAGCCGCACCGATACCGGAAAGTATTCGTAATAAAATCATCATCATTGAACTTGAAGCAAAACCACAGCCAATAGTGCTGATAGAGAATAACGCAACGCCGCAAAAATAAGTTTTTTTGCGACCGATAATGTCGGCTATTTTCGCTAATGGAATTTGGAAAATTGCTGTAGTCACCAAGAATGCTGTCACCATCCAAGTAAGCATAACCGCATTCATTTGTAAATCTTCGCTGATTTTGGGTAAGGCAAGATTGAGCGCTGACCCCATAAAAGATACTAAAAATGATGTGGCGCATATTGATAGTAAATTCTTATCCGTCCAGATTCTGATTGCTGGCGAAGTTGAAGAGTGAGGTGTTTGTTCCATCAGAATTATCTATTTGAGTTTGTACGTAAAATATAATTTCATTTTCATAATAATTATCCAGCCATATACCTATCATTACAAAACCTCCACCTAATAAGAATAGCATAGCGATTAGCAGCACACCTAAAATTGAATTTAAACTGCCGGAATTCACATCTACAATATCTTGCAGTAACCCTGTAGATACTATAATTGTTCCATTGGCTATATTCTCTATGTCTAATGTTCTCATTGTGTATATATATTGCTTATTCCCGCCTTTATCTTTTGTAATTCCGGCTAAACCATTCGTTAGAGATGATTTGACGAGCGAATCGGTATTTACGCCATACCACATACGATTATCTCTCATATTCTTTAATGATAATTCTGGCTGTCGTGTAGAAAGATAATAATCGCCTTTTTTATCAAGCAAGCCAACCGAATGAACATAAACAGGTAAGCGTTCCAATAACGTATTAGATATATCGTTCATATCTATATCTATACCCGCTATCGCTATTATGTTAGAGTCAGCATCAAATACAGGTGAACTTATTGTGGCTATTACAAATACTTTCTCTTCGCCATCCATAGTTGTATAAGCATATCTGTAAGGCGATGTTATGATTGTGCTTCTGTATTCCCGTGCTAATTTTATGAAATCCTTACTTGCGGCTGAATTAATCATCGCAGTATCCATAGCAATACGCTGCATTGGACCATACGCTGGTTTTTCCCATAACATATCAAATGCTCCGAGCTCCGAATAATATGGAGTATTAGCAAATTGTGCATCTAAGCCATCAAAAACATTCGGTTCAAAATCTACCCACATTGCACGTACATTCGGACTTACACTAAGTAAATGCTGAATAGCATTTGAATAATAATTACGCCGATTATTTGGCATAACTGCTTTAAAATTAGATAATATATTATTGAAATTACGCTCTATAGTTACACAATTCAAAAATGCAACATTAACAATATTCATACAATTCTCCACTATTAAATCTCTCTGTTCATCCATATCTTCATCAAAATATTTAGTGGAAAATTTATACAGAAAAACCATTGCCAATACAGCTATCCCTAATACAAACGGTAGCAACCGATATATCATTTGTTTTCGTATGAAATTAGTGGTGTTAAAATTCTTTATCATTATCTTTTTGAAATTTTGTGCATTAGTTATTTGTGATAAATTATTGCTATACCGGAGTATCTGCCAATGTCGTTATTTCGCTGTCGGCAAATCGTTTCATTATCCTATTTGAATAAAATAATACGACAACAACCGTTAGAATATAACAGATTGTCAACGTCACTATTAAACTTATTAATGAATAGCCACTTGTAGTTGTAATATCTCCGGCGAAAGAAATTACAGCCGTTAAATGTATCGATGTGCCGGTTATCGTAAATGGTATTGAAAAAACTCTGTATGTTTCGCCTAAATAATTTGTTGCCTCAAATTCCATATCTTTATGGGATTTTATCTTGTTGTCAACGTCTTCAGCAAAAAAACTATCGTCTTCCAATGTTTTACCTATTTGATTGCTATCCGTATGGAAAATGAATATATCTTTATCGCTTACTAACGATATCATCATATTTTCAGCATCAAAACCCTTGAATTTGCTCAATAATCTTTTATGCATCTTAGGTGCTGACATTTCAAAACAAGTTACGCCTACTATACGATTTGAACTATCCAATACAGGACTAGTAAAATCTAATATCATACGCCGTATCTCTGAACTACCTGTCTTACCTCCATTATCCGCATAGTTCCAAATAAATGGCTCTATTAAAGTAGCTTTACCTTCTTTCCTTGATAAGTAATAAAAATCATCGTGCGACAGCGTCTCTACGTTGTCATAGTATTGAACATTTACTTTGTCATTTTCCCAATAAAATATATAGTTGAACCTGCCTGTTGATGTGTATATGCCTTCATTGCTATATTGTGCATCCAATCCATCCAATGCGTCTTTGTCAAAATCTACTGATACAGATTGCAATTCATAAATGCTACATTGCTTCAAAAAGCCCATTCCATATTGCTCTAAATATTTACGCCTTGATGTCGGATATAAATTCCCATAACCACTAACTATTTCATTAAAATTCCGCTCCATAGAATATGACCTATTAAAATATCTTCTCATTGCATCCGCATACGAATGTGCTACCACATTTGCTTTTAATTGAGATTGCTTGTGTGAATATGAATCTCTGAAAGTATAAAAACCATAGCCAAGCAAAAGATATAGCACCAATATTGCGGGCAATATCAAGTAAAAAGTATGCCGTATAGGCATAGTATCCAATATATCTTTTACTTTCATAAATATGTTCTTAATTAATATTTCTAATAAATTCCGGCTCGCTTTCTTTGGTTATTACTTTCTTTGTTATCAAACATTTTTGCAACTGCTTGTCATCCGGCACCCTATACATCACCGGCATCATCACTTCTTCCAAAATTGCTCGTAATGCTCTTGCACCTGTTTTACGCTTCTTTGCCTCGGATACTATGGCTGTTATTGCATCTTCCTCAAAGACCAATTCCACATTCTCTAATCCAATTAGATACTGGAATTGCTTAATTATAGCGTTCTTTGGCTTTGTCAATACTGCTATCAATGCCTCTTCGGATAACTCTTCCAATGGTGCGATACTCGGCAATCTACCTGTAAGTTCCGGTATCAATCCATATTTTACTAAGTCGCCCGGCTCCGTCTTCTTAAACAAATCATAAGTTGCATTCACTCTCTCTGTGCTTTCCGCTGTAAAGCCAATATGAGATGTCTCTAAACGCCTGCCTATAATTTTTTCTAAGCCGTCAAATGCTCCTCCACAGACGAAAAGAATATTCTTTGTATTTAAGTATATTAACGACTGCTCGGGATGCTTGCGTCCGCCTTTCGGTGGAACACCCGAACGCGTCCCTTCTAGTATCTTCAACAACGACTGCTGAACTCCTTCGCCAGATACATCACGCGTTATACTTTGCGATTCACTTTTGCGTGCTATCTTATCTATCTCATCTATGTATATTATTCCTCGCTCTGCTGCCTCTACATTGTAATCTGCATTTTGCAATAGCGCTAGCAAAACCGATTCCACATCATCACCTACATAGCCCGCTTCTGTTATCGTTGTTGCATCTGCTATAGCGAACGGCACCTGCAACACTCTCGCTAACGTCCGTGCAAGTAGCGTCTTACCTGTCCCTGTCGGACCTATCAGCAGTATATTGCTCTTCTCTATCTCTACTTCATTGCTCTTTCCCAATGTGATACGCTTGTAATGATTATATACCGATACCGCTAACACCATCTTTGCGTAATCCTGACCTATCACATACTCATCCAATGCTGACTTGATTTTGCTCGGCGTTACACTCATATCCAACTCACCCGCCACCTTAGCATTTGCACTAGTAGTGACCATTTCATTGGCTTTCGTTACGCAATCATTACAGATACGTGCATTTGGACTTAGCCCGTCAAATAAGAACTTTACTTCATCTATTGACCTTCCACAGAAGGAGCATACTTCTTCTTTCTTTTTCAAATTTTATATCCACATTTAATATTGAACTATAAGTTAATAATTTTTTGGGAAAAAAATACCATAAATACAATCCTAAAAATAGAAATTTGAATTATTACTACCATAACAAAACTTTTTTTTCATAACTAATATTTATTTTGGAAATTATTAGTATATTAATGCAAATTACATATAGATTTTTACATAAACCAAAATATATAAGAGCCACTATGAGCAAAAAAATTGATTTATCAAAGTATGGGATAAATAATCCCGTAGAAATTATCCATAACCCGTCTTTCGAAGACCTATACAAAGCCGAGACAGACGCTAAACTCGAAGGTTTCGAACGTTGCACTATGACTACGCTCGGTGCTATGGCGGTTGATACCGGCATTTTTACCGGTCGCTCGCCTAAGGACAAATACCTCGTAAAAGAGCCAGAAAACGAAAAAAATGTTTGGTGGGCTAACCCAGGTAGAAAGTCATCAGACAACAAACCTATTTCACCAGAAGTATGGTCGCATCTCAAAAACATCGCTGCTAATCAGCTTTCCAACAAAAAACTCTACGTTTTTGATGGCTTCTGCGGTGCAAACAAAGACACTCGCCTGAAAATACGCTTCATTATGGAAGTTGCTTGGCAGTGCCATTTCGTTACTAATATGTTCATACGCCCCACTGCTGACGAACTCAATGACTTCGAGCCAGATTTCGTTGTAATGAACGCTTCCAAAGCAACCAATCCACAATGGAAAGAGCAAGGTCTTAACAGCGACGTATTCGTTGCATTCCATCTCAAAGATAGAATGGCTTGCATCGGAGGAACTTGGTATGGCGGTGAAATGAAAAAAGGTATATTCTCCATTATGAACTACTACCTACCGCTCAAAGGTATTGCATCTATGCACTGCTCCGCTAATGAAGGCAAAGCCGGTGATACTGCAATCTTCTTTGGCTTGTCCGGAACAGGTAAGACCACTCTATCTACTGACCCGAACCGCAATCTCATCGGCGATGATGAACACGGCTGGGATGACGACGGCGTATTCAACTTCGAGGGTGGCTGCTATGCTAAGTGTATTGACCTTGACCCAAAGAAAGAGCCAGATATTTATGGGGCTATCAAACGTAATGCACTATTAGAGAATTGCGTTCTCCGCGAAGATGGCTCTGTGGATTTCGCTTCAAAAGCAAAGACAGAAAACACTCGCGTCTCCTATCCAATAGACCACATTGAACGCATTGTTCGACCTATATCAAAGGGCACACATCCAAAGAATGTAATATTCTTAACTGCTGATGCCTTTGGCGTATTGCCTCCTGTTGCTGTGCTGAACAAAGAGCAAACCGAATACCACTTCCTCAGTGGATACACAGCCAAACTCGCCGGCACAGAACGCGGTATTACCGAACCACAAGCAACATTCTCTTCCTGCTTTGGTAGCGCCTTCTTAACACTCCACCCTACTGTATATGCACGCGAATTAACTCGCAAGATGTTGGCTCACGACTCAAAAGCATACTTAGTAAATACCGGATGGATAGGTGGTGCTTACGGAACAGGCAAGCGTATTGATATTCCAATTACTCGCGCTATTATCAACGCTATCCTTGATGGTAGCATTGATGAAAATAATTTGGAAGAATTGCCAATCTTTGGATTACTTATTCCTAAATCAATTAAAGGAATTGATTCTAACCTCAATCCTCGTAATCTATGGGCTGACCCCACTGCTTGGGATGCTCAAGCAAAAGTATTAGCAAAGAAATTCGTAGACAACTTCGAAGCATTTACAGATAACGAACACGGAAAGGCACTCGTGGCTGCTGGTCCAAAACTATAACGCATAACTAAATTAAAAGAAAAAGGGACGACTTGTTTTTTGCAAGTCGTCCCTTTTATTAAGTAAATAAATCAAAATATCTTAAATGGAAACATTAAGTAAAACCTCGTTACCTTCCCTATTTCCAATGCCGGAGACGGAAATTTAAGAAGATTTAGCGACTGCTTAAACCAGTTCCAAGTATTACATCCATCGGGCAACAACTTCGCCATATTGTAATCCAAAGCAATCACAAATCGCGGGCTTCCCCAAAATCCTTTCTCTATGCTAATGCACTCCGAACAGGGCTCTAAATCCTGTCTTTCAGGTGCATTGTTCTCTAATAAATTTCGCACAGTGTAACCAACGCTAATCTCCAACCACGGTGGATAATACTCTTTCCATTTTTCCGGCAGCAAATTATATACATTTATGGAATAGAAAAAAAACTGAGACGAGTAATCATCATTAAACATATCGTGTGGAATACGTGATGTGTAGCCAGTCCATTCCGATGGAATATACATAAATTTCGGGCTGATGTTCTGCAATGCCGGAACATAATTCTGTGCAACAAAAAATATTCCACCTGCCAAATCGGCTGCCCAATCCGTAGGACTAAAGCCCCAATGCTCGCCAAAGCCATCCCATATCTCTACGTATGTAGAATACGCCACGCCAAGCGCTGCTCCTATATTATTTGAAGCATTCCAACTGAAGCCCGATGCGACCAATGCCTCTCGCAAAAAATAACCAGCGGTATATGCACCATACAGATGTCCCATCTTGTCTATCCAGAGGTCTTGCGGTCCATCATCTATAATTCTAAACTTAGAACTATGCTCCTTCCAAATTGTTTTCATTTGCAACTGGTGCTGCAATATGAATATACCAGTATATGTTCCTGCGAAAATCGCTGCTGTAAGTGGTTTTATCTTTGTCTCTGCTTGTGGCAATCCGCCTGCGAGAGAGTAGCGACGTGTATCTGCGTAAATGAATTCGGAGAGTGGTATTTTAGGAATGGTATCGGTTGCTTCTATAGTAATTTGCTCTTCATCAATTACTTCTATGTTGCTTGTATCTGTTTGAGCGATGAGAACATTATTCGCAAAAATAATATTGACAAAGAATAGTAGGAAAAGTATGATAATGAATTTCATAGTGTGTATTGTTCAATTATTTTTTCAGGCACGGGCAAATCATCTCTTGCGTCTCATCGTCTATCTTCAAATCAGCAAATGGTGTGAAATTACTTAACATTTTCTTTACATTGTCAAATTTCTTATATGCACCGTCTGTATTCATTTCCCAATACTCTCTTGCCTGCTCTTTAGTAAAGTCGCAGAACTGCATTAAAATAATTGCCGATACATAGCCCGATTGATGCCAGCCATTCCAGCAATGAAAATACAGCGGACCAGCATCTGGATTATCAATTCGTTGCTTTACCATATCCATTATCTCTCGCTGTGTGGTTCTGCTCATACCGGAATTTTGTATATAATGCAGAGTATCCGTTCCACTTATCGCAACTTTCTTTGCAGCATTAAAATTCTTTCCATACAAATAGACAGCCATATCAAATCCTTCATTACATAGATTTTGCAATGCTTCGTCCGTCAATGGATTTTGGTTGTCGCGCTTTTCATACTTATTATAGAAATTATTTGCACCACCACGATATGCTATACCATACAAGATTGTCCGCATATTTCGCGTGCCATATAGCGAATCAAAGCCATTACCAAAGTTATCCGTTATCTTCTCATTGGCACACAACGCCTTATATCTCTCCTTG
The DNA here is from genome assembly GCA_031261605.1 of Ignavibacteria bacterium. Classification (GTDB taxonomy): domain Bacteria; phylum Bacteroidota; class Ignavibacteria; order Kapaibacteriales; family UBA2268; genus WRLB01. Next base: position 26,712 of record JAISJI010000006.1, on the reverse strand, counting down.
TAGTAGGTCGTTCGCTGCTCTACACTTTGGAATACAGCGGCTGACGCACACAAAGCGGTCGCAAAAAAAATGATTGTTGCATATAGAAATATTTTTTTCATTACAAATAGCATTAATACATAAATATGAATTCACAAAACGGTATTTAATCAACGTCCAAATAGCAATAACGCCATCTGTCCATCTTATATTCCAAAAACTTGTAGCAGGTCTCCATACCGCTCAACCGCTGATTAAAAAGCAAATTGTAGAAAAGCGTAATCACCTTTAGCGAGTTATATTCCTTTGCAAACAGCATAACCCTTTGTTCCATTTAATTCCATAAAAAATATTAAAGCGTAAAAATACGAAATTATTGCGACATTATTATAATGTGCCGTAAATTTCGTATCTTTGTATATGTAATACGACCAAATAACAAAAAAAACTATGCAAAAGAAATTCTTACTGATGATATTGGACGGCTGGGGTATTGGCGATAAAAAAGCAGATGACCTCATCTATAACGGCAATACAACTTACTTCAAACATTTACTTAAAACTTACCCCAACTCACAACTAATGGCTTGCGGCGAAGATGTCGGCTTGCCTGATGGACAAATGGGCAACTCCGAAGTAGGACACCTCAATATTGGTGCTGGACGCGTCATTTACCAAGACCTTGTGAAAATAAATATTGAATGCCGAGAAAATAAAATACAACATAACAAAAACCTTGTAGATGCAATGGAATACGCCAAGACCAATGGCAAAGCAATCCATTTCATAGGACTTGTATCCGATGGCGGTGTCCATTCTTCCGAGAAGCACCTCTACAAACTATGCGAAATAACAAAAGATTATAATTTGCAAAACGTATTCATCCACGCTCTTATGGATGGCAGAGACACTGACCCACGAAGTGGCGAAAACTTTATGCAGCAGTTGGTAGATAACATTAAGCCAACAAATGCACAAGTTGCTTCTGTATGTGGTCGCTACTACACTATGGACAGAGATAAACGATGGGAGCGAGTAAAGCAAGGATACGATTTGATGGTCAATGGAGTTGGCATTAAAGAGATAAATCCTGTTACCGCTATTAAAAATTCTTACGCTAATGAGATAACCGATGAATTTATTAAGCCAACCGTTATTGTTAAGGATGATAAACCAATTGGAGTCATCAAGCCAGACGATGTAGTTATTTGCTTCAACTTCCGCAAAGACCGATTACGCGAAATTACTACCGTGCTAACTCAACAAGATATGCCGGAATTTGATATGCACACCATCCCACTGCACTACTATACAATGACACCCTATGACGAGCATTTCAAAAATGTCTATCCGCTATATAGAGAGGACGAAATTGTAAATACAATCGGACAAGTCATTTCAAATAACGGCTTAAAGCAATTACGCATAGCCGAAACAGAGAAATATGCCCACGTTACATTCTTTACAAATGGTGGGAGAGAGGATGTTTTTGATGGTGAGGAGCGCATTCTAATTAACTCACCAAAAGTCGCTACTTACGATTTGCAACCAGAGATGAGTGCCTACTTAGTGCGTGATGCTCTGCTCGCCGAACTAAATAAAAAGAAATTTGACTTGGTTATATTAAACTTCGCTAATGGCGATATGGTCGGTCATACTGGAGTAAAAGACGCTATTTTACAAGCAGTTGAGGTAATTGATAATTGCGTCAAATCTGTGGTGGAAACCGCCTTGAGCAACGATTACGACGTCCTTCTAATTGCAGACCACGGAAATGCAGACCACGCAATAAATGATGACGGCAGCCCGAATACTGCTCACTCGCTTAATCCTGTTCCGTGCATCTTTATTAGCAACGATAAAAAGTATAACAATGTAAAAAATGGTCGCTTAGCTGATGTTGCACCGACTATACTTACCGATATGAATATCAAAATACCAGCAGAAATGACTGGAAATTGCTTACTATCTTAATATCAATAACTTATGCCATTAATAAAAATAAATAACTTACACGCAAAAATAAATAACACCGAGATATTACAAGGAGTTAATCTCGAAGTTAATGCCGGCGAAATTCACGCTATTATGGGACCTAATGGTGCAGGTAAAAGCACACTCGCTGCTGTCCTATCAGGAAAACCCGAATACTATGTGACTTCCGGTAGTGTTGAATTTATGGGGAAAGACCTCTTGGCTATGCCACCAGAAATTCGCTCAAGAGAAGGACTCTTCCTCGCATTCCAATATCCATTAGAAATACCCGGAGTATCCAATCTTACATTCATCAAAACAGCCGTCAATGAAAGACGCAAACACCAAGGGCTTGACACAATAGATGCTCTGGATTTCCGCGAAATGCTTGCAGAAAGGACAAAAATCGTCCAAATTGCAGATAAATTTCTCAATCGTTCCGTCAATGAAGGATTCTCCGGTGGAGAAAAGAAACGCAACGAAATATTCCAAATGGCAATGTTAGAACCAAAACTCGCTATCCTTGATGAAACCGATTCCGGACTTGATATAGACAGCTTACGTATCGTTGCAGATGGCGTAAACGCCTTAAAAAACAAGGACAATGCCTATATAATAATCACTCACTACCAGCGATTATTGGATTACATTGTCCCTGATTTTGTGCATATACTTTACAAAGGAAAAATCGTTCGCTCCGGAGATAAATCCCTCGCCTTAGAATTAGAAGAAAAGGGTTATCAAGGATTTGAATAAATTCCTCGCACACACTAACAAATTAATATCCTTCATCATATCCGAGAGAAATCAAATAATTCAATCCGATATTGAGTGTTAGTGGAGTATAATCATAATCGCCATAATATGTTGGGCTTGTTACCGAATACGTGAAATTGCCATGCACATTCAGCGTCCCAAATGAAGTTGTGTAAAGTGGCTGCATATAACCTATTCGTATAGAAGCGTTTAAGTCGTTCTGATACGGCATATACTCCAAACTAAAATCTTCTTTTATGGTATACTTTTCGGCAAAGCCAAAATCTATTCCAAATGTAAAGCCAGACATCATTAAAATTGGAGATACTGTAAATAACCTCTGGTTGATGTATCCTTTGAAACCAAATGTATCTAGTTTCATTCCCCAAGCGGCATTCGTTATACCAATTTCAATAAATACTCCAGTCCTCGAATCATCTGCCATAGGCAAATAGCCAACTGCTGCTGCATTCCAGCTGTCAAAAAAATCTATCACGTTACCTATACCCCGTGGAGTATGCGATGTGTTTGTTCCTATCGCACCTACAGACGCACTTACTCCTAAACTAAACGGATAATTATCTTGTGCAAATAGCGAGGATGAAGTAATAACCAACATAGACAAAACCAATAAGTATTTTTTCATTTTTAACCTTTTATAATATGTATGTATTAATTACCTGCAATATAATATTTTTTTCTCACTTTTTATTTATACTTATTCATTTGGATAATTATTGAGTTATCATTATGTTTGTGTTTATTAACATTAAATTTAATTAAATTTAATTGAAATGATTGACTTAGAAAAATTTCGCCTACAATTTATTACAAATCCTACACAAAAATATTCCCATATTGATGGTGCTAAGTTGGCTCTTGATGGCGGATGCAAATGGATACAATTCCGCCCAAAAGAAATGGAATACAATTCAATACTTGACACTGCGTCTGAATTACAAACGCTATGCAAGCAATACGATGCAACATTCATTATCGACGACCACGTAGAAATCGCCAATGAAATCAATGCTGATGGAGTCCATCTCGGAAAAATGGATATGCCACCAGACAAAGCCCGACTAATACTCAACGATAAAATTATCGGGGGAACTGCAAATACATTCAACGACATTGTCGCTCTTAATCTATTAGGTATTGATTACATCGGTTTAGGACCATTCCGCTTCACTCACACAAAAAAAAATCTAAGCCAAATACTTGGCGTGCAAGGATATAAGCAAATTCTCTCCAAACTTATACTTAACGGCATATTCCTACCAATAGTTGCTATCGGCGGAATTACAAATGATGATATACCTAATGTCCTTTCCACCGGCGTTTCTGGTATCGCTATCTCTGGAAGTATCCTTAATGCTACCAATCCCATTAGAGAAACTGCCAACATCCTAACCACTATCAAAAACTGCATCGACCAATAAAAGCATCATTTTCTCCTAACTATTAACAAACAAAAAGGGCTACCTCAAATTAATGAAGTAGCCCTTTTGACGTCGTGTTGTGTTAACGTAGTTCTATGAACTATTAGTTAACTTTTACTATGCGGTGTGTTTCAACACCTGCCTTTGTATGGAAGCGTAATGTGTATGTGCCGTTTGGCAATTTTGATAAATCAATTTCATCTGTAACGTTTGTAAATTCAAGCACTAATGAACCTGTTAAGTTCAATACTTCTAAGCGGTCTATCTCTATTCCTTCGTGTGATAACATTACTGAACCACTTGTTGGATTTGGATGAACTGATATGAGTGAATTTTCTACATCTTCAATACCCACATCAAATATAAATGTTACATATATCAATGCATCTGCTTGAACATTCGTAAACTCATATTGGTTATTTGGATATTCATTTTCTTGAAGTACAACTCCATTTATAGATACATGTTCTACTAAGTATTGGTTTGCTGGAGTAAATACAAATAACTGATTACCACCTTGTGGAACAATAAGAACGCCGCTTGGAGTTATTGTTCCATTTGGTCCGGCTAGTGCTGTAATTTCAAATGTTGGTAATGCTTTGAATGATACGTGTATTGTGTGGTCTGTTTGTATATTCGTAAATTCGTATGTGTTACCTGTGAATGTTGCTTTTACGCCATCTACTAACACTTCCTCTACTTCATAACCTGCATTTGGTGTGAATGTAAATAACTTATCTGAACCAATCGTAACGATTACATCACCTATTGGGCTGATTGTTCCATTTGCTCCAGATGTCGCTGTAATAGTTACCTCATTGATAATCTTTCTGAATTCTGCCGTTACCACAGCGTCTTCTGTTACTACCAATGTGTAAGTATTATTGTAAGTCGGAACTTGTTTGCCATTTACTAATGCTCTGCCTAATACATAGTCAGCATCTGGTATAAATGTTATCAGTTGATTGGCGTTGTATGGTAATGTATAAATGCCATTCGGGTCTATTCTACCATTTGCTACATCTTCATCAATATCAATCTTATACATATTCGGTGCAAACTTAACGAAGATTGTATGGTTCGACATTACATTATTAAACTCATACATATTATTAGGGGTGATTACTAAATCATCATCTATAAATACGCCTTCCAATTGATAACCAAAGTTTGGTGTGAAAGTAAATGTTTGGGAACCGCCCTCTGATATTACTATATCACCAACTGGATTGATTATACCATTGCCATCGGTTGCTGCTGAGATAACGTAAGTATTACCTACGAATATCTTAAATAGTGCAAGTATCGTATGATTTGATTCTACATCTGTGAATGTATATGATACACCATTTGACGAGGTCTCTATGTCATCAACCAACAATTTATCAAATACATATCCAGGTAAAGGACCAAATGTAAATATTGCGCTATTGCCATATTCTACTAGTATATTACCATCTGGATTAATTACACCACCACCATCGGCAGCTGCATTGATTGTAAATCTCTTAGTTGCAAACTCTGCTACTAATGTCGTATTACCTTCAACTATCAATTCGTATGTATTGTTATATACCGGAACCGAAATGTCATTTACTAACAAGCGAACAAACTCTTTGCTTGGGTCTGCTGACGAAATTGTGAAGGTTATTACTTCATCCTTGATTGCTGCAAATGTGCCACTCGGGGTAATCGCTCCACCACCTATTGCACTTGCTGTAATAGTATATTCTATCGGTGCAAAGAGAACGTGTATTGCTACTGCTGATTGAACATTTACTACTTGATAGTAGTTGTTTGCGTAATCAGATTCCGGAACTGTTATACCATCTTTGGTTATTGATAATACTCTATAGTTGGTCGCTGGTGATAATGCTAACATTAAGTTATCGCCTTGTGGAACTTCTATTATACCACTTGGGGTTACCGAACCATTTGGTCCATAAGTCACATTAACTTGGTATACGATTTTCTTAAATGTAACATTAACTGTCATATTTGAAACTATGTTCGACAATGTGTATGTTGTTGCATCTGATGCTATCGGTTGAACTACGCCATTTACGCGTAATTGGTCTATCTCGTATGTCGGATATGGAGTTATCGTGAAGTCCACTGAACTACCAACGCTTACAGGGAATGTCCCGATTGGACTAATTGTTCCGTTTGCACCGGCGGTTGCTGTCACTGTCAATTGAACTGTTGATACTTCAAACTCCACGTTAATTGTATGGTTTGCTGTTACATTTATAAATGTATAATTTGTGCCTGTATAAGCTATTGAATTGCCATCTACTATAATGCGTGCCACTGTATAACCTGAATTCGGAACAAAGTTATATGTTGCATTATCGCCACAATATACTGTAGATATACCTGCTGGGCTAATTAAGCCATTTGCACCAGACGATGCATTTATTGTGTATGCTACACGTGCAAATACTACGTGGATTGTATGACTACCTGCTGCTATGTTAGTAAATGTATATTCTGTTCCTGGATTTTGAATCAATACATCATCTACAAACACTGAATCTACTACCGCTGTATGACAAGGTGATGTAGGTGTAGTAAAGATATAAGTAACATCCAAACCTGCCTTAACCACCGTAACACCTATCGGGTCTATGCCATCGCCTGTGTTCGTTGTCGCTGTTATCACTGCCGTTGGAACTTCTTCTATCGAAACGCTATCTATAGATATGTTATATACATCTATTGACATAGCATGCCAGCCAAAGAAGTAACTTCCTTCTGTAGTATAATCCGCTGGATTTAGGTCTATTACTTCCTTCTGCCAAGTTTGATTAATTATATCAAAACTTTGTAGAATAACATCCTGTCCAGCTATTGCATTTGAAGTGCCCATTGTCACATCCCACATTTCATTGTGTCCACCGTATGCACCTGCCGTCTTCCATGAATATGAAAGCGAATACAATTTGGTCGGCTCTAAATGAATTGGAGGCGTTATCATCCAATCGTTGCTCGGATTGTTATAACTAATGTATGCGTAATAAGCAGTTCCACTTCCACTTCTTATCCAGTGGTTGCTCCCTGTTCCATTCCAACGTGTCCAGTCATCAGTAAAGTGCGCTGTTGCTGTTGCCGATGGAGGGTCTAATGCCAATGCATCATCATCTTCCCAACCAAAGTAGTAAGGAACTTCATACACTGGAAGTGCTTCAAATGTAATATCTATCGTTGTCGGACCTTGAACATTCGTGTAAGTATAAACACCACCCTTTGCCGATATTGGTAATGGGTCTAATTCTACTCCATCAACGGAAATAGAACTTACAGCATATCCACCATCCGGGGTTATCATTGTGCTGAAACTTCCGCCTATTACAACATCATTCACACCAAGATTGGTTGCTGTTCCATTAGGACCTACTGTCAAGGTTACCGTTGTCGGAATTGCTTCCTCTATCAATACGCTATCTATATATACATAGTATCTGTTACCTGGGGTATACATCTTGAATGCAACGTAATACATACCATTCGCTGGAATTGCTGAACTAGGTATCGTAAGAATTTCTTTCGCCCAAGTTGCATTTTGATAATCTGCATGAGTTACAAGGTTCGTATATGTCGTTGTATCTGAAGTTGATGTTCCAAACTTCACATCAAATGTCTCTGCCATAGAACCGGTCTTGTATGAGTAACTTATCTTATACATCTTCGTCGGGTCTAATTGTATTGGAGGAGTCATCATCCAATCGTTGTTGTATGGAGGTGACGTATACTGAATACGCGCTGTGTAATTACCGCCGTCATTATATCTTATCCAAGTCGTTGAGCCAGCAAAGTCGCGAACAGTCCAAGCATCCGCAAAGTGTGCCTCTGCATCGCCATTGGATACCGCATCTAAATCTTCCCAACCAAAGTAGTATGGAACTGGATACGGTTGAACTTCTGTGAATGTAATCTCTACGATAGTTGGTACTTGAACATTTGGTAAAGTCCAAGTTCCTCCCTTTGCCGATACAGTCAATGGGCTTTCTGGCACGCCATCAATAAGAATGGACTCTATAATATAGCCATCATCTGGCGTTATCACTGTCGTGAAACTAGTCCCTATCGCAACATCATTCACACCAAGATTGGTTGCCGTTCCATTAGGACCTACCGTCAAGGTTACTGTTGTCGGAAGTGCTTCTGTTATCTCTATATCATCTATGTATAAGTTATACATATTATAATCTCTATTGAAACCAATAAAACTCGGACCTGTTGGATTGATGCCTGACTGTGGTATCGATACCTCTACTTGCACCCATGGATTTGCACCCAAGCCGGCATTACCCGGAAGCGACGTCTCAGTTATTTGAGGGGCTGCGAGTATAGACGCATTATTTGCCAAACCAATGTATGACCGAATAACTTCTGTATAAGTGCTACTACTCTTACCAAGCTTATATTTCAGTATATAGTTCTTAGTAGGGTCTAAGTTCAACGGTGGAGTTATCATATAATTCTCATTTAATGCTGCGTTATATGTTATATAACCTATCGGATTACTAGGAAACACCGTTGTATTTCGTAGCCATCTATAAGTTGCAGTTGGATGAGGATATACAGTATATTCATCAAAGTGTGCGGCATCTGTGAAGTCATATAAGTATGGTATATCGTATACTGGAACTCCAACAAACGCAATCTCTATCGTTGTCGGACCTTGAATAACTGGAGAAGTCCAAGTGCCACCCTTAGTTGATACAGTCAATGGATTTTGTGCCACACCATCAATAGTGATGGATTCTATAATATATCCTGCATCCGGTGTAATCACTGTAGTGAAACTAGTCCCTATCGCAACATTATTCATACCTGCATTAGTCGCCGTTCCGTTAGGACCTACTGTCAAGGTTACTGTTGTCGGTATTGCTTCTATTACCTCTATATCATCTATGTATGTAGTCAAACCATTTACATATACTCTATTGAAACCAATAAAACTCGGACCTGTTGGATTTATGGCTGCCTGTGGTATATCTGCTTCAACTAAAACAAAATTTTGAGCGGCGGATGTTACATAACCTGTAGTTGAAGGAAGGAACGATTCTGCTATTGGGGTCGCTGAAAGTATAGTTGCGTTATTTACTGAACCAATATATGATATAATGTGTTCGTTGTATGAAGTCGAACTCTTTCCTACCTTATATCTCAAGATGTAGGTCTTCGTTGGGTCTAAGTTCAACGGAGGAGTTATCATATAATTAGCATCTGTTTGTGGCACATATGATAGCGAAGCAACTGGATTACCTGCTAAAGCAGTTGTGTTGTTCGTCCATCTATAAGTTACCGTTGCGTGTTGGAATATAGTATATTCGTCAAAGTGTGCTGCTGCTGTGGCTACTGGCACAGGTAATAATGCCTGTGCATCTGCATCTGCAAAGCCAAAGAAGTAAGGTACATCGTATGACGGAATTGGTTCAAATGTTACCACTACGTTCGTTGCTACATTTATACTAGACATATTCCAAGTTCCGCCCTTGAACGAAAGAGGTAATGGGGATAAATCCACACCATTCACTGATATTGTGCTAATAACATATCCTACATTCGGTGTTATCGTAAATAGAAGGTTTGTTCCGCCTACGATTGTTGTATCTGTCGGCGTTATCGTGCCGTTGCCACCACTTACGCTCGCTGTTACATTAACATTACCTGATGACTCTATAACCTCCAAACTATCCACATAGAAGCCATAAGAACTATAAGGTTGTTGTGCTAACTTATAGTATTTGAACGCTATATGATAGTTGCCCGATGCTGGTATTGCTGCATCCGGTATTACAGCAACTGCTTTAACCCAATCTGTCGTTGTCAGTGTTATGTTATCTACAACATTTACAATCAACGCTAACGTATCATCTGCTGTTATTCCATCAGAGATATATATTTTCATATTCTCTCTGTATGATGTTCCTGTGGAATAACTTCTATAACTAAACTTAACTATATAATCATTACCTGATTTCACTACCTCTAATGGTGGAGTTACCATCCACATCTCTGCCGTTGCTGCATTATTAGAAGCAATGTAATAATATGCCCTTGCGGTATAGTTATCTGTTGCTAACTGATACCTATGCCAATTGGAATCTATTGGAACGCCGGCTGCATTGAATGAAGAATGGAACCTAGCCCATTGAGCGAAGTGATTTGCTGCATTGCCATTGGATACTGCATCGCCATCTTCCCAGAAGAATGCGTAAGGTATCGGATAACTTGGCGCTGCTCCAAACGCTACTGCGAGCGTTATATCTTGCATTACAGCACCAATAGTGAAATTGCAACCAAATGGACTCGGTATAGGCACTGTATTACCATTTACTGTTATTGAAGTTATTACATTACCTGCGGTTGGTGTCAATGTTAATGTAGTCGGTTCACCAAAATCAACTGTGTATGGTGATGTTGCACCTGCTGGGATAACTATTTCCGCTGTTCCATTACCTGTTGTTACTAATGTTACTGTATGCGGAGCATCTGTTCCTTCTTCAAAAAGCATAACGTCATCCACAATGACATAATAGTACGCACCGCCATATAATGAGTGGAATGCAAAGTAAGTGCAGCCATTTCCATTTACCAAAGAACCTGAAATTGTCTGTTCTATCTGTATCCAACCATCTCCTGCTGCGCTTATTGCACCACCAACACCGAGTGTATTACTAATCATAGTGTCCGTTCTTAATAGTATTCCATTTTGATTTGTGTCTATGATTGTTTCATCTGCTGTTGTGCCTATATATAACTCAAGACGTTCCATATATGTGGCAGAGGTATAATTCTTTCCAATCTTATATTTCAGCACATAGTTCTTTGCTGGGTCTAATGCGAAAGGAGGGGTAACTAAGTGATTGGTTGGGTAAATCGCATTATCCACACTACGAGCCGCTTGAGTGCCGCCTATAGTATATAATGCCCAAGTTGTGCCTGTGTTGCGTGTCCATTCATTTGTAAACTCTGTTCCATCAGCGAAGTCATAGAAGTAAGGAACATCCTTCCCACCCGGACAAGCAGCCGATGAACCAAATGTTACCACTACATCCATATCCTCTTGCACATTTGATAATGTCCATGTGGTGCCTGTTGGCAATGGAATTACCGGTGTGCTATTCACTGTTAAACTAGCAAGTTCATATCCAGCATCCGGTGTAATAGTAAATATTACATCATCGCCTTCATCTACTATTATATCTGTTGGAGTTATTGTTCCACCTATACCATCTACACTTGCTGTCACCTGGTATTGAGTACTCGAAATCATAATTAAACTAATGCTATCCACTACAACATTACCCAATGGATTTGTTGTATTGAAACTACGGAAGCCAATGCTATATGCACCCGGTGCCGTCATTATAGTTCCATCTAAGGTAACTGTGTTATTCCACCAAATCGGACCTGACTGACTTGAAGCAATAATATGTTCTGCAAGTTGTTCTAATATTGCAGTGCCATCCATTAGATACACGCATAATTTCACATTTAGAGCATACTGATTACGTGTAAAGTAACTGTATTTTAATTCGTATGTTTCTGCATCATCTAAGCATATTGCAGGGCTGATTAATATATCATCATTTGTGCCAGGACCATCAGGTGGTTCGTAATCGCCATAACAAAGTGCTCCTGGAGTTGTAAGATAAGCATATGTCTGTCCTGGTTGTCCTGGTGTATATGTTGGAGTAGCCCAATCCCAGGTCATTCCGCCATCGTTATTCACAACAGTCCACGCTTCAAAATCTGCGAATGTCGTAAAGTTCTCATAGAATGGAACATTTAACCCTGTGCAAGGTCCGCTCTGTGCAAATGTAGCCACAACTATTGTCTGTGCCATTACATTTGACAATGTATATGTGGTGCCTGTTGGCAATGGAATTACCGAGGTGCCATTTACGGTTAAAGCGTTAAGTTCATATCCAGCATCCGGTGTAATAGTAAATATTACATCTTCGCCTTCAATTACTGTTGTATCTGTCGGGGTTATAGTTCCACCCACGCCATTTATACTTGCTGTCACTTGGTAAGTTATATCAATATATTTAACCGAGAAACTATCTATTCCTGTTAAAATCACCATATTAGATTTCGAGTGCCATCCAAAGAAATAATTACCTGCCGTTGCATAATACGATGGGTCTAATATGAACGTCATCTTCTGCCAAACCTGATTAATAGTATCGAAACTATGTAATACTGTGTGGCTAGCGATTGCTGTTGAATTACCTATTGTGAAATCCCACTCTTCCTGATTTCCAAGATATTCATCACTTGTTATCCAAGAATAAGATATCTCTATTTGTTTTGCTGGTAATGGGGCTAAGTATATTCCAGGGGAAATCATCCAATCGTCGTTTGCAAAAGGGTCATTATATTGAATACCAGCGAAGTGCTCGTCCGGGGTTGCCAAAAAGTTATAACGTCCCCAAGGGTTAACTCCAGGTCCATCTACAAAAGTCCATTCAGTGAAAAAATATGTATATGCGCTACCATTAGATACCACATCTCCATCTTCCCAACCAAAGTAGTATGGAAGAGTATATGCTGGAATTGGACTAAATGTTATCTCTACAATAGTCGGACCTTGAATAACTGGTGAAGTCCAAGTGCCACCCTGAACTGATACAGTCAAAGGATTTTGTGCCACACCATCAATGGTAATGGATTCTATAATATATCCTGCATCCGGCGTTATCACTGTCGTGAAACTAGTTCCTATCGCAACATCATTCACACCTGTATTAGTCGCTGTTCCATTAGGACCTACTATAAGTTCAACTGTTGTCGGAAGCGATTCTGTTATCTCTATATCATCTACATATACATAGAAATTCCATCCTGGTGATTGATGTTGGAAGCCAATATAAGTGTATCCAGATGGATTTATCATCGCACCTGATATTGTCACCGAAGCCGTCCCAAATACATTTGAACCAGGGAATACCGTATGGTCATTCAATACCGTTCCGGCAGCCATATCTGCTACAGTGTTGCCATTGCCAGCGACTACAATTAATTGCTCTGCACTTGTAGTACTCTTCGCATATTTGTATTGCAATATGTATGAAACTGCTGGGTCTAAATTAAGTGGAGGCGTTATCATCCAATCCTGTGGATTCGACAAAGTAGAAGAAGCTGCATCAAAATTGATACCAACTCTACCCGCGCCCGCTGGAGCACCAATATAAAGTGAATCAACCCAATTCCGTCCATCACCATTCACATCTATTGTTGTATACTCATCAAAGTGTGCTACATTCTCAAAGTTATAGGAGTATGGTGGAGTATAAGATGGAACTTCTGTGAATGTAATCTCTATCGTCGTCGAACTTTGAATAGCCGGTGAAGTCCAAGTGCCACCCTTTACTGATACAGTCAATGGATTTTGTGCCACACCATCAATAGTGATGGATTCTATAATATATCCGGCATCCGGTGTAATCACTGTTGTGAAACTAGTTCCAACTGAAACATTATTTACACCTGCATTAGTCGCCGTTCCGTTAGGACCTACGATAAGTGTTACCGTTGTCGGTATTGCTTCTATTACCTCTATATCATCTACATATACATAATAATTCCATCCTGGTGATTGATGCTGGAAGCCAATATAAGTGTATCCAGATGGATTTATCATAGCACCTGATATTGTCACCGAAGCCGTCCCAAATACATTTGCAGCAGGGAATACTGTATGGTCATTCAATACCGTTCCGGCAGCCATATCTACTACTGTGTTGCCATTGCCTGCGACTACAATTAATTCCTCTGCATATGAATTCGACCTTGCATATTTATATTGCAATATGTATGAAAGTGCTGGGTCTAAATTAAGTGGAGGCGTTATCATCCAATCCAGTGGATTCGACAAAGTAGAAGAAGCTGCATCGAAATTGATACCAACTCTACCTGCGCCCGCTGGAGCACTACCATAAAGCGAATCAGCCCAATTCCTTCCATCACCATTCACATCTATTTTTGTATACTCTTCAAAGTGTGCTACATTCGTGAAGTCGTAGAAGTATGGGGCATCGTATGCTGGAATTGGTTCAAATGTTATATCTATCTCTGTATCTTCTAATACAGCGCCAATAGTGAAATTGCAACCAAATATACTCGGTATAGCCACTGCATTACCATTCACTATTATGGAAGTTATTATATTACCTGCGGTTGGTGTCAATGTTAATGTAGTCGGAGCACCAAAATCAACTGTGTATGGTGATGTTGCGCCTGCTGGCTCTATTACTTCAACACTTCCGTTGCCTGTCGTTGACAATGTTACTATTGGGTCTGTTGTTACGCCTTCTTCATATAGCATAATATCATCTACATACACATAGAGACCATTTGTATAATATCTATGGAATGCTATATAGTTACAAGCATCTGGGTCTATCGCTGTTGATGGTATAATTGTCTCTATCTGTATCCAATTATATATGCCAGCGTAATCAGCTACATAACCTGACTGACCAACCATACTAGTTGAATCCAACCTCGTGCCACTTGTAATAATAGAGGCATCATTTACTGAACCTATGTATGAACCAACTGCCTCATCATAAGCACTACTACTCTTACCAAGCTTATACTTCAACACATAATTCTTTGTCGGGTCTAAGTTAAATGGCGGTGTTATCAATAGATTCTCATCCGTAGGGAATCCCCAGGAAATTTGAGCTACCGGATTACCTGCTATTGATGATGTATTGCGAGCCCAAGTTGTCGTTCCCAATTTAGTATACTGGGTATCGAATTCTGTTGCATCTGTGAAGTCATAGAAGTAAGGAACATCCTTACCATCAGGGCAGTTTGGAGTGTTGCCACTGTTGGCTTGCCATGACAATATTGGGTATCCATTATTAATGTAATTCGAATCCAAAATCCATACCTCCGGTGTTTGTCCATTGTTCAGAGTTATAACGAATGCCGGATTTTGCATCTGGCCTGCGTTCATAGCAACGCCACCACCAGGAGTTGTGTATGCGGTATTTAAACTATAGCAATTATCGGCTGAACCAATATATTGTCCAAAAGGAGGATTGACATATCCGACACATCCGCCAATACCAAACATAATATTAGTCGCATCTACGTTTCCTATTGAATAACAATTGCTAATTGTGGAACTGGTAAGACCACAAAAACCACCAACCATAATCATATCACCCAATACATTACCCGTTGAATAGCAATTAGTAATACTTCCATCATTAACATTACCTACAAATCCGCCACAATTCATACCCGCACTTACATTAACATTTGCAAAGCAATTACTAATAGTTCCTAAATTTTGACCAACGAAACCACCTGCATTGGATGCGTCTATACCGCAATGTATATCGCCAGTCGCAGAACAATTAGTAATAGTTCCATAATTTATTCCTGCCATACCACCAGACGAAGCAGCCGTAGTATTTATCAAATAATCAACTATATGCAAATTTGTTATGGTTGCCCCAGCAGCAACATATCCAAACGCTGCTCGGTTGCTAAGGGTGGACATAATATTTATCCCAGATATCTTATGTCCATCACCATCAAAGTGTCCTTTGAAAGCAAGGGTGGAACTACTTCCTATTGGTGTGTATATGTTTGGTGTGCCACCGTAATTTAAGTTCGCAACCAATTTGTAATACATACCAACTGTGGAGTTACCTGCTCCCACAAATGTAGCGAGTTCAGTCATACCCAAAATATCACAAATGAGATATGGGTCTGATTGTGTTCCTGTTCCACCGCAATATGCCGATGGTAGTGCTTGGAATGTAGCCACAACCTCTGTCTGTGCCATTACATTTGACAATGTATATGTGGTGCCTGTTGGCAATGGGGATACATCCGTGCCATTCACTGTTAGAGAGCCAATCTCATAGCCATAGTTTGGTGTAATGGTAAATTCTATATCATCGCCTTCCGCTACTTCTGCATACGTTGGGGTTATTGTTCCATTACCACCATTCACGCTTGCGGTCACCTGGTATATTGTTACTTCTGCTACGCCAAAACTATCTATATACATTCCGTGACCTGCTGCTGTTATCGTTCCATCATTCAAAGTTGGCAATGTTGCATTCAAAAGAAAATGGAAACCTATGTAGTAGCATTCTCCCGGTTCGAGATATGATGGAGATATTATATGTTGTGCGTGAGGGAACCAATGGTCATTTGGGAAGCCACTGCCACTTTGATTTCCCCAAGCGCCTAACGATTGTATAGCACCTGCTGGTGTTGGACTTGTGCAAAGGAAAACTTCCCAGCATTCTGAAAAGAGGGTTTGCTGATTTCTATTAGCATAATCCACCATATAGAACTTTGTCGGGTCAAAATTAAATGAAGGACTAAATGCCCAAGCATCAAAGTCATAATTGCCCGCACCATAGCAACCTAAGGTAGAATCTGCACCAGAAAACATTCCGTGTTGTTCATATCCTGGTTGTCCGCCAGCAGCTAAATTTAGTGTTGTCCATTCTGCCCATTCTGCCCCTGCTGTATTCGATGGGTCAGCGTTGTCAAAGCCGTAGTAATATGGTAAATCTGCGCCACAAGTTATAACCGGCAAGCCCATTGTAATTACTACATTGGTAGGTCCTGCTACGTTATTTACTGCAAACTCTGTATCAAATTCATTCACTTGAACATCTATGTCATTCACTGTAACGGATAGTAGAACATTGCCCGGTGTTGGAGTGAAAGTAATAACGAAACCTTCGCCTGTTGCAACTACAACATCTGCTGCTGTATTTAATTGTCCGCCTGTTACGGTTGTCGTTATGTGATAAGCATAAGTCACTTCTATATCATCTATTATCGCTGTGCCATTCTGCACAACAGATGGCGAATAGCAATGGAAGCCAACTCTACGCAAGCCATTTAATCCTGCAGGTAATAAGTAGCTGTGCTTTGCGGCTGCGCTGTTTCTACCATTTAGATTTCCTAATGTATAATAGCCAAGGTCGTGTATCATTGTTGTAAATGAACTTGGAGCATCGCTTGTGCCCAGTTTCACCTCTAAATTTGCCATAGCAGTATTTCCTGTCCATGCTTTGAATCTAACTGCATAGTTGCTGCTTGCTTCAAAATTAAATTCAGGAGTAATTAACCAAGCGTCTGCTGTCCAAGTCATATTTGTAGCATTATTCGCTTGGCAGAGTGCGGCGTTTGCTGTAGCTGCTTGCATTGGGTTGCCATACATCCAACATGGCTCCTGACTATAAGAACCATCTGTCACTGGTATCCTAAGCAATGAGTTAAATTGGTCTACAGTTGTTAATTGATTTGAGTAAGGTAGTGGCGTTGGTGGAACTACATATCTTTCTATCAAGATATCATCTATCTTCATTTGAACAATGGAAGTGAACGTACTTGTTCCCTGATTATTCATTGAACGAGCAAAGTTGATGTAATATGTTCCGGCATTGTAAACATCAAATGTATAAGATAATACCGCATTTGAGCTCGGAGCAAGGAGAGTGTCAGCAAGGATTGGAGTTATACTGATGAAATCAGGATTATCTGCAATACTTACTTCCAATCTACTTCCAAGATCACAAGCATTTGTAATCACCTGGAAACTCACTGTGTACTGCCCTGGATACATTTTCAATCCAGGAGTTGTTAATGAGGCAGGAGTAGAAGGACTAGTTTGAATAAAAGTATAAGACGCCAATTGGTCAGTTGCTAACCAGAGAAATCTCCAATTTCCTGTTGCAGGTATCGTAGAGAATTCATCAAATCTTGCTTGAGTAGCGAAATCATTAGAATAAGGACAATCCTCGCCTTCAAGTTCATATATATCAACCACACTCATTATATAGGCAATACTAGTTGCGGCGGATGTAGTGGTGAATTGATGGTCTATATGGAATCCAATATGGTAATTATCTGTAGTAGGCACTTCAAAAGCGTATGCTCTAGTATCATAAGGTGTTTTATTAGGTTCAAACGTCACCATATCAGCAATAATGCCTGTTTGGTCATCCTCTGTTATACCTTTACCGAATGTAACGCTGAATTCTGCAATATTACTTAAAGCGTTAACGCCAAACTTAACGATGTATGTTTTGCCTGCTTCAAAAGTCATTGCTGGCGAGATTAACCAATCGTCCAATACAGTATTAGGCAATTGGCTATTTGCAAAAAATGTTGGAACATCGGAATTAATTATCCATTTATTAAACATACCGCCAAAAACTGCATTCCCTCCATCTATATCAGTCCATTGGCCTGCAGCAGCGCCATCAAGTGAGTGGCTGCTAAATTCGTCATGGAATGGAAGTGAAACTGTCGGGTAAGAATATTCTTCTATAACTATGTTATCCAATATCATTACTCCGGTACCTGTGGATATAGGTGACCAGCAGTTAAAGCCGACCACAGCATTGCCAGACACCACCGGAGTAAATGTTAAACTAACTGTCTGAGGAATACCTGATAAATTCATATATGCTTCCTCAAATAGCGTATCGGTCATTCTGGATATCTGGCGACCATTTCCTAATGCAATTCGGAAGTTCTCTGTTGACAATGGTGAGCCGGCTATCTCGCAAGAGACCTTATATGTCTTGCCAGCTTCCAAAGCAAATGCAGGTGTAAATAACCAAGCATCAGCAGCACTCAATTGTCTATTTACCATCACTGATTGAGCACCCGGCATAATGCCACCATATTGCCAATATGGTTCGCCTGCGGTGAAATCAGGAACTACAGCGAAGTCATTCAACGCAGCACCCGTAGCAAATGGTTGTATATACGGTAGGGTTACGACTGGTATATTGGCTGCTTCGTTTATTATAGATACATTATCTAAATACAGCTTAATAGCACCCATTAATTGTCCTTGTGGTCTTGTGTAATCGAAGAAACTTATGTAATAAGTACCATTAGCAGGCACAGATATTGCAATTGTAGCGGTCTCAGATGTCGTATTCGAAACAACTATTGTTTGTAATGTTGTTGTTTGAGCAGCTATTGTTGGAGCCGTTCCAATCTTGACTATCAAATTGCATCCTGTGAGTGTCGATGTGTTTTTGTAATAATCAAAAGTAAGCGTATAGTCCTCGCCTGCTTCCAAAGGAAGCCCCGGTGTAAATAAGTAAGCGTCAATTGCATTGCAAGTAAAACTAGCAGAAGGACTACCGCACATCTTACCATTATCCAAAGCCCAAGTATTATTTAGGCAAGGCGTTGCAGGGTCAACTGTATTACTCCAATCATAAGGCATTGCGGCGCCATCAAAGTTCTCAAAAAATGGGATACCATAACCCTCAATTGAAATTTCGAGCGAACTAATAGAAATGTAGTTAGAACCGCCTGCTGTAGTATTATTTGCCCAGAAACCTAAATAGTATGTTCCGGTTGCAGGACAAACAAATGTTACAATGTGTTGGACTGCGCTTCCGCCAATTATAGAGCGGACTGAGTCAATTATCGTGCTTGTAGCCATAGCCGTTGTAGCCATATCGGTTCCGATACGAACATCCATTTTAGCATTGTTATAGCCAGTAGCAGCACCCGTCTGCACATAGTAAGAAACCTGATACGACCTCCCGGCTATTAATTCCAGACCTGGAGAAATCAGCCAATCATTATGAGTGCCAGTATTTGGCTGGCTGGCTTGGCACCTTGCATCGTTATAGCCGCCATAGCCCCAAGTGTAGCCGTCTTGATTGACATCTGCATACGTCCAATCGGCTGTAGTTAATGGTGCATACTGCGTAGTGCCAGTAAATGCTGGCTGATACGGGAACACCGAAACAGTTTGGGCATATCCCGATGGATACGCCAGAGCAAACAGCAAAGCAATGAGCATAAGCAGATGCTTGTTGTTGCCTAGTAAAGAACTTACATTCTTGTAGTAATTCTTTATCATTTTTTACCTCTAAAAAATTTATTAAAATATTTGTATATATGATATTATGAACTTTATGTTACACATTTGCGTAAGTAATATAGTAATTTTTTACAAATAACAAAGTGTTTTTTTGCGAAATGTGCAAAAAAAGTTGCAGTTTGCGGGAAAATAGCCGATGGTGGTGTGTTATTTGCACACTTTTCTAGTATTTTACTCTAATATTATGGCCGTTGGAAGTGTTGGGATTGGTATGGTTCGCATTCTCTCGTTGCTCTTTGCATCGTAGAGAGTGATTTGGGGAGTATTAGCATCTTCTACCACGTAGAAGACATTAGCGTTACCGCTGTATCCAGCGCATACGTTTTTAACTTTGGACATACTAACAGCGGAGCGCAATGTGCTTGCTGTCATACGCCAAAGAGCATAGCCGGATGTGGTGCCGTTGTTTGCAGTAATATACATATATGTGGGCGAGGAGATGATTGCAGTCGGCATTATTTTTTTTGACGCATCGGTATTTGCACCACCGAGTGTAAGTTCTGTCTTAACATTGCGATTAGTGACATCTACCACCGATACATTGGGCAGAGTAGTAGAGAGGACAACAGCACTTGTGCCATCATCAGTGAAAGCCACGTATGTCGGGCTATTTGGAACGGATATGTTATCTACAACGGTGTTAGTGCGAGTGTCAATTACGGATACCACATCCATTTGTGGAAGTGTAACATATACTTGGTTGCCGGTGCCATCAATGCTTCCGGCGGCATCGTCTATTGTAATTCTTATGCTTGCAAGTTGGTTTGTCGTTAGGTCAATAATGGTTACGATGCCATAGTTTTTATCTATAACATAAGCATCGGTAGCATTTGGAAAGCAGATGTCCGCGGGCGTGAAGCCATACTCGGAGTAATCTACTTCGGCGAGTTCGTAGGTCTTCTCTGTAAGGATGAATACCTTGCGTTTTGTTTCGGAGATGAGATAATACTTACCTCTGAACTTTTTTATTTTGCTTATCTGTCCAATATTTGCATCGCCCAATTCAATTTGAGTAATAGAATTGTCCTTAGCGATACGCTGCAAAGTGCCATCACTCATCTGGACAATGAACGATAGCGAGGCAGTAAAATTATCTATGTATGGTTCGTCGCTACTGCACGAAGTCAATAGCACAATTAGTATTGATATGTAAAATGCGTGTTTCATAATTTTATTCCGATTAATTTTTTTATTTCAATTTATATATTTGATAATTCGTCATTCGTTTCAATGGCTACTTCCTCAGTAGCGACATCATCTTTAGGTATGCCTCGCACGTTCTCACGGACGATGAATATCATTCCGACCAGCACTTGTTGCAATAGATTTACGCCGTGGGCAACTGTTGCAAATGCTAATGCTTCTTCGTTGCTAATACTTGGATGCAGAGACATAAGAGCAGTAGTAATCAGCCAATGATACACCCCTATACCGCCGGGAGTAGGTGCAATAGACATACCAATACCAGATACAACAAGTAGCAAGCCCGCATCAAATATGCCTAAGTGCAATGTATCCTGAAAGTCAAAGCAGAAGAACATCATATAAGATGGTATTGCATATAGAAACCACATTAGTGCAGAATACAGAATATTCTTAATGTAGCTTTTGCCGTTCTTCAATGAAGCAAAACCCACTTTGAAGTTATCCCAAGTCGCAGCAATTTTATCATAATACTTCGGGAGAAGTGGCTTTGCAACTAATTTAATTATGCGTTCTACAATATTAGTAGAAATTACAAGGAACAACATCACTACAACCGCTAAGACCAAAATGCTCATATACGTAAGCGAATCCGTTGTGAGCCAAGGAAACGCTGCCATTATTGACTCTTTACTTGCAAGGAACGCAATGAAGAATAATATCAGTAGAAATATTACATCTATAACACGCTCTACTATAATAGTTGCTAATACAGCCGACTTAGATATATTTTCTCTACGAGCATATACGAATGGTCGCACTATTTCACCGCCGCGTGGTGTAATGTTGTTAATGGCGTATCCGACCATTACAGCGGAGAAAAGATTGAGAAATGACTTCGCTTCTTTTATCGGCTTTAAGTATATCTTCCAGCGGACTGCGCGAACTACATTAGATAGTATTGCAATAGGAACGGACAATAAGGCATATTCCCAGCGGATATTAGAAAATATTTCTATAAATTGGTCTATATCTAAATTATGGACAACTCCCCAAATCGAGCCAACGATTAGAACAGCAATTATCACATACTTTAACGATTTCTTTAATATTGGTGTCAAATTACAACTCTTCAATGGTTAAATTAGTATTAGTGTAAATACAAATATTTCCTGCAATACGCAAAGATTCCTCTACAATTTCTCTGGCAGACATCTTTGTATGATTCATCAATGCTTGTGCTGCTGCAAGAGCATAAGGTCCGCCGGAGCCAATGGTGATAATGCCTTCTTCCGGCTCTATTACATCTCCGGTTCCGCTTATCAGCAATGCCTCTTCTTTATTCATAACAATAAGCATTGCTTCTAATTTGCGGAGATACTTATCCGTTCGCCAATCCTTAGCCAATTCAATGGATGCTTTCATTAACTTGCCTCCGTTCGCTTCAACCTTCTCTTCGAAGCGTTGGAGTAGCGTAAATGCGTCTGCTGTGCTACCAGCAAAGCCGACGAGTATTTGGTTGTTGTATATTTTGCGGACTTTGCGTGCATTGCCTTTCATTACAATGGATTGCCCTTGTGTCACTTGTCCATCGGAGCCGAGCACCGCTTTGCCATCACGTATAACGCCGATGACAGTAGTTGAACGAAATTTATTTGATTCTTCCATAATCTTGTTTAGTTTTTTAGATAAAATTGTTTTTATAAAGTATTTGGGCTACAATTTAGCGATTTTTTGTGGATTTTCCTTTATAAATTGTGCCCAAGATGTATTTCGCTTAAGTTTGCTACTATCTGAATTGTAATGATGGCATATTGCTATAGCAAGAGCATCCGTTGTATCAAAGTATTCTGTATCGCTTGAGATACCAAGCAATGCTTTAACCATAAATCTAACTTGCTCTTTGCTGGCATTGCCACGTCCTGTAACAGAGCGTTTTATCTCCTTAGCCGAGTATTCATTGACACTAACATCGGAATTGATTATCGCCATCAATGCAGCAGAGCGAGCCATCGTAAGTTTAAGCAATGATTGCACATTTTTACCAAAGAAAGTCGCTTCAATAGATGCTGTTGCTGGCTGTGTCCGTTCTATCACAGAATGTATGCGTTCGTAAATTTCTTTCATACGCAAAGTAATTTCTTCTGCTTTCTTTTTTACTTCTATTGTTCCATATTCCACTATTTTTAGTTCCTTCCCGTTTGCATCTATAACTCCATAGCCACAGAATACAGAACCCGGGTCTATTCCAAGTATTCTCATTTTGCATTCTTTAATTGTTCTACGAAATCTGTTACGCCCTCTGTTGCTTTCTTTGGTATTACATTTATATTTTGCGATAAATTCGTTGGAGGATTGGGGTCAATAAGAGTGACAGCCGCATCCTGTCGCACGTAATATAGCAAACTAGCCGCTGGATACACTACTAATGATGTGCCAATTACAACAAAAATATCTGCCGTTTTGGTAATCTCCATCGCAGGAGTCATATTCGGCACATCCTCGCCAAAGAATACAATATGTGGACGTAGTTGGCTACCATCTTCGGCACGCTGTCCCATCTGCAAATCCTCACCAATGTCGTAAATCAATTTGTTATTCTTTGAACTACGGCATTTCGTCAATTCGCCGTGCAGATGCAGAACGTTAGTAGAACCGGCTCGTTCGTGTAAATCATCTACATTCTGTGTAATGACCGATACATCGTAAATATCCTCAAGTTCCGCAATTAATGTATGCGCTACATTGGGTCTGGATTCCAATAATTGCTTTCGTCTGGCATTATAGAATTTCAGTATAAGTTCGGGATTGCGTTCCCAGGCATCTGCTGTTGCTACGTCTTCTACTTTATGATTCTCCCACAGACCGCCAGCATCGCGGAATGTGCTAATACCGCTTTCGGCAGATATTCCGGAACCAGTAAATACTACTATTTTTGTTTTATTGTTTTGCATAATTTATTAATTATTGTAATACTAATTCATTGTATAATCTTTCAAATGTGTAGAGAACATTTCCATTGCTATCTATTTCCATTTTACCATCCAATTCCACAACAATGCGTTCTAACATCGATTGCACCTCCGCCTCTGACCACTTACCCACAACAGCAGCAATGAAATCGGATAAGTGATATACTTTTCTACGGCTGCTACAAATGTAGCCAACAAGTTTCTTATGTAACACTCTACTATTGCGATTCTTTTTGCGAACAGCGAAACTTGGTATTCTGATGAGCGGAATAATGAAGTATAGCGAAGAAATTACCATCGGAACATACGCAAGAAACGCTACAGCCGTTAAATCATACATTCGCACATCTTCACCTTTTCCGTATGCAACCGGTTCACTTAGAGTATATAACATAACAAAAGACATAATTAGATTGAACGCATTCATCAATACTATGGCTGTATTCCTTCCGCCTGTATTACCGGTGAATTCCACAGGTGGCTCTACTTCATCTTGATAATATTCAATATTCTTAATCTCATCGGCGGTAACATTCCCCATAATATTAGAGAATTCACCATATAGCACTCCGTCATTACTAATCTCTAAATCGCCACTAAACTTACCAGCATATTCCGCAAGTTTGGAGTCCGCCTTAGAATAGTCAGCACCAGATAGTTCAATTATATTGGCGGAAGTCAATTTCCCTTTCGTTTTCAATCGTATGTATGCCGCAACTTCGCGAGCATCTGCTAATGGGTCAAACTTTGGTTCTTCTGGTCCAAATACGAATTGGAATACGGATTTAATGAAGCCAGCACCTTTCTTTTCCTTCTTAAATGTCTTATATCTATTACCATAAGGGTCGTAAGCATATTCAATAGGACGGAATACTGTATGCCAATACATTCCTTCAAATATAGCACGAAACATTACTCCAACTAAATGCAGTCCGGCACCGCTACTTCCGTTGTCGCGGTCGTTGCTCTGTCCAGCGAATGAAATCGCAATAAGTATCAATGCAAAAATGATGGTATAAGCAATCAGCACAACGCCAATAGAAACCTTATACACTTGCTTAAATATCTTATATAGGAAACTTGCAACACTTGCCATATTCTCGGCAAATGTTTTGCTACCTCTTTGGAAAAGCGGATACTTAAATACATATTGCAAAGCGCCTGTATTTGCATTTAGGTTTACTTTCACCTCATATAGTTCCAGCAAGCGATTAAGCGATGTTATTACTTCATCTTTGCTATATCCGGAGGAGGCAATGGCTTCATTGGGAGTGATGATGCCTTTGTTCTTTTTAATTAACTCTATGAGTTTATTAAGTATTTCGTTATTTTTTATGTTTTCTTTCATAATTATTTCGTTAGTTTTTCTATTTCTTGTTGGATTTCATTTATTCTAAATATTTAAAACTTAAGTTCATTCTATTCTTTTTCAATGTCAAATCAATACTAAAAATATTATTGATTTCTACTCCCAATGGCGTTAAGAACACTTGGTCATACCCAGAAGTAGAATTTATCTTTTCCACCAAACCAAGTTCAATACAATAATTACAACACCAAGCTAAAAACTCGTGCATTGTTCTGCCATTATAAGAAACATTAAATAAACCTCTTGCTATTTCCAACTTATTTTGTTCTATATTATGATTTTTAGGCATCCATTGACCTTGTGTCACTTCAATAAATCGTAAAAACCAATAAATATTCACCTTATGTATTTTATTTTCCCAATTTCCATTTGTAAGTATTTTCAGCAATAATCTTTTCTGTTCGTTAGTTAAATCAATAGAAGAAGTGTTTCGGGTTGCTTCAATAAATGGATTCATATTGGCTATAAATACTTCTCCATATTCTGTAAGTATATAATTATTAATATCTTGTATCATCAATTCAAAATCCAATGCTATTCGTTTATAGCAATTAAAGTTTGTTCTATTGTTTTTAGCATTAATAAAAGGCAGAAATATTTCCGATTCATTCAGAACACTTTTGTCTAAATCCCCAAATGTTTTCATTATCTTGTTTAGCCAGCGAAGATAACAAATTGTATAATTCTTTGGACTCGGTAATGCCAAACCTACACTCAAACTTAGTCGTTCTACAGTTTCCTTATATAATTGCTTTGCTATTTCTAATGAATAGGTTTGTATTTGTATATCATTATTTTTTCCAAATGTTTCTATTATTTTCTGTTTAATTGGTTTTGTTTCTTCTGCATATAGAATACAATAACTGGTTTTAGTCGCAAACTTTATATTCTTATAATTGAGAGTTTGATTGAAGCAATAATCTAGTTTAGATTGGCTATCAAGCATTGTTTCCAACTCAACTACAAGCGACTCATTTTTATTATTTGACAATGCAAAATCAATACGACCAAAATCAGTAGTTATCTCTTGCCCAATCACTTTTGATATATTAAAATCCAGTGATTTAGCGAGAAAGTTTGGATTATTTAACAAAGTCCATTGAACTAATGATTCTACCATAAGTTTATTCCTCCATAATCCTTTAACTGCCAATATGG
>JAISJI010000051.1 GCA_031261605.1 Ignavibacteria bacterium | reverse complement strand
GTTATGGCAAAGAACAAATACCGGAATCCCTCTTGCAAAAAACAGGGACATACTTAGCGGTCTGCACTTTGAATGATAAATTGCAACTAACCGCAACATTTATGGTTATTAAGAATTAGAACAAAAATGTAGGGATTCAAAATTTTGAACCCCTACAATAACGGACTTATAGTAAAATTGTAATGATTACAATTTTGAATTTACTATAACTTTGTAAATATAACAGATTTGTTAATCCATAAAATGCACAAACATACCATCTGCAAGTTTCGGCTCAAACCAAGTGCTTTTCGGTGGCATTATCTTACCAGCATCTGCAATGTTAATTAGTTCGTGAATGGAAGTTGGAAATAACGCAAATGCAACTTTCATATCGCCTGAATTTACACGTCTCTCGAGTTCTCCAATACCACGAATACCACCAACGAAATCAATGCGTTTATTTGTGCGTGGGTCATCAATGCCAAGTATTGGATTGAGGACATTGTTCTGTAAAAGCGATACATCAAGTCCTTCCACGGGGTCATTGGAAGCGTATTTTGGCTTGAAATTGCACTTGTACCATTTGCCCGATATATACACACCAACTTCGCCCTTCTTTGTTGGCTTAAACTGCGTCGTTTGCGGTTCTACATCAAACACTTCATTAAGTTTAGCCATAAATTGCTCCTCTGTATTACTATTCAAATCCATTACAAGGCGATTGTAATCCATTATATATAAATGGCTTGCTGGGAATAGCACTGCTAAGTAATAGTTGTATTCCTCTTTGCCGGTATGATTAGGATTTGCTTTTTCACGTTCTCTTCCGACAATAGCGCCAGCAGCACTACGATGATGACCATCAGCGATATAGAAGTATTTTGTATCCTTGCAAATCTCTTGGATACGCTTGCAGATAGCGGCATCAGATATTACCCAACTCGTATGGCGAACATTCATATTGTCCGTTAAATCGTTATCGGGAGCGTTCGCAGCAATCTTCTTTATGATGTCGTTGAGTTCCTGATTATCTGGCATAGTTAGGAAAATAGGACCGGTATGCGCATTTGTAATTCTAACATGCTGGCAGCGGTCTTCTTCTTTGTCTTTACGAGTTTTCTCGTGCTTTTTGATGTTGTCGTTCCAATAATCATCTTTATGGACGCAACCGACAAGTCCGAATTGAGTTCTACCATCCATAGTTTGCGAATACAAATATAGATGCTCCTCATCGTCTTGGACAAGGACTTTGTCATCAATTAACTTATGCAAATTCTCTTTTGCTTTAGCATATACCCGCTCATCGTGCAGGTCAATAGATGGGTCTAAATCTACTTCGGGCTTACCGATATGTAGAAAAGACAATGGATTACCCTTTACTTCTTCTCTTGCTTCATCTGAATTAAGGACGTCGTAAGGTTTTGCTGCAACTTTTTGAGCGAACTCTTGTTTGGGTCTGAATGCCCTGAAAGGTTTTAGTTCTGGCATAATATCTCCGTTATAATTAAAATTTGTAAATATATATGTTTGCAAATTAATAATATTTTTATATATTTACAAGTAATATTTAATAACAATAACGTTTAGCGGAAACAATTATGAAATATTTTATTATAGCAGCATTCTGTTTTTTCTATGCGGTGTCAACAACTAAGACCATCCCGGCGTTATGGACTTACCTACACATCTATTAATGAATGAATTATTAAAATAACAAATTTAAGCAATACCAATGCAAGATATAAATACTCTACAACAATTAATTAATAAATACGATAACGCTTACTATACAAATGCGGAGACACTTATTTCCGATTACGACTATGACCAATTATTCGCCCAATTGGTGCAGTTGGAAAAGGAGCATCCCGAGTTGATTACACCAACTTCGCCAACACAGCGAGTGGGCGGAACAATCGCATCGGAGTTCGCTACCGTTGAGCATTCTATACCAATGCTGTCGCTCTCCAATACGTATAATGAGCAGGATGTTCGCGATTTTGATAAACGTGTATCCTCCGGCTTAGAAGGAGAGAACTACCAATACTTTACTGAGATGAAATTTGATGGCGTTTCCATTAGTATCAAATACGTGAATGGCTTATTTACCCAAGCGGTAACGCGTGGAAATGGTGCTTCTGGCGATGATGTGACTGCCAATATCAAGACCGTGCGTAACTTACCTCTGCAAGTCAATAGCGTGCTTGTTGATGGTGTGGAACTTACGGATTTTGAGGTGCGAGGTGAATTGTATATGACAGATGCGGATTTCGTTCGCATTAATGAGAAGCGACAAGAGGAGAATGAGAAGTTATACGCCAATTCACGCAATCTCACAGCTGGCTCTATCAAGTTGCTTAACTCTAAGGAAGTGGCGAAGCGTCCGTTGCGTATAGTTTGCTATTATCTATTTTCCGAGCAAGTGAAATTGAACAGCCAGAGCGAGAACATACAGATATTGCGACAGATGGGATTTCCGATTAGCGATGTCACCAAATTATGCGATAGTATAGATGATGTGCTTGCGTTCGTAGATGAATGGCGAATGAAGCGTTTTACACTGGGCTTTCAGACAGATGGAGCGGTGGTTAAGTTAAATAATATGCGACAACAAGATTACCTTGGTAGTGTTGGTCGCAGTCCGCGTTGGGCTATTGCATATAAGTATGAGCCAGAGGCAGCAGAGACAACGCTGAATGATATTACATTGCAAGTAGGCAGGACTGGTGCTATTACACCGGTTGCAGAACTTGCTCCTGTGTTCCTTGCTGGTAGCACAATTAGCCGTGCAACACTGCATAATGCGGATTTTGTAGCGGAACTTGATTTGCATATTGGAGATGTGGTGAGTATAGAGAAGGGGGGCGATGTTATTCCAAAAGTTACAAAGGTGATTGCAGCGAAGCGTCCAATAGATGCTAAGCCATTTGTGTATCCTACACATTGCATTTGTCCCTTGCATAGCCCGATTGTCCGCATAGAAGGCGAAGCAAACCACTATTGTGAGCATCCGAATTGTCCTTGGCAGATACGCCGTAAGTTAGAGCATTTTGCATCACGCACCGCAATGGATATTGCAGGATTGGGTGAAAAGGTGGTGGATAAATTTGTATCGCTCGGCTTCATTACCAACATTGCTGACATATACGATTTGCACCGCAAGGAAATTGACCTGAAGCGAATAGATAGATATGGCGAAAAGAGTATTGACAACCTACTAACAGCCATTGAGGCGAGTAAGAACAAGCCATTTGTGAATGTTCTATATGCGATAGGAATACGCTTTGTAGGAGAGAAGAACGCAAAAATATTGGCTAAGCATTTTCCGTCATTGGAATTGCTGTCCGCTGCAAGTATAGACGATTTGAAAGCAATTTATGAAATTGGCGAGCGTATTGCAACATCGGTATTTCTGTTTTTGCACGATGAGACGGAATTGGCAATGCTGGAACGTCTCAAAGCAGCGGGCTTGCAATTTGTAGCAGTGCAAGAAGCGACTACCAGCAATGCTTTAGAGGGCAAGACATTTGTCTTTACGGGAGAACTTGCATCTATGTCCCGCTCAGAAGCAGCAAAAAAAGTAGAAGCATTTGGTGGAAAGGAAACCAAGAGCGTAAGTAAGAAAACTAACTACGTCGTGGTCGGAGATAGCCCCGGTAGCAAGTATGACAAAGCGTTATCGCTTGGCGTGCAGATACTTAATGAAGAAGAATTTATAACAATGATTACTTAATAACAGAGGGACGAATGAAAAATTACGCATCATTTAATGCGATAGAACTACTTGCAATATTTGGAGATAGCTGTGATGGCTTTACGTCTGAGTGGAGTAGTGTTGGTGTATCAACCGATAGCCGCACAATAGAGCAAGGAAATATTTTTGTAGCACTCAAGGGCGAAAAGTATGATGGACACGATAACATACCAGAGGCAATAGCAAAGGGTGCTTCGGCAATTATTGTTTCCACCAAATACATATCTACTGCAGATATTCCAACTATTGCTGTGCCAGATACATTGATTGCACTAGGCGAATTGGCTACATTCCATCGCAATAGATATAACTTTCCGGTGATTGCGGTGGCTGGTTCAAATGGCAAGACAAGCACAAAAGAACTAATTTATTCTATTCTGTCGCAACGCTACAGATGCTTGCGGACATATAAGAATTTCAATAATACTATCGGTGTTCCGCAGATGTTGCTCCAATTCTCTAATGACTATGATATGGCGATAATTGAAATTGGGACGAATATGCCGGGTGAGATTAGCACGCTTTCCAATATGGTGCGACCGACTTATGGAATAATAACGAATATCGGCAAGGAGCATTTGGAGTTGCTGACGGATTTGGATTTAGTAGAAATAGAAGAGACATTTCTACTTGGATATTTGCTTAATAGCAATGGTAAGTGCTTTATTAATGCGGATGATTTGCGGTTGAGTAAATATCGCAGGGTGATGATTAATTATCTTTCTTATGGGATAGATAGCGATGCAGATTTCAATGCAGCGATAGAATTTGATGAACATTTGCATCCAACTATTACATTTACGTTGCCATCTGATACTCGCAGTTATAAAGCGACACTGCAAGCAGTAGGATTGGCTATTGCTCATAATGCTGTGGCTGCAGCAGCAGTGGGCTATGGAATGGGACTAAGTGGTGATGAGATAGTGGCTGGGCTTAATGCTTATGTTGCTGCATCTGATGGCTATGCGAGGATGGTGATAGAGGAAATTGGTGGTAATCGGATACTGAACGATTGCTATAATGCAAATCCGTCCTCTATGGTTATGTCGCTGAAGACGCTGTCAATGATGCGAGATAGTGAGTATAAGGTTGCTGTATTGGGCGATATGTTTGAATTGGGAGATGCCACTCTTGCAGAGCATATAGAGGTGATTGAATATTCGCTTATGGTAGCCGACAAAGTGCTACTCATTGGCGACAATATGCTTGTTGCAGCGGATAGCATACAAAAACAGATGCACAAAATAATCCATTTCTCCGAAGTATCTGAAATTGCTACATATATCAAGGATGTATTGCCGACAAACTGCGATATACTTGTCAAAGCATCAAGAGGAATGAGATTAGAAACATTAATAAATCTTTTGAAAAACAACTAAGTATGTTTATTTCCATATTTTTTTGTATATTGCAAAATTAGTATAAAGAAAAAAAGAAAAATAATCCGATTATGAGAACTCATATTATTAAAACGCTAACAATATTATTGTTATTACTAAGTTATCCATTGTATTCCCAAGTTACCAATAAGGCAGCATATATCATTCCAGATATTGGTGCGCCGGGTATGAATGTCTATATTGAACTAATAGCCAATGTGGATTCTGTTGGTGCATTTGGTGCAGACCAAATGGTAGTATTATCAGGTCCAACGCTATATATGAAGCCAACAAATGCGGCGGATGAGTGGAAAATACAATTTTCTCCGCTATGTGTTAGTTGGAATGGAAGGTTGATAACGACCCAAGCATTTATCCATCCAAATGTTGTGGCTACATCAACGGACTACACGCCAGCAACGAGCATACCAATAGCGCTGTATCAAAATGGCGTAGAGGTGAATAGGTTTGACTTCTATGTAGTGAAGCCATTTCATCTTGGCGATATTAGCGGATTGGCTGAATCTGTTCTCGGCGAAGGTCAATTAGGTAGACGTTCTCCACGTGGGGCAATGCTCGTTGATAGCATTATTTTTGGTGATAAGAGATATACAATAAGCAAGAACGATTGCGACCCTCTGATGGAAGGCAACCAAGCATATTTGCCCTTCACGCTGATAGCGACAGGCGATATACGCGGTGGGGCAAATACAGAGATTTCCGCCGATGCTACTAACCAAGATGGTGGAGTAGGTGGCGGTGGCGGTGGCGGTGCCTTTAGAGATGAGAATTTTATGTCTGACCATTGGGCTTTCAATGATTCGCGTCTGAGAGCGGGTAATGGCTTTACTGGTGGTGGTTGTGGTGGAATAAATTATTCTAGCAATTATTCATTCAGTATTCAAAATGGAGGAACTGGTTCTGGTAGTTATGAGAAAAACACTCAAACTGCGTGGGACCTAAGTCCGTCTGGATTCAGTATAAATGGAGTGGCAGGAGCACGTAAGGCGGGCTACGAGTCAGCAGGAGGTGGAACAGGTCATCCATTTGGTCAGTCCGGTGTTGGTAGTGCCGATGACGATAGAGCAGGTGGCTATGGCGGTGGTAGTGGCGTCAGACAAAATCAACCCGGTGGAAAGGGCACTTATGCAAATTTCAATAGTTCTTCAGACACAACTGGAGCAAATGGAAGAATACACGGTAATCGCTATATAGTTCCGCTTGCTGGTGGTAGTGCCGGAGCAAGTGGCAATCCCAATATTGTAGCCGCATCTAATTCTGGCTATGGTGGTGGCGGTGGTGGTGCTATTTCAATTAGTGCCCGCAATATTAACATCCATAGCGTTACAGCGAATGGTGCGAAAGGTGGAAATGGAAGTGACAAAAGCAATGGAGGAAATGGCTCTGGTGGAGCGATAATACTTACTGCTAAGATGGGGATAAATGTAGATGCAATATATAGCAATGATGGTAGTGATTTACCTGATGGCTATGCTCGTTTGGATGGTGTAACCAATAGGAATGTAACGATTTATAATAGTTTCAAAAAAGCAGAGGGAGTTGCAATAGATACAACAAGTTTTATAAATAGAAATAAGACGGCAACATTAAGGGGATATTCTGATGGCGATTCGCGTCTGTTCATTAAATCGGAACACGGCGAATGGAAAAATTATGACCAAGTAGCAGGGAGTTGGGCAGAGGAAATACCAGCAAACTATTGGACATCAAGTGAAGATACAATATGGTATATTTTTACAGCAAAGGTGGTGGATGACCATAGTAGTAATACATATACAGCAATACCACAATTCATTTTATCGCAAGCAGCAGCCGGTATATTGAAGGTAGTTGATGTGCCGATATTCCCTGTTTTGCAGTTGATAGAGAATTTACCGAACAACGATACTTTGCGGTATTGTATAGATACATTGGTAGAGATACCGCTTCAGCGAATTTGCAATATTGGAACGGATAGATTGAGTTTTGAAGAGGGTTCAATGACGAACAAATTGGGATGGATTACAGAACTTGTAACGCGGTTTACTAACCCGAGTCATACTCCTCCACAATATACAGGGAATGCGATATACTTTTTAGAGCCATTTGATACTGCGTCTGTAAGCGTAAAATATAATATTCCGGCAAATGTTCCATCGGGAACATATTACGATACGATAAGAGTAATGCATAACGATACAGCAAAGCAAAATCCTTGGATGATGGTAGTGAAAGTGGTTATAGATAAGAGAGAATTGAAGTATAATGTAAATTTGATGGAACTTGGCACAATATTGAAGACGGCACCAAAGCAAGATACAAGCATAATAATATACAATAATTCAGATATTACAATTCATATATCAGATATTGTAATTGTTTCGCAACAGGTGAATTATGATATATTGCCGAAGAGTGGAGATATACCTTCGCATAGTTCTATGACGGTTCAGATTAAATATATACCTAATATTAATGCGGTAGATGGAACATTTATTGATACAATAAAGATAGTGTCAAATTGTGGAAATGAGACAAAGATACCAATAACTGGATTATTGACAGAGAGCGAGCCAATTATTGTGCCACCACAAGGAACAATACCATTGGGGGTTTATTCTGATTGTGCTATGGGCACTCATTCAAATACATATACGGCACAAGGAAAGAGATTAACAATAACAGAAATTAAAATATATCCTTATGGCACAAATCCAGATGGCTCTCCTTATGTATCTTTGGTTACACCTGTGTTGCCATACGTTTTAGAGCGTGATTCAACGGTAGCTTGGCAGATAGAAATAAATACAACAGGTCTGACTTATGGAATTTACTACTTTAGATTTGATATTTATCACACAGATAATACAGGGCAAGTGACAATAGTGCAAAATATATTTTCATTCATTGTAGATAATCCGCTTGAGGCATCGCCATCAATATTTTTATTTGATGATGATTTTGTCGGTAATTCTGGTAAAGATAGCATAAAACTTAACTATCGTTCTAATTATAGTTCGGAAATAGAGAGTGCTTACTTAGCCCAAGCCGGCAACACAGTATTTAATTTAGAATCAAACCTTGTCGGTCACGAATTTCATTATGAAGGCGATATGGTATATGCTGTGGTTTCATACGATAATTTACCTGCTGCCGGCACTTATTACGATACATTAGTTGTTGTGCTTCATTATGAATATTGTTCAAATACGTTGCGTATACCGATTACTATTAAAGTGTATGGCAAGCCATATTATGATACCTTAGATATATCCCGCACAATTACGCTATGCGATAGTGCGATATTTGTGGGAAACATATTGGCGGATGATAATATAGTTGGACAATACGATTCCATTCTTATCGTTAGGGCGAGAGGTGCAGATACAAATATGTATGGTTGCTCTATAAGCCAGCCAGAATTACCATTAGCGATAGATGCGTCAAAGAATCATCCTGTAGAATTTTATATATCTACTTCGCTTGCAACTCCAATTGGCGATAAGAATGTTGAATATCTAATAGAGGTATTGCGTTCCAATGGAAATAAAACGATATATACATTCAATCTTACAACAACTGTAACAGAAGCGATAAGAATTACTCCTACAAGTTTGGATTTTGATACTATATACATAGATGAGCATCCGACACAAGAAGTTGCTATTGAGTTACTTTCTCAAAGGGTTGATATGGGGAACTATAAAGGCAGTTATCTTATAGTAAAGACGCATTTCGGTGTTAATCCTTTGACTACAACTTCATCAACTATGCCATTTGCTGTTACTGTGGAGGCGGAAGATGTTGGGATGCTTTACGATACATTAGTTCTTGTTTGGGAGTATCCGAATGGCTGCTTAGATTCAACACGAATTCCAATACAAGTATATGTGGATGAAAAACCACGCTATTCCTTTACAATAGAAGCGGATAGTGTTTTGAATGTATCGCCTTATAAGTCAGATGTAAGTATTCCTATTTATATAACGGCAGACCAAGATATTGTTGATTTAACGCTCGATACATTGGTTGTGAATATAAATAAGACATTGTATTATCCAAAATCAGCCAACAGAGGTTCATTCGCAAGTGCTATAGATGGGCAATTACAGACGATTACTATTACGAATATTGTTGCTCCTTCGCTTGTTGCTGGAACACGGACTTGGTTAGTGAATATCAGTGGCGATGCGATGCTTGGCGATGCGATTCAATCGGATATAGATATATCTAAAGTGGTATTTAATAGCGAAATATTGGTAGGAAATTTGATTAGAAAGAGTGGCTTGTTCTCAATAGATATTTGCTTAGAAGGCGGAGATAGAACTATTACTTATACTGGTGCAGAGCCGGCATTGTTCGTTCTTCCAAATCCAAGTAATGGACAGATTACAGTAACAGGAGCGGTTATTGAAGTGGGCAAACACATTATAGAAATATCTGATATACTTGGCAATTCGCACACTCTTAAAGAATGGAATGCAACAAATGCTGGCGGATTTGAGTTTGACTTTACTCTCCCATTATCGGATTTTGCGAATGGCACGTATTCTTTGCGAATGTTCACTCCGACTCAAGTATTTACAACGACATTAATTATCAGTAGGTAGAAAGTGGATATAATAGAATTAAGGAATGAGTTAGCGAATATAGTTTCCTCATCGCCATCAGAATTATCAGATGCTCAAGCGAAAGCATTGAAAGAACTTCTGCGTAATCTCAACAATGGATACGTTCGCGCAGCAGAACAAATATCTGGGCAATGGGTAGTTAATCAATGGGTGAAGCAAGGTATATTGCTGTTGTATCGCTATAATAAGATGGTGGAAATGTCTTCTGGCGTTTTTGAATTCTTTGATAAACTTCCGCTGAAATCTATTTACTTGGATGACAATATACGAATACCGCCGGGTGGTTCTTCCGTCCGGACAGGTGCTTATGTAGCGAGAGGTGTGGTGTGTATGCCTCCGATGTATATCAATATAGGAGCGTATGTAGATGAGGAAACGATGATTGATTCGCACGCATTAGTTGGAACTTGTGCCCAAATAGGAAAGCGTGTTCATATCAGTGCTGCGACACAGATTGGTGGAGTGCTTGAGCCGATAGGTGCAAGTCCTGTAATCATAGAGGATGATGTAATGGTCGGCGGAAATTGTGGTATATATGAAGGTGTGATAGTCCAGCGGAATGCGGTTATCGGCACAGGTGTTATACTAAATGCTTCTGTGAAGGTGTATGATTTGGTTAATGAGACGGTGCTTGTAAGTTCAGCGAATAGCCCGCTTGTAATACCGGAGAATGCTGTTGTAATTCAGGGTTCGCGTCAGGTGAATAGTGAGTATGGCAAAGCCAATGGTCTCAGCATATCTACTCCGCTTATCGTGAAATACAGAGATGCAAAAACGGATGCAAAAACAGAATTAGAGACGGTATTAAGAGATACTTAATGAACAAAAAAATATTTTTTTTGCAATAAATTAAAAAAAAGTTGTTATTTTTGTGAAACTAAAAAATTGAAAAACTAAATTTAAATAAAAAAGCAAGCGTTACTGATTAGGTACCGAATTATTAAACTTGTTTTTAAATTTCACATTTCATAAAATCACAATGAAAACTAAAACTAAATTCATCACAGTTGCTATAACACTGATTATGGCAACCGGTATTGGTGTGCGGAGTTATGCCCAGAACACACTTGCAACACTACAGGATTGCATTAATACCGCCATTTCCAATAACCTGTCGCTCAAAGCATCACGCATATCTACGGAGCGTGCAACTATATTGCAAAAGACAGCATATAGCTTTGAGCCGACCTCCATTGCATTTACGCAAGACCCTGCTCCGGGTAGTAGTCCGGACAATAGTTTCACCATTTCACAATCCTTCGAGTTTCCAACGATTTATGCAAAACGCCATAATGTTCTTAAGGCAGAGTCACAGTTGGAACAAATTGGCTATAATATTGCTCAAAATGAAGTAATTAAAGAAATAGCCAGCAATTACTATAAGTTGCTGTATTTGAAGGATGTAGCTGGAATATTAGCAAAGCAAGAGGTCTTGTATAAAGAACTTCTTGCGCTCACAAAATCCAAGATGGATGAAGGTGAAGCCAATAGATTGGATGTAATTGATGCGGAGAAGTCGCTTAATGACAACGCCATTAAGATTTATTCTACCGATATTGATATTACCAATACCATTGCGGATTTGCAGCGTCTTCTCAATACAGACAATGCCATACAGCCCAATGAGAAAGATTTGCCTATACTTTCCTTTGCAGAGAAAGATATGGCTGTCATAAGTCCGTCATCACCGAGCGTTGCCTATTATGATAGCAAAGTGAATGCTTTGGAATTGAACAAATCGCTGCAAAATTCGCAATTCTTGCCGTCATTTTCTTTAACCTTGCGTCATCAGATGTTCATCAAGGGATTCAATCCATACGACCAAGAGCGAGAACGCTTTGAGCCGGGAAACTTTGTTGGCTTTGAAATAGGAATTGCTGTTCCAATCCTATTTTTTGAACAGAAGGCAAATAGCGAAGTGGCTGCAAAGGAATTGCAAATAGCGCAATTAGAGCAGGCGGACAACCAAATGCAGTTGCAGAAGCAATACCAAATGTATGTCAACGAATACAAGAAGGCAAAGTTTCTACTAGACCATTATCTTCATACAGGGCTACACCACGCACACGAAATAGAAGAGTTGTCCGATGCTATGTATAAGAGTGGCGAGATTACATATTTGGATAACATACATAAGTTGGAGTCGGCTATAGACCTCAGAATGGAGTATGTTAATGCACTTAATGATTACAATCAATCGGTGATAATGCTACATTATATATGTGGAACATATAATTAGCATTACCCTCCCGGTTCCACAAGGAATATGAAGTAATTTAAAAGTCCCTCTCATCGGGAGGGACTTTTGGTTTATTTGCTCAATATGTGAGTGGAATTCTTTTTTTTTACGTATATTTGCATTTATATATGAAGCATATTTATCCAACAATGACACAAATAGAACAAGCAAAGAATAATATAATCTCACCAGAAGTTGCAGCAATCGCAAAAAAGGAGTTCGTAGATGCGGACATACTTCGACAGAGAGTAGCAAGTGGTAGGGTGGTTGTTCTCAAAAACAATACACGCAAGAATGTAATACCGACTGGTGTTGGCGAAGGTTTGCATATTAAAATTAATGCGAATATTGGCACCTCGCAGGAGTCGTCATCTAATGCGGAGGAGTTGGAAAAAGTAAAAATTATTGAGACAACCGGTGCGGATGCTTTAATGGATTTATCCACTGGTTCAAATATTGATGATACACGTATGCAAATACTTGCAGCAACACACTTGCCACTTGGCACCGTTCCGATGTATCAAGCAGGAAAAGAGGCATTGGATGAAAAGCACGATATAGCAACACTTTCAGCCGATAAAATATTTTCCGATATAGAGAAGCATTGTAAGACAGGTGTTGATTTCATTACGGTTCATTGTGGAGTTACGCGCTTCGTAGTGGAGCAAGTAGAGAAGCATAAACGGGTTACAGGTATTGTTAGCCGAGGTGGTTCAATGCTTGCCGCTTGGATGAAGGCAACGGGAAATGAGAACCCGCTATATGAGTATTATGATAGATTGCTTGAAATAGCCCACACTTACGATGTTACGCTTTCTCTGGGTGATGGCTTGCGTCCCGGTTGCGGTAATGATGCTGGTGACCCAGCGCAAGTTGCCGAAACGATAGTGCTGGGAGAACTTGTGAAACGCGCTCGTAATGCAGGTGTGCAAGCAATGGTAGAAGGACCCGGACACGTTCCACTAAATAAGATACAGAGCATAATACAGACGATAAAGGTATTAACCGATTACGCACCACTGTATGTATTGGGACCACTCGTAACGGACATTGCACCGGGTTATGACCATATTACATCGGCTATTGGTGGTGCATTGGCTGCTACTTATGGTGCGGATTTCTTATGTTATGTTACGCCGAAGGAGCATTTAGGATTGCCCGAAGTGCAGGATGTGCGTGAAGGAATTATTGCTGCGAAAATTGCTGCACACGCTGCTGATGTGGCTAATGGTAGAGCAGATGCGATTGAAAGAGATAGATTAATGTCGGCTGCTCGTCATAATTTAGATTGGGCGAAACAAAAAGAATAT
Source organism: Ignavibacteria bacterium (assembly GCA_031261605.1). Classification (GTDB taxonomy): domain Bacteria; phylum Bacteroidota; class Ignavibacteria; order Kapaibacteriales; family UBA2268; genus WRLB01. The sequence goes on along the minus strand of JAISJI010000051.1, from coordinate 175 downwards.
TCCATAGACCAATGTATTTTCAATAACATAGAAACGGGTAATCCGTGTACTATGTGTGGCGAGTATTGTTCTATGAAAATATATAAAGATTACTTTCACAACAATTAGTCAATAGGTCGAACGACCGTTATTCCTATATTGTTTTTATATTCATTCACAAATTTGGGGAGCGATT
>JAISJI010000063.1 GCA_031261605.1 Ignavibacteria bacterium | reverse complement strand
ATTTGACCAACGCCGACTATGAAATCCATCAAGCCGGGGAATTGAATATCTACCGTTTCCAAATACGCCTCGTTGACATCTTCCCAACTCCACATATCCTTGAAACTGCTGCCGGCTGCCTTGCTACCTATCGGTGCAGAGAATAGTCGCTTGGTATTGAATGGTGGGTCAAGATATATCAGGTCGACCAAATTGCTATTTAAGCCATTCAGGATGAAGAGGTTGTCGTTGGTGTATAAGGTGTTGGTGAAAGATTCTTCTGGCATTTGGGTTGGGGGAGTATTAAAAAAAATAATAGGAAATCTGTTTAATCCTATATGAATATAGAAATTTACACCACACTCGGCGAGTATATTAGTGGATATATGCCCTTCAATGCTCCCTGTTCGTCTGCTGTTGCCATTCCATCTACCGTAGATAGAAATTTCGCAAATCTATCCAGCATCTCACCATACTCCTCAAAATGCACACTACGCTCCCGTTTGAGCAAAGACGGCAATGACAAACTACTCATACTGCCCGATACCATTGACAAAGGATTGTCCATCTTCATATACATCAATACGTTACCCGATATAAATTCCTTATACTTAGCATCACCCAGCATCTCCTCCAATTGATCAATTCCACGATTTATCAAATCGCTATTTTCGTTCGGCAATAGCAAAGTCGTTACAAATGCCTCCATCTCATAGCGAGCCATCTCTCCCTTATACATCGCCAAATATATTTGCGACATATCGTAGCATATACATTCGGCAACGTTTTGCGGGTTGTTATCTAAGTGTTGGAGCAAATTTTTATCCTTCTGTAGTGATTTCGTAACCGTGCCAATATGGAATGAGAGTTGCATCATTCCGCTATGCAAAATTGGAGTAATCAAGCGTGCTTGTGGTGCTGGCATATTGATATTCACAAAATTTATCTCTTCATTTATGACGTAGCCCTGCTTCTTAATGCAATATATATCAAACTCTTGCTGGCTCATAAACACAAAGCGAATGCAGTCGACGATACCAATTAATGTCGGGACACACGTCCAGCAGAACACTGGATGCTTCCAAGCACCTTTGCTTCCGATGTAGAATTTTTGTAAGCCCCAAGTTCCACCAAAGTAAGCAAGAGCCGCAGCGACCCATTTAGATTTCCGTTCAAATGGCATTTGCATAGTAACGGTAGAGACGCTATTGGATTGGCTGTCTCGTTTATGAGCACGTATTCGTTGGTTAACTTCGAATTTTATATCTTTTGATAATCTATTACCTAATTGTCCCATTGTTTTTCTTGTGTATGATTATTTTATTTTCAGAGATATTTGTGGTGCTATTCATTGTTCCCCAGTATCTGTATTATATACTCGACCATTGTCCAAAGCGTAATTGCCGTTACGAATAGCATAGCGACGAATACATAGTCCGATGTCAATAATTCACCTGCAGCCGAATTTCCTGTCTCCGATACTATTCGCAATACCAATATGAAAATGATGAATACCAATTGAACGATTGTCTTTAATTTCGCAGAACGTGATGTCTCTATGTGGCGTCTTGTAAAGAACGCATACCGCAAAATAGTCGTTATTACATCGCGCATAACTATCAAAACTACGCACCACTGTGGCACAATTCCCATTATAGAAAAAGCAACGAAGGCAGATATGGTTAAAAACTTATCTGCTAATGGGTCATAATGTTCGCCAAACTTGCTCACTATTCGGTAACGGCGAGCGAACCAGCCATCTAATGCATCGCTTATTGCTCCTATGCAAAAGACAATTAATGCTGCTATCGTAATTGCGAAATCGTTTGCACTTGTAAATAAATACAAAAAGACAAATGACAACAATAAGCGAAGCGTGGTTATTAAATTCGGTATATGTTTCAATGCTATCTATTTTAATTATCAAAGGTTATTCCCTGCAAGCCACTCCATCTATCATCCATTTTATTATTGGATACCAATTCTGGATGTATCTCCTGCCAACTCTTTCCTCTATATTGAGGTGCTATTCTACGCATTGGCAAATGGACGACCAAACTATCCTTCACTTCGGCAGATATATCAAAATATTCGTCCTCGCTATGCAACGCTATCTCATTAAATTCTTCGCCGAAACTTGTCTGTTGCAAAAAATACAATTCCGTATCCGCAATCATAGAGCAATCTATAGCACTCACAACCTCTTCCTCGTATTCCTCCAAAGATAGGTCGCAGACGTAGCGAGCCATACAAGTTGCTGTGCCAGAAAAATTATACCGGTTACCCAACTTCGTCAATACACCTTCTAAATGTATTTCTCCGATGAATTCTGGGAATATATCTGGCACAGAACTCGCTAATGTCCGCAAATCTATTGGATGCTTACCATCCTTAATTCCGTGTATCCGTATTTGCATCATTGCAGATTACTTTTTTGGTTCTCGCGTTTTTATCTCAGCCGGGGCTACAGCATCCTTGCTTGCTTTAGCATCCTGAAATTTCTTAACTTTTGCAGAATCGGCTGCTTGTTTATCTGCCTTTTGCGTAGGAGTAAGCAGTGCCTCGAAATCCGCCAACTTCTTTTTGTTGATTTCATTCATTTTAGCACGCAAGTCGTTCATTTCCTTTTCAGCGGCAAGGAATATTTTTGCAGCTTCGGCTTTTTGTTTCTCATTTAGGTCATAGCCGCGGCTATGTCTATTAAGTTCCGTATCGGCACGCTTACGCAATGTGTTTGTATCGGTGTCTAACGCTTTGCTATGCATAGCCCTATCTGGAATCATTGCTTCCTTTTGGACTTCTTTGGTTGGGACATTATTTTGGCTATAAGCCATTGGTAATGCTAATGATACGATGGTTAATGATATGATAATTTGCTTTATCATTATGTTTCTCCGTTAAATAATTTATAGATGTTTGTTAATAATTTCAATTAAAATTTCACTTATGTGGAATTGTGTTTTTTAGTTTTGTAGCAATGTTTTTCTCTACTTTTGCATCTGTTTTTTTATACTCGCTATGAAATCGTTAAGTTCCTGTGTGAAATTACCTTCCGGAGCCAAACGAAGTGCCTTTTCATAATACGCAAGCGCTTGCGGATAATACTTCTGTCCCATTGCTTGATATGCCTGCCCCTTGAGTTGTAATGTTCCAACATCAGTGCTATCCATTTGTAGCAATTTATCATACCAAATCAAGGCGCTATCGTATTGCTCTAAAAAATAGTAAGTCCAGCCGGTCATAACATAACACGTTATATAATCAGGATTTATTTCTAATGCTTTCTTACAGCATAAAAGAGCAGCGGGATGCATTTTTAAATAGTTAAAATTCGCTGCTTTGTTATTCCATGAGCGAGCATTGGCAAGTTTCCCAAAATTTAGTGCTATTATTTTATCATGTATATCATTTGATTTTTCATAATATCCATTCTCAGAATACGCAACGGCTAAACGATTCATAATAACATTATCTGTTGGATTAAGTTCGTATGCCTTCTTAAAATATTCAAAAACCTTATCTGTCTCGTGCAGCCACCAATATGCATACCCAGTTTGTCCTAATGCGTCTGCTTTATCTGCATCGTTTTGGGATGCTTCAAATTGCTTCTGATGGTAGTAAAGAGCGAGTTTGTATTCTTTTTGCTCGCGTGCAATTTCTCCTTTTACGCCAAATGCTTTTGCATTATGAACAGAATCAATCGCCAATGACTTGTTAGCCCAAACAATTGCCTCTTCCAAGTTCTTCTTAGCCACATAATATTTGGCTTTGCCTGCATACGCCTCGGCGGTAGGAATAATAGCAAGTGCTTTATCGAAAATGGCGTTGGCACTATCAAATAGTGTAGTATCTGCTTGGTCGTTTCCTTTTGCAATGAGTTCCCAGCCGGTATTGCAAAGTTCATTTGCCTCTTTTTCTTTGCTGGTGCAACTGCACAATATAATGGCGATTGTAGCCAGAATGATTATATTTTTGTTCATATACTTTACTTCAGATTTATTTTAACTTCTCCTTCCTTTGTGGGAAGGGCTAGGTTATAGATTGCGGAGCAAGCCCGCAATGACGAATTATTTAAAAGTGCTTCTCATTTTGGGGAAATGCAGAAAAACCTATCTACATCTTTTGCGTATCTGCGACATCACATCTATCGATACGCCCTCTTTTCCAAACAATTCCGAATCGTTTGGTCTGTTGCCGTGGAAGTCCGAACCACCTGTCTCTAATAGCCAATATTGGCTCGCAACAGCGTGATATTCCTTCCGCAACTTATCATTATGTAGCGGATGATTCACCTCTATACCGTCCAAACCCGATTCTATAAATTGGAATAGTTTCTTTTGATTTATTGAATATCCGGGGTGTGCTATTACTGCTATTCCACCGGAATTATTTATCAATTTTATCGCCTTCTCTACTTGGAAAATTGCCTTTACAGCGTATGCTGGACCGCCATCGCCTATATACAAGTTAAAAGCATCCTTTGTGGTTGATACATAGCCCGATTCCACTATCACTTGCGCAATATGCGGACGTGTAATCGGCGCAACACCTGCTTTATCCACAATGTCGTTGAAGTCAATTTTCATACCCATTTCATTCAATCGCTTTGTCATTATCTCTGCCCGCTCTACTCTACTCTGCTTAAAAGCCGCCAGATGCGTATGCAAATCCTCGTTGTCTATGTCTATTCCATAGCCCAAAATGTGATACTCGTTCTGCGAGTCGAAGCAACTCAATTCTATACCAGTTATGTAGTCCAAACCATAGCGAGCAGCCATTTCGGCTGCACCAATGTTACCATCTATGGTATCGTGGTCGGTTATGCTTATCCCTTTGATGTCTGCTTTTTTCGCCTTGTTAAAGAGTTCCTCGGGCGAGAGCATTCCATCAGAAAAGGTGGTATGGGTATGCAAATCTATTATCATTATGTCCTCTATATATAACTTGCTAATATACTACTTTTTGTTCAATTTATTACTATAAACAAAGAAATCCCCGATATAAGAGGGGATTTCTTTATCTTTTTACACTTTTCAATTCAATATTGATGCTTCCAAGATACACATTCATTTGTGCTTTAATTGGAATGTGCGCATCGTCATCAGTGAACCATCCTTTAAATTTACCGCCGAGCCCATATAATGCAGACCAATCACCATTTCCTTCAATGTAGTAGCATTGGACAGGATTTTTGTATAATGCGATAGATACTTTTTCCATCTTACCTGTGAAGTTGATGTAAGTATTTGCGATAGACAGGTCCATTACGGTTGGGAGTTTTACTTTCATTGTTTTGTGTGCATTTTTGCGAGCATAGAAGAAGAGAGTAGAGCCGTCCAATATTTTTTCACTAATGTAGTATGAAGTATCGTTAAGGACTTTGTTATCGTAATATTTGATGTTTCGAATGTATGGATTGGAGGAATATTTATCGCGGAAAGTAATTTTTTGAAATCCCCATAACTGGTCTTGTTCTTTAGAGTTACATTCAAAATAGCGTCCTTCCGTGAGTGATGTATCCATATACGAATTGAATATGGATTTTAGCGAATAGAATGGAATATTTGGATTTGATTGGATAAATACTTTGGAGTGATGGACTTTTTCGTTATTTATAATTGTATCTGGTAGTGTAATTATTTTGATAGAGCCGAGTTTGAAGGACAAATATGAGACATCGTAAATAAGTTCCTCGCCGACTTGGATAACGCCAGCAAAGGAACTTACGTATGAGCATATTATTGTTAAAATAAATATGATTTGTTTCATTATGCTTTTATAAGAGGTAGCGTGAAAGTAATGGTTGTGCCACCATCTTTTATGCTTTTAATGTCGTTTGTTCCGCCGTGTAATTCAATGATTTTGCGAGCGATAGACAGACCGATACCGACACCTTGCTGTTCGTATTCTTCTCGTTGGAATTGCTCGAATGCACCGATGGATTTGAGTTGCTCTTGCGTCATACCTATGCCCTTATCGGAGATGGAGATTTGTAGCATATTGTTTACGATTTTAGAGATAATTTCTATTTTTGTTCCCGCTGCAGAGAATTTGCAAGCGTTGTCAATTAATTCGTCTACGAGTTTGGTAAAGAGGTCGGAGCCGATTGCTATTGCGATTTCAAATACTGGGTCAAGGAGTTCCACATCGCCGAGACGGGAGAATTTAGCACTTACCGTTTCAGCAATATCGTTCATCATTACGCACGGCTCATCAGTTTTTGCTTGTCTTAGTATGTTAATATCAGCTGGTGAGTTGGCGTAATTTTCGAGTTTGGTGAAGAGAAGGAAGTTATCTGTGATGCGGTTTAGTCGGTATACGATTTGAATCATTTCGTCAGCGATAGTAACGATATCATCTTTTTCTAAGTCATTGATATTATTTTTGATTGCATTAGCATTACCGAGTAGTTGTGATAGGACGGTTCGGAACTCGTGTGGTAGAGCGTAGTTAAGTTTTTTGCCGACGGTTTCAACTTTAGCCGCTACCTTTGTTTCCACATTTCCGATTTTTTTCCATTGTGAATTTATCGCTGCTACGAGTTCTTTTTTAGTAAATGGCTTAGTAATATAGTCATCAGCACCTTTGTCCATACCTTCTCTCATTTTTGATTTTTCTGTAAATGCAGTAAGGAAAATGAACGGAATGGTCGTAGTCGTAGGATTTGCACGGATGGCTGTAACGACATCATAGCCACTTAATCCCGGCATAGATACGTCGCAAATAATCAAATCAGGGAGTTCCTTGATGGCAGTATCGATGCCCAGTTGCCCGTCAATAGCGGTAAGAACATCGTATCCCTCGAACATAAGGAGAGTAGATGTAGAATCGAGTATAAACTCGGAGTCATCTATTAGTAGTATTTTTTTTGCCATTTATTTACCTATAATATTTTTATTTGGTGCTAGTTAGTTATTATAAAGTTCTGCATTAATTCCTTCTATTTGCTGGTTATAGAAGTCGGCTTTATCGGGCTTTTCCATTATCAGCATTTCGTAAATCTTAATTGCTTTTTTGAATTTTTTTTGTTTAGTAAAAATTTTCGCCATTGTATCGGATGCAATTAGCGGAACATCGCATTCGTCTTCCTCGTCTATTTGGTCGCTGATAGGAATAATTTTTGCATTCTGTAGTCCTCTTGCTATTTCTATTATTTCTTTTGTAGTTGGGTCAAGTTCGGGTTCAGATTCAATTTCGTCTATTTTGGGGATAGCAGTGTGATTATGATTTAGATTGAATGATTGTGTAAAGAATTTTATGTTATTGAAATTGATGCTATGTGTTAAGTGGTTCGTTTCAATATCTAATGTGTCCTTAGGAACATCTATTCTATTCATAGCAAGGTCAATGCGATAGATTTCAGCAGATGCATTGTTGCTATTTGGGTCAATGTAAATAGGGGGGGGGATATTCTCCTCTACTTCTTCTACCGCCTCTTCAATCTCATCCTCTAAAATTTCCGGCACTTCTATGTCTTCCTCAATGGATTCTATATCCTCTTCTATCACTTCTACTTCCTCTGTAGCGACCGCTTCTGTGGGAGTTGGCTCATCATCAGTAGTATCTTCAACAACATATTCCGGTTGGTCGAGTGGGTCAATAAGGATTTCAATGGTATCGTTTGTCTCATTATTCGTGGTCTCCTCGATGTCGCTGGCGATGGATTCTTGTAGCGTATGTTCGGGGAAAAACGTTTCCTCATCAATAAGTTCGGCATTTTCAGCGACTTCCTCTATTGTTTCTTCTTCAACATTCATATTCATATCTATGTCAATATCTAAATCAGCATCGTCTATATCGTCAAAATCCTCTCGTGAGGCGCTTTTTAGTAGGTCTGCTATTTTGGAGATGCCTTGTATATATTCATTTACGCCGTCTTTTTCTTCTTCGGCGTCATCGGTCTCTTCAATTTCTTTTTCATTTGCCATTTCCTCTACTTCAAAGTCCTCTGGTGTAAGGTTTATTGGTGCGTCCACAATTACTTCTTCCAAATCGTTTTTGTCTTGATTAAGTATTTGATGTTGTGGTTGGACAGGGAAAAGCGAGAGAGACCCTTCATTTATAGCGTTATAAGTATTGATAATTGCAACATTAGTTGGATATAGTTCAAGTGCTATTTTAATGATGGAAGTGGCTTGGGTATTATGTTCGGCGAAAAAATGCGCCTTTGCAAGTATGCATATAGCCGAAGGATAGTTAGGGTATAACGACAGCCCCTCTTCAAGGACGGCTATAGCTTCATCGAAGGAACCGTTTAGAAGAAGTTTTTCAGCATTAATAGCAAAAGTAGCAGATACCTGATTAAGCATATATTTTTATTACGAACAATTATTGTAATATACATTTTTTTTTTGAAAATATCATTATGGCGAGCAAGTTTAATTTTTAATAATAATTGAGCGAACGATAGATATATTGTTGTTATAAAGACGGACGAAGTAGGCAGCCGTAGGTAAATTATTAGTATTGAACGAGGTAGTGTTCGGGACATTTGCGATAGTATGTATAATATTACCGGTAGCGTCGTAAATTTGTATTCTTGCATTTTGGATATTGGTATTCATTATCAGCAGGTGAGCCATTGTGTATATGTCAAAAATATTGGCATCATTAGAATCGCTGATGGACGTATAATTTTTGGCACAATTTATTAAAGCAGCAGCGAGTTCGCTCTTTGAGGCAGCAATAGCAGTGCATATAGAGCAATTAATTTCCTCGTTTGGGTTAAGTTTATCAGTGTAATGCAAGCCGACAATATATTGTATATCGGCAAGTTGGGAATTTTGTTTAGTGATACCGGATGTAAATGCCTGAATTTGGTTAGTTTTATTTCCCCCGATATTGTAGCTGTAATTGATGCCGGCTGCTTGCGGGATGAAGTGCATATTGGGAATATCATCTGCGAAAACGAGCGAACCAATAAATACAGATTCGTCAACATCGGTTGCATATTCTGCAGCAGCGAGTTGTGTTGAGAGATTTGCTGGAATGGCTTCGGGGAAATATGCGGTTTTGTTGTAGTTAGAACTATAGATGTCCCAGTCGTAGTAGTGTCCGAAAGCGAAGTCGTTTATTGCTTTTGGCGAAGTATTTTTTGCTGTAATTTTAATGAACATAGCGTCAGAGGTATCGGATGGAAAGGAGTAAGTGGTCGTAAGCGTAATGCCGATATTGTTATTGGATGGCGTGTTGTTATCTGCGATAATGTTGATATTTGGTTCATTGCCGTATAGTCCCTTGATTACGGTGAAACTATTGTTGTTATTGGTGCTGAGGTCCATATTAGTAGAGATGGCTTTGCTGTAATCGGCAACAGCCATCGGTCCTCCTTCATATAAGAAGTCGCCGAGTAGTTTATGGGTAAAGCCGTATCCATTGGTAAGATTTCTAGAAATGAAATCTCTGCCGAGATAGCCATTATCAGAAGCCGATACAATTAGTTTTTCGTTTTGGAAAGTGGTAAGATTATCGGAAATATTGAGTTGGAATTTTATTTCATCGGCGTATTCGAGCGTGTTATTAATATCGCTTGTAGCGGTTATAGATGCCATTAAGAAAACTCTGTGGATGTTCGTCGGCGTATGTGTAATGAATCTAATTCGGATAGGATATATTTCATTATGCTTCATACTTTGGATTTGGACAATGGAATCAAGGAGTGTATAAGCGGATTTATCAAGTGCGTAGAATGGATTGATGTTTATGTTTATATTGCTGGCATCGGCGAGAAGGTTAATGATATTGAGGACGACGGTAGCGGTATCATTTGGAAAGAAGCGGTCAGTTATATTCCCATTCGCATCTTCGTAATGCTGTTCTTGAAGCGTGATACACGGAGAATTCTCTGTGTCAAAGGTGAGAGCATTAAGCATATTTGCCCGATTTGGAATGAATAGGTTATTGTTATTATTCGCTTTGTGTCGGATAGGAACAGCAGATGCACGAACGATTTCAATCGCTTGGATAGGCGTAAGTTCTGGTTTGTGGCTACGTAAAGCAGCGACAATACCTGTAACGACAGGGGTAGAATATGATGAGCCCCAGGCAAGCGATGGGTATTGATTGGAGCCATTTATAGAAATGTTGCCCTCGCCTTGAGCCATAATTCTGCAGGCAGTGCCAAGCACAGAGTGGTTAAGTGAAACAGCATCCTCAGCATTGACCTCGCCAACCCCAAGCACGCCATAGTATGAAGCAGGCGTGAATGTGCAGTATGAGTCGCTTACACTAGATACTAAATTGCCGCCAGCGGCAACGAGTGCGACATCGCAAGCAATGGCATAATCAATGATGGATTGCTGGACAACAGAATAGGGCGAAGGAGAACCCCAACTGCAATTAACGACTTTGCAGCCACGATTTGCTGAATAGATAAGCGATTGGTAGCAGTATAAGTAGTCGGAGCCGCTTTTTGCAAGTATCTTAATTGGGACAATTTTGCATTTGTTTGCGACACCTGCAATGCCCATTCCGTTATCAACACGAGCAGCGATAATGCCGGATACGTAAGTGCCGTGTGTGTTATTAGTGTTGAAGACATCGCCATAATACATAGAGCCACCATCTTCTCTTGATGCGTAGTTGTAGCCATAGTAGTCGTCTATGAAGCCGTTGTTGTCGTCATCTATTCCGTTATCGGGTATCTCTAAATCATTGATTGCCACTGCATCTACAAGGTCTTCGTGATACCAATTACAGCCGCTGTCTGGAACACCGATGAGAATGGTATCGCCATTATCAGCAATGTCCCATGCTTCAAATGCTTGGATGGTGTATAGGACGGATTGCTTAGAGAGTAGCGGGTCGTTTGGCATTGCTTGCTGTTGCTGGACGTAGTATGGCTCGGCGAGTTCTACATCCGGGCATTCTCTAAGAATGCGGTTGCAGAAGTGCAACACGTCTTCCTCCGGATTAAATGCAGCGATGAACGTGCGTTTAAGTATGTCCTCTAATTGCAGAATTTGCTTTTGGATTTCGGCAGAGTATCCGCTGAAACGCTTTGTTTGAGCCGATATGCACTGGTTATCCGTGAGATATGGCTCTAATATATTGAACGGCTGTGGAACAAAAGATTTCCATTCTGTAGGATTTTGCGAACTATTTCTTAGCGTTATGTTGGCGATACCTGCAAGTATTTTCGGAGAATTTTCCTTAAACTTATACATAGAAATAACCGCCGCTTCATCAATGGAATTAGGTATATTGGCATAGCATAAGAACGGCATAGACGCCACTATATATAGAATAATTTTGAGTATAAATTTCATATTTTTATTGAAGGAATTTAGTAATAGTTGGTATAAGTTTATTTCCTCTAAGGTCATCGTCGAGTGCGAGGATGGTTCCATCCGGTGAAATTAGCATAAGGAATGGCGTCTTATATATTTCAAAAACATTGGCGGTATTGCTCTTCATCCCTTTGGTGTCAATGGAATGAAACCATTTCATAGGTAGCGAATGGAGGCGGAAGTTGGTAAGTTTGCGAGGGTCATCGTCAAAGGAGATGCTAAGAAATTCAATGTTGTCGTCAAAAAATTTATCTCTGGCGACCGCTATATTATTTATGTAATCGTAGATACCGTCCGTCTCTGTATTCCAAAAATGTAGTAGCAGGAATTTTCCGACAAAGAATTCTTTTGAAAAATGTATTGTTTTATCTTCTGCGGATTGGATATTAAAGGGCGGGAGTTGCTTTCCGACTTGTATATTTTTCTTTGGGTCGTATTTTAATGATGCGATGTAAGTTGTTTCAGACGTTGGGAATTGGCTGTATAACTGGTTGTAAAAAATAGCACTATTGTTTTTGTCTTTTTTTATATCAAAGTAGTATGCGACAGCCGATGCCAAAACTTCGGAGCGAATGAACTTGCTCGAGTGCTTGATAGCAAGGTTTTGCAGATATTCAGAGTAGTATTCATCAGGCATAAAAGCAGCAATATTATCAAAATTGATAATCATAGATTGCAGATATGGCGTAGAGAAGTCGTAATTGTCAATGTAGTATTGGAAAATATTTCTGTTAAGTAGCGAGTCATTACCAGTAGCACGAATACATTCGAGCGAGTTGATATATGCGGATGTTGTGATAAAACGAAAATCTTTATCGGGAATTTTTTCAAAATAATGATTGAAATTATTTAGTTCGTTTGCGATGTTATAGATGAATTTATTTGAGTCAATATTTTTGTTAGTATAGCCGCGGAAGTAGACGGATAGGAGGTTTGCAGAGTTGAATATGCTATCCACAAGCATAATTTTATCGGGCAAATCCTTGATGTTGGAAGCAAAAATAACGGAGTCCAATGGCACGTATGGGAACTTGGTATGTGGCATTTTCATATCCAATCTTATGTTGTCCTTCGCATTTAGGAAGAGCGGAATTGCGAGTTTATCCACAGTATCTACGCCGAATATGAGTTGCATAAAGCCGTTGTAGTCGATTTTGATATTGTAGTTGCCTTTTTTATCCACGGGGTAGCGTTTTATTTCTTGCGAGCCATCGGGCATAGTGCAAACAGAGATAATGCCGGCATTTACGAATGGTTTATTTTGTAAGTCAAGGATACGTCCTTTAATTGTAGCAGCGTTGGAGTAGATTTGAGCAGCGACAAGGATTAGGATAATGGTTGTGATGTATTCTTTTAGTTTCATATTGATTCATAGTATAATTTATTTGGGGTTAAATATACGATTTTTTTGTGATATAAATATAGTGTTATGGATTTTTTTTGTAAAGTTATCCACACTACAAAAAAAACTTTTTTATATGAAGGAAAAATATTAATTTGTATTCGTAAACATTCTGTTTTTATTCTCCATCCCTAACTCCATCGGCAACTTTACATAATGGAGTTTATATTGACGCCACGTCTAACTCCTTGTATTATCGCTACTTAGTAACGCCACTCCACCACCAAATCTCCCAAAATCTCAATTTTCCCGTCTTATCAAAAACTTAACATCTTCATATTTCAGCACTTACATTTTTCAATATAAACTCCATTATGTAAAGTTGGAATGTTCATACCCCTCTCCCCTATTGGTGATGGTGGGTCTGTTTTTAAATGTTGCGAAATTATTATAAACAATTATACGGAGGCATCTTTATGCAAAAAAAATCACAAATAAACTATTTATCAACTATTACTCTTGCGGAGGTGTAAGATGACAGATTCTAATTTGGAAAAAATACTGAATATGCAAACAGATTTTGTAAAATACAAACACAATCTTGCGTTTATAATTGGTAATGGAATACATCGTTATGCCGATGGTAAAAAATCCTCGGGGGATGAATCACTTTCGTGGACAGGTTTGCTGAAATTATTGTGTATTAAATCCAAAATAAATGATAAGGATAAGGAGATTTTATTGTCTATGGTCAGCACACTATCCTTACCAGAATTCTATGATTTACTCTGCCTGAAAGAGAAGAGTCAATATGATGAGCAGAATGAAATCAAGCCGGCATCATTACAAAAAATTATTGTCCAACTGCTTGATAAAAATATGAATTGGGAGAGTGGTCGGTTGGCACGCAAAATATCTGAAATGGATGTGCCAATTCTCACCACAAATTTCGATGAATATTTGGCTTTATATCTGAGTGATGAAATATGGGTGGATGATTCACCCGCTTCGCGAAAAAAATGGAGAGAAACCAACTTCCACAAATATGAGGATGATAGAATTCCATTTACTGATTTCTATCCATTATCTTCTTATTATACGGAAAATGGAAAGGAATTAGCAAGTCCGCGCGATGGCTTCGCTATATGGCATATGCACGGAACGGCTGCATATCCAAGAAGTATGAGAATGGGACTTAGTCATTATATGGGAAACGTTGCTAAGGTAAGAGATTTGATACATAAAGGCGATGATTGTCTGTATAAGAGAAATAAGAAAGGCGGATGGATTGGTGATAAAACTTGGTTGGAAATATTTTTTCATAGTATTCCTTGTTTTATTGGTATTGGATTGGAAGAAAATGAGATTTTTCTTAGATGGTTAATGGTTGAAAGAAGAAAATACTTAGACCGATATAAACCCCAGGCCGGTGATTCTTTCTATATAAAAAAGGGTTGGTATTTAACAGCAAAAGAGGAACTCGAAGGCAAGGATGCAAGCTTCATAGCAAAATATGAGGCAAAGAAATACTTCCTTGAAAGCGTTGGGGTTAATGTAATAGAATTTGATACTTACGAAGATGTATATTCAAACGTATTTTATAAAGGATTCGAAGCAGAATACAAAAAAGCAGAGTTGAAAAAGCAAGGGCTTTCATTAGAAACTTTAGGTAATTATTTGAGAGGCAATCGGGAAATAAAAACTCCAACATACACCATAGATGAAGATGGTCTAATTAATGTTGAAGGTGGGGTGGATATTCTAGACCTAGGACTTGAAAAGATATCTCTTAAGTTTGGCAAAGTAACAGGTGACTTTGATTGTAGGAGAAATATATTAACCTCGCTTGAGGGATGTCCAACAGAGGTGGGCGGTGACTTTATTTGCTCCGGCAATCAATTAACTTCGCTTAATGGGGGACCCACAAAAGTGAGCGGTAAATTTGATTGCTCCGGCAATCAATTAACTTCGCTTAAGGGATGTCCAACAGAGGTGGGCGAGGACTTTGATTGCTCCGGTAATCAATTAACTTCGCTTAAGGGATGTCCTACAGAGGTGGGCGAGGACTTTTATTGTGGTGGAAATAAATTAACTTCGCTTGAGGGATGTCCTACAGAGGTGAAAGGTACCTTTGATTGTATGAGAAATAAATTAACTTCGCTTGAGGGATGTCCAACAAAAGTGGGAGGTTTTGGTTGCTCCGGTAATCAATTAACTTCGCTTAAGGGATGTCCAACAAAGGTGGACGGTACCTTTGATTGTGGTGAAAATAAATTAACTTCGCTTGAGGGATGTCCAACAGAGGGGGTTGATTACTTCATCTGCCGCAACAATCAATTAACTTCGCTTAAGGGATGTCCAACAGAGGTGGAAGCTAACTTTTATTGCTACGGCAATAAATTAACTTCACTTGAGGGATGTCCAACAAAGGTGGGATATGACTTCAACTGCTCCGATAATCTAACAAAATTTACAAAAGCAGATGTAAAAAAAGTATGTGAGGTTGGGAGAAAAATTGACGTATGATAAATAGATATAGACAACGTTCAGAACTATTGCTCGAAGTTCAAAGATGGGCGGATATGATAATAGGCGATACAGACCTACAAGAACCCCGAGCCCCGGAAGTACTTGCAGCAATGATTGATGTATGGTGGAAAATCCAAGAGCAATTCATTGATGATGAAGAGGTTTGGAAAGACATTTAATAAACTTTAATACTTTTCCACTTCTCCTCCTGTTGCCTGACGCTTAATGAACCTCATCAGTTCAGCAGGAGCAAAATTTTCAATAACAATATATTGGCTTCGAGCGAAGTCAAGGTGAAAAAATAATATGGCAGATTTATTTAAGCCAACTCATTTATCTATTTATGGTTTATTCAATACTGATGGTAAGAATGAGCCAATCTATAGCATCCCGGATTTTCAGCGTCCTTATAGATGGACTGATGAACAAGTTAACAAACTTTGGGAGGATATATTAGAAGCATATAAAAATCCAGCAGATAGTGGATATTTTATTGGTTCTATCGTAGTCATCAAAGAATCAGAACAAGAAGGTTTTTGTAAACTTTCTGTTATTGATGGTCAACAGCGATTGACTACAATGGTGATATTATTTAATGTTGTAAGATTCTATCTTAATGGTAAAGAGTGTAATCAAACAATTGACAGAATAGATTCTTGCATAAAAAGATATGGAAGAGAAAGAATAAAACTAGAAACTCATCCATCGCACCAAACCGATTTTGATAACTGTATACTAAATGGTGGTATTGATTTTTCGGGCTATAAAAAACAGACAATGAAAAATTTAAAAGAAAATACTCCTCCGAAGTACAATTTTATAAATACAGCATACATATTTTATAACAATATACGAGACGAATTTAAAGAAGATTTTAAATCAATAGACAAATTTATTAACTTCATACTAAGTGAAGTAAGCATTATCAAAATTGAATGCGAGAGTCAAGATTTTGCTATTAAACTATTTCAAATAATAAATGATAGTGGATTAGACCTTTCGCAATCTGACCTTATAAAAAGTGATTTGATGTATAGAACTCCAGATGATCGTAAATCACAAGTCATTAGTGATTGGACTGGAATCGAAAAATACGAGTTTGAGAAGGAAGGAATGACTGAACTTTTTACATACTACTTGTATTATTTGACTGCTGAATATCCAAAGAAAAGCTTATCCTTAGTATTAAAAAAGGTTTTTGATGAAAAGTATGGGGCTAAACAAGGAGGATTAGAGATTATGAGAGATTTTAAACCTTTCGTCGAATTGTATAACGATGAGATATACAATGCAAAAAACAAAAATATTTTTATTTTACGCTATCTTGCTTGGTCTGCATATTGGAAATCAATACTATTAACTGCGTTAGAAGTAAATTATCCAAAATATGATGAACTTGTTAAACTGCTTGTAAGATATTATTATTTGTATTGGATTGCAGGTAAAACAGCAGACAAAATCAAACTTAACTCTATGAAGATAATTAAAGATATTACAGATAAAGAAACGATAGAAAAGATTTCCAATAATATTGAATCATATTTCAAAGATGATAAAATAATAGAAGATGCAATTAGGGCGTTGTTTGACGATGTGGATGAAGAAAAATGGATTAAACCTCTTTTGTTAATGATTGAATATAAACAAACTGATGATTCAATACTGACATTTATCCCAATAGATAGAAATCTTCAATTAGAGCATATTATGCCACAAAGCAACAATAAATGGAAAGCGGATAAAGATTATCACGAAGCAAATGTAGGTAAAGCAGGAAATTTAACCTTGCTGATTGGTGCAAAGAATATCGCAGCAAGCGATAAGTTATTTGCAGAGAAAAAAGAATTATACGCCGGAAAAGGTAATTCTAAGGGGGCGACTAGTTTCGAGATTACCAAAAAAATAATTAATGAGTACGATGAATGGAATGAGCAAGCAATATCCGATAGATTTGAATGGTTTCTGGGTGAGGTTGGAACATTACTTGGCATTGAGAAAGAAATTGCTGAATATAGAAATAAATTGGAGAAGGAGGTGGCTTTATGAATATGAAAAAATTAATTGTATTACTTGCTTTGCTTTCAATGAGTAGCACAAATGCAGCCTATCTGAGCAATGTGCAACAAACTTTGACCCAACCTAATGGTAATGTTATCCATTGCCTCACTACTGGCGATGAGTATTATAATTATCTTCACGACTCAGCAGGATACACGATTATCCAGAATGAGACAACTGGATACTACGTGTATGCAGACAAAATCGGCGATAGTTTAGTGCCGACAAATTTAATTGTAGGCGTCAATAACCCGTCATCGCTTTGCCTAGCAATTGGCATTAAGCATCCGGATGAGTATATCCAACAGAGGTATTTAGAGGCGAACTACTTTAATGCAAGGAATGGTAATACGCTACAAGCTACACCAACTTTTACGAATATTAACAATATCGTTGTATTTGTAAAATGGGTGGAGGGAGTAGATTTTATTGTACCTATTCAGCATTATATTGAAAATTTCAATACCCATATTTGTTCGATGAGAAATTATTATAAAGAGATTTCTTTTGACAAATTAGATGTAACCTCATTTTTTTGCCCACCCCAGCAAGATATAGGAAATGTTGTTTGTGTGATAGTAGAGCATAGTAGAAATTATTATCTTCCATATAATGCTGTTAGTAATCCAGATGGTTATCCTGCCGACGAACAATATATTCGAGCGAGCGCACTGATAGCTGAAGTAATAGATAGCGTAAAAAAACAAAATATGATTCCTACTAGTTTAGACATTGATAATGATGGTGATGGCTATATTGATGGTTTAACTTTTATTTTTCAGGGAGGCACTGGGTCTGGTATTCTTTGGCCTCATAAATCAGTTTTTCCAATTTATCTATACTATAATTCAACAATTAATGGTAAAATACCGCGTGACTATTATATAACCGTTTCTTCAACTGCTCCATCAGATACAGCACCTACAGGGATAGGACCTGTAGATAAACATGAATTTGGGCACATATTAGGAGCCCCTGACTATTATAATAGTTCTAATCCTAATGACTTTCCTGTAGACCGTTGGTCACTTATGGCTAATAATAGTTTTGGGAGTGGCCAGTATATGACTATGTATGAAAGAGAGAGGTTTGGTGGTTGGATTGATGTTCCGCAAATTACTAATAGTGGAACTTACACTATTAACCCAGTTACATCGCCTACAAACAATGCTTATAAAATCAAAAGTCCTAATTCTGATACGCAGTATATTTATTTAGAATATAGAAAAACACAAGATGAATTTGCTGGTGATTTAAGTAAATTTGTTTCACCAACATCAGGATTATTAGTTTATAGAATAGACAAAAGATATAGGGGGTGTAATGGTGGCTATGAAATGTATGTTTATCGCCCTAATGGTTCTTATGGAAACGGATATGGTAGTTACAATAATGGATATGGCTCCGGTTATATAGGTTCGAAAGATAGTGCTCTTTTCACACAGAATCATATCCCTAATCTTACATCTACACAGTTATTTCTACAAGATAACACTCCAAGTGGCATAGATATATCCAACATTACAGAAAATCCTAACGGAACTATTACTTTTACAGTTGATATAGGCACAACAAAATATGTTGCCAGCATTCAACTCTCGATGCAGACCCTTGAATTGCTTGCTGGTGGCAAGGATGCAACGTTAGAATATACGATTTCACCTGCTGATGCAACGAACAAAAATGTGAGTTGGAAATCAACAAATCCGTCTATTGCAACGGTAAGCGATGGCGTGGTGACGCCTATTGCTGTAGGCGAAAC
>JAISJI010000062.1 GCA_031261605.1 Ignavibacteria bacterium | reverse complement strand
CATTTTAAATCTGCCTCTGGTATCGGCTTTATCTGGTCGGGATTATCTATATCTGCGACAGCCCGTTCGTATATCATATCGTAAATATCTAAATAATTAGCATCCGCATTGTTCATATTTATTTTACCTGATACTCTAATATAGACATTACGATATATGCCATTTTGATGGTCAACTGCATTCTCTACATAAATACGTAAATCAGCGATATGACTTACGATATCTTCATTTGTAATGGACATATATACGTTGCCACCTATATATCTGGCATATTCTGTATTACGTGGATTGGATGTCGCTGTATAATGAGCGAGATAGTTAATGCCTGACATTGCATCAAAATATGGCTCACCACAGAAATTTACCCCAAAAGCAAAACTTACCGCGCCGATAGCATCTCCTTCGTTAGATATTTTCCCCGCCGCATAATAGATGCTATCCACAAGTGTATCTGCGAGCCACCATATAGAGTCGCATAGTGGAGGACGACATAAATCTGGATACCTATCGCAAATACTTCCACTACATCCATATCCTTTTGCTCTGGCAAGTTCTGGATAATTTTCGCAACACCAAGCGTGATTTCTTTCGCAACTATCACATATTATTGGTGGATACAGAGAACAAGGGTCAACAATACAATTAATCCCTAATGATTTAGCAAGTTGTCTATTTGTATCACAACATAAATCTGGGGCTGCCAAACAATCACAAGTATCACGACCGTAATGGTCATAGCAATCATCACAAATAATTCCTAATCTTTCAGCATACTCTGGATAAAATGCACAACACCACCAAGGAGGCATAATGTTTTCGCAAGAATCGCATATCTCTTGTCTAAAAACACTACTAGGGTTCAATGTTTCACTCGGGTCAACTGAGCCACATCCATAAATAACGAAGGACAATACAAATAAAAATCCTATTTTTAATATCACATTTCTCATTTTTTCACCTCCTTTCCATCTTTATATTCTTTTGGATTGACTTTACCTCTTTTTCTCCCTGCATTACTCTTTGCTGCCTTGAAAGGCACTTTTGCATCTTGTTCATATTTTGGCATAGGTTTAGGATTTTTCAAGCGTTGCGCTGTCTTTGCCACAAGCTTACAATCTGCCACATAGTCATTTTCCGTCGGATACCCTTCATACATATATAAACTGTCATCAATCGTTTTTTTGCAGACAAATCTTATCTCTACCCATCTATTCTTATAATTTTCACCCGGCTGAAGTTTTCCATCCTTCTTCCTCATCTCTTGCTCTTTAATTTCTGCCGCCGATAAGTTGTGCAAGCGACCATCATAACAAGCGGTATATGCCGGATAAGCGGAACCAACACCCTTTACTACACCAATTTTGCTCTTATCCTTTAATTTATCTCTAAGTATGTCTGCTGCTTGCTTGGCACGTCGGTTTGATAAATCTTGATTATCGCGGATTGCTTGCTTCTGGCTACCTATCCACTCGGGATGCTCCGCATCTGGACGACAATAAGGAGGAACACCTGCCGAATCAGTATGACCATATATTTGAACATAAATATTGTCATGCATATTCAAAAAATCTGCTAATATAGACATCTGGTGTTCCAAGTTCCCGTTTCCATCCTCCATCTCTCCTGTATGCTCTAACTTATATTTATCCAAATCAAAATAGTTGTCTGTCATACACAAATTAAAATTGTTACTACAAACATATTCCGCTGTAAAATTAAGCAGTTCTGTGATGTCTATGCAATCCCCACCACCTGTATAGCAAGTATCTATACGAACATAACAAGTATCGTGGATAACACATATTGAATCACATACATAACACGTACTATCTATAACTAACGTCTTTGTAATATCTGTGCTAGTATTTATTGTAATTTCATCAACTCTCACGCCATTATAAAAATTGATATTAACTGTATCTCGGACTCTTTCTCGCACAGTGTCGATTTGAGTTATCGTTACTGTGTCTATTCTAATCGTTTCAATTGTTATCTTAGATTCAGGTGCTGATTTTGGAAGAGGAATAGCGAACGTCAATGCTAATTCAAACCCTTGGTTAAAGCGATAAAAATTATTAGATTTATCTGTTCTACGGTTGTTGTCAGTAAAACTTCGTGTATAGGATACATCAAATCCCAACTCAAAAGCATCGCCAAACATCTTCGTAACACCAACTCCAAGATTTGCGCCAAAGTCAAACTTATGAATATCTCCGGTCCAAGTAGCAAGTTCGCTGCCACCAGATTTTACCGAACTATTATTTATTAATGCACCAAAACTAGGTGCTACGTGTCCATACAGATTCCACGTCTTTGCATCATCAAGTGGCATAATATTGAACACAAAATTTGGACGAAACGTCAAATAATGCAACCGCAATTCGTAATCTATTGCGGGTAAAGAAAAAATGTATTTATTATACATCAATTCAGGCATAAATGTAAATCCGTCATTTACTTTCCATTTTGCAAATAAAGAGAACAGCGGTGCAAAGCCATCCCCAGAAAGCCATCCTGCTTGCTCAACTCCGCAGTCCAAACACTCAGCATCAGGGTCTACATACATCTTGGAAAGATTAATGCCACCCTTTACACCGAACATCCAATCGCTTGGAAGCGGAATCTTAGTATTAACCGTATCATTCTTGGTAGTATCCTTTTCTCCAAATTTAGGAGGTAATGGTATTGGCTTCCCTGTAATAGTAACAGGAGGTTCCCACGAACCCTTAGAAAACACAGTATCACTTTTTGTACTATCTACTTTACCTCTTACGATATCTCTGGAACTAACGTATGGTTCAGAGACCACCGGTTGTAACCAATAGCGGTTCGTTTCGATGCAAGTATCACATAGTCGCACCTTCTCTGGCTCTTGCTTTTTCACGTTTACAGTAAGAGTGCGTTTTGATAGAAGTGTGTCTGGCACACCCTCCTTATTGCTCTTATTTTCGGTGATTAGTGCCTTAGTGGCATTCTCATCCATCGGTTCCGAAAGAAAGACCTTATCAGTATGGTCACTTTCTATCACCTGAATAGGAATCCGGACGACCTTTTGATTATGTGTGCATCCCGTTGCTCCAACTACCGCGATAGCAACAATCGCTACTAAAATCTTGAAAGATTTCATTTGCATCCTGCCAGTTTACCGTCATAGCGGACATTTAATAATTAATAATCTAATGTTCTGATTTAAAACAAAAATAGCAGCCACCAACTAAGGCAACCGCTATCCATATTCATTTCACCACGTCCATTACTCCGCACCGCCATAACTACCGCTAAAACATAGCGGCAAAGAAATTGTAAAGAATGGCTACACTCGGTCAACATAGATGATGAAGCGATAATAATTTTTTGATTTCAGATAAATTTTCGAGCGAAAAAAAACGGCACAGCCCGTGAGCGTTTTTGATACCACTCAAAACTTTATCTAACCTTGATTAACATAGAATGTAGACGTGACCCACGAGCCAAATGTGCAGTTCGTATGTCAACCCAACATTCAATAATTCGGACGAATCGTTGAACATTATCGATTAGATATTGTGGTAAGAAAAAAATGTTGTTCTTACTTTTTTGAGTGGTATGGCAACAATATAATGATTTATTTCCTAAAAAATATTATTTTGCCATTGTAAACAAACAATTTTGCGTATTAAATCAATGGAATTTCCATAATGAATAAAAATTTACGATTTTTGCTGCTATCTATAATTTTTGTCGTAATCTCAATAGGTAGTGCCCAAGCCGCTTATCTACAAAATGTTCCACAAACTATTACACAGCCCAATGGAATTGTAGTCCATTGCTTAGCTACCGGCGACGAGTATTATCACAGAGTTCACGATAGTAGCGGCTATACCATTGTGCAAGATACGCTCGGATGGTATGTTTATGCTATTCGCAACGGCGACACGCTTGCTCCAACGAACCTAAAAGTTGGAATAAATCCTCCGACATCTTTATCTCCAAATACTCTTCCATCAAAAACTTGGCTCGCTGCAAAATATGCTGAAATGGGGCAGTTTTATAATCAAAAGAAAAAGAATAGTAATTCGCTACAAGCCAATCCAACTTACACAAATATCAACAACTTAGTTGTTTTTGTAAAATGGGCAAATACAGCAGGTTTTACAAATAATATCCAACATTATGAAGGACATTACAATACAAATCCATATTCATTGAAAAATTATTACGACGAAATTTCTTATGGTCAGTTAGAAGCAAACACATCTTTTTATCCACAGCAGTCGCCTGCTGGAAGTATCATTTACGTAACCGTATCTCACAATAGAAATTATTATTGCGTATATAATGCAGCCACAAATCCGACCGGTTATAGTGGTAGCACGCAAAGGACACTCCGCGAAGGAGAATTAATAGCCGAAATAATTGATAGTATTAACGCCAATAATATGGTAGCCACCAATTTGGATATTGACAATAATAATGATGGCTATATTGATTGTATGACCTTCAATTTTCAGGGAGCATCAGAAGGATGGAGCGATTTAATCTGGCCCCACCAAGCAACCGGTTATTCTGCTTGGACAATTTACAATAGTTCATTAGGACTTACGTGGGCAAATTTTACAATAAATGGTAAAAAACTAAACCGCTTTATGTTTATGTTAGATGAACATTCTGGAATATCAAGCACTTCTAAGCATGAATTTGGACATGTTCTTGGTGTCGGTGATTTTTATTATTATGATAACCAAAACGGAGAATTACCTGTTTATCGCTGGTCTATTATGTCTCATAATTATGGAAATGGACAATATATGACTATGTTTGAAAGAGAAGAATACGGAGGATGGGTTGATGTCCCACAGATTACAGCCAATGGAACTTACACCCTTAATCCGGTTACCGCTTCTACAAATAATGTTTATAAGATTCAAACTCTAAATTCTGCTGTCCAATACATATACCTAGAGTATCGCAAACCAGCAACTGAATTTTCTGGCGAATTAAGTAACGTGGTTTCTCCAAATTCTGGCTTATTGGTTTATAGAGTCGATACAAGATATTGGGGAAGTAATGACGGAGGATATGAAGTTTATGTGTATCGACCTAATGGCACTTATGGAAATGGCTATGGGGCTTATGTTAATGGAACTACTAGTGGTGCGCTTAGGAAACAGACCAACAATCCTAATCTTACATCCGCACAGCTATTCCTACAAAATGGGACTCAAAGTGGTGTCGCTATTTCTGACGTTACAGAAAACGCCAATGGAACAATAACTTTCACAGTTACAATTGGCAATGCTTACACTATCACCTACAACCTGAACGGTGGCAGCGGAACGATGACGCCTACAACTTACTCAAGCGCAACATTACCTGTGACCCTACCAATACCTACTCGCGCAGGTTATACCTTTGGTGGTTGGTATGCTAACTCCGGATTGACGGGCACAGCGATAACTACGCTCCCTGTGGGAAGCACTGGTAATAAGGTATATTATGCGAAGTGGACGACTACCCCAACTTACACCATCACTTACAACCTGAACGGTGGCAGCGGAACAATGACTCCGACAACATATACAAGCGCAACATTACCTGTGACTCTACCAATACCTACTCGTGCAGGATATACCTTTGATGGATGGTATGAGAATTCGGGATTGACTGGCACAGCGATAACTACTATACCAATAGGAAGCACGGGCAATAAGACGTATTGGGCGAAGTGGACTATTACTACAATTTATGTCATAACTTACAACTTGAACGGCGGCAGCGGAACAATGACGCCTACAACCTATTCAAGCGCAACGTTGCCGGTGACTTTGCCGATACCAACCCGTGCAGGATATATCTTTGATGGATGGTATGAGAATTCGGGATTGACGGGCACAGCGATAACTACGCTCCCTATGGGAAGCACTGGTAATAAGGTATATTATGCGAAATGGTCAAACACTATTACCGTATCGGCGAATCCAGCAAACAGCGGAACAGCAAGTGGTGCAGGGACTTTTGCTAATGGTAGCACTCAGACAGTTACCGCAACTTCCAATATAGGTTATCATTTTGTGAACTGGACGGAAGCCAGCACAGAGGTCGCAACTACTCCAAATTATGAATTTGTATTGCTCGCCAATAGAAATTTAGTAGCGAACTTTGCGATTGACTCTTACGTCATCACTTACAACTTGAACGGCGGCAGCGGAACGATGACTCCAACAACCTACACAAGCGCAATCTTACCTGCCACATTACCAATCCCAACACGCAGTGGCTATATATTTAACGGCTGGTATGATAACTCCGGATTAGCTGGCTCTGCCGTTAGCACAATACAGCTGGGAAGCACGGGTGACAAGGAGTTCTGGGCGAAGTGGGATACAATTCGTTTTGTTATCACTGCTTCGGCTGGCGCGAACGGAACGATAACTCCGTCAGGTATGCAGGTAGTGGATTACGGACAAAATATATCGTTCGCATTCACGCCAAATGCCGGCTATGAATTGGATGTATTGACCGTGGATGCCGCTGTTGTAGCGGATGCAACAGGCAATTACTCGTTCTCAAATGTTACTCAAAACCACTCAATCAACATCACATTCAAGAAAATACCGCCAAGCAAGGTATCTCTCTCTCTCCAAGCAAATCCAACTTATGCTGGCAACGTAGCGGGTGGCGGGATTTATGACTCCGGATTCGTGGTGCAAATATCGGCGGTTGCGAATGCCGGATTTCATTTTGTGAATTGGACGGAAAGTGGAGTAAACATTGGCAATTCGACGGATTTGTCTGTAAAGATGGGTGGAAATAGAACGCTAACCGCCAACTTCGAACAAAATGCAATACCAAATTATCATATTACAACAAGCGTTACCCCCGCAAACACTGGCACAGCAGAGGGTTCCGGTCAATACGACTCCGGCTCGGTCTGCACATTGATAGCAACAGCGAATTCTGATTATAAATTTGTTGGCTGGCTACGCGGCTCTCAGCAGGTTTCGGGCAATGCTATGTATGCCTTTACTGTCCGCGCCGATGACGAATATGTCGCAAAATTTGAAGCCATACCCAAGGAGACACCACAATATATTGTTACGGCAACTGCCAATCCGAGCGAGGCAGGAACCGTGCAACTTAGCGACAAATACGTCGATTCAGGCAGCACCTGCACAGCAAATACAACGGCGAATGCTGATTACAAATTCGTAAATTGGACTGAGAATGGAATCGCAATTTATGCGAACAACCCATATTCTTTTGTGGTTACGAAGGACATAAATTTGGTTGCGAACTTTGAATTTGTAGACACAACAAAATATGTTGCCAGCATTCAACTCTCGCTGCAGACCCTTGAATTGCTTGCTGGTGGTGTGGATGCAACATTAGAATATACGATTTCACCTGCTGATGCAACGAACAAAAATGTGAGTTGGAAATCAACAAATCCGTCTATTGCAACGGTAAGCGATGGCGTGGTGACGCCTATTGCTGTAGGCGAAAC
>JAISJI010000037.1 GCA_031261605.1 Ignavibacteria bacterium | reverse complement strand
TATGTGAAATATTCGTATTCAAATCACCCAAAGATAACTCACCATCAGTCAATTGATTTCTCATTTTTTGTTTTGATGTTCTGTTTGTTACTACACATTCGGTTAGCCATTCGCCAAATGGTTTCATTGCCGATTTGTATTCCGCTGCTTCCCAAGTAATATTTTTAAGTGTGAAATCACCTGTTCCGCCTTTGTTGTATTCCGGATTAGATGCATCCTCACTTTCTTCGGTAGTAGTATAAGCAACTCCCTCTTCCGGAATAAAATATGCCTGAGTATAACAATTACCCCATCTGTTGAAGGCATAAAATTCGCAGAATTGGTTGTCGTGTCCGACTACAACTCCTCCCATTTCATGCCCAAGGTAATCCCGAAACTCGGATAAGTCCCTCATATGTGGATTAACACATACGATAGCACCATCTGCATCATAGACACGCTTAATTGCTTCTTTATCTGAAACGCTAAGCATAGATAAGCGATTGTAAATAACAACAACTTTGGTGTTGTTGTCTATTGCGGATTGCTTTTGGGTAAATATTTGTTCGAAGTGAGTTATAAACTCATCGCTTGGCTTTGCACCTACGAAAGCCGTCTTCAAACTTGTGCTGAATATACCATCACCGCCACCGACAGACACGCTATCGTCTTTGCAAGCGGAGAAAGTAATTAACATTGCTACTATTAAAAAGAAGTAGCCAACTTTTGAATTAAAATGATTCATTTTAACCTCGATAGATTGTTTATAGATTGAATATGATTAGCATTCTTTAAAAACAGCCCGTGGACTGTTTAATTTTTGCACAAATCAACAGACATATCACAATTATCACTTTAGAAATGAAAAAAACGAGATGAAACCACGAGCCAAAAGTTCGGCTTATGATAATTGTGTATATTTTTATATTATATGAATAGGGAGTGAAATTGCCCACCCGTCTATTGATTTGTGCATTACAAAAATAACATTATTTTATGAACTATCCAAATATTTACAAATTTTTCTTAAATAAATAAAAAAAAAGGCAGAAGCCATACGACAACTGCCTTTGATTTTTATATAATACCTACAACTACATTCCACTTGGAGCAGCGGGCTCATCTGGCGAACCTGCGTTATTGTTTGGTATCTTTATTAGTATTGCTGCTATAACTATAAGCACGAAAATTGAAACTGCAAATGATGAATTTGGAATCACTTCTGGTGCAAACATATTGCCCACTGCAAAGCCAGCAAATACAAGTCCCATCAGCGCCTCACCAGCAATTAAGCCCGATGCAAGTAGCACACCGACATTTTCAACACGCGCCTTCTGCCAATCATTATACTTCTTCGCATTTGAGTATGAGTCAGTCATATAGCGGATGATACCACCTAAGAATATCGCAAATGTTGTTTCCAATGGTAAATACATACCAACAGCAACAAGCATCGGCGCTTTCACTTGCATACAAATCAGAGAAATACCCATAATCATACCAACGATAATAAGGGGCCAAGCCATTTGTCCGCCAACTATACCTTGCGAGAGAATTGCCATCAATGATGCTTGTGGTGCAGCAAGTGCTTTGCTACCAAAGCCACCTTCGTATCCTTCTTTTATACCTTTTGCGATGTCGCCATCATTCAAAAATGTTAGAACAAAGAACATTACTGCTCCAGCAAGAACAACTCCTACAATATCGCCAACCTGCATTTTCCAAGGAGTGCCACCGAGTATATGTCCTGCCTTTAGGTCTTGGAACATCTCGCCAGCAACAGCTGCAGCAACACAAACAATGGCTGCAACAACTAAAACAGCGGTCACTCCACCGTTCTCTGCATTTGCACCAAGTAGCACAAGCAAAAGTGCGGTAATGACAAGCGCTGTAAGGGTTACACCACTTATTGGATTGTTGCTTGAGCCCATTATTCCAACTAAGTAGCCAGACACAGCCGCAAAGAAGAATGCAAGGATAAGCACAATTAACGCAGTAATTGCTGCTATTCCAATGGTGAGTCCAACTATTAAGTGTGTAAAGAAAAATGTTATAACTGTAACGCCGATGATGCCAACTAATATCCAATTGAATGGTAAGTCCTTATCAACTCTATCCGTCTGCACATTCTTATTTGCTGCTGCTTTACCAACATCTGAAACAGAGCGTTTAACGCCAGCGATGAGCGATTTACGCATTTTGAATAATGTAAATACTGCTCCGACTAACATACCGCCAATTGCAATTGGACGAACAACATATTTCCATATTTCATTCATTTGGAATATCGGACTATCTACTCTGGAAGTTGCTTCAGCAAGTGATAGTCCTTTCGTTGCGACTAGTATATTTGCCCAACTTGCGAAATCCAAATATGGATAGATGAAGTAATAAATGATTGGTGTGAGCAATCCCCAAGCGAGCAATCCACCAGAGAAGTTTAGTGCACCGAGTTTTGGACCAATGATATATCCAACTCCCATATAAGCAGGACTAATTCCCGGCGAACTCAATAGTATTCCGCCTTGTCCGGTAAAGGTTGTGCCGGTGATGGTCTGCTTTGTCCAAGTTACAAACTTCTCCCAATTTGCTGGAAAGAATTTGAACTCAGCCAATGCTTTAACTAATGCACCAAATCCCATTGCACCGAATAAGAATTTAGAGCCACCCTTTCCATTGCGTCCTGTCTTATGAATTTCAGATGCAGCAACAGATTCCGGAAATGGTAAATCTTTATCATCCACCATCACTCGCCGCAATAGAGCAACGAACATTATGCCCAATATACCACCAAGCACAAGTATAAGTGAAGCCGTAAGATAATGCTCGCTTGTGAAAAATGGTTTCCAAATACCAGCGACATAGAATGCCGGTAATGTGAATATAGCACCAGCAGCAACAGATTCACCAATAGAACCGACCGTTCGCGCTATATTCTCCTCAAGCACTGAGCCCTTCATCACCTTTAGCAGAGCCATTCCTATAACCGCAGCGGGATACGTTGCAGCTATGGTCATACCTGCTTTTAAGCCCAGATAGGCATTGGCAGCACCAAGAACGATAGCCATTACTAATCCAAGTATCAATGCCCGAGCAGTTAGCTCCGGCAAGTTAGAATCGCTTGGAACGAATGGAACAAATTTTTTGTCTTCTGACATATAACCTCAAATTAAATATAAATAATAAAATACTTCTCAATAGAATAACGAAAATATAACAATTTTATATCACTATACAAAATAATTTCATTAAGTTCTTTAGTAATGTGGATAAATATTTATATATTTTGCTTACTATAATAATTATTTGCGAAAAAAAAACTATATTCGGCAATTCATATATTAACAATTTACAAATAAATAGGTCATTAACAAAAAAAACAATGAGCACAAAATTAGAAGAACTTAGTTCATTAGTCGGCAATACACCGATGGTTTGCATCCACTACCGCTACAAAGGCATAGAAAGCACCATATACTCCAAATTAGAATACTACAATTACACAGGTAGTATCAAGGATAGGATGGCGCTTTTCATTCTTAAAGAGGCATCTAAAAATGGAAAAAACAAGCCGGAATCCGTTATTGTAGAAGCCACAAGCGGAAATACAGGTATCGCATTCTCTTCATTAGGTAGAATGCTCGGACACAAAGTAATCATAATTATGCCGGACTGGATGAGCCAAGAACGCAAAATGATGGTGAAAAGTTTCGGAGCAGAAATCATTGAAATCTCAAAAGAGCAAGGCGGATTTATCGGAAGCATTAAGTTGTCCGAAGATATGGCTGCAAAGGATAGCAATGTCTTCCTCCCTTGCCAATTCTCCAATCACGACAACATCAAGGCACATCAGGAAGGCACAGGCGTAGAGTTGCTTATCCAACTTAACAAACTTGGGCTTAAGCCAGATGCTTTTGTGGCAGGTGTTGGAACAGGTGGAACAGTTATTGGGGTTGGACGTGCTGTTCGTGCTAAATATCCAGATGCAAAGATTCATCCACTTGAGCCAGAGGAAAGCCCTACTATCAGCACCGGACATAGAGTTGGAAAGCACAGAATACAAGGCATATCAGATGAATTTATTCCAGCAATTTTAACTGCCGATAAGTATGATGAGGTGGTTATGGCGAGCGATGGCGATTCTATTTTGATGGCACAAAAACTTGCTTCACAATTAGGATTAGCAGTTGGTATCTCTTCCGGTGGTAATATGATTGGTGCTATTAAGTTGCAGCAAAAATATGGAATGAAATCCGTTGTTGCTACTGTATTTGCTGATGACAACAAAAAATATCTCACAACCGACCTAACTAAAAAAGAACCAGTAAAAGAGAATTATTTTACTCCCGATGTTGAACTTCTTGGCTTTGAATCCGTCTCTGTGAAATGATTCAATATTCGTAAAAACAAAAAAAGCCGATTGCAGTATATACTTCAGTCGGCTTTTTTATTTTGTTTCGCAACTATATAATGAGCATTGCATCGCCGTAACAATGGAATCTGTATTCGTCTTTAATTGCTTTCTTATACGCTTTCAATATCGTCTCCTTCCCGCCAAATGCAGATGCAAGTAGAAGCGATGGCGAGCCAGATGGATGAAAATTAGTAATAAGACGTGTGCAAATCTTAAACTCATAAGGTGGAAATATAAATTTATCTGCCCATCCTTTGTTTGGCTTTATTTGTCCTGTCGTTAGCACCGATGATTCCAATGCTCTTGCAACACTTGCACCAACAGCATATACATTGTGCTTTGTATTGAGCGACTTATTTATTAATTCTGCCGATGGAATTGATATTTCAAAATACTCGTGGAACATAGAGTGCTTAGATAAATCCTCCACTTCTATTGTGCTAAAAATACCTTGCCCTATATTAACATTTATACGTGCAATTCGGACGCCTTTTTTCTCTAAGTCCGTAATCATATCGGCTGTGAAATGAAGTCCAGCGGTAGGAGGAGCAATGGATGAAATTAGTTCCTCATTAGCAAACTCCGTCTGATACGAGCGTTTATCAAAGTCCTCCGGCTCTCTGTCTATGTAATCAGGCAAAGGCATTTGTCCTATTCTATCAATTAAGCGATAGATATTGCCCTCATAAGTAAAGCGAACAGTTCGCCCGCGTGAAGTAGTATTATCAATAACTTCGCAGAAGAATCTGTGCCCATCAAAGAACACTTTGTTGCCAATACGAACCTTTCTTGCTGGCTCTACTAATACATCCCAAAGATGCTCTTCGGCTTTAAGTTCGCGAAGAAGCAACACCTCAATCTTGGCATTGGTCTTCTCTTTCACTCCGAAGATGCGAGCAGGAAATACTTTTGTCTCGTTTATAACTAAACAATCGCCCTTCTGTATGGTAGACATTATGTCGGTGAAGCGTTTGTCTTGCACATCGCCAGTTTCGCGGTTCACGACCATCATACGTGATTGGTTTCGTGGGTCTACTGGAAATTTTGCTATCAAATTCTTTGGTAGTTTATATTTAAAATCGGATAATCGCATATTTATTTATTAATTGAATAGTATTATTTTGTGGCATCTGTCATAAAAAAGACCATACGTTGAACGAATTCATTTGGGTCTTTTATTTGTCCTTCTATAAGCATTGCCGACTCAAATAGTTGGTATACTGCATTACTCAGCCGCTCATCCTTTGGATTTTCTTTTGCAATGCGTTCTAAATTCTGGAGCAATGGGTGGGTAGGATTTATCTCTAAAATGCGTTTGGATGCTTGAAAGTCCTTATTTAACAGAGTCATTACTTTTTCCATTTGCGGGTCCATTCCGCTCTTACCAACAACCAACGTAACCGGCGACGTAACCAATCGCTTAGATATAATTACATCCTCCACCTTATCGCCCAATATATCTTTGAATATAGAAATGATAGATGTATTATTGCTGTCTGAATTTATTGTATTATCGGCATTTTTTTCGTCAATCTGAATATCTGCTTTATCAATAGAAACAATATGCTTGCCATCATACTCGTGTATGTATGGAATGCAAAATACATCTACCGGGTCCGTAAGAAACAGCACCTCTATTTCATTCTTTTTGAAATATTCTAAATTCGGATTATTTGACAATAACTCTCTGGCAGCCCCAAAGATATAATAAATATCCTTTTGGTCGCCCTTCATACGCAAAGAATAT
Source organism: Ignavibacteria bacterium (assembly GCA_031261605.1). Taxonomy (GTDB): domain Bacteria; phylum Bacteroidota; class Ignavibacteria; order Kapaibacteriales; family UBA2268; genus WRLB01. The sequence continues at coordinate 56,083 of JAISJI010000037.1, read as the reverse complement.
TCCTTCAATGATACACATTCATTTGCGTTTGTCTTTGAGGTTTCGAAGCGAAGTAGTTCTGTCACTTTACTTGTATTGGCATAGTCACTATTAATACCTGTTTTCAATAGAGAGGAGAAGTTTTTATAAATTTGCAGATACAATTCATTACTTTTTGTTGCAATATCTTCAAGCCATTGCAATATTTTGCTAACTAATATTGACTTAATTTTTTGCATCAATGGAGAATTTTGCGTAAATTCACGCGAGACATTTAGTGGCAAATCTTCACAATCTACAACACCTTTTACAAAACGCAAGTAGTCAGGTAATAGTTCCTTGGCATCATCTTGTATGAATACTCTATTAACATACAACTGCAACGACTTCTCCGATACATCGCGGAAGAGTGCAGTTGGTGCGGTTGTCGGAATGAATAGTATCGCCTTGAAATTAATATTTCCTTCTATATTCAGAACTAGATGCTCAAGCGGATTTTGGTAATCGTTGGAGATAAACTTATAAAATTCATTTAGTTCTTCATCCGTAATATCTTCTTTTTTCTTATGCCAAATCGCTGATACTCTATTGACCTCAACATCGTTGATGTATATAGGAAAATCTACGAAGTTAGAGAATTTGTTAATGGCATTCCGGACCGCATACTCCTCTGCAAATTGCTTAAACTCATCCTTTAACTTAAAGGAAATGGTTGTTCCGCGTTGCTCTCTCTCAATTTCTTCTATTGTAAAACTATCCTCACCACGAGATACCCATTTATAACCTTGGGAATCCGTAGCATAATGCCGTGTCTCTATCATAACCTCATCCGTAACCATAAATACAGAGTAGAAGCCAACTCCAAAATGTCCTATCAGTTGCCCTAAGTCCATGTTAGGGGTTTGCTTAAGTTGCTCAAGAAATGATACTGTGCCGGAACTTGCTATCGTTCCAATATTAGCGACCAATTCGTCTTTTGTCATACCGATACCGCTATCCTCTAATGAGAACGTTGCGGCATCTTTATCTATACGAATATGGATAGATAGCGGTAGGTCTGGCGATAATATATTGCTATCGGTGAGTTTATGAAACCGGAGTTTGTTCAGTGCATCTGAACCATTAGAAATCAACTCTCGTATAAATATTTCTGGATGTGTGTATAGGGAATGGATAATGAGATGGAGCAGTTGCTTCATCTCGGCTTTGAATTCGAATTGTTGTGTTTGGCTATTTTCCATTTTTGCCTACTACCTCCTTCTAATTAAAATTTATAAATTAATTGTCAATACATCATAAATTAATTCGCAAATATAATCATTTTTTAGTAGTTTTCCAAATATTCAGTTATTTTCTGGTATTTTCTACCCTCATATCGCTTCCTATCATATTGGTTATCTCCTCGGCAACTTTTACCGCAACACTACCTTCTGCTATATTGACCGCCGTATCCGTCCTATCTATTATAGAGCGAATGAATGACATTTGCTCCTCTGCCATTGCATTTACTTGTGGAATTTCTGGTTGCTCATATATGATACTTACAGATGAATCTAAGCCATCAATCGCACCAAGCATAGAAGCAGGAATTGCATTCGGATGCTGCTCGCCATCATTAGCCAGACGAAATACTTCCAATTTCGCGTTCGCTAAATCCACCGATATGTATCCATACCGCTGGAATAGTCGCAACTTACGCATTGGTTTTGCTGATATACGCGATGCGGTGATATTGGCTACAGCCCCATTTGCAAATGTAAGACGTGCATTCGCAATGTCAATAGTATCCGTAATTACAGACACGCCATTCGCCTCAATATGAGATATATCCGATTTCACAAGCCATTGCACAAGGTCAATATCATGTATCATAAGGTCGTGAATTACCGAAACATCCGTAGCACGCGGTCTAAACTGGCTTAGCCGATGCGCTTCTATAAACATCGGATTTCCGATATGCTGCAATACCGGCTGCAAAGCAGGATTAAAACGCTCTATGTGCCCAACTTGTATCTTCAACTCGCTATGTTTAGCGTGCAGTGCTTGCAGTTGCAATGCCTCCGAGTAGAATTGCACCAACGGCTTCTCTATAAAGCAATGCTTAACCGCTTCAATACACTGCTTAGCAGTTTCATAATGGTAGATTGTAGGAACAACGATAAGCACGGCATCGCAAGCATTTATCGCATCCTGTAGTGTTTCGAAACACTGAACACTATGCTCATCAGCAACGGATTTTGCAATATCAGCAACGCTATCATATACACCAACGAAGTTGGCGAGTTCATTGGTTGCGAGTAGATTGCAATGTATTTTCCCAAGATGTCCTGTTCCAATAACCGCTATATTTATTTTTTCCATTTTGTTTCAAAATAATTATTAAGAATGCAAAAATAGTATATTTTTGTTAATTCCACAAATACTATTTGCAACTCCACCAATATTTATGTGAACTACTGCGTCATCCATTTTTATTTAAAAAGTTTATCAAAATTTGGTTAATTAATAAATTTTTATTAATTCGGTGGCGATTGTTGCTGTCGCGGTAGTTGGAGCAACACAATATGCAAATGGTATAAGGCAGGTTTAAATCCTGACTTTGAAAGCATTCAAACAAAAAAATCTCCCAACTAAGTAGATTAGTTGGGAGATTTAATTTTTATCTGTTTATAAAAATTTTAGTGTCTATAATAATATTTCAATAATAAAGAGTTATCTTTGTAATCTTTAAAATTTACAACCGAAAAATAATCTATAATGCTAAAAATACGTAATATTGCAATAATCGCTCACGTTGACCACGGGAAAACTACAATAGTGGATAAGATGCTCCATGCGGCGAAACTGTTCGCCGAACACCAAACTGTTGGGGAACTCATCCTTGATAACAATGACCTTGAGAGAGAACGTGGTATCACTATCTTAGCAAAAAATGTATCTGTTACTTGGCGTGGTTTCAAAATTAATATCATTGATACGCCCGGTCATAGCGATTTTGGCGGCGAAGTGGAGCGCGTTCTTAATATGTGTGATGGTGTGTTGCTTATCGTCGATGCATTTGAAGGACCTATGCCACAGACGCGTTTTGTGCTACAGAAAGCGCTGGAACTCGGACTGAAGCCGATTGTAGTAATCAATAAAGTGGATAAATTAAATTGCGACCCAGACAAAACTCACGAAGAAGTTTTTGACTTAATGTGTGCCCTTGATGCAACAGAGGAGCAGCTGGATTTCCCTGTTGTATATGGCTCTGCTAAGCAGAATTGGATGGCAGCAGATTGGAAGCAACCAGCGCAAGACATCGCATATTTATTGGATACAATTATAGAGCATATACCTGCGCCAGAAGTCATTGAAGGCATTCCACAGTTGCTCATTACATCTATGGAATACAGCAAATATGTAGGACGCATCGCTGTTGGTAGAGTGCATAGAGGCGAGTTCAAAGTAGGTCAGCAAGTTACACTATGCAAACGAAATGATGTATTTGTAAAGACAAAAATCAAAGAATTATACGTATTTGAGGGACTTGGAAAAGCAAAAATAGAAAGCGTAAAAAGTGGTGAAATCTGCGCTATGGTTGGCTTTGAAGGATTTGATATTGGCGATACTGTCTCTGATATTGATAATCCAGAAGCACTGCCAACGATTGAAGTAGATGAGCCAACGATGAGTATGCTCTTCACGATTAATAACTCACCCTTCTTTGGTAAAGAAGGGAAATATGTAACTTCGCGTCACGTCAAAGAGCGATTAGAACGCGAGTTAGAAAAGAATTTGGCATTGCGAGTAGAGCCCGGTGATAGTGCAGATAGTTGGAAGGTCTTTGGTAGAGGTGTGCTTCACCTATCCGTGCTAATTGAAACAATGCGTAGAGAGGGCTACGAGTTGCAAGTTGGACAGCCGCAAGTTATCATTAAAGAAGTAGATGGCGAGAGGTGCGAACCGATAGAAACGCTAACGATAGATGTGCCGGAGGAAATGTCAGGCAAGGCAATAGATATTGCTCTCACAAAAAAAGCGGAGATGATATCTATGGAAGGACGCAATGGACGTATGCAGTTGGCATTCACTATTCCTTCGCGTGGCACAATAGGACTGCGGTCCTCGCTACTTACCGCTACACAAGGCGAAGCGATTATGTCGCATAGATTTTTGGAGTATCAACCTTGGAAAGGAACAATAGAGACACGAACTAATGGCTCGTTGATAGTGCAGGAAACAGGCACCTCTATTGCGTTTGCGATGGATAAATTGCAAGCACGCGGTGTGTTTTTTATTCCTCCAGGAGACGATGTTTATCAAGGACAAATTATTGGCGAAAACAGCAAAGACAACGACCTCAGCGTCAATGTTACTAAGAAAAAACAACTTACAAATATGCGTGCATCTGGTAGTGATGACAAGGTGAAACTCGCTCCACCAGTGCTTTTCTCTCTTGAGGAAGCATTGGAATATATTGAGGAAGACGAATATGTAGAGGTTACGCCGAAGTCAATACGCCTGCGAAAAATACTATTAACTTCACACGAACGTAAAAAATTAGCTAAGCAGCAAAATGCCGAATAGCCCGAATTTTCAAAAAATACTAATCATTCAAACTGCATTCATCGGCGATATAGCGCTATCTGTGTTCTTCGCCAATGATGTGCGACAACTATTTCCAGCCAGCGAAATCACATTTCTATCCACGCCAATTGGTTGCGAATTGTTGCAGTGCTTTCCATTCATAAATCGCACCATAGCATTCCACAAACGCACTATCCATAAGGGTTTCAGCGGAATTAAAGCAATAGCAAAACAATTAAATGCAGACGCATACGATTATGTTTTTGTGCTACATCGCTCCTATCGCACGGCTGTATTAGTGCAGTTGCTCAACGCAAAAATCAAAATTGGTTTTGCCGCTAACGCCTTGTCATTTATACTTTCGCAGCGAATTGCATATCGTTCAGAGTTGCACGAAGTAGAGCGGAATAAATTGTTGTTATCTGGAATCGCTGACTTGACGCATCTTTCCGGCTATCATCCACTTTATATAAATCCTACTAAACCAAGTGAGCCATACATAGCGATTGCTCCCGGTTCTGTTTGGGCAACAAAACGGTGGTTGCCAGAATACTTTGCTGAACTCTGTAAGATGCTTGTAAATGCTGGCGATGCCGTTACACTTATCGGTGCAGAAAATGAAATTGGTGTCTGCAACTACATTGCATCAAAAGCGAATGTGCCACTCACCAATCTCGCAGGTAAAACAACAATATCTGAACTGCTTGATGTAATATGCCATTCGCAGTTGCTGATTACAAATGACTCCGCTCCAACTCACTTCGCCTCTTTATGCAACACACCAACAATTACGATATATGGTGCTACTACTCCGCAAATTGGCTTTGCTCCGCTTGCCGAAAAGTCCGCAATAGTAGAGGACACAAGCGTTTGCTGTCGTCCATGTGGTATTCATGGAAGAAAAAAATGTCCGAAAAAGCATTTCCAATGTATGCAGAATATTACTCCCGATAAAGTTTTTTTTACTGTTCAGTCCATTATTTAGTGTTTATTTAATAAAATATTTGTATATTAGGCAATCAATATAAGCAAATATTTTAAAATGATAGACACTAATTTAATTCGCAAGGACTTCCCAATACTTGCCACTTTTGTGAACAACAAGCCGCTCGTATATCTTGATAATGCTGCGACTACACAGAAGCCGCAAGTCGTCATTGATACGCTGGTGGATTACTATACTAATACGAATAGCAATATTCATCGTGGCGTTCATCGACTAAGCCAAGAGGCAACGAAGCAATATGAAGATGCTCGCATAATTGTTCAAAAATTCATTAACGCAAAGCATTCTGAGGAAATAATATTTACGAGAGGTGCAACTGAATCTGTGAATTTAGTCGCCGCTACATTCGGTGATATAGTAGTAAATGCTGGCGATGAGGTGCTTATATCGCATCTCGAGCATCACGCAAATATTGTTCCGTGGCAAGTGCTATGTCACAAAAAAAATGCTACTTTGAAGGTGATACCGATTAATGATTCCGGTGAAATTCTGCTCGACGAATATGAAAAAATGCTTTCGTCGAAAACTAAAATAGTTGCAGTATCCCATATATCCAATGCTCTAGGAACTATTACACCGATTGCTCCTATAATAGAGATGGCACATAGTCGTGGTATTCCTGTGCTGTTGGATACGGCTCAGTCCATCCAACATATTCCGATTGACGTGCAACAGATGGATTGCGATTTCATTATTGCGTCTGGTCATAAGATGTATGGACCTACGGGAATCGGATTTCTATACGGCAAACGTGAGCATTTGGATAAGATGCAACCATACCAAACAGGTGGCGATATGATACTGAGCGTTAGTTTTGAGAAAACTATTTACAATGATTTACCATATAAGTTTGAGGCGGGAACGCCTAATATTGCTGGGGCTATCGGACTTGGTAAGGCGATTGAGTATATACAAAAAATTGGATTGGACGCTATAAATGGTAGGGAAAATGGACTGCTTGCTTATGGCACTGAAATTCTCCAAAACATAGATGGCTTGCATATTATTGGCACATCTGCTCACAAATCAAGCATCATTTCATTTGTCCTCGATGGTATCCATCCGCACGATATAGGAACGTTCCTTGACGCAGATGGCATTGCTGTTCGGACAGGACATCATTGTGCTGAGCCAACAATGCATCGCTTTGGAATACCAGCAACAACTCGCATATCCGTTGCTTTTTATAATACGAAAGAGGAATTGGATGCTGTGGCTGATAGCATAAGAAACGTTATTACAATGTTTAGATAGGATAAAATTATGGCAGATATTTACAATATACATTCGCAAAATCCGGAAGGACGCAAGATTAATCAAGTGGTGCAAGGGCTACGTGAAGGTGGAGTATTGCTCTATCCAACGGACACCGGCTTTACTTTGGGTTGCGAACTTGGGAATAAAAATGCAATAGAGAAGTTGCGGCGGATTAGAAAAATATCTGATAAGAAGTCACTAACTTTTCTTTGTAATGGTCTGTCCAATATCTCTGACTATGCACGTATAAGTAACTTGGCGTATCGCACTATCAAGCGTTTGATACCCGGTCCGTATACCTTTATTCTACCAGCGACAAAACTTGTTCCCACACTTGCACTTAATCCATTGCGGAAAACTGCGGGCATACGTGTTCCGGATAATGTGATAGCGCAATCGCTCATTGAAGCAATGGAGATGCCTATTATTTCTATCTCTGCGAAAATTGATACGGAAGATGAAGATGACTTTATTTACTTACAGCCGGATGAGATTATAGATAAATTTACCCGTCTTGTGGATATTGTTATTAGCACGGATGACTATGATTTTCAGGGTGAATCAACGGTTATAGATATGGTGACGGATGAGTTTAAGATTATTCGGGAAGGAGCCGGCTTTGAGAATATAAATTTTTAACCTCGTCATACTTCTTAGACGCAATATGTATAAATGCAATCGCAAATGCTGTAACCATAAGTCCATCACGAAATATAAAACTTGATGTCACACTATTAACAATCAATAGCATAATAATAGAAAGCGTCCCACTAATCGCCATCGCTGTATATATTTTATACTTCTCACATCCATCTAGATTGCTTCGGCAATGTCTATTCAACCGTAATCCGACAAAGAATCCTTTAATTGTAGTGAGCCCCATCGCTAAATAAAATAATGCACACATTGGTATTCCTGCCTTATGAGATAAGTTGAAATATCCGTTGTGAGTAAATGAAGTGGTATGTGTTGCGTGCATTATGTTATTGTAGAAGGAGAATTGTTTTCTGAATCCGTGTCCCCATATTGGCGAGTCCTTGATTTCGCCGAGCACGATTTCATATTCACGCAAACGGGATTCTACGGATATATCTTTTTTTACATTACTAGTGGAAGTAAATCTTTTCCCTATGTATTTGGTGACAAAGGATGCTTGGTGTGGAAACAGCGTATTTATCGATATTAGAATAATGCCGGTAGCAAGAGCAATTATTAGAATAAATTGTAATATTTGTTTATAGTTTAGGAATATAAATAGCACTAATACCATTGCCATAAGTGCTGTCCAGAACGCTCGTGAGAATGTTGATATTATTGCTGCAGCAGAGAATAGCGATACAACTAATGCAAATAATTTCGCTCGACGTGTATTGGCATAGAAAAAGAATGTAATTGCAGATATTAGCGAACAACTGAATACTTGTTGATTATCTCTGACGGAACTTGCTATTTGGTATGCGTATTTTACGTTGCCCAATATTTCGTAATAACTATAGAATTGGCGTATATCTAATGCAATTACAACCAATCCGAAGAGCAAAAGCAAGATATAGATGTACTTTCTTTCTGCAAAGTATTCTCTTAATGGAAAGTAGAATAGGATTAATGAATATAGCATATACTCCCGTAGCCAGTCAAATAACTCTATGCCATTGGTGAGTGCAATGATTACATTAAATAGGAGTAATGCGTAGAAAGTTAAGAATAGTTTATCAACTACGGAGGTTATGCGGAAATGGTTATTGCTAAATGCAACATTGGCAGACACATCCGATTTGACTAATAGCCGTGCTATGAACCAGAATATAAGGAATGAATTGTATAAAACAGCAGCAAAAATATCCGAAAAAGAAATTCCTTCTTCGTCCATCTTCATAAATACAACGAATCCCAGTATTACAGCATATATCCACGTCCGCGGGTAATTGACCATCATCCAAAATATTGGCAATGATACAACTACAATAAAAACATAGAGCGGCATATTGAATAATGCCGTAAATCCAAAGAATAACAGAGTTAGTATGCCCGCAATAAAGTATGTAGGAATGCTAACGTTGGGAGCAGAGGAATATATTTTCTGAAATGGAGTTGCTTGCGTCAATATAGATTTCATCATTACTATTGTTCTGCCTCTTTCAACTGCTTAACTTGTTTTGATGCTATTTTTGCACTATTTACAAGTAAAATAATAAATACTGCAAATATAAATCCGCCAAATGTGCCACCAGCAGCAATGAAAAAGCGTTTTGGCTTACCTTTTTTATCTGCTGGAATAGCATTATCAATCACGAAAAAGTTATTCGCATTGTTTTTATTGTCTAATATCGCTTTCTCTAATGAGGTAGTGAGCAATGCTTTTGTTTTAGTAAGTGCTTCTATATCAGCGTATTTCGTAAGATACGCCACAGCGACAGGTGCAGCATCTCCTAAGGAGAAGTTACCGACTAATCCGGGTTTGGAGTAAGCATCTGCGACTTTATTCTTAGCTGCCTCATATAATCCTTTTGCATTTACAGTATTTGGGTCTGTTTCGCCAAAACTATTGCGGTAGTAGTCATAAGCGAGTTCGTATTGCAATTCCGTTTCCTTAATACTTGCGAGAGCAGTTCCAGCGGCTCTGGCTTGCTCTTCTGGTGAAAACATTGCTTTTTCCTTAGATAACTTTCCCAGTTCTGTGGAGATGACGATAATGGTGCTATCTATAGATGCGATGCGGTTAGTTAAGTAATCAGCATTTACTTTTGATTCTTCTCTATGTGTCTTTTCTGCGAAGTAGTTAGTAATTTTTACATAGTCATTTGCAATATTGCTGGCGCGTTCTTTATCGGTATCCCATACGGTTAGTTCGTAATTGCCCTCTTCCATAAATTCGATACTTATATTGGATAAAAATTCTTTTCTAACATCTGACCAAGCATCATCATTCATTTTGTAAGCATTTTGAATATCATACTTTTTCATTACAGAATCCACAACAGAGCGGCTTTGAAGGAAAACAATCATTGAATATTCTTGTGATTTGCTACCACCAACTTTTGAAAGCCCGAAATCCTTCATTACAGCACTGATACCAGATGAGTTTCCACCGCTGATTTCGGATTCTTGTGGTGGCACAAAGTTCACGGAAGACGCATACCAAACCGGCAACATAAAAGCAACTATTACAGATGCAATAGCTGAAAGTATGGTCATTATTATTAGGAATCGCTTGTATTTTATTAGTATTGCTAAGAAATATAATCCGTCTGACATATTGTTAATGAAGTGTGTGAGAATGAATAATGATTGAGTTTTATTTAGATAGGGATATGATTTTCAATAAGTTGCTTATTTTTTGCCATAGATTCCAATGCCATATTTTTCTTATAATCTATAAGTTTTTGTAGCAGAGCATCGTCAGATGTCGCAAGTATTTGAATTGCAAGGAGTCCTGCGTTTTTTGCATTACCAATAGCGACAGTTGCAACAGGAACACCGGCGGGCATTTGCACAATGGAATATAGCGAGTCCAAGCCGTTAAGTGTCTTTGTTTGCACAGGAACACCAATCACAGGCATTGGAGAATATGCAGCTGTCATACCTGGTAGATGTGCAGCACCACCAGCACCAGCGATAATCACTTTAATACCGCGTTGATAGGCAGTTTGTCCGTAATTCGCCATTTCAGTAGGCGTTCTATGTGCAGATACGACACGCATCTCATAAGGAACACCAAATTCTTTGCAAATATCGGCTGCGGCTTGCATTGTAGGCAAGTCCGAATCGCTGCCCATTATAATTCCTATTTTGGGATTGTCCATATTTTAATCGCTTATTTAACTATAAATGAATGAGCTACAAAATTGCCATCAACCAGCATCCTAACGGAATACATTCCTACTGGAAGATTGACTGACAATGTGATAACATTTTGACCTGCAATGAGTTGTGCCATTTTAGATAAACGCACATTGCCAAGTATATCAAACACTTGCACTTGCGTATTCTGCGGTTGCTCTGCATTAAGGGAAATACTTAATGACTCATTGGCAGATAAAATTGAAGGGTAGAGATTAGAATTTGCATTATATTCAGCAATTCCAACCTCGCCCGCACCAGCACCAAGAACGCCGTAATAGCTTATATTTTGGGATTTTACAACGGTTTCGTTAGCAGTTTTATCCGACCAAGCGACAACAACTTGATTATTGAAGAAGTTAGTGGTAACAATGGAACTTCGCTCTGAATTTGCCTTTGCTAATGCAGTAAATCCCTCTTGCATCATACCATCCTCCAAAAATTTAGCCATTGCAAGTTCATAGACCTGTGTGTTTGGATTTCTTTTATTAGCAAAAACCAACAACTTGCTATCATCACATACAACAAGCGCAAATGGAGCATTATCAATGGCTTTCGTAGTTGTATCAATGGAAATGCCTTTGTTTCCAAATTGCTTAACGCCAATAGAATCAATGCGTTGCAGTTGTATTGTGTTATCTGCTGTATTTTTACTATGATAAGCCACATAAATAGTGGCGTTTTTTTCATCGACAGCAAGAACCGGATTTGATATACTTGCGGTAGTAGTAACTAATGAAGCGTCCTCGTCAAAGAGTTTAACATTATCAATATCAATGCGTTGCACGTTTATTTTACCATTATTCCACATAACAACTACACCGCCTTTTCCGTCTGGCTTTGCGGAAATATCAATTATTGTCTCGCCAATTTCATTTCCGATATATTTCGCATTTTCAATAATTTCGCAGTTAGAATCATAGTGGTCTGCAAAAATCTTGTCCGTCATTTGATAAACCACGTAAAATGAGCCATTTAGTCCAGAAACGACTTGCGGATGCATATTTACTCCTAATATCACAATGTCTTCGGTTAATTTCTTTGTTCCATCTGGCAATAACATATTGATATGCATATCGTTTAGCGTAGGAATAGCATAAGCAACATTTTCGTTGGTTGTAAGAGCAATAGAAACTCCAGATTGAAATTGATTATCAATGTAATAACACAATTCAGTAGATGACCATACATTAGTTCCATTTGCATCATATTTATGAGCATACGCTATTTGGGTATTAGCAGTAACTTTAAGAAAAGTTACAATCGCCTCACCATTTTTATTTACAACCAAGTTAATATCGGAACTTAGATATTCCATAAAATTTTTATAGGACTCTGATACAACTATTCCTCCGTTTTGGAAAAGCGCATTGCCATTTTTATCATAATGTTGCAATCTCAAGGAAACCTTATTGTCACCAGAAGATACAGACCAATTTTCCCAGAAGATATATGTATCGCCCTTGTCATTGTTGGCGATATGGACTTCTGCTTGTCTTTCCATTTGTGGAGAGACCGTTAATGGATATTCTGTCCATTGTGCCGATAAGTTGTAATGCAATAGTGAGCAAAGTGCTGCAAGCAGTAGGTATTTTGAAATAGTTTTCATTTTTTTCACCATTTATATTTATTTAATAAGTGCAAAGATACAAAAAATATGCGTAATTATTATCATTTATTGAAATTTAGGTACTCATTCCAATACAAAAACAACTCCCAAGTCGCTTTTACATCTCTCATACAATATTCAGAAATCTCTTTAATTTGCCCATTTGCAAACATTTCCGGCACTACTGCACCATTTACACCTTGCGATTTTGGCGAAACAATTCCGAAACTATGCGAATAGAAATCAAAATTGAATTTCTTCGTTGCTCCCCACTGCTGCGGAGAATAGAATGTCAATTCATCAATTAAATCAATATGATTTGGATAATTGAACTTTGTTCCAGACATAATATTATACGGCGGACGTATCTGATAGACAGCCGAACGCAACATAATAAAAGGCACATCAAACATTCTACCATTGAATGTAATTAGTGTTGGATAGTGAAAATGCACCATTATCTTCCAAAAATCCTCCAATACCTTCCGTTCATTGGATAATTGCATCTTCACATCATCCACCAGAATTTCGTCAAATATCTCGGTCTCTTGTAAGTCCGGATTAGTAGATAGACAGCCCTTTTTCTGAACGTTCCAGCCATCTTCTGTTTGCTCTATTATCATCATTCCAATACATAGAATACGCCCAGTTAATGGAGTAAGCGAGCGCCACGAAAGTCGTGTCTCTATCTCTTCCTCTGTATTAGTTCCCCTAAGCCAGTATTCTTGCTGGCTTTCGGAAAAATTTTCCCATTCCAATGGTGCGGTTTCTATGTCAAATACTAAGTATGTTCTCATATTTAAAATTTATATTGATATCAGTAAAAGAGACAAAAATACGAAATTTATCGCAATATTGTTGTAGAAATGGTGCTTTTTTATTAAATTATACCCAATTATTTACTTATACTTCCGATATGTCTCCTGCTTTATACATTGTTCCAACTCCCATCGGCAACCTTGAGGATATTACTCTCCGTGCTATAAAAGTGCTAACTAATGCAAATATAATCGCTTGCGAAGATACTCGCCGTTGTGGTATGCTTCTCAAAGAACTCGCAATAATAACTAACGCAACTCTACGCAGTTACCACGATTACAATGAATCCGAAGTTTCCGGGAGATTGATAGAGGAAATTGCTAATGGCAAATCCGTTGCACTAATTAGCGATGCCGGCACTCCTTGTATCTCTGACCCGGGCTACAGATTGGTAAATAAAGCCATTGCCGCAGGCATACAAATTGTTCCATTACCCGGTGCTACTGCATTCGTTCCTGCACTCGTAGCGAGTGGATTTGCGGTGCATAGTTTCGCATTTTTTGGCTTTCCACCACAGAAAAAAGGACGCAATTCATTCATAAATAATGCACTTAATCAAGAAACAACAACTATATTATATGAGTCATCACATCGCATTAAGAAACTAATTGGCGAAATAGCGGAAATAGATGCTAACCGCAACATTTGTATTGGGCGAGAAATTAGCAAAATTTACGAGGAATATATCCGTTTCAACACATCGGAATGGCTTTCTAACTCTATAAATATCATAGAGAAAGGCGAATTTGTGGTGCTGATAGAAGGGAGGGAGTAAGGTAATTCGTTTGTATATTTGAAAAAAATTTTATCATTTTAAAGAAATTATTTGGAAATTAGAAAATAAAGTGTTAGTTTTATGTATGAACAGAATGTTTAACAGTCCCAACGCTACAAGGTTGGTCAGTGATGCGAGAACAGCTGCTAAGAAAATGTTTAACTTGAACCCGCTATGCGGTAATACCTCCAATCAAAGAGGAGTTATTGTATCAATCGGCATATTGTTGCTACTTTTGTTTGCTAATGCTCAAACTACAGCACAATCCGGTGTATCTACTTAAAAAATAACTACCACGGGAACTACTTTTGCTATAAAAAGCATAACAATTGAGTATCAAGGTTTTAGACCGGGTGGGAATGGTGAAGAGGGGCTATAACACACTTTCATAGTTACCGTGGAATTTCCAGATGGAAGTAAGATGACGATAAATTTGTAGGATATATGGTAAATACAGAATTTTACAGAACATATCCTGATTGCATCGCTTATCTGCTGATAACAGATATAGGAGAGGTTTCCGAAGAATCACCAGAATTTTTAGGGATAAAAGAAAGCACCATTTCGAATATCATTCTTTCTCCAAATCCAACTGATGGCACAACTACACTTTCACTCTATTTGGAAACGCAAGGAAATTTAAACATAGTTTTAACCGATTTACTTGGCAACAACTTATTTGAATTGCATAACGAATTCACACAAGGCGGAGCATTTGCAAAGACATTTTCCCTTAATGCGCTACCTGCTGGCACCTATTTTATAAAAATAAATCATAATGGCAACGCTAAAATTGAAAAGATATTCAAAAAATAAACTATAAAAAAAAGGACTCCAAATTGTTGAAGTCCTTTTTTTTATTACTTGCTCGCCTGTTTGACAATAGCAGCAAATACATTCGGCTGGTTCATTGCAAAATCAGCAAGCACCTTGCGGTTAATGTTGATATTGTGCTTCTTTAAAGCATCAATTAACCGAGAGTAGGTGGTACCATTTTGCCGTGCAGCAGCATTAATACGGACTATCCATAAACTACGATAGTCACGCTTCTTGATTTTTCTTCCGACGTAGGCGTGTTGCAAACCTTTTTCTACGTGGTTCTTTGCGATAGTCCAAACATTTTTACGTCTGCCCCAAAAACCTTTTGCAAGTTTGAGGACTTTTTTTCGTCTGGCACGCGATGCTACTTTAGGGACGCTTCTTGGCATAATTTCTCCTGTGATAAAAGGACAAGTGGGGAGCTTCGCACTGACTAATAGTCATTCCCAATTGTCGCAGTGAATAAATACAAGTAATAGCGGGTAACTAATTTTATGCTATTACGTTAGACAATTTAAATGAATAAATTATCCTTGAGCCAATAATCTCTTTACTGACCGCAAGTCAGCTTTATCTACAAGTGTAGATTTACGCAAATTGCGTTTGCGCTTCTGGCTTTTTTTAGTAAGGATATGGCTGGCATAAGCTTTCTTACGCTTAAATTCTCCGCTTCCTGTGATTTGGAATCGCTTCTTAGCGGAGCCGTTTGATTTCATCTTTGGCATCGTTTTCTTCTATTAGGTTGCTCAAAAAAGATTGACTACAAATATACCACTTTTTTTTGAATTTACAACCATATTTATAAACATTTCCCTAAATTTATACTAAAAAGGGCATTTTTACTACTTCAGCAGGGAACTTCTTACCGCGTGCTTCTATCTCTACTTTGCTACCTATCGGCTTGAATTCTGCTGGAACATATCCCATTGCAATCGGTTTGTTCAATGTAGGAGACATATTGCCGCTTGTTACAATTCCAATTTCGTTATCGCCGGAGAATATTTTATATCCGTGGCGTGCAATAAATTTTTCTGCTTTGATGTCTAAGCCAACAAGATTGCGACTCGGCTTATCTGCTTTTACCTTCTGTAAAATGCCTGATGCAACGAATTCGCCTTTGTTCAATTTAGTAATCCAGCCGAGACCTGCTTCCAATGGATTGGTCGTTTGGTCAATGTCATTGCCGTAAAGCATATAGCATTTTTCCAACCTAAGAGTATCTCTACACCCCAAGCCAGTTGGCTCTATACCAAACTCCGCACCAGCATCAAATATAGCATTCCACATCGTCTCGCAGTCCGCTTCTGTTCCTCTAAAATACAATTCAAATCCCAATTCGCCAGTGTAACCAGTGCGAGAGATAATTGTATCTATGCCTGCAACTTTACCAGTAGTGAAGTGGTAAAACTCAATTGGTGAGAGGTCGGTTTCAGTAATTTTCTGGATTGTCTTTAATGAATTTGGACCTTGCACGGCAAGCAAATTAAAGCCATCGGACTCGTTTGTCAAATCAACTTTGAACTTCGTAGCCACTTTATTCACCCAATTCCAATCCTTCTCTATATTCGCACCATTGACAACCATCATATAGTAGTCGCCCATATTATATACGAGGAAGTCATCAACTATGCCCGCATCTTCAAAGCACATACAGGAATATTGAACATCGCCTTTATTGAGTTTTGAGACATCATTCACGGTCAAATATTGCAGGAAGTTCAGCGCATCGCTACCTCGAACTTCAAATTCGCCCATATGGGATACGTCAAACACGCCTACGCTTTTGCGGATGACATTGTGTTCGTGGATTATGCCTTGTGGATATTGGATTGGCATTTCATAGCCAGCAAATTCCACCATCTTGGCATTTAGTTTTTTATGAATAGAATTAAATCTTGTTAATTGCATATTAGAAAACATTTATGGTTAGTATTACGACTGCAAATTAACAAATAATTACAAAATAATTGTTATTAAATTATTAATTTGTGGCAATTTCTGCAACATTCTCTAATACCTTATCTATGATGCCGTAGTCCAATGCTTCCTTCGGACTCATATAGTTGTCTCTATCTGCATCTTTCATAATCTGCTGCACATCCTTTCCGGTATGTTTAGATATTATTTCATACAATCTACTCCGCATACTCAGAATGTTCTTTGTATAAATCTCTATATCGGCGGATTGTCCTTGTGTTCCACCGGATGGCTGGTGCATTAGTATCTGTGCATTTGGCAGAGAATAGCGTTTGCCCTTTGCTCCACCACAGAGTAGCACTTGTGCCATAGACGCGCCAAGCCCCATACAGATAGTCGTAACATCCGGACGGATAAACTGCATCGTATCATATATCGCAAGACCAGCGGTAACACTACCGCCGGGGGAGTTGATATACAGATTTATATCTTTCTTTGCGTCTTCGCTTGCTAAGAATAGCAACTGCGCTATTGTTAAATTTGCAACGTTATCATCTATGGCGCTGCCGATAAATATTATTCTATCTTTGAGTAGTCGTGAGTAAATATCATAGGAGCGTTCGCCTCTACTTGTTTGCTCTACTACCATTGGAACTAAGTAGCTCATTTTATTTCGTAATTAGTGTGTTAATATTTTTTTATCATTCTAATCCTATTATCTATTTTTTAATCCCTTTTCAGACAATTGGCGAGTGAAACGATTTACTTGTGCATCATTTATTAGATTCTGGATTATCAGTGTATCTGCTGGTTCATTGGGAGTTGTATTGGTATCGCTGACATCAGAAATGCTTTCGGTTGTATCATTGAATTTTAACTCTCGTCTTCGCAAGTATGCAGGAACATCATATTTACGTAAGTCCTCATCTCCGTGAGGTCTACCTATGCTTTTCCCCCCAATATATTCCAAAGTATTTACTGCCCCTTTAGCCGATGCTGCAACGCTTTTTATCTTATTGCTATCGTTTATCAAGGAGCCGGGAGTAATTACATTCTCCTCATCGGTATTCGGATTAGAATTTACAAAAAGATTGGGCGTGTCATTAGCGACATTTTTTTTTGGTTTAGATGTTTTGATTGCTTTTGGTTCTTCTGTTGGTTCAGTATCAATCTTAACAACTTCTTTCTTCGGAGTTTTCTTTTCTTTAGAAATACTCTTTGCTGGTGCAATTATAGTAACCATAAACTCGTTGCTATTCTCATCGTCATCTTCACCTGTAATTAGCAATGCCTCATCGCCGGCTGCTTCTCGCAACGCTGTATATGCATCATCAATCATATCTATCGGATAATTACCTGCTTGTATATTCACAAGTATTCTATCCGAATTTTGTATTGCTAAGCCATCAAGGAATGGAGAATTAAGGGCACTCGTTACTGCTTCTCTTGCAGCGTTATCGCCGGTACCACTACCTATTCCGATGATTACATCACCGGCATTGGTCAAGGTTGTTCTAACATCTGCGAAATCTACATTTTGGTAACTACCATTGACTATAATATCTGTAATGCCGGTTATCGCATTATGCAGAATATCATTTGCTTTGTTGTATGCCTCTGTAAGACGGACACCTTTGCAACATTCTAATATCTTATCATTTGGCACAACGATTATGGAGTCAACATTCTCTCTAAGAGCAGCAATGCCTGAGTCCGCAAGAGCCAACTTCTTACCTCCATCGCGTGTAAAGCATTTTGATACAATGCCTACAACGAGTGCTCCTGTATCCTTGGCAATACGAGCAATAACAGGCGAACCTCCTGTGCCAGTTCCACCACCCATACCACAAGTGACGAATATTAGGTCATAGCCAGCAATAGCATTCTTTATTAAATCTATGCTTTCTTCGGCTGCTTTCTTCCCTCTTTCTGGGTTTGAACCTGCACCGAGACCTTTTGTTAAAGTTTCTCCGAGTAATATTTTTTCAGACGCAAGTGTCTTATCTAACGCTTGCTTATCCGTATTAGCTGCGATAAAAGTAACACCTTCCACGCTGCGATTAATCATATTATCTACTGCATTTCCGCCTGCTCCACCGACTCCGATGACGCAGATTTTAGCATTAAGATGTAGATTATTATCTAAATCAATAGGCATTGTTCCCCCAATAATTGATAGATTTTCTGTAATTTATTTTTTGTTTATTAACTTTTTAGAGGTTGGTAAGGAAATCCTTCAATTTTTTGGATAGTTTTACCTTTTTCTCTACTTCTTCCTTTGGTGTAGCATCAGCTGCTTCATTTGTTGGAGTAACTGGTGCAATAGCATCTGCTTCTTTTGCTGCTGCAGTTTGCTTTGTTTTTGATGAATTTTCTTTGAGTGCGTATAAAGCAAGACCAACAGCCGTTGAATATATCGGGCTTTCTATTTCTGTAGACAGACCGACATAATTTTCTCCGGATGGATACCCGATACGCACCGGAGAATTAAATATGCGTGATGCCAATTCGTCTGTGCCTTTGAGCAATGCTGCACCACCTGTAATAACCACTCCAGCGCCGAGTTCATTTGCAAAACCAGATTTCAATATCTCTCCGTAACACATCTCAAATATCTCCTCTACTCTTGGCTGTATTATGTTGCACAATTGGTCTTTGGTGGGTTCTTGAGGAGGGTAGCCACCAACACCGCGTATCATAAAAGTATCGTCTTTCTTCATAATTGATGGCATAAATGTATGTCCATAAGAACATTTTATCCGTTCTGCTTCATCTTTAGTTGTTCTGAAGCCAGCCCTAACATCATCAGTAATTTTATTTCCACCTATGGCAACAATAGATGTGTAACGCAACACATCATCCTTAAATATAGTAATATCGGTCGTTCCGCCACCTATATCTATCAAGCAAACGCCTACTTCCTTCTCATCATCATTTAGCAGAGCCAAACTAGATGCTATCGGCTCTAAGACAATATTGCGAACTTTAAGCCCAGCATTATTATCTACACATCGATATATATTTTGAATAGCCGTTTTCACACCTGTAACTATATGAACATTGGCTTGCATACGAACGCCACACATTCCTATTGGCTGGGTGATACCACCTTGCCCATCTATAAGATACTCGTATGGAACAATATGAATAATCTCTCTATCGTTTGATATTTTGCTTTTGCGAAGTTCTTCCGTCACTCTATCTACATCTACTTGACTAACAATTTGATTAGGATTGTTAATAGTTATAGTAGATACCTCAGAAGCGGATTCAATATGGTCGCCAGCAATACCCACTACGACATCAGTAAAAGTGATACCGGATTGCTGCTGAACTTCTTTGACAACTTTGTTTATTGCTTCAACTGTCTTTTCTATATTTGCAATTACTCCGCGGTTCACACCGGTGTTCTTAGTTGTAGAACAGCCAAGAATTTTGTAATTGTCATTTTTTTCGCCTTCCGTTAAGATAATGGCGCATACTTTGGTAGTGCCTATATCTAATCCGACTGCTATTTTTTGATTTGTAGAAACACCCATTTTTATAGATAGTAGTGAATGGTAATGGTGAATAACTTATTTATTATTCGTTAATTATTATATTTTCCCAGCTTGCGTTTAAGTGCTTATAAGAGTTTTTATCTGTTGCAAGGACTAACTTGTTTTTCCAAAAAATATTGAACTTTAATAATTTTTCTGCTATATTTTCGTTTCTACCTAATGCTACGGATATGTTGTTTTCAGTTAAAAGCAATGAGTATGTTTTATGTAAAGTATTATATTTAATTTCCGATACTATATTGTATAGCGATGGAATATTTTGCAATTCGCTAATTATATCAACAGCACCTTTACGTGAGATATTGTCCTTAGCGTTAGTAATCACAGGCATATCGGTATAGTTTTTGAAGAGCCGATAAGAGAATATCGCTCCTGTATTATCAATGTATGCAAGCGTTCCATCTGCATTTAACAAGATACCGATAGGCACGCGTTCCTTTATATCTATACCGAGAACTGCTTTGGAATTGAACCAAACATCTGCATCTGCAATGAACTCGTTTGACATCAATTTCTTGCGTAGTGAAGCCAGATTTATCCCGTCTGTTGGCACATTCATTATATTTTTATCAATGATAGCATTAACATCGCCCGAAGTAAGCATCGCATTACCGCTGACCTTTACGCTTTTGATTGCCTGTTTTGCATACCAATGGCTTGCTATAAAGGACAGCAGAGTAAGCGCCACAACAATACCGAGCAGTAGTAATACTGCACCCGTTTTGGCGCGTTTCTTCTGGATTAATTGCTCTATCAGAGAAGCGTCATTAGTCATCGGCAATTATTTTGCTAGTTGATTAATTAGTTTTGATTATGATAAGAAAGGAATTTTGAAGTGTCTCCCTCGCCGCTGCAGCTATTAAGATACTAGTTCCTGTAACTTTTTACAACTATTCACGTATCGTGGGAATAGTTATACACAAATATAAGTTTTTTTTTACAAACAATGCACAAATAATTATTTTTTTCTATAATTTTTTTTCATTGTGGCAAAAATCTAACAACAAACATTTTATTCCATCGCTTCCCAGTGATGTAAAAATTGCTGCTAACACTATTAAATGCTATGCCGTTAGATACTTCTTGCTCGGGATTATCTACCAATTGGTATCTAAGTTCGGATATGTCTATCTCGCCGACGACTTTGCCGGTGCGGATGTCTGCGACTATGATTAAGTCCTGCATATACACGTTAGCATATAGTAGCGTGTCTATCAATTCCAGTTCGTTGAGAAAACGAACTGGGTTGTTGTCTTTCGTGATTCTGATTGTCCGCACCGTCGCAAATGTAGCGGGTTCTATGACTTTGATAGATGCAGAGCCATCGCTTGTGTATAGCAGAGAATCGTCGTGTGTAATACCCCAACCTTCACCCATATACTTGTATGTATCCAATGGTTGAAGTGTTTGCGAATTGTATGTCAAGCAGGTTTGGTTAAGCCAAGTCAGTTGATACAAGCGGTTGTTAAGTATCGTTATGCCTTCGCCGAAGTAGTTAGCCCCAATACTAACATCCTTCTCAATCTTCATTGTTTTCAAATCATAGCGTAATAGTTTGGAATGCCCTTCCAAACCGGTGCCTTCGTATAGTTTGCCATTTGCTATCTCTAATCCTTGCGTGTATGAATCGGTGGAATGCGGTAGTGTATCAAGTATCTGCAATTTATATTGCACTATTTTATCTTTTGCTATTGGCACACTTTGGTCTGCTTGCGTATTGGGAGCATTGCTACGTCCGCAGGAGACAATGGTAAGAGCCATAAGTAGAACAAGTATGCCGTGCCTATAAATCATACTTGACTCTCCTAATTTCTCTAATACCATTCACAAATGCTTTGATTGCTGAGTATATGATATACAGCATCATCGTTGGAAAGACCGACCAGCCCCAAGTAATGAACCCTACAACGAATGCCGCTAATACACCGATGAACATTATTGGATTGGCTTTGAAGTTGCGTAGTGAAGGACGAGGAAAGTTATCAAATTTGAATGTTGATACCATAACAGCCGCAACAATTATAGATACAGCAAACGCACATATACCAGTCCAATACGAGCCAAAATAATTGTCGTTTAAATAGAATACAACGAAAGAAATTATTGTCAATGCCCCGCCGGGTATTGGCAATCCTCGGAAATACAATTTGTCGTCAAAACTTGTCATCTGCACGTTGAAGCGTGCCAAACGCAACACTCCGGCTAATGCTGGTAGCGATGCTATGAGGATGCCTATTTCATCAAATTGGTAGAAGTATGCTTTGTATAGCATAAAGGATGGAGCAACACCGAATGAAACCGCATCACACAAAGAGTCCAACTCCGCACCAATTTCGCTCGTAGCACCAAGTAAGCGTGCGACAATGCCGTCAAGCATATCAAACACTGCTGCCATCACTATGTAGAACGTGCCCAAGAAGAAATCTCCTTGCGACATATACACAATGGCAGTGAAGCCCGAAAAGATATTGCCCAATGTGAGTAAATTAGGCACTACCGAGCGGGTAATATGTATTTTCTTTAGAATTTTGCGTTGTCTTTTCACTTGTTGTATGTATGTGATGATTATTTGGATAGTAGTTTCAATACTTCCACTTGTGCATTATTTAAACTTCCGAATGCATCTGCTTCTCCGTATAATGCTTTGCTTACTGCATCTTCCAATATAGTTTCTATTTCTAACCATTGCGGATGAACAGGCGTTGCTTTACTATGTGCTAATTGGTGAGCGAACACCTGCTTCATTGTATCTTGCATAAAGTATTCGTTGTTGAAGTAATGCTTATCAGCCGGAAAACCCGCCTCAGCAAAGCGTTTAGATAACTCTAAAGCATTATTCCCATCGCTCAAATATTTGATTAACTTAATAGCCAAATCCTTCTTCTCTGAGTTCTTACTTATCGCTAAATACTCGCAACCAAGGAAGGAGATACCCCCAATTTTACTTGTAGTATCTACAGTGGGAATTGATGCAACGCCAAATTGTAATGCTGGATTTTCATTCCTTATTTTCTCCAATAGCCACGCCCCAGAGAATACAAAACCAATTTTCCCTTGTGTAAACATTGCATCTATCTGGCGTTGTGTTTCTATCATTCCAACTCGGGATAATTGCAAGTATGTATTTAGGGCTTCTGTGTTTTTTGTCGAATTGATTGTGGGTATGAAGTTGTTATCAAATATATCTCCGCCATAAGTCCATATCATTGGAAGTATCTTTTTATACAGCCGATGTGGGTCTGAACCATTTGCCCCAAAGCCGTATATACCGCTGTTTGGCAGATTTATCTTGTTGCTATATGTCAATAACTCGGTATATGTTCTTGGAGCAATTTCCTGTAGCCCTGCGTTGTGCATTAGTTCTTTGTTGTAGAACATTACACGTGTATCAACTATCCACGGCACAGCGTAAAACTTGTTATCATACATTGTTGGCGGTATGGAGTAATCCAAGAAGTTGTCATAGCCCATACTATCTTTGTTCAACTCAGCCAATACACCCGTGCTACTAAATTGTGCAACCCAATCGCTACCTAACTCTATAACATCCGGTGCGGCTGTATTAGAGCCACTATTCATAGTATTGAATGCAGCGATTAGTTTAGTTTTTCCATCATTCCAACTCAGTTCAGTCAATTCTACTTTGCAGTTGTTAGCAACTTCAAACTTTTCTATTAACTCTTTGAGAGCACCTTTTTGATTTGGTTCGCTCCAGAAGTGCCAGAATTTTATTGTATTAGGGCTTGTAGCGGTGTCTTTGCCACAATTAGTCAGCAGTAGCAGAGAGCAGAGTATGGACAGAATGAGGCAGTTCCGACTAACTATGTTTCTTTTTATTCTATTCATTTTTATTTCGCTTAATTTAAGAGACACAAATATAACAATTTATTCGCTATATTTAATTAGTTATTGTTTTGATTTATCTGATAACATCTTTTCGGTAATGCCAGAAAGGTGCTGTTCTAATTGGTCTGCAATACTAATGAATTTGGCGACACGCTTGTCTGCATTATGCACTTTTTGATATATCGCTGTTTGTGATTGCTTTATATCTGCTATTGATTGTTTAATACGCTCCTCTAATCTATATGTTATTTCGTTAAAGTCGGATTCGTAGCGGATTTTGGACTCGCTTATAGAGGAAGTGATGCGCCTATTGAATTCGTTGAGTCGCTCATCTAAGGAATTTTCTAATGCAAGGAAATCCTTCTTTGCTCGGTCTAACTCAATGAATTGTGCATCAAGCTGCGCCACTTTTTCATCAAACACTACAACCTTCATCTGCAATTCATCGGCTAAGTTTCTAATGTTTTGTAGCATCTGCATAACGCCGTCGCTACCTTCAATAAGCCCGATAGCAGCATCAGCTCTCGCTTGGAAATCTCTCAATATCACATCTACTTTTGCAGTAACGGATACAACGACTGTGCTATCCAAGTATTTAAGGGCTTCGTTATATACATCTTCTAATCGTTTATTGATAAACGCCTCTATGTTCTCTAAATTATTGCACAAGGCGGTGTTACGCACTAATAGTTCGTTAAGTTGCACCATTAGTTCTTCATTCTCTCTAATAATACGCTGGCTGTCTCGCTGGAACTTATTGAGTTCTATGAATGCTTTTTCGTATTCTTCTGCTTGCTTTTCTATGCGGGTGAATAGTCCATTTAACTCGGGACTTATTGCTTTTGATTTTGCCACTTCGATACTTTTTGGTTGAAATTGGTTAATACATTTATATATTTTTCTCCATAATACTCCTCTACTTCCGGCATTATCTCGGTGCTGTAAGCGTAGAGCGAGCCCAATAGATTCATACGCAAATCGGGATTAGTGTTT
This sequence comes from Ignavibacteria bacterium, assembly GCA_031261605.1. Lineage (GTDB taxonomy): Bacteria > Bacteroidota > Ignavibacteria > Kapaibacteriales > UBA2268 > WRLB01. The sequence goes on along the minus strand of JAISJI010000037.1, from coordinate 31,094 downwards.
ATGTTGCTATTAGTGAATTTACGCAAATACTCTATCAATATATCTGACGACGCAAGGTCATCCCAAATCGTCAATGGGAGTATTTCCTTCACTTCATTTAATAAATCTGTCTCCTTCATACTACTAATATAATCATATTTAATGTAAATAAAAACTTGTATACGAACAGCAGACAAAAAAAATAATTAAAAAAAAACAGATATATTGCAATTATTAGAAAAAAAAGTGTTAATTTTGGAACTATAAAAACTAAATTAGTTTTCATAGTTTATTTTATCATCACATATTATGAGTAGCAAAGAGCAGCTCCGCGAGCAAATTCTTCAAAAAATGGAAGAAAAATTATTGGTTCAGCCATTTGATACTATACGCATAGACGCTATAGCGAAGGAGTTGCGCATTAGTAAAAGGACGATATACGAAATATTTGATTCAAAAGATATAATATTTCAGATATTAGTTGAGCGGTTCCACGAAAGTTTCGTTGCTCAATATGAAATAGTTATACTCAAACTAAAGAACCACGAACTTACCTTCTCCGAAGGAATGATGCTACTTGTGAGATGTGCTACACGTATAAATGGACTTAAAACAAAAGAGATTTGGAACAAGCTGCCATTCCTTGCTAATGACATAAAACTAAGCAGGGAGCAGATGTTCACCGAATTATTGGATATTGCAATTGAACAAGGTATTGTCAGGAAGGATTTACGTAAAAACATATACTTTATGATAATGAATACCGTATCAGCAGCAATGCACGACCCAAGCACCAGAAATGAATTTGAAATTACAGCCGCCGATTTCCAACATCTGCACGAAATAATACATTGTGGCATACTTACGGATGAAGGTAGAGGTGTAATTGAGCAAATGAAACCATTAATAAAAAAGTAATTAATATAACATTATATATATGAATATCAGACAAATAAAAAAGGTAATAAAAACACTGATAATACTAGCCCTGCTAACTACCACTGCTTATGCACAACGCAGTATAACATTAGACGAAGCCATAAAGATAGCAATTAAAAATAGCTACGATTTGCAGCTCGCCAAGTTAGATATACAGAAGGCAGAAGCTACTGTGGATGAAGTATATGGCAATGCTCTCCCATCTATAGACCTTACAGCAAACTTTGCTCATAGCATAAAGAAGCAAGTAATACCAATGACCGACTTCGGGGCTATAATGACAAATGCTGCTTATGGTCTCCTATTCAAAGAGAAATTGATTCCCGAAGACGATAGCAAATATGTCCCTGTCGGAACTATGATGATGTCTATGGCTCAAGACAACACCGCCCAAGCACAACTACAACTTACACAAATTCTATTTAATAGTGCTGTGTTTACTGGTATTGGTGCTGCCAAGGATTACTTAGATGTATCCAAAGCACAATATAACCAAAAGGTTGCTGATATTGAGTTAAGCGTTAAGAACGCCTTCTATGGAATACTCTATGCAAGGGAACTGCTAAGCATAATCAACATTAGTTATCAAAACGCACAGGATAACTTAGCAAATGTTACTGCTATGAACAATCAAGGATTGGTCAGCGAATTCACGTTGCTCGACGCTACCGTTAGAGTGGAGAACATAAAGCCACAAATCAAGCAATTGGAAAACGCAGTAGCAAGTGCTACCAATGGCTTAAAGATGTTGCTGGCTATTCCACAGACGGATAATGTTGTTGCACAGGGTGCTATTGAGTATGTGGATGAAGATATATCCGATGTGCAGAGAACTATCTCCCAAGCAAAAGAAAACAATAGAAATATCAAGTTATTGGAAACAGCAACGCAAATCAATAAAGCACAAATAGATGTTGCTGAATCCGGCTATTACCCATCATTAGTTTTCTTCGGAAACTACGCATATACAGCAATGAGCAATACATTTAGCGATTGGACTACTTTCCCTACTTCGCAAGTTGGATTAAGTTTATCAATGAATCTATTTAAGGGGAATCAAACAAAATACCAAGCACAAGAAGCACGTATTGACTTGCTCAAAACACAAGAGCAAATTCTCCAATTAAAAGATGCAATAGATATGCAAGTCCGCAATAATATTGATGAACTACTGCGTATTAAGGAAGACATTGCAGCACAAGAACGAAATATCGGCATTGCCGAGCGAGCATACGCTTTGTCAGTCACTCACTACAAAGAAGGCACCGGTAACCAGTTAGAGGTTGCTAATAGCGACTTGGCTCTAAGTAGAGCAAAGACCAATAAATTAGAAAGTGTGTATAACTACATTATAAATAAAGCCAAATTAGATAACTTGCTTGGCATAACTATAACAAACGATTAATTTAATTATAAATAAATAAAAATGAAAAAAACAACACAAATGCAAAAAATACTACTGCTATTGATTGCAGTAAGCACTATCACATTCACGGGGTGTGGAAATAAGAAAGATGCAAAAGTAGATTCCCGTAGTTTAGAACAAGTATACGCCGACGAAGGCGTTCCTGTTCGTGCGATAGATATATCTAATACTGAATTGTCCAATGAAATGACATTCTTAGCTACCCTATCCGGTATCCAAGAGACAACTATAATGTCTAAAATCGCCGATAAAATCGTTACTTTACCGGTGCGTATCGGACAAAGGGTCTCCGCCGGACAGATAGTCGCAACCTTCCCAACTGATAACCCGCAACTACAATGGGAACAAGCAAAATCTGCGTTAGATATTGCAACAAAGACCTACAATAGAATGAAAAATTTACTTGCTGCTGGCGATGTATCACAAAGTCAATACGATGCTGCTGAGACGCAGTATTTAGTATCAAAGCAGAACTTCGAGTCATTGAAGCAAATGGTATATTTGGATGCTCCATTCAGCGGAACCGTTACAAATATACCTGCTAAAGTAGGTGATAAAGTTGCTGCAAATGTTCCGCTCGTTACCATTGCTCAGACAGGCACTATCATCGCTAAAATCTGGGTATCGGAATCGGAAGTTCAACGTCTAAAAATAGGTATGCCTGCTGTCATTAATATTGATGAACAGCAGTTCAAAGGTAAGATTGCAGCCGTTTCACTTGCTATGGATGCTCAACGCAGAGCGTTCCAAGTAGATGTGCATTTCGCTAATGGCAATGGAAAACTAAAAAGCGGCATCTCCACCAATCTTACATTCAATTTTGATGAAAGTGTTCGCCAAACAATAGTATTACCACGCAGAATCGTTGCCATCAATGCCGATGAAACTTATGTATACATTGTAGAAGGTGATGTTGCAAAGAAAGTTATGGTAAAGATGGGACAACAAAGTGGAGTCAATGTTGCGATTGATGAAGGTCTTAAACCCGGCGATAAAGTTATCACCGAAGGTATATCTCTGCTCGCTGACGGCAAAAAAATTAGAATTATGCAATAAACATAGTAATACAATAATCTTATGAAGGTTTACAAATTCGGTGGGGCTGTGCTAAATAAAGTATCGGGCTTTCATCAACTGAAATCAATATTACAGCAAGAGACATCAAAGGTAATCCTTGTGGTGTCTGCTTTAGAAAAAACCACCGCAAAATTATTGCAAGCTGCCCAGCAGGCAGAGCATAATAATGAAGCGGATGCTATCGCAATAATTGATTCTATCATAGATTATCATTTACAAATATGTTTGCAATTATTTCCAAACAGTAAGAATTATGGGCATATAGTTTCACTAATTGCCAATAAAAAAAAGAACTTACTGAATATCATAAAAGGCATCGCTATTACAAGAGAACTTACACCTCGCACACAAGATTTGGTTCTTAGTTATGGCGAAGTGCTTGCATACAATATTGTGGAGGTATTTCTATCGGAATACCTCCATAGTGTTATAAAGTGCGATATTACGAATATTCTGATTACGGATTCTAATTACGGAAATGCAAAGCCGGATATAAATAGGACACGAGCAAATGTTCGTAATACGTTGATACCACTCTTCCAGCAGTATGAAATCATTGTTACACAAGGATTTGTAGCATCTAACAATGAGAATGAGATAACAACGATGGGCTATGAAAGTTCTAATTTGACGGCTACTATATTAGCCGGACTTATGGATGCGGAGGAGTTCGTAATTTGGACGGATACCGAAGGAATTCGTTTGGCTGACCCAAAGTTGTATGACGGAAAGAACAACGCCGTAGCCAACCGCATTTCGTATGAATTGGCTGAATACCTTGCAGATAATGGATTGAAACTGATACATCCGCCAATGATACGTTATTTGAGAGAGTTTAATATAAATGTGAAATACAAATCCGCCTTTGCTCCTGATGGCGAATACAGCATCATTGAAGCGAATGGTGATAACATTCCATATAAATTTATATTGAATAATGATAATACTAACTGTATGGTAATAATGAATTTTGAAATAGCGGATTACCTACATTTCTACAATGCAATCGCTGAACACACCTTCTCGCTAATTAGTTCATACACTAACTACATAGATAACACAGCAAAAATTGTATATCTCGCTGATAATAATGCTATTTTGCGTTTTACAATAGAGTTCTTTTTGGATACTATTGAGCATTTTTGAAGTAATCCACCGTCTCCTTTAATCCATCAATCAACTTCACATCTGGCTTCCAGCCGTGTTCCTTTAAGAACTTTTGGTGGCTAATGCAACTCACTAATTGTTCACCCGGCATTGCTGGACCATGAACTTCCTTTACATTCTTTCCTATGATACTATTAAGCATTGTAAATATTTGATTGGTAGTTGTTTTTACTTCCGTTCCCACATTATAAATCCCAGACACTTCTTTCCGTAAGGCAAATAGATTCGCTTTAACAACATCGCGCACATTTACATAATCCCTTATATATTCGCCAGTTCCGTTAATTATCGGCTGCTCATCATTTAGCATTTTGTTAATAAAAACGGATACCACACCGGCTTCTCCTTTTGGGTTTTGCCTTGGACCATATACATTTGCATAGCGAAGACATACAAAATCTACACCATAAGTATCTTTGTAAAATCTAAGATACTTCTCATTTGCAAGTTTAGCAATACCATAAGGAGAACAAGGTTCTAACTCGCTATTTTCTGGTGTTGGATGTATCACATTGTCGCCATATATAGCACCGCCAGTAGAGGAGAATATAATTTTCTTAACGCCATATTTTCTTGCTGCTTCATATATATTAATGCCACCGAATATGTTTATAGCGGCATCTATTAATGGGGCAGATACGGAGGTGCGGACGTTAATCTGGGCAGCGTGATGAATTACCACATCAAATTGTTCTGCCTCAAAGATATAATTCACTTCGCTAGAATTGATATTCAAATTGAAGAAATTGGCTTTAGATGGTATGTTAGAACTAACGCCTGTGGAAAGGTCATCGATAATAAATATTTCGTGTCCTTCTGCTATGCAGGCATCCGCTATATGTGATGCAATGAATCCGGCACCACCAGTAATAAGAATTTTCATTTTTTTTGCTTTATGGTTAAATTTCTATAATACTAATTTACTAATAATTTACAACAATTTGATAATGATAACAGAATATTAGTTATTTTTTATTATATTTACGTTATTAGATGAGATTAATCTGGAAAGAAAATGAAACAAGCAATAACTCTGGCTATCTGTATTTTGGCATCACAACTCCTATTTTGCCAGAACAACGATACTTACCCTACACGCGAAGAAGTGCGTCATTATAAAATACAATACGATTTCGGCGATAGAGTTACCAATCTATACAAAATGACTTACACCACTAAAGTTAATCGTTCCCTTGATGACAACTCGACCAAATCGTATGAGCGAACAATAGAACTATTTATATCCTATTGGCGCCCGACATCTCCAACGGATGGCTTTGCGGAAGTTAAGACAACATTGGATTCTATTCATTATCTATACAAGGGAGACACAACCAATATTGTATGGAGTTCCCAAGATGATGACTTCTTTATCCCTGATGTCACTGACTTCGACAATGTTTTCGCTATTATGGGAAGAGAGTTCTATACAACCATTTCGCCATATTTTGAAGTTGCTAAAATAGAAAGTGAATCCCTCACCGAAGCACGCGATAACATTGATAAAATGAGCGATTCAATTCTGCAATATATTTGGAAAAAAGCCAACACCGACGACAATCTAATATTCCTTACCGATATGAATAAAGGCGTTGTGCATAGTGGTAGATATGCAGTGGATTCTACTTGGCGAACGAAATTCACAATTCCAATTGAAGGCGTTCGCTATACTTGCGATACCGCTACCGTTTTGTTCGAAAAATACGATGGCAAGGACTTCTACTTCAAAGCAGATATTCCGAAAATGTATCCAAATACCGTTGATTACACCAACGTCATCGGGCTTAACAGAATACTCGTGCCTGTGGATAGCAAAAGTTACTCCACTGGCTATTGGGAAATGTGCATCTCTCCACGTGGATTAGTTAGAACTGCTAATGGAACATTCACCACAAAAGCCATTGCAGAATACAACAAACACAAATGGACAGACGACATAACCACTGAAATCAAATTTGAATTCATAAGTAACAAAAGGTGGGTAGAATGAAATTAAACCAACCAATTGCCAATGAACTATTTAGAGGATTCTATATTGAACGTTGGAACGACAGAGTTAGACAAATGCCACTTGCAGAAATGGATAAGCACGGACATAAACTCATTATCGCATATACTCTGGGAAAATATGAAGAGATGAACGGCTGCAAAATTGATTGGAATATCGTAATTCAGGACTCCATCTTTGAACTGCTACGCCGTATCGTTATCTCTGATATTAAGTCGCCGATATACCAAGAGATAAAGAAACATAAAGATGCCTTTAATAAGTTGAACCAATTCGTATATTCCAAGTTCGACCAAATTATAGAAAATGACACACTGAAGGAAAGTTTTTATAATTTCCTATTTGATGAAAATGATAGAACAACACTAACATATAGAGTTATTGATGCTGCACATATTTATGCAAGTTTCTGGGAATTCCAAGTGGTGAAGTGCTGCAATCCATTCCAATACCAAAATGCAAAAGTAGAACACGAAATACGCCAGCGTCTGTATTGCTATAGCGGAATCACAGGTATAGACAATCTGCTAAGCAATAAATCAATCACTAACTTTATTGACCTATGCGGACAACTGCGATTCCAGATACGCTGGGCACAAACTCCACGTGTTCCTAAGACAACCGTTCTTGGTCATATGATGTATGTTGCTGCTCTTACATATCTGCTATCATTGGATTTGGACTGCTGCGATAAGCGTATGTATAACAACTTCTTCGGAGCGTTATTCCATGACTTGCCAGAGGTAGTTACACGCGATATAATATCTCCCGTTAAGCGGTCATCAGAGAACTTAGACCATTTAATAACGCAATTAGAGCATTCATTGGCAGATATGGAAATCTTTCCATACTTAGAGCCAGAATGGGAAGACGAATTGAAATATTGGACACAAGACGAATTTACCAACAAAATTGTAGTCAATGATACGTTACACGCTGAAATCACCTCACAAGAAATTTCAGATAAATACAACACAGACAAATACTTACCATACGACGGCGAACTCATTCGCTTTGCAGACCAATACGCTGCATATATGGAAGCAAAAAAATCCATAGAGGCAGGCATTACTGCCCCAGAGTTAGTAGATGCGACCGTCCGTATTAAAGAAGATAATAAAAATAAATCTATTGCTAACATAAAACTTGGCATTCTCTTTTAATTTTACCAACAACTAACTTTACACAATAACCATTATGCCAAAATACCTTTTACCCGACATAGACAATCTAAATAAACTTGCTGTATATCGCCAAAATGGTGGCTACGAGCAAGCGAAAAAAGCATTGCAAATGTCTCCTGCTGACATCATAAATATTGTGAAAACATCAAATCTCAAAGGACGCGGTGGTGCAGGATTCCCTACCGGTGTGAAGTGGAGCTTTATGCCGCAGGATTACACCGGTCCGAAATACCTATGTGTAAATGGAGATGAGAGCGAGCCCGGGTCTTTCAAAGACAGACAAATATTAGAATTCAATCCCCATCAACTTATTGAAGGAACTATCGTTGCTGCAAAAGCGATGGGCGTTACCACTTCATACATATACATCAGAGGCGAGTATCACAAATGGGTGAATTGTATGCAAACCGCTCTGGATGAAGCGTATGATGCTGGCTTGCTCGGCGATAAGATGAAACAGACCTTCGGCACGGACTTCAAGACAGAAATCTATGTTCATAAAGGTGCTGGTGCTTATGTATGTGGCGAAGAGACAGCACAAATGAATAGTATAGAAGGAAAGCGTGCATATCCTCGCAACAAACCACCATTCCCAGCCGGCGCTGGCTTATGGGGACATCCTACAACCGTGAATAATGCTGAGACCATTGCCACTGTCCCTGCTATATTCCGGCTCGGCGCAGAAGAATTTGCCAAAATAGGAACTCCAACTCAATGCGGTAATATGCTGTTCGGCGTTAGTGGCAACATCAATAAACCCGGTGTGTATGAACTTCCTACTGGCACATTGATGACTCACCTGCTATACGATATTTGCGGCGGCATCCCAAATAATAAGAAACTCAAAGCGGTTATACCTGGTGGTGCATCTATGGTTCCGCTCCGTGCTGATGAGATAGAAAACTTGCCTATGGACTCAGATTCATTACGCAAAATCGGCTCTGGTATTGGCACCGGTGGCATTATTGTTATTGACGAAGACGCTAACCTCGCAAAGATATGTCTTCGCATTTCGCACTTCTTCCACCACGAGAGTTGCGGTCAATGCACACCTTGCAGAGAAGGAAATGGATGGATGGAGAAAATACTTAAACGCATTGTCGCTGGCGATGCTACAAGTCAAGATATTGACCTGCTGTATGATGTTGCATCCAATATAGAAAACCGCACTGTTTGTGCATTGGGAGATGCTTGTGCTTGGCCCATAAAGGGCTTCATCAACAAGTTTAGAGATGAGTTTGAGAAATGTGTTAAGCCAACTCGTTCATTTGTCGCACCAAATACCATACATAGCAAGCATCTAACGCAAAATGAACTTGTGTATGCGGTGTAATTAAGTATTTTTTTTTACAATTTATAAATAAAAAAACAATATGAAATCAAAATTTGGAATACTTGCTGCGATGACTTTTGCGCAGGATATGGTTTCTTCCATTATCGCAAATGTTAATCCTGCTATTATTCATGCAGTAGGGAAATATGTTGCATTATCAAAAATATTTTACTATTCTGCGTTAGAAAATGTAGAAGGCGATTATTTAGAATTTGGAGTATATGCCGGCTCATCCCTATCACACGCTATAAAGTGCTATAACAAGTCCTTAATGTACTGCCATCCCCCCCAACACTCCCAAGAACTTTGTAGGTTCTTTGGATTTGATTCTTTTGAGGGGTTTGGCGAATTAGAAGATGAAGATAATCACCCATTCTTTATACACTCTAATTTTGCTACGGATATAGAAAAAGTTAGACGGAGATTGAAACCGCGAACTAAAAAATTTGATGTTAAACTTGTTAAAGGTTTCTTCTGCGACTCATTAAAATGCGGTGCATCAGCTATGGGTATTACCGCAGCAAAAGTAGTAATGATAGATAGCGATACCTATGTTGCAGCAGTAGATGTATTCAAATTCATCACTCCCATTGTTCAACCGGGAACTATAATAGTATTGGACGATGAATTATGCTACAAGGCATCAAAAAATTTAGGTGAAACTAGGGCATTTAATGATTGGTTAAACGAAACGGGTATAACCGTAAGCAAATGGTTTACTTACGGAGATGGGGCTTTCGTATATGTAGTTTCGTCTGTTCCAAATAAATAAATCATATTCAAAAATAATTATGACAAAAATACAAATAAAAAACGCCATATACTACTGCTATAATGGCGTCTCAACTGCTGAAAAAGCACTCGGCGGAAAATACCAATTGGATTTGGACATCTACTACGATGCTACTAAAGCAATAGAGTCCGATGACGTTAGCTACGCCATCAACTACAACGATGTCCTATTTACAGTATCCGATATTGTAGAAAATGAGACCTTCAATTTAATTGAAACACTTGCCGATAATATTCTACTCAATCTGTTAGAAGAATATGATTTGGTAGAGAAAGCCACCGTGCGTATCCGCAAAATAGATGTTCCAATAAACCATTGTGTAGATTATGTTGAGGTCGAAGCCAGCAAAGAACGATGATTACAGTTCAGCCCTTCATTGTTCACTACTATCACTCGGCTCTAATCGTGGTGATAGGGTCGATAATATCCGACAAGCATTGTCTCGCTTATCAACGGAATGCAATATACTTACCACATCCTCGTATTACGAAACAGAGCCATTTGGGAATGCCAAGCAACCGCCCTTTATCAATATCGCTACATCTATAAATACTAACCTGTCGCCAATTGAACTATTGCACTTCTGTAAATCTATTGAAGTGCAGATGGGCAGAACATCCGCTCCCAAATGGACAGAGCGTGTAATTGATATTGACATCCTGCTGTATGATAGCATTATAATGGATACTCCATCGCTCACTATCCCTCATCCATATATGCACTTACGCAATTTTGTGCTTGTTCCCTGCAATGAAATAATGCCTGATGCAGTGCATCCAATTTTGCATAAGAATATCGGCGAACTGCTTGCTCTATGTAATGATAACTTATATGTCCAACTATTTCACAACGAATAACCGCTTGTATTCTTTACTTAATTTCTGTGCATAATTATCGGCTTCCTCTTCCGTTTGGTAGCCCCAGATTAATACTCTATATGCTGGTCTGTCGTTCTTCATAACTCGCTGATAATAGGATTGATAACCCTTTTTCTCCCACTTTTCTACTATCTCTATTGCATCGTTTTCCGATGTTGAATACTCCGCAATAATTTCGTAAGGATATTCCTCAGGCAAGAGCCAACGTATCCCAACTCTATTATTATAATCCACTTGCCAATCTTTACTCGGTATTTGATACCACGGGCTCTCCGCTCCTTCGGAATATAGTCGCATTTGCTCGGGATGCACTCCGTATTCTATCAACTTCCTGCGAACTATCTGTGCTCTACGTAACGCAATTTTTTTGCAAGTTTCATCGTTTCCTTCCTTTGCGCTGGCATTACCTATAAGTTCTACTATTAACTCTGGATTTGCTTTCATAACATCGGCTAAATTTGCTATCTGTGGAAAATAATGTTCCGACAACAATGTATCGCCTAGTGGATAAGATGCTAATATTTGGTATTCATATTCAGCAAATATTTTCTCCGGCAGCAATGGATAATATATGCCATCAGTCAGCACATCATTTTCTCCTATAAGCATATCCATTTCCACAACCATTTTCCGCTCTATATATGGCACTTCCGCTACTATCTCTGCATTGTAAAAATGGCGTTGGGATGCAATAATTAGTTTCAAATAATCTGCTGTTGTATTAACTTCGTAGTCGTTTAATAGGAATAATCTGCCACCAGTTGCATTAGCAAGATATTCCAAATTATATGTATAAGTGGAGGAGCCAATAGCAATTACGTATATTGGAATGTTATATCGGTTTGAATGCTCAATTAAGTCGCGCTCATCATAGAGAACAGAAGCATTGTCGGCACTACTCGTAATCAACACTATAACATTCCGTCCTTCTGTATTTACCAAGTAATTAATTGCTTGCCCTACCGATTTATTGCTTGCACAGAAGCCAGATTGGAGCGGTATTTTATTTGCAATATTGCCATCCACTTTCTCTACTCCACCATAATTTTGATTAAAGTATGATATGTATAAATTGTTAGATTCGGGCTGTATGTTGGGAAGTAAAGCTATGCTTTTAACTATTGTAGAATTATATTCTGCTGCAGCGGAGTTATCTATACAAAAGCAGAAGTTGTATTTAACTGCATCGCTTACTTTGTATTCCGATATATTGCTCGCTCTAATGTTTATAGCCGATTTATGTGGTGCAGCAAGCGTTACGTTATCGCTATTGAAATTTAGATTATGCACCAATTCGCCATTTACATCATTCGCTACAAAACGCAAGTAGTATTTATTATCAGCATCAGCAACAATACCCGTTATTGTGAATGAATTAACATTCGCTATATCTCCTTCTTCATTTGAATTATCCACCGGACTACCTGCAATAGGCACTCTATTAATACCCTTATCATACGGGTCGCTCACCTCAACCAGCCAGTCAGTAATTAATATATCATCATATATTGAATGTGCGATAACATAGTAATGACCTGTTTCATTTGGCAAAACAATAGCACTATCTATTGGCGAATAATGTTCATTGTGTCCAGCAATAGCCACGTAGTCCGCTCCATAAAACCGCCAGTGAATCTTTGCTGAATCTCCGGCAACTATCGATGTCCTATTCTGCATAAATTCAGTTGTCAGTGGGGTGGAGCAAGAGAAATGCAGTAATGAAAGAATGGAAAATGAAAGTATTAGTAATAGCTTTTGTGTGTTCATAATCGTAACCTATTTGCTTTTTATTAATACATTACAATAATTGTGCCAAAGTTAAATAAAGCGAATGGAACGATTGCTACAACTGAGCGGCGAGGAAGTTTTTATAAATACACTTATGCGGACATTCTTTAATGCACTTACCGCATCCAATACAATTCTCTGAACTTACTACTATCACGTGCTTATGCAATCCAAAGAACCTACTTTCCTTGCCGAAGACCCTACGAGGACATTGCTCAAAGCATTTCCAGCACGCCTTGCAGTTATGCGTATTGATTAATATATATTTAGTTAAATTTGTGATACCACGGCGAGCGAATTCTCTACTAATATTTCTTTGCATCTTATAACTCCATAAAGTAAATGACTATACTATTGATAACAAGTATGTCTGAGAAATATTTTATTGTATGTTTTTTTATTAATCCGCAATATAAGCATTTTTTCAATAAAAATGTTATGCCCCACAAATTATTCACCACCAAGTAAATTATTCCCCAAATATCCGTATATTGCACTTATGAATGAATACAGAAAATATTTAGACCCAGAGACAATCGCTAAACTCGGTAACATTGAACTCAAAGCTCGTATGATTGTTGAGGGTTTTATTACCGGTATGCATCGTTCTCCTTATCACGGCTTCAGCGTAGAATTTTCGCAACATCGACAGTATCGCCCGGGCGATGAGATTAGATTTTTGGACTGGAGGGTGTATGCACGTAGCGGTCGGTATTATATAAAGGAATTTGAGGAAGAAACGAATTTGCGATGTATGATAGCCATTGACTCTTCGGCTTCAATGAAGTTTAGTTCGGGTAAATCAATCAGTAAATTTGATTATAGTTGCTATCTTGCTGCTGCCTTGGCTATGCTTATGATACAACAGCGGGATGCTGTGGGTCTTACTTTGTATAATAATTCTATCCAAACGTTCCTCCCAGCTAATAGCAGGAAATCCTACATTAGTCAAATACTGATGGCATTAGAAAATGCTACTCCACAAGATACAACAGGAACAGCGGCAGCATTGGAAATACTTGCGGAACGGATAAATAGGCGCGGCTTAGTAATTCTATTTAGCGATTTCTTTGATGATACTACCTCCATTATTAATGCACTGAGACATCTACGCCATAAACGCCACGAGGTGCTACTCTTTCAAGTACTTGACGACAGAGAAGTAGATTTTAACTTCGGCAATGCCGCCAATTTCATAGACCTCGAAACTGGAGAGCAAATCGTTACGCAACCATACCACATCCGTAAAGGATACGAAGCAACGATGAAGGATTTTATTGCAAATTTGAAGAAGGAATGCCTTCACCACCAAGTAGATTACAATCTGCTTACGACTTCCACTCCTTTTGATAAAGCGTTACTTGATTATGTTCTCAAAAGGGGAAAAAACTAATAAAAAGTTCGCTTTTTTAATTACATATTGCATTTATTGATAATATTTTATTATATTGCAGAGTTAAAAATTGTAATCAATTATATATATCCTTAAAGGTTCTTATATGAGTAAAAATGAAAATAAAACTGAAGAAGTTCTTTTCGCCGGATTTGGCGGACAAGGCGTTCTCTCAATGGGGCAAATTCTTGCATATTCCGGTATGATGGAAGGAAAAGAAGTATGCTGGATGCCTTCTTATGGTCCCGAAATGCGAGGTGGCACTGCTAACTGCGTGGTTATCGTTTCAAACGAAGAAATCATCTCACCAATCATATCTTCCTACGATACTGTTGTTGCATTGAACCAACCATCCGTAGAGAAATTTGAAAAAGCAGTTAAACCCGGTGGCACTATGATTTACGAGACATCCACCGTAGATGTTCCACCAACAAGAAAGGACATCACCATTATCCCTGTTTCAGCCAATGAAACTGCTCTTAAAATGGGCTTTCAAAAGGGGTTCAATATGGTTGTGCTTGGTGCTTTTATCGAAGCACGCAAAACTATTAGCGCTGATGGCGTAGAGAAGGGATTAAAGAAAGCATTGCCGGAAAGATACCATAAAATGATTCCGCAAAATATGGAAGCATTCGCTAAAGGCGCTGCATTCGCTAACTAATACAGCAATTGTATATTGGATATAGGGGTTCTTGGAATCCCTATATCTTTGTTTGTGCCTCATTAGGACTAATTACTCCAAATAAATTGCATTCCAATGATATTAACCCAACTTATAGAATCCACTCGTATCGCCTTTGACCAGATATTCGCAAATAAATTGCGGTCTCTACTTTCTGCTCTCGGTGTAGTGATAGGTATATCCGTTGTTATCATTATGGGGTGGCTTATTCTCGCACTCAACGAAGTTGTAGAGAACACTTTCAATATGATGGGTGCGGATATGATGTGGGTTACACGCTTTGATTGGTCTGGTGGAACTCGCTGGGAAGAGATGCGTAATAGGAAAAAGTTTTCTCTTAGTGTATGCCAAGATTTCGCAAAAACAATGCACAACTGCGAACTCATTTGCATTGAAGGTTCTGCTTGGGGAGGTAATGCTGTAAAATATAAAAACGAATTATACGACGGTATAAGCGTAGACGGCGATGACTATAACTTCCAATTTACAACCAATGGCGAAATCGATGAAGGTCGCTACTTCTCGCAAATGGAGATAAAATATGGTATGCAAGTATGTTTGCTTGGCTCAAAAGTTGCAGAAGCCATTTTCCCAAACGGCAACGCTCTCGGTAAACGTATACACATTATCGGAAAACCATTCACCATAGTTGGCGTTCTGAAAAAGCAGGGCACTGCTATGATGGACTTTGTAGATAATAGAATCTCTATACCACTGCCTACATTCATTAAATGCTACGGTATAGATAGGGATTTCTCCGTTGGAGTGAAAGCCGGTCCATACAATTTAGATGAGGTGCGTGCTGAGACAGAAGGCACTATGCGAACAGTCCGCAACATCAAACCCGGACAACCAAATGACTTCTCAATCAATGAAACCAAGGCATTCGAAGAGCAAACCCGCGTCATCCGTGCATCTGTATATGGTGTTGGTATTGGTATGACTATGCTTTCGTTTATCGTTGGTATCATCGGCATTATGAATATTATGTTTGTCTCCGTTACTGAACGCACAAAGGAGATAGGCATACGTAAAGCCATTGGTGCCAAAAGCCATTCCATCCTTTTGCAATTCATTATTGAGGCAGCGGCACTCTGTTTCATTGGTGCAATCATATCGTTTATACTTTGCTCTATTCTTATCTATTCCGTTGCTACCATCCTACCGACATACTATCCATCTGCCAATTTTCTTACACCATATCTACCGCTTAACTTGCTTGCAATAGCGACATTCATTTCCATAGCAGTTGGAATTATAGCGGGTATTGTTCCGGCGAGACGTGCTGCAAATCTTGCACCGATTGATGCACTTAATTTTGAATAAATAGTTAATTTCATTATGCAAAAGAAAATATTCACCATTCCCAATATCATCTCGTTTTGTCGTATTCTCATTATCATTTTTGCTGCAAGAGAACTTTATATCGGGAACAACATTAACTCTTTCATTCTGTATCTTACAGCAGGGCTTACGGATTTTTTGGATGGCTACCTCGCACGCAAATTGAACCAAATATCTGAACTTGGAAAAATGCTTGACCCAATCGCAGATAAACTAATGATTGGCACAGCCGTTATAATTCTGTTAATACAAGCGAGAATGCCAATATGGTATGTATCCATCATTGTTGCAAGGGATTTATTTAACTTGCTTGGTGGGTTATGGGTAAGCCGAAAGATAAAATTTGTTCTGCCATCCGTGCTAATTGGCAAAATCGCTGCTGTAATAACTATGGCGACATTTATGCTAAACATTCTTAACGTGTGGTTTATAGAATACTTATACTATGCTTCCGTCATTTTACTATTGGTATCGTCCTTGATATATGCAAAAATCGCTCTCAATGAAATAAAAATAAGAAGCACCGAATAAACAATGCTTCTTATCAATCTCTAAATCTTATATAAATCTACTTCTTAATCAATTTTTCCGTTACAACATCCTTTCCATTACTTACTCTAACTAAGTAACTACCAGTAGCGTAGTTGCTCATATCCACATTATCGGTGAAGCCATTTTCCGATTCAATAGTATTCGTATATATCATATTCCCAGATATATCAAACACTTGTATTGTGCTAACGCCTGACACGCCATTTACCAATATGCTAACATTATTCGTAACTGCATTTGGAAACAGCAATAAAGAAATTTCTGGCGATGGAGTATCCGCTATGCTAGTTGGTCCTGTTTTGAAAGTCCATACATCGGATAAATCTGATGAATCGCCTACCGCATTGATTGCTCTAACTCTCCAATAATATGTCTTATTGTTTGTAGCACCTTGCAAGATTATGCTGGTGGTATTGGATAATAAATTTTGGTAACTTGTTCCATCTGAGGATATTTGAAATGAATACAATGCTGCATCTTGCGAACTCTCCCATTTGAATGTAATTAATGCAAAATCTACGACATTTGCGTCATCCGCAGGAGAAGTCAAAATTGGCTTTGCTGGTTGTTTTATTATGGTGTCCGTCAGTTTTGCGAGCAATGCACCTGCGTTAATTTTGCCCCATCCCCAATTATTGCTCTTCTCTACTTTTGCGTTTCCAGTCCAAGTATCATTGATTGCTGTTTCTTTAATTGCATTCTTTATTTGCATCAAAGTCAAATCCGGTTTTGCTTGTAGCATCAAAGCAATAACGCCGGCTACAATCGGCGAAGACATTGATGTTCCTTGCATTAATCTGTAATTTGGCGTCCCATCGGGATAATTAGAGTATGTATATTTATCTGCAGTAGGATATTGGTAGAAGTGGTTACTTGCAGATACGGTATAGCAACCCGGTGCTGTAATATCCGGCTTAACTATTCCATCAAGAGTAGGTCCTTTTGAACTAAAATTGGCTAAATCGTTCAATTTACCACTGGATGTAGATTGTGATTTGCCTGTAGCATCGTTCCAAGTATTACGTGTAATGTATGCACCAACTGCAATAACTGTCTCTAAGTCAGCAGGAGCACCAACTGAATAATTGCTATTTGTAACATTAGGACTACCATTAACTTGTGTTATTTTACCTCCTCCCCAAATATGTATATTCGCACCTTTGGAAACTATACCAAAACGCATCATTCCAAAACTACCAAACTCTTCATTATCCAAACTAATATGGCAATATGGACGCTCATTAATCGAATATTTAGGAGATGTTCTAAATGTAACTGTGCAACTATTATACTCATCCGTTAGCGTGGTATCAAATGTTTTGCTGGTTGCTGTGGAATAAAAATATGTTCCGATATAATCGCCATACTTATCAACAATCTGCACACATATACTAAACTCATCGCCGGGGTCTCCAACGATATATGCTCTATTCGTTCCAGTAGATATAGCCGACCACAGCGTATCATTATTAAATGTATATTGAGAATGTAAATAATCGTTGCCTTCATTTCCACCGGAAGTTACGAATATTTTTCCCTTGTTATTTTTTGAAAGCAATTCATTTACAGCAACATCCGTTGTGTAAGTTCCATCGTGGGCGTGCATATGTGAGCCATACGACATACTATAATTAATAACGATTGGCTTATTCAACGTATCAGCGAGATGGAACAAATACTCAATAGCATTCACTAAGGATATGGAACTTGACTTCTCTATAACAGCAATATCCGCTTCCGGAGCAACGCCACCAAATCCAATAAGTTCTCCCATTCCGCTTTCATTCGTTCCAGCAGCAATACCAAGCACGTGCGAAGCATGATTAGCAGTAGTGGATGTTTTTTTCAACGAATTCTTTATTATATCTGGGTCAGTATACAAATTTCCGGTTTTTGATTCGCTTGGCGGAGTTCCATTATCTGGTATCCAGGCACGTATCACTCTACATTTGCCATTTTTATCTGAAAACATTGGATGCGTGAAATCAAACCCATTATCTATCACACCAAGTATAACGCCTTTACCTGTATATTCAGTATCATTAATAAAAGCATTTTGAATTTGTATAACATTAGTCGCTACCAATGCTTTATCCATATCTGGCACATCCTTCTCGCCGACAGTTACATCCAATACACCGGTTAACTCCGATATTTGCAATAGATTGGCGAGCGGAACAACCGCTGTAAATGTCTTTGTAAGAAGCACTTCCACTTCCCCACCTAATGCTTCAAATGCTTGCAGAGAAAAAATTTTGTTATCATATAGCACCAACACCTCCGCTTGTAGCGAATCAGCATTGCCAAGCAAACTATTGGCTTCTTTCAGTTTCTCTTTTGCTGGCAAATCATTGGCTTTGTTATATGCACGTAATAATTGATATGCCTCTACCGACAAATTATTCTGTGAATAAGCCGGCAGAATAGATAGTAAAAATAATGTGAATATTGAAAAATATTTCATCGTATATCCGAATTTATTTTCTTAGAACCGCAACGAAATTTTTCTCCATTGCAACAACTACATTTGCGATAATCTGCTCTATTTCGGTATCTACAAGCGTTCGCTCTGCACTCGCAAAGGAAAGTTCAAAGCCAATGCTACGCTGTCCCTGCGCTATTCCCTTTCCTTTATAGACATCAAATACGGATACAGATTTCAGCAAGGCAGTTCCCTTTTCTCTGATGCACTTCCGCATTTCGCTTGTGGAATATTGCTCGGACACTATGAACGCAAGGTCGCGTTTCACTACTGGATATGAGGACACAGGTTGATATTGTGGATGCTGTATTTCAACATCGCTAAGCGTTGTAATGTCTATCGTTGCAATGAATACCGGAAAATCTATATCGTATTGCTTTAATACTTGTCCGCTAATTCCACCAATATGACCAACCAATTTCTTATCTACAAATATCTCCGCACTATTGGAATCAAATGCTGTATTTGCTGATGTTATCGACCGTATCTTATACTTTGGTAATCTCAGATGATTACACAATTCCACTACAATTCCTTTAATATCATAGAAATCGAATGGACGCTCTGCAAAGCCCCATTGGCGTGGAACGCTATTTCCTGTAAGTGCAAGGATTAACTGCTCACGTTCATCTATGCCTTCAATGAATGAATTGACGAAGTTGGTTTGTGGCAAAAATATCTTTCCTGTCTCGAACAATTTCAAATCAGCATTACCTTGCCGAATATTGAACGACACCACTTTCAACATAGATGGCAACATATTCGGACGCAGGATGGACATCTCCTCGCCAAGAGGATTTTCTATTCTTATAAATTTGTTTGCTGTAAGAGAAGCACTTGCTGGGTCTATAATATTCGGAGTGAGTAGTTCCACAAACCCGCTATTAGATAGATATTGACGCATTAAGTTACGCAAAGGTAATGGACGTAATGTAGCAGGAATGGTATCTCGCTGGAAATCTATGTTAGAAGCAAAATTAGCCGGAATGTTATCGTAATTCGCTACTCGGGCTATCTCTTCCACCAAATCTATTTCGTCAAATATATCTACACGTCTATTTGGCACGGTAACAATAAGCGTATATGAATCTTTGGCTGTTGTCTTAAAGCCGAGGTACTTAAATATATGCTTCATATCTATATTACTTATCTCTGCACCGATTATATTTTTTGCTCGCTCGTATCTAAATTCTATTTGCTTCTCTGCAATTGGATTGGGATAATTCTCTACAATGCCTTTTAATACAGCACCGCCGGTGAGTTCAGCTATCATCTTTGCAGCTAAATCTATCGCAGGAATTACTATATCTATATCACAACCACGCTCAAATCTATACGAAGCATCTGTTTGCAAAGCAAGTTTCTTTGATGTTTTACGAATAGAGGATGGATTGAAGAACGCCGACTCAAGCACAACATTCGTTGTAGTATCGTCTATTTCGCTATTTTGACCGCCCATCACACCAGCAATAGCAATCGGTTTCTCTTTGTCGCATATCATCAACATATCAGGTGTAAGTTGTCGCTCCTTGCCATCGAGCGTCATAAACTTTGTATTGAATCCATTTTTTACAACTATTTTTCTGCCAGCAACTTTATCCAAATCAAAGGAATGTAGCGGTTGCCCGAGGTCCATTAGCACGTAATTCGTAACATCTACAACCACGTTGCGAGGTCGCAGACCAATTTTCAGCAATGCTTGTTTTAACCATTGTGGTGACTCGCTATTGCGGACATTCGTAATAACGCGTGCTGCATAGCGAGGACACAGATGCGTATCCTTTACATCCAAAGATACTTCATTGGAAGTAGGGACTTTTCCTTCTTTCACCTTTGTTTTTAGCGGTGCTATTTGCTGTTGCAATACCGCAGCCAGTTCGCGTGCAATACCGATATGACTTGCACAATCGGCTTTGTTTGGCGTAAGCGATATTTCCAATATAATATCATCAATATCTAAATACTTCACTAACTCAATACCCACAGGTGCATCGTCAGGCAATACCCATATTCCGCTATGGTCATCGCCAAGTTCAAGTTCCGATTGACTACATATCATACCTTCGGAGTAATGTCCGCGTATCTTTCGCTTCTCCAACTTAATGCCGGCAGAAGGAACTGTAGCACCAATTTGTCCGAAGACAATTTTCTGACCAGCAGCAACATTTGGAGCACCGCATACTATTGGAAACTCTCTGTTTCCAACGGATACATTACAAAGTGAAAGGTGGTCAGAGTCAGGATGCTTCTCTTTATGTAGGACTTCGCCAATTACAAATCCGGCGTATTTGTTACGTAGAACTGAGTATGACTCTACCTCTACGCCGAGCATTGTCAATGCGTCATCAATCTGTGATGGAGTAAAATCAAAATCTACATACTTCTTCAGCCAGTTATAAGATATATTCATAGTGTTACTTTCTATTTATATGAAAAAATACAATTTCGCAATATAATGTTTTTTTTTCTAATTAACTTAATATATAGTAAGAAATTCACAACGTATAACTGTCGCAAAATTTGGCATAATTTTTGCACACAAATTATAATAAATATATAGCAGAAATGGACAGCAAAAATCAAAACATTAAGATTATAAGAGAGAAACTTGGTCTAACAATAGAACAAGTGGCAGAGGAGACCAATGTCCGCATAGGTGTTATTAGAGATTTGGAGAATAATAATGATATAAATATGCCACCTGCGTATATACAAACATTTGTCAATGAATTATTAGAGTTTTATGAGGATGTTAATCAAAATCCAGAATACTTAACATCCATCAAGGAGAGCAATAAGCCAAAACCCGAAGAGAGAGTTAAGCCAAATATACCGAAGAAAGAATTAACTTTTGATACAGCCAATGAATTCTCCACTACACCGCTAGTAACCATCACGCCCATCGTTAGCAAGGAATCAGTTAACAATGTTGAGAAGGTGCTTGTAGAGGAAATAGAGGTGACGGAATATGAGCCAGAAGTTGAAATCAAGCAACCAATACACAAAGTGAAGATTAAGCAGAAAAGTGGATTGAACAAAAAACGCTTCTTTGTTTCTACACTCAATCTATCTATCAGGGATATAATCATATACATTATCCTAATTCTATTTTTGCTATCTGTTGTGTATCTCGTTGCCTTTTATGACGGCAATTATAGTTTTAGTGAAGAGCAGAATAGCGATAGTGTGAAAACAGACGAATCCAGCATAACAAATAAAGGGGTTGCAAATGTAAAGGATAATGAACTTTTGGATTACTTTACCCCATTTGATTCGCTTGTATTACAAGCCATTTGTAAAGATACAGCGTGGGTAAAAGTAGTGATTGATAATAGCAAGGTTGATGAACAATTACTTACCCCGGGAATGAAAATGAGATGGACAGCGTCAGAGCAGATTGTTCTAAGCACGTCTAATGTTGGGGCTGTTAAGTTCTATAAAAACGATACTTTATTGCCGAATCTCGGTGCTTCTGGCACAATGGTGCGAAATATCGTATTTAAAAGAGAAGGCGTTGCAAATGTAAATCCGCTCACTAATAGTTCTAACGCAATATCTACCAATGACTTACATCCAAATGAAACTCCTATCGTTCCATCTACTCCTGATACTACCCGCAACCAGCAACAAAAGAAAGTTGTAAAAAAGAAGAAGGTAGAACCGCCACCACCAGCACCTATATTGGACTTCTCTACTCCTACGAATACAAAGCCACCAATATTAAGGTAGTTAGCAAATGTTATTCGCTAACTAATACATAGTTCCCGGCAGATATTATTTCAAATACGAATCGCTTTTGTGGAACATTATATTCCCATATTTCCTGCATATTCTTATCGCCCATCGCAGTTGTAACACTATCCGGTTTGCCATATAACTTATATACCTTACCTCTATCGGACTTGCTGCCAACTGACTGAGTTATAGTTTGATATAGAGTTTGTGCTTCATCGCATCGGCGAAAATATGTTGCCATCGCTTCGTTATAAAGGAACTCCGGCTTGGGGTTATGCTCTTTCCAAAATATCTCAATATTTCGCTTTACATCTCCACGCCGCATCTCCTTATACTCATCATCGGTAAGTATCAAATACATCTCTTCCAAAGCATTGTTAGCATCCATTAAGCTTCTGGGCTTTTCGTTCCAAGAGATAGTAAATTTGTAATTATAAATAATTTCATTACTTGCAGAACGCAATTCCAAATTGTAATCGCCTATGCTGAAAGTATTCATCGGCAAAGCGAAAGTAAGCAGTTTTGTCGTGCTAGTATGAAAACGCAATATAATATCATTGTCCTCTTTAGTTGGAACAACATCCGCTGTAAGTGCTTTGCAATCGCCAGATAGAGCAATAAAGAAATCTAAATCCGATTTACTATTTTCCTTGCTTATCCTATAATGTATATCAGTATGAGTGGAAGTATCAGGAGCAAAAAAAGTGAAGGATGGAGCCGAAAAAGGTATAGTGCCAGATGTATTAAAAAACTCATAAGCATCTGTATTATCGCCATATATGTTCAAATAAAATGGCTGATATGGCGATAATACACCTTCCACCTTACTACCACGTGGAATCTTGCTATTACTAAGAGTGGCAAGCATTTTGTAATCACCATTCAACAACATAAATTCCACAACATTCTTATAATACTTGCGCTTATTGGTTGTCTGCTCAAAATCATCCGTCCAGATGGTGTCTTGCGATAGATAGCGCTTACGCGTTATCCCATCTTTATCCTTATAACTTACCTCTATCTCCGGTATTCCAAAATACCGTCCGTCCATTGACTTGCTAAACAAAACTGCATCGTAACAGACCGAGTAAGTAAGCAACACACGCATGGAATCCGAACCAATTGGTATTGATATATTTTGCACAAAAAAAGAGGTTGCCATCGTATTCGCTGTGAAATTGCGTCCTTGCGAATGGAGGATGTAAGTAGATAGCACCAACAGCAGTATTATATATCGTTTCATTTATCTATTGCTCCAAATTTATATTAATGCTATTCATTGCAGAATTTAGCGAAGTCCGCTCCAAATTTGCGTGCCTCAGCCAATTTCTCTTCCGTTGGATTCCAATTTACAGATAGACCTTCCGGTTCAAATAATTGGAAATTTGCATCTCTAAGTTTCTGCGCAATTATCTTTACTGACATCGGAGCCCAGCCATACGAACCAAATGCAGCCGCCTTCTTACCGGTGAAACGGAATCCCTTCAACTCTTCCAATATGCCAGCTGTAGAATTCAATACACCGCTGTTGTATGTAGGTGAGCCAAACAGAACTCCCTTTGAAGCGAATATCTGTGTATTTATATCTGCAATATCATTTAGCGAAGAATTGAATAGCCGAATTTCTACACTTCTATCTGCCTCTCTAATTCCTTCGCCGAGAGCTATTGCGAGTTTGCGTGTGCTTTCATACATCGTGTCATACACTATTGTTATCTTGTCTTTCTTGAAGTTATCCGCCCATTCAGCATATTTCTTAAGAATCAAATCGGTATTTACTTTTCGCCAAATTAATCCGTGTGCCGGTGCTATCATCTCCAATGGCAGATTTAACATTGCGAACTCTTTGAGTTTTTTTATGACCATCGCTGAATACGGCGAAACAATATTGGCGTAATATTTTACTGATTCATAAATTAGCGACGAAGCATCTACTTTATCTGTAAATAATTGGTCTGATGCAAAGTGATGCCCAAATGGGTCGCTAGAAAATAGTATCTTATCTCTATCGTAATACGCCATCATTTGGTCGGGCCAATGTAGCATCGGTGCTTCTACGAAAGTGAATTTACCATTACCCAAGTCAAGCGTATCGCCTGTCTTTATGGTATGGAAATCCCAATCTTTATGATGGAATCCCTTCAACGAACGCGTTGCGTTTTCAGTGCAGTATATTGGTAAATCCGGCTTAATAGCCATAACATCTGAGAGTGCTTGGCTATGGTCTGGTTCGCCGTGCAAAGCAATCATATAATCGATGTTTTCAATACCTACAGTCCTCTGTAGTTTTGCAATAAATTCCTTAGAATATGGACCCCATACGGTATCCACTAATGCGGTCTTCGCACCATCTTGTATTAGATAAGAGTTATATGAGGTGCCGTGATATGTGGATAGTTGCTCACCGTGGAAGTGGCGTATCTCCCAATCTATATGACCTACGTATGTAGTATTTTCTGTTATTTTTCTTGGCATAGTTGTATTATTAATGAATGTTTATAATATTAGTGACATACAATATAATAAAAAAATTACGAAATAAAATTGTTTATCATATACTTTAAGTCAAATGTATGGATGCAAATAATTATTATTTGGTAATGTTGCAATAAATTATTATATTGGGGAACTGTTAATAACAATTATAAATATTAGGTAACAATTATGTCTTACAACAAAATTTACTCAACCATCGATGGTAATGAGGCAGCTGCTTACGTTATGTATCGCGTAAATGAAGTATGCTGTATCTACCCAATCACTCCATCATCGCCAATGGCAGAATTAGCAGATGAATGGTGTGCAAAAGGAATAAAAAATATCTGGGGAAATGTTCCAAGTGTTAGCGAATTTCAAAGCGAAGGTGGCGCTGCTGGTGCAGTTCACGGTGCTTTGCAAGCAGGAACACTTACGACTACTTTCACAGCATCACAAGGACTGCTACTAAAAATACCAAATATGTATAAAATAGCAGGCGAATTTACACCTACCGTGTTCAATGTAAGCGCACGCACGCTATCTACACACGCTCTCTCTATTTTTGGCGACCACAGCGATATTATGGCTGCACGTCAAACCGGTTTTGCTTTCTTGGGAGCAAATTCTGTGCAAGAAGTTATGGATATGGCTCTTATAGCACAGGCATCCACATTGGAATCACGCGTCCCATTTCTGCATTGGTTTGATGGCTTCCGCACTTCACACGAAGTTCAAAAAATTGAAATGCTAAACGATAACGTAATTAGAAGTATGATTGACGATGACCTTGTGCTTGCACATCGTAATCGCTCGCTAAACCCTGATAGACCCGTAATTCGCGGCACTTCACAAAATCCGGATGTATTCTTCCAGCATAGAGAGGCAGGTAATAAATTCCACGACGCTGTCGCTGATATTATTCAAAAGCAGATGGATAAGTTTGCCAAACTCACCGGCAGACATTACCATTTATTTGATTACGAGGGCGCTAAGGATGCGAAGCATATAGTAGTAATTATGGGCTCCGGTGCTGAGACAGTAGCCGATACTGTAGAATTTTTGAATGCAAAGAAGCCAGAATATGGAGTTGTGAAAGTTAGGGTCTATAGACCATTTGACGCAAAGCGCTTTCTTGAATCGCTTCCCGAAACTACGAAATCCATTACGGTATTGGATAGAACGAAGGAATGCGGTGCAAATGGCGAACCGCTATATATGGACGTCATTACCGCATTGCAAATTGGCATCAACAAAGGTTATGGTAAGTTAAAGAAAATGCCGAAAGTGGTTGGTGGTCGTTATGGTTTATCATCTAAGGACTTCACACCGGCAATGGTAAAAGCAGTATTCACAAATGCAAGCAAGCGTGATGCTAAGAATAGCTTCACGATAGGTATTGAGGATGATGTTACAAATACAAGTTTGCAATTTGATGAGCGCTTTAACATAGAGCCGAAGGAAGTTATTCGTGCTATGTTCTACGGCTTGGGTTCAGATGGAACGGTCGGTGCAAATAAGAATTCTATTAAGATTATTGGCAACAATACCGATTTGTATGCACAGGGCTACTTCGTGTATGACTCCAAGAAGTCCGGTGCAATGACTGTGTCGCACTTGCGTTTCGGACCGAAACCAATACGCTCTCCGTATATAATCACTCATTCGCAATTTGTGGCTTGCCATGAGACGTCGTTCATAGAGAGGTATAATATGTGCTCTACCCTTGTTGATAACGGAATTTTCCTTATTAATACGTCTGTAAACAAAGCAGAAGTATGGAATTCTTTACCAAGGACAACGCAAAAGCAAATAATAGAAAAGCATTTAAAGGTATATGCTATAGATGCGATAAAAGTCGCTGAAGAGAGTGGTATGGGACGTTTGATTAATACGATAATGCAAGTGTGCTTCTTTGCTATTTCCAATGTATTGCCCAGAGAGCAAGCGATAGAGGCGATAAAAAAATCAATTATCAAAACATATTCTCGCAAGGGAGATGCAATAGTTCAAAAGAATTTGACGGCTGTAGATAACACATTGGCTAATCTTTACGAAGTGAAATATCCAAATACAGTCACCAGCACATTTGATTTAATAGCACCGGTAACGCCTAATTCTCCAGCATTTGTGAAGAATGTATTGGGCGAAATTATAGCCGGCAATGGTGATAAACTGCCTGTTAGTGCATTCCCTAATGACGGCACTTACCCATTAGCCACATCGCAATATGAGAAACGCAACATTGCTCTTGAGATACCGGAATGGTCTCCAGAAACTTGCATTCAATGCTTAAAATGTAATTCTGTATGTCCTCACGCAGCGATTAGAGGAAAGGTTTATGATGCAAATCTATTGCAGAATGCTCCAGCAGCATTTAAGTCAATAGATGTGAAAGATAAGAATTCGGTAGGTAAGAAATTTACAATCCAAATTGCTCCTGAGGACTGCACTGGTTGCGGCGTTTGCGTGGAAGTATGCCCGGGACGCAACAAAGAAAATCCAGAACGCAAAGCAATAAATATGGTGGAGCAAAATCCGATTAGACATCAAGAGTCAAAGAATTTTGAGTTCTTCCTCACGATACCGGATGCAGATAGAACGACATTAAATCCTTCGCTTATCCGCTCACAACAACTAATGCGTCCATTGTTTGAGTTCTCGGGAGCGTGTGCTGGTTGCGGCGAGACACCATATATTAAGATGGTATCACAGTTGTTTGGCGATAGAGCAGTTGTAGCCAATGCTACTGGCTGCTCATCTATCTATGGAGGCAACTTGCCGACTACTCCTTGGGCGAAAGATGCAAATGGACGTGGTCCGGCTTGGTCTAATTCTCTATTTGAGGATAACGCAGAGTTCGGTTTGGGAATGCGAATCTCTATAGATAAGCAACACAGCATTGCGGTTCAGTTGCTCAAAGAATTGTCTGCTACAATCGGCGACTCGCTTGTCAATGATATACTAAATGCAGAGCAAGCAACAGAGATGCAGATAGCAGAACAGAGAGATAGAATAAAAATATTGAGAGAGAAGTTGCAGCATAATAATTCCGATGCAGCGAAACATCTACTTTCGCTTTCGGATTATCTTGTTAAGAAGTCAGTATGGATTATTGGCGGTGATGGCTGGGCTTATGATATTGGTTTTGGCGGACTTGACCACGCTATTGCTTCAGGTAAAAATATAAATATACTTGTGCTTGATACGGAAGTGTATTCCAATACAGGTGGTCAAAATTCAAAATCTACACCAATCGGTGCAATCGCAAAATTCGCAATGGGCGGTAAGGATATTAGAAAGAAAGACCTCGGTATGATAGCAATGTCTTATGGTTATGTATATGTTGCCTCTATTGCATTAGGGGCAAGAGACGACCAAGCATTGAAGGCAATAATTGAAGCGGAAGCTTACGATGGTCCGTCAATCATAATTGCATATTCGCATTGCATAGCACACGGTATAGATATGAGCCATCCACTCTCACATCAGAAGATGGCAGTAGATAGCGGGCAATGGTTGCTATATCGCTACAATCCAACCTTAGCCGATAAAGGCGGAAATCCGCTCGTATTGGATTCTAAAGAGCCAAAGATACCCGTAATTGATTACTTAAAGACAGAGAACAGATTTAACCAATTGATTAAGAGCAATCCTACGCTCGCCAACGAGTTATTTGAGAAGCAACAGCGTGACATAAATGCACGCTACCAATATTACAAATTCCTTTCAGAGCGTCAATAACATAGCAGCACTACCATATAAAACCTCCCATACCGCAAGGATACGGGAGGTTTTATATGATATTTTTACAATTATATTTCACCATTAATCCAATCATTATGTCTCCAGATACACTAAACAAAATAATAGAAATTCTTAGCAGCAAATATGCCGGTGTTGGCACAGATTTATATAATACAAATCCATTCCAGTTGCTTATAGCGACCATTCTCTCGGCTCAATGCACCGATAAGCGAGTGAATATGGTAACACCGGAGTTATTTGAAAAATATCCCGATGCTTATGCCTTTGCAGTAGCCGATGTAGCGGATGTAGAGGAGATGATACGCTCTACCGGATTCTATAAAAACAAGGCGTTGCATATTGTGGAATGCAGCAAGCAGTTAGTCGCTAATCATAACGGGCAAGTGCCATCCACAATGGAGGAATTGACCGCCCTACAAGGAGTTGGACGTAAAACTGCGAACTGCATTATGGGTGAGTATTTTGAGCCAGTAGGCGTTGTTGTGGATACGCATATTATTCGTATCTGTAATTTATGGAAATTGGTTAGCACCAAAAATGCTGTAAAGATAGAGAAGGAGTTGATGGAGATAGTTCCGCAAAAGCAATGGGTAAATTTCACACACTATGTCATCCATCTCGGCAGAGACACTTGTATAGCAAGGCGTCCCAAGTGTAGCGAGTGTATTGTTAGGGAATACTGTCCATCGGCGTTGTGATTATCTTTATGACAATTCGAAGAAAAAATGCTGTATATAGTTATTATGTAGAAAAATATCATTATATTGGTGGGTTATATTTCACTTTATATTTGCAGTATGAAATACATATTTGCAGTTTATTTCTTTTTGCTAGTATTCGTAGCAAATGCACAGATGCAAACAGAAAGACAATACTATTATAGATACCAAATAGCATACGAAAATCGCATCATAATATTAGATGACGATTTTCTTGCATTTTTCAATGATATATACGAAATTATTCCATCTGATTTACGTGTTCATATAACGGAAGTGCAACTTCCACCTGATGTAAATGTTATAGATAACGGCATCAGCACAACCGATACAACTACTACGTGGAGCGACTTGTTTAATCACTTTCCACGAATTCAACAAGTGGTGGTTACTATTAACGGAAATCCTCCTATTGTTATACCAGCCCCTGGCACACCGTCATCCAATACTCCATATCTTTTTAATTCAAGGAATAGCACGCTAACAGTGGAGTTAAGCAATATTGGTGAAGTGCCTGCATACATTGGAGCCCTTACCAATTCCATTGTTATAGCAGATACGCAAGATAGCTTCGTTCAATACCTTAGCACACACAATAATATTCTGGATTTATTTACTTTCCTTCCAAATCTGGTTTTCTTGCAAATGCCAAATATCATAGAGATTCCAGCAACTGATAATGTAAATATCTTTGGACAAAGTGCCACTAATCCTAACACTTCGCTCACTACAATAGTTGCAGCAAAACTTACTATAATCGGTGCGAGTACCTTTGCTAATTGTATTGTATTACGTAATTTGAGTTTGCCACAAGCCCGCAAAATAGGTAGCAATGCTTTTAGTAATGATGTTAATTTATCGCCAACTAACCGCTTTGGTAATCTGCAAATAGTCGGAGAGGATGCTTTTAGTAATACTCCACTCGCTACGGTGTATCCGGCGAATGAGACAGTTGAATATAGCATTTCCATCGGGAATTTTTCCAATGGAAGTATTAGTTTTATTGCCACTTCTCTCTCTGGCGATGCAGATAAAACGAATGAATATAGTGAGGTGAAATTTACTATTACACCAGCACAGCACTACTATCTGCAAACACTTGATGTTACAATCGCAGGTCTTTCGTATACGGCTTACTCCCCAGCTCTAACGCTTACTTTTCAGCAATACACTATTCCTGCGAGCGATGTTTCGGGCGATATAATTATTGCTGCAACCTTCGAAAAGGTGGATTACACTTGCACATTTGCGCAGACAGAGAATGGAACTATTGCGGTGGATTATGGTGGTATCATTGTTTCAGGTGATAATGTTCAGTATAATACAAATGATTTGGTGCTAACGTTGTCGCCGAATTCTCACTATCAATTTC
>JAISJI010000027.1 GCA_031261605.1 Ignavibacteria bacterium | reverse complement strand
CGGTTTAATCGTCGGAGCAAAAGGTTTTCAAAGAGCCGTAAGATGTTGAAAATTAGTATAAATTTATTTATTCATTGGTATAAATTATTCTAATACTCAATATTTTAACACTGCCCTTCCTTGTGGGAGGGGAGATGGAATAGTAAAATTACTTGTCTCCATATTCAATTTTACCCTTGCTATCCACTTTGATAATAGCACCTGTGTTGCCATCTACCACAACGGTGGCGTTTTGACAACTAATCATCGTTTCACCAGATTTTGATACCACGCCGTAGAATTTGTCGTAATATCCGTTCCGCACAATGATGACGCAGTTCGTCTCGTCATTGTAAAATTTGGTGAAAATTCCATCCTCATCCGCATCCCAAATAATGCCGAGCGTGTCTCCACCATTGAAATATTTTTCGGATACACTACCGATGTATCTATTGGAATGTCGCTCTTTGGTGGATACACACGATGCGATGATGAGTGCAATGAATACCGAGATAATTAAGTAATTTATGACGCTTTTGCTTCTGCTATTTTGCATTGATGGACTGGTTATTGGTGTTAAAAATTACTATTTCGTATCGTATTATTTCGTTGCCACTTTTGAGCATAATTGCGTATGGCTTGTTCATAGAATACTCTCCGGGCACAGTTTGCAAAGTAGAATTGCCTGAAATACGCCCGCTACTAACCTTCTCGCCGGTCAATTCAAATACCTCGCAATCCGCATTCACATTGCATTGCACCTGCAAAATATTAGTCGCTTGAATTTTAATTGAATAGAGCGAATCGTTTCCAGTAGGATATGCAGGTGAGGCGCTAATGTAAGTGATGTAGCCATCGGAATTAACCTCTATAATTCCGCGATTTACGCCTGTCCAGACGCTACCGTTGGCATTTTTGATAGTAAGTATTTCTGTGGTGAGAGCACCTTTTACCAATAATCTCCCACAAATTTCGGGGTCATAGAAAGTAGTTATATTTACTGGCTCTGGTTGCCAATAAATATATTGCAGTCGACCTCCGTTATAGTTAGGATGGGAAGCCGTCTGTTTTAATTTTTCTCCAACAACCCCTGCAGGATTGTCCGCAAAACCGTATTGCGAACTTATGCAAAATATTGCAAATACAGCAGCAATCGCTGCTAACGTTACTTTGGTGAATTTCATTTGAAAATTCTCCTTAATTAGTTTGTGTATAGTTTTTGCATTCGTAACGTCACTAATACTACATTAAAACCAACCGCTGACAAAGATTTCGGCGTCGCCAGCACCAGCGAAATGCTAACGGTAAGCATCCATCTTTGTTTGGACTTACAAAATTTCATATTAGATACGCCCAAACCGCACACTAATATAGTGATTTTTTTCCAACAAACATTATGTTATGAAAAAAAATTAAAACACACTAATGAGGTCAACCCCGCAATGACGGAACATTGTTTATACTACGCCTATAATTAAGATATTACACATATTTTTCCACTTTTTTTGTTATTATTTGGTAATTAGAAAAAATATAGTTAATTTTGTAATCTTATTGAAATTGAAATTATAGAAAGATGAACGCTCTAGTAGAAATATCCGGACAACAATACGAAGTTGCTCCTAATAAAAAAATCAATGTTCCGTTCTTGTCCGGTGAGCCCGGTCAGCATCTGGAATTTAGTAATATATTACTTACAACAGACGGCGATAACATTACGCTCGGTCAGCCATACATCAATGGCAAGGTCTCCGCTACTATCTTAGAACACGGCAGGAACAAAAAGACCCTGGTATTCCATAAAAAACGCAGGAAAGGATACCAAAAACTGAACGGCTATCGCTCTAAATTTACTCGCATACAAATCGACTCTGTAGAGTAAATCTTTTCCTATCACGCATTAAATAATTGGAGATATAATGGCTCATAAAAAAGGTGGCGGGTCCACGAAAAATGGTCGCGATTCCCAATCGCAACGTAGAGGAGTTAAAAAATTCGGTGGTCAAATTGTGGACGCCGGTAATATTATCGTGCGCCAATGTGGCACTAAATTCCATCCCGGCTCTAATGTCGGACTCGGAAACGATTACACTCTATACTCACTCATTGCTGGGCAAGTAAAATTTGAATCTAAAGACAAATTTAGACAAAAAGTTTCTGTTTATCCAGTTAACTAACTACTATTCTTGTAGTTAATCTTAAATTTTACAATAGCTTCTTAGCATTAATCTGTTCGGAAGCTATTTTTTTACTTATCCGCAACTTAATGAAAAACAAATCCACTAAATACTACATCATTGCTTTGCTTCTTGTGCTACTCGACCAAGCATCTAAGTTACACTTCAAATCCCATCTTTCTTACGGCGAAGTGATGCCGATAATTGGGAATTTCCTTAGTTTCACTTATATAGAAAATCAGGGAATGGCTTTTGGTATTACATTCGGCTGGGGTAAGATATTTCTTTCGCTTTTTTCGCTAATTGCCTCTGGTGTAATATGTTACGGCATTTATAAATTTAGAGACAAACTTCCTCTTGTGGTCGGCATTGCTGCATCGCTAATACTTGCTGGAGCGTTCGGTAATTCTATTGATAGATGCTTCTATGGCGTGATTTTTGGGACAGACCCGCTATTTTACGGGCGTGTAGTGGATTTCATTTTGGTAGATATACCGGATATAGATTTTCTATGGCTGCATTACACATACTTTCCCGTGTTTAACATCGCCGATAGTTGCGTTACGTGCGGAGTTGTGCTATTGTTGCTGATGCATAAGCAAATACTATTCTTGGAAAATAACTCGGAGAATGGTATGGAAAATAGTGTAGAGAATAAAACTGATGATGAGTAGATGCTATTCGTAATAGTAATACTCTATACAACTGCGTATTGCGATAAACGGTCTAATAAACTCAAGCACTTTCTTATGCAACGGGTCATTCTGGTAAGTTACACAATCGTTATAATTATCAAATACGCACTCCAATACCACATCGCAATTAGAAAATTCAGAATTCTGAATATTCTGATATACATCAATGCTTTTGAGAGCCGGTATTTCCCCCCGCAAAGATTCTAATTTACTTTTGATAGTATTAGCATTTTGCCCAGCATTATCTGGCTTAAGCTTCAACATTACAATGTGTTTCAGCATAATTCACCTCTGAAATTTGTTTTGAAAAATTAATTAAATCTATACCTAAATCCAAGCATATAGGAACTTGCGCTAATTCCGGCGTTGTATTTTGCGAAATAGCGTGGAGCATCAGCATTACCATAATTTGCACGCTGAACATCGTAAGTGTTGTAATTAAAAGCGATGTCGCATACAAAATTCTCCGATAATAGCAAGCCCACTCCTAAGCCAAATATATTCGTTGTGCTGCCTAAGTCGCTGTCTTTATAGGGAGATGTAACGATTGACCAACCACCACGAACATACACCGGTGCTGGCGGTATCTTATACTCTAAGCCAATTCCAAATGTGTATTGCATTGATAAATTTTCGGAAATCGCATCGTTCAAATCGTCGAAGTATAATAAATCATCAAATGTATCGTAATCGTTTTCTCTGTTAAAATATGCCGATGATGCATCCAATATTGAGCCAGCCACTGAATACGATACTCCCATATAACTGCCAGATACGCCAAGTTTGAACTCAAATGGCGTAATCATTGTATAATCTTGGCTTGACTCACCTGTGAGATACTTTTGCGTATCACCGGATGGATGTAGCGAGTCAGGGTCAAATTGCACATTGTATTCCGAACTAAAATGCTCTGTAACCGCTAGTAATGTGGGAATTTGCATAGCCAAACCAATACGCAAAAAGTCGTTAAGCCGATATTGAAAGCCAATTATGCCAGAAACTCCAATCAAATCCTGCGTAAGTTTATCTCTTACTTGCAGTTGCCACAAATCATCCACCCAATATGTGTTATGCAAATTATTTATATCGGTTTCAATGTATCTCTTTGAATAATCGTAACTTCCAAACTTTAGATTAAGCGTCGCACCGAAAGAAAAATCGCCACTAAAATCCATTGCGGCAGCAAAAGATAAATTATGCAAACCACCACTTTCCTTTATGTATCCTTCTTGCATTAAGTTATTGGCTGCAAGTGTGTTATAGTTGCTATCAGCGACTCCTGTATAGGTTGTCCAATGCTGGCGAGCATCCGACTGCTGTCCGATAAAAGAATTTTCCGTGTTGTAACCAGAAAAGCGAGTGTTGTTGTCAAAATCATTATCTAAACTATAAGAAAATCCATAACTTACTCTAAATGCGTCATTTAGCGAATAACTCGGCATAACAAATTGCACATTAGAAAAATAGAAGTCATTCTTCTTATCCTCCCGATTATTAGAGAGATAGTCGGTTTCTACATTGTGATGCGTCAGATTTAGACCGAGCCCAATTTCTGACATTGGAATTAGTGTCATTCCAGCAGGATTGGTCACCAAAGCAGCAGCATCATCCGAAAATCCAAAATATGAAAAGCCCAAAGCAGCTGCACGAGCATTCGGATAAGTATTTGATTTTATGAACCTTAGCGCATCCTCTATAAATTGAGCGTTGGCTAAAGTGGTTGCGAAAATTAGAGCGAATGTAAGAACAAGAATTTTTTTCATAGTATTTGATTTCATTTATTATGTTATTTAATTGCAAATATACTACTTATTTGCGAATATATTATCTAAAATTTTTATTGAGAGCAAAAAATATATATTTTTAGTGAAAAATTTAATAACTATTTGATATAAAATTAGTTAGGCGTTGTGGACAAATAATTTCGCTTTTCTTGAAATTATTTTTCCACATACATCGCAAAATATCATTTTTTCGTATTTTTTTTGCATTTATTAAATATTTTTTTCGTATATTTGCAAAATTCACTAATTCTTATAAAAAATATGGCAAAAATAGAAGTTTTCCCCAATCCGGCGCCACAAAGACGCTACATTATAGAGCACGTAAATAACGAATTTACATCGGTTTGCCCGATTACAGGGCTACCAGATTTCGGTATTGTAACTGTCAGATACATACCTGATAAGATGTGTATGGAACTGAAATCTATGAAATATTATTTCTTCGAATTTCGCAATAAAGGCATATTTTATGAAGCGGTTACGAATAAATTTCTCGATGATTTTGTAGAGATATGCCAGCCGATAGAGATGGAAATCGTTACCGAGTGGAAAACTCGTGGCGGTATGAATTCTACTATCACCGCTAAATATACTAAAAATAACGATGTTATTACACTTTAGAATTTATATTCTCCTTTTGAAAAGAGCAACTTAAAAAGCCATAATGGCATTATTTTTCCGATAGTAGAGGCGATGCTGACTATTTTTGGAAATGCTATTATGGGCTTTTCTTTCGCTATGCCCTTAACGATGTAAGTAGCTGCTTTTTCTGGGCTTATAATGAAAGGCATTTTATATTTTATGTCCGCTGTCATATTTGTAGATACGAAGCCCGGTTTAATTGTGAGTATGCGTATATTCTCGCTAAGCACTTCATATCTAACGGCTTCCAGAATAAACGATGCAGCGGTTTTGGATGAGGTGTATGCACCTGAGCCGGGCACGCCTCTGAAGTCCGCTAATGACGTAACCCCGGCAATTACGCCACCTTGCGTCTGCATCGCTGGAAGCAAATACTGCAAAGAGTGCAGAATTCCATTTATATTTACGCTGTAAATATTCTTAAATACATTAGAATCAAAGTGGTTGCCTTCGGAGCCATTTATTCCAGCATTGATTATCGCTATGTCTATCGCACCAAATTCGCTGGTCGCTTTTTGGATAGTATCAGCCACACTATTTTCATCTGAAACATCACAAACGCTATATAATGCGGAACTTACGCCAGCATCATTGATTTGCTTACATAGTGACTGTAAGGCGGTTTCGTTGCGTGCTGATAGCCAGAGTTTGCATTGATATTGGCTGAGTAATAGTGCTGTTGCTTTGCCGATTCCTTGCGATGCACCGATAATGAGTATATTTTTTTTGTAAAAGTATTGCATACAACAATATACTAATATTTTCACAATAAATAATCATTTCTTTTGTTTTATTAAAAAAAAGAAGTATATTACACTATGCCGAATGGCAAAATTATGTATTATTAATTTATTTTAAGAGGTTAATAATGAAACCAATTGAAAAATTCGAATCACAATGCACATACACTGCTGCATTCTCTAAACAATCTAACTTACCAAAAAGGAGGACGGAGACACGAAACATATCGTCTCCGTTAAGGATTATAATGCTTTTTGTTGCACTCGCTTTTTGCGCAACTGCAACAACACTCGCCCAATGCCCAGACCAAGGCAACTGTTCCAGAGCTTGGGAAGGACCAAGAGAAATGCTGGTGCACAACCCAGTAGGCGGTTTTAATATGCCGAATAATAATTGCTATGTATTGGTAAATTACTGCTGGAGATACAATGATACAGGAGTGTTTGAAGTATCCATCAATTCACTATCAATACCAACTCCAAACGACTGTAGTGTTGAGCAAAACATAGAATATGCTTTTCAGATGTATATTCCTTGGTTCATTCAGCAGGTCGTTAATGTTGCAGGTATTTTTGTTCCTGAATGTGACAATATCTATGGTATTGAACCAGTAACTTCCATCAGGATTGGTATTCCAACTTGTATGATGCAACTTGTTTTTGACCAAAATTTGTTTGGATGCGATTCATCTGGATATTATACTGATGGGTGTGGCTCTGCTTCACCATCGGATGTTTGCTTTGTTGAGTCAACGCTATGTTGGAAAGAAATTGCTGACCATAGATACATTGAGGTTAAGGAAATTTCTGCCACTCCAATTCAATGTATAAATTCTATGCGCCCGTATCTATTCAAATGTGCTGCACATTGTACTATGACTAAACCACCAAAAGATTGCACTGCTTGCCATACAGAAAACATACCTTGCTATTCTGTGTGCGAATAATTTATTAACTAATTCTTAGGGTGGGACTCGCTCTCACCATATATTTTCAAAGGTGAAAAAAATGAAAAAAATCATAACCCAAAAAAACATTTTTATAACATTAGCAATTATTGCTTTAAGCATATTTACAATACCCAACACTTATATATTTTCACAGCCAAAAGAAGCATTTGAAGTTATATATCTACCTATAGAAGATGAGGGTAGTGGCTTGCCAGATATATATTCAGCAATTAAATACGAGAATTCATATACGTATGGTGGTTTCACCTATTTTAAAATTTTCCTTGGTGGTATGAGCGTAATGAATAACAAAACTAAAGAGTTTAAATTCATTTTAAGAATGGGTGGTGAATTTGCAAATGGAGTGAGATATCCATATAAGAATGATATATTTTGGAAAAAAACCGCTTCGAGTAAAATTAAAGGTGATGCTTTTATCGTATTTAGATTAAACACTGATGCAACCATCGAATTTATTGATACCATTTATTTTACAAAATTACCAGACACAACTTGGAGCTGGGAGGCGGCACAAATAAATAAGCATTTGATGTTAAAATTCAATTTCTTTCCGCCGCCAGCGTTAGAGAAATATTATACTGAAAAAGACCTTCAGTTGTATTATTTTGAAGACGATAATTTGGTAAAAATAGACCCCAATAACCCATCACATCATATTTATACGCATACAGATAGTTTGGATAAATCTTACACTTTTTGGATAATACCTATGGCAGATTCAAGCGTATGGTATCATAATTCTGCTAAGGGCATTCTTCGCTTTGACGAAAAAGACAATAGTGTAAATTATTGGGATACTTTAACTATAGATGGACATACCGTTGATATTAAAAGTGAAATTAAAAGTATGTTTCTTGCTGTAAATGTTGATACCCCTACTAATTCCAAGATATATATTCATCTGAACTCGCCTAAAGACACCTTATTGGTTAGAACAAAAGATGGCTGGGAATTTGAAGAATTGAAACTTATGAAAGTGATTGCAAATGAATTCCCGGATGTTCAAATATACCGCATATATAACTGGTCAGATGACGAATTGGCTTACACTCTGCAAGGTGATAAGTATTCTAAAGATATAAGTTTTTATGAAAATGGCGTGCCGATTCTAATTTATAACCATAGAACCAAGCAAGAGCGAATGATTAGAATTCCATTGGATGCCTTCGAAAATGGTATAGTGGATATGGAGCATATACCTAGTATGTTCCAAAATTATGTTGGCATTGAAAGCATTGCAGATTATGAAGATGGGAAAAAAGCAATCATTATAGGTAGCCATATGACTCAAAATATGTTAATAATTTACGACCCCGCCAAAGACACCACTGTCGGCATCACAGATACGGATGCGGGAGCAATCCCCGATTTATGGATACGTAGTATTTATCCAAATCCCGCTTCGCACAAAATTACAGCCGATATAATGTGCTTTTTACCCGACTTCAACGATGTAGAAATCGGACTTTACAACTTGATGGGACAGAAATTGCTTGACCTATCCAATCGTTTTGAATACAACGATGCAACGCATACAATTCTCGTCGGCTTTGAGGTTCCGCCAGAATTAACCAAAGGCGTATATTACTTAAATATCCGTAATTCCAATGAGATACGGACAAAAGCCATTGTAATTGATTAATTGAAAACCAAAACAGAACAGGGTCAGAGAGTTTATAACAATCTGACCCTGTTCTGCTTTGTTTATCTAATATTCTATTCGTCCTCGCATTACATATCCTCACTATACAAATCATCATTACTATTTGTATCGTCGTATGTTGCAGATTGAGAATTATCAGATTTATTTATTTGATTGCTTAATGCTATATTATAGGCGTTGAATTCAAAACTTGTGTCTTGTGATTTGGCAATTGCATAAGTTGGAAACGCCATATTTATATTGTGCTTTTCCAATTCCTCCGCTATCCTTAGTAACACATCATTACGTGTTTCTGAATAGATTTTTATCGGAACAGCAGGACCTTTGTTGTGTTTGGCTCTATCTGCATTCATTTCATCTATCTCAGGACAATTACCATTCACACTAACAACCTTGATATTAAACCTTAAATCAAACTGAAACGAGGCAAAATCTGTTAGATTGCAACAAATAAACTGCACCAATCCTCCAAATTCCTTACAAACGCCTTCAACTATCGGTCTAACTAATCTCAGTTTTGCTGCTGGAGTAGTCGCTACTATACTCAATGTATTTTCACTACGAATCCTTGTCAATTTACTGAAGTTATTGATTTCTGTGCTTGTTATTTTGGAATTCGGAACTATGATAAGTTGTCCTGTGCTTTTGCGTAGTATTGTTTGCTTAATGCCTATTTTCTCTATATGCCCGCTATTTTCACCTATGGATACATAATCCTTCTTCTCAAATGGCTTGGTGCTGATAATAGATACAAACCCAATTATATCACTTACAACCGACTGCGCTGCAAGTGCCATAGCAATACCTAAAATTCCAACACCACCTATAAGTGCCCCAACAGGTAAATTTAAACTTTGGAGAACCGCTAATATGACAACGACAAATAGCAAATATTTTAACGGCTTAAACAGAACGGTTAAGTCCTTTGTAAGTTCTGAACCATTTTTTTCACTACGTTCCTTAACAATATCGTCTAAAGTAAACATTAAAACGTCAACTATAAACCACCCCGCAAAGAAATATGTGAACACTGTTATTATAGTATCTATCGTATTGTAATTCTTTAACAAATCTGCAATTATTCCAAAACTCTTTTCATTCAGAAATAATATAAAGTATATCGCTCCTAATATTTGCAAAGGAACTATAGCCGTTTTACGTCTGGTATTAAAGTATTCCACTACATTATCATCTACCTTTGTTCCTTCTGTTTTTTCTGCTATTTTTTTGAACAAAGCAAGAAGTGCCGTCACAAATCCATTTATTACCCAATAAGCAATAATCATCAGCAACAGCAGAACAAACCATCTAACAACTATTTCTCCAAATCCTGACCAAATATTATTTATAAAGTAATCATACACTATAATATATTCCTCCTACAAATTTTCTGTAGCGATTTTTGCAGCCGCGAAAGAAGAAATAGTATTAATCAAAACATCATTCGCTGCTTCAGGAGAATTTGGTAATAATATCAAATTAGATTTAGTATTTGCACCAATCGACTGCAATGTATCATAGTGCTGCGTAACAACAATCAATGCAGATGCTTCTTGCGAACTGATATTGGCATTGTTAAGCATCTTTACAGATTCCTCTAAACCGCGTGCTATTTCGCGTCTCTGATTAGCAATACCTTCACCTTGTAGTTTTTTGCTTTCGGCTTCTGCCTTTGCTTTAGCAACAATCCTTATTTTATCTGCTTCTGCTTCGTATTCGGCGGCGAGTTTGGCTCTTTCAGCAGCATTGATGCGGTTCATCGCACTCTTAACTTCTTCATTAGGGTCAATATCCGTTACAAGTGCCTTAACAATGTCGTAGCCGTAACTTTTCATTGCTTCCTGCAACTCTCCTTTTATCGCAATCGCTATATCGTCTTTATTTTCAAATACATCGTCCAATTTCATCTTTGGCACCTCTGCACGCACTACATCAAATATATATGCTGTAATTTGCTCGTGTGGATTTTGCAATTCATAATAAGCGTCATAAACAGAACTTGGCTGCACTTGGAACTGCACAGATATTTTCATTCGCACAAAAACATTGTCCTTCGTTTTTGTCTCTACAATTACATCAATCTGTAATATTTTGAGATTCATTCTATATACAACCTTATCTATTAGTGGTATTTTAACGTTCAGCCCAGCCGAACGAATAGAATGAAATTTGCCGAGACGCTCAATGATAGCGGCGCTCTGCTGCTTTACGATAATGAAAAAACTTTTGATAATAAGTATTGCGATTATTGCAATAATAAGATAGAAAACATAATATGTTCCCATAATTAACCTCCGATAGAGTTAGTGAATACGTAATATACTAAATATTTTGCAATTCCAATGCCTTTTTTATTCCAACTCCATAACGCAAGCCATTTGTGCTAACAATAAATGTATCCTTTCCCAACTTCTCTACCAACGCTTCTAAAAGCATTGCACCTGCGGATAGCACATCTGCTCTGCCTTTCTCTATGCTATAATCAGATTGTAATGCTGTAAGTTCGGCATTTAACACAAGCGAAATAGTTTGCGATAATACTTCTTTTGCAAAGCGGAAGTGGTTTATCTTATTGTTATCGTATTCATTGATATTGCAGGCAATCGCTGCAAGTGCAGTAGGAGTTCCAGATACCGCAATGAGTTCTCCATTATGAACAGAAGCATCTATCACAGAAAAAGTTTCGCAAAGAAAGTGCCGTATCTCCAAACGCAAGGCATCTTTTACGGGTTGCGTAATATGAAATTGCTCTGTAAGTTTTACGACACCAATCGGAATGCTAATTTTAGAAATTATATGTTGCTTGTTACCGGTAATGATTTCGGTAGAACCACCACCAATATCTATCACGGTGTATGTTGTACCTGCTGCAAGTGCATTAATCGCCCCTAAGAAACTCAACTCGGCTTCCTCATCTCCTGTAATAATATCAATATGGAAATTTGGCATCCCGAATGCCTGTTCTAATTGCTGCACTACCTCGGCAGAGTTGCTCGCTTCACGCATTGCGCTTGTCGCAACAGCACGTATATACTTCACATCCGCTGTTTTGCAGTGCAAAGCATATTCAGATAGTATAGCGGAAGCACGCCGGATGGCAGCAGGACATATAGTTTGTGTAACATTAATGTTCTCACTTAGACGTGCAATGCCGTGATAGTCAGCGATAATGGTAGGTATATCTGAGAGTTGCAATATCTGCATCAGTATAGTATTGGAGCCAATATCAATAGCAGCAATATTAATCGGTGAGTTCTGGTTCTGGTTCTGGCGGTAATTTTGGTGGTCTTGCATTAATTAATCTATAAAATTCTACTAATTTCACTTCGTATAGGTGCGATGAACCAATATCATCAATAACCGGTAGCAGTATGGTATCGCCATTGGCTTTCTTGTCATAGACAATTTTGTCAATGATTTTTTTTAAATCAAAATCCTGCATATCTGTTAAGAAATATTTGCCTAATATACGCCTGACCCTGTTATAGACCGAACCATCGGTAAGTTCTAATATCATTGCTAATTGTGTCTCTAAAACCATACCTTGTGCCACTGCGAAGCCGTGCATTAAGCCATATTCAAGTTCCAACAGATGCCCTATTGTATGCCCGAAGTT
This sequence comes from Ignavibacteria bacterium, assembly GCA_031261605.1. Lineage (GTDB taxonomy): Bacteria > Bacteroidota > Ignavibacteria > Kapaibacteriales > UBA2268 > WRLB01. The sequence continues at coordinate 62,957 of JAISJI010000027.1, read as the reverse complement.
AAGTAAATTGCGTTCCGAATTGTCATACACATCATTATTAACTATTGCCATTTTATGCGTAATAGATTCTGTAATGATTGTCGTCAATTTCATTATATTGATTGCATTAATATTAAATTTATTTAGGAATAAGAGAGTGTCATGCACGAGTTCGTAATCAAATAGAAACGCTGTCTTAGCAACTTCTGCCATTCCGGACATAAATTCGGAATGTGGTAGTGTCTTCAAAAAATTGAGATGCAGATAGACATTCTCCGGATGATGGATAGTGCCAACGATATTCTTTATCGTGCCGAAATTTAGCGCATTCTTACCACCAATAGAAGCATCAACCATTCCCAACACAGTTGTCGGCACAAAACTAACCGATACCCCACGCATATACACCGATGCAACAAAGCCGACTAAATCAGATATTAATCCTCCACCAACTCCTATCAAATGAAAATTCTTCTTCACTTTATGAGATATAAGTTGCTCGCATACTTCCGTAAACATACGAATATCCTTCTTATGCTCTGGCTCTATAACGACCAACCTATCGGCGAACTGTGCAAAAATAGACGGATGCAACTCCATAACAGTCCTGTCAACAATTATAGTGTATTGCATATCTGAAAATATATCTATAAGTTCCGAGTCCGTCACAAAATAGACCTTGGTCTTTATGTGATGGTGATGTGTGGATAATTTAATTTCTTTCATTGTATTTGGGCATACTGCACGACTATAAGTATAGTAAAAATTAAATAATTATTATGTTTCTAAATATTACTGCACAAAACATTCAGGATATATTTCGTTATGTAAATGTATCCTAATGAATGTATTTGCAAATATTATTATCTATTTCTTCGCAGCCAATCTCTTAGCATTATCTGCAAGAAATCTATCTAAGCCGGAAGTCGTTAATGGATGCTCCAAACTCTGTAATAACACCTTATATGGAATAGTTGCAATGTGTGCACCAGCTGCTGCCGAGTCAATGATATGCATTGGATGGCGTATAGATGCGGCAATAATAAGCGAATCGTATTGTTGAACATCCCAGATTTCGCAAATCTGCTCCAACACCTCGCGACTTGAAACACCAATGTCATCCAATCTTCCAAGGAATACAGATACATAAGTAGCACCTGCATTGGCTGCTGCTATCGCTTGCGATGGTGAAAATACCAGCGTTACATTGGTCGGTATTTCACGCTTAGCCAATTCGCTACACGCTGCTAAACCCTCAGCAATCATTGGTATCTTGATTGTGGCTTCTGGACACCATTCCAATATTTCGGATGCCTCTTTGATAATTCCCTCCTTCTTTGTAGAGATTACTTCAATGGAGATATGACCGCCAATGGTCTTGTGAATATCAAGCAAAAGTTGCTTAACATCTATTGTCGGGTCTTCTTGAGCCAATAAAGAAGGATTGGTAGTAACACCGGATACAAATCCCAGAGCAGCACAATGGCGTATTTGCTCTATATTTGCAGTATCTACATATAGTTCCATAATTATAATGTATAAGTGAATAAGTGGATGCTTGTAAATTACACAATAAAATCCAATTTTCAAAATATAAATGCAATGTGGAAAAATAAAATGTAATGTGGAATATTGTATCATTATTTTATTCGCAATTTTTATTATATTACCATCCAATGTTTATAAACTTTTAAAAGGTAAAATTATATGTCACTTTTAAGCGGTCATCCGAAAGGGCTCTACGTAGCATTCTTTGCTAATATGGGAGAGCGTTTCGGCTTCTACACTATGATGGCGATACTCGTGCTGTTCCTCCAAGCCAAATTCGGATTAACAGAAGATGGTGCGGGAGAGGTCTACAGTTACTTCTATTTCGCTATTTACATTCTTGCTCTTGTCGGTGGGTTCATTGCCGATAGTTTAAGAAATTTCCGAAAAACCATAGCAATTGGTATTGCTGTGATGACTATTGGATATGTCCTAATGGCAGTGCCCGGGCTAACCTTACCATTCGTCATCGCTGGACTACTCATTATCGCATTCGGTAATGGGCTATTCAAAGGCAATATTCAAGCGTTAGTCGGAAAACTATACGATAAACCTGAATTCGAACACCTGCGTGACTCTGCATTCAGCATATTCTATATGGGTATCAACGTTGGTGCGTTCTTTGCTCCGTTTGCGGCTGTCGGCATCAGAGATTGGTTTCTTGAGTCACAGGGCTTCGGATATGACAAAGAACTTCCAGGGCTTTGCCACAAATTTTTAGACGGCTTGTTGCCAAACTCTGGCACCTTGCAGACATTAGCCGATAAAGTAAGCGGTGCATCTGTCGGCGACCTAACTGTATTCGCTAATCAATACATTGAAGCATTTGGAACAGGATACAACTTAGCTTTTGCTATTGCTGCCGCTGCTATGGTTGTTTCTATGGTTATCTTCCTTGTGTTCCAAAAACATATGGCGTATGCTGATAAATACAATGTCGCTGAAAAAGGAAAAGTTTCCTTTAAGGGCTTTACAAAGAACGAAAAACAACGCATCAAAGCGTTACTATTAGTTTTCATTGTTGTAATTTTCTTCTGGATGTCATTCCACCAGAACGGACTGACATTAATGTATTTCGCACGTGATTATGTTGCAAAAAATGCAAGCCCTTTCACAAATATCTTCTTTAACCTAAAATCATTACTAACATTTATCGCTGCTATTTTTGGTGTTGTGTTATTAATTAAAAAGGGCTCAAAGGGTCTTACTCGTTTAATCGGAGCAGGAATGTTCCTTGTTGGTGGCGGTTTAACTTACTACTTAACTACAACTTTTGACCCTGCTGGAACTCCAATTGCACCCGAACTATTTGAAGCATTTAATCCTGTATTGATTGTATTTTTAACTCCGGTAGTGCTTGCTTTCTTTGCATACTTAAACAAACGCAACGCCGAACCATCCACTCCACGAAAAATCGGTATCGGTATGATAATCACAGCCGTTGCGTTTGGAGTTATGCTTGTTGGCTCTATATCGTTAGTTGCTCCGAAAGGACTACTTACAGCATCTGAGCAAGGCGTTTCTCCTTACCTCCTTATCGGAACTTATTTTTTGCTTACAATCGCCGAACTATTCCTCTCTCCGATGGGGCTTTCATTTGTATCCAAAGTTGCTCCTGACCGACTAAAAGGTCTTATGCAAGGCGGATGGCTTGGGGCTACTGCCGTAGGTAATAAATTACTTTTTATCGGCTCAAGTTTATGGAGTTGGATAGATGAATTATGGTATCTTTGGGCATTCTTTGCAATATGCTGTTTAATTTCCGCTATCATTATCTTCTCTAAAATGAAATTCTTAGAGGAAGTTACCAAAGAATAATAGTTCTGCATAAGATACACATAAAACAAAAATAGGGATTCAAATTTGAGTCCCTATTTTCGTCTAATGAAGTATTTTATAATAATATCTATATCCAACGACAAACTATAATTCTGCATATAATAATCGTTTAACTTGTTGATAGCATTGATAGATAGCAGTTCCGGATGATTTATTTGGGCAAGCGAAATTATTCCTTCCTTCCAATACTTCTCATTACCACCAGCAGAATAAACACCTATCGCCGTCTTATGACCAATTAGCACAGACCACCACTTGCCTATATTCTTCCTACTCTTACTACCTACCAGCAAATACGGCATAAACAGCGTAAGTGATAGAATTGACAATAGGATATCCGATGTTCGCTTCAAAAATTTAAATCTCGGCTTATTAATGTTATATTTATACAAATCTACTTGTGTATTTGATATGTCATTAATAATACGGGATATTACAAGTTCATCATACTCTGGTATTATATGATATTTGATTTGCTGATTACTGCCACTCATAAACTGCATAATCATTGCTGTCGGCAAATTGGTGTCCGTTATTATCACCTCATCTGCTTTGTTCTTTTGTGCGATAATGCTAATATCCGCTAAGTTACCTAAATATTGATGGTTAGATGTGTAATTACTCTTCTCTGCTGTACTAACTATTCCCAGAATATTTATGTTTTGCATCTCCGAATTGAGTATCGCTGCAATCATAACATCCACTTGGGCATCGCATCCTGCAATAATCACCCGTCTATCCGAATGCTTTCCTATCACTCGCTCAAAAACAATAATACCAATCCGCAAAAGCACTGATAATAAAGAAGTTACGCCGATTGCAACTAATAACGCTCCCCTACTAAATCTAAAACTCGGAAAGAAATACGGAAATGTGGATAAAATAAAAAATGAAAGCATTAAGGACAATATCGTATTGGGAATTGATATTTTTTTTTCAAAATACTCGCCATTGAGAAATTGTGCAAGGAAGAATACCAACGATAAAACTATAAATACCAATGGATAAGCGTAATCCGGCAAGCCAAAGAAGTTCCCAAACTTAGCATAAGTGCCAATTATATAAGATAGATTGATAAACAGCAAATCCGCAAGTATTATAAATATCGGTAACTTATGCTTAGTCACTCTGGCTATGAGCGAGCGAACTACAATTCCCATTCGCAAAAAGAATATGAATAACATAGAGTTAGAGAAATACTTGCGTGCAAACTTCTCCATCGCATCATACTGTTGTTTGATTTCATTGAGCGAACTCCGGCGAGTGCTTTCGCCTTTGAAGTGAATTATGCTTGTCTTATGATAATACGCAACTTTGCGGTTGTGCAACTGAACTTGCCGACATAAATCCAAATCCTCGCCATACATAAAATAATTTTCATCAAAACCACCTATATCCTGTATCAACTTAGTATCGCAAAACATAAATGCCCCTATCACCGCATCTATATAATATGTTGCATCAATCGGCTGGAATGTTTGGTTGTATTTTGCGAATAATTTGGAATTTGGAAATAACTTCTGCAAGCCAAATAACTTGCAAAACGATGCCCAAGGAGTTGGAAAGCCACGTCGGCATTGAATTTGAAATGAGCCATCGGAGTTTAGAACTTTGCATCCAGCAATACCGACTTCCCTATTGCTATTCATATAGGAAAGCATTTCGGTTAGCGTGTCCTCCGCAAGTATAGTATCCGGATTAAGTATCAGTAAATACTTGCCAAGTGCTTGCTTTATAGCGATGTTATTCGCCTTTGCAAAACCCAAATTCTCAGCAGAGCGAATGAATTTGTAATCTGGAAATAGCGGCTCAATGAAATCCATAGAGCCATCCGTAGAGGCATTATCAACAACAATAACCTCTATCGATAGCCCATTAGTTGCATTCTCAATAGAGGTTAAACATTGATGTAAAAAGTCCTTCACATTGTAATTAACTATTACAATGGAAATATCTATGGGATTATCCATTTACTTATTCAATTGTCTTATCTGTTACTATGCCGTATTGCTCAATCCTATATCGCAGACGAGCACGCGAAGTATCTAATAATTTTGTTGCCGCTACTTGGTTGCCACCGGTAAGCTTCAGCGTCTGTATAATTAGGTCTTTCACTACGTCTTCCATCTTAGCACCATTATGAGATATTTGGAGGAAATGCCCGCGGTCTGGTATCTCAATATTCGTTGCTTTACCAGCCACTTGTAGCATTGAACTACTTTTTACGAAACTCAACTCCTCTTTTGTAATCGGGTCATCAGACTCATGCAATAGCACTACACGCTCTATAATATTGCGCAATTCACGTATATTTCCTTTCCAACTATGATGCATCAGTATATCTGCTGCTTCCGGCGAAACGCCCTTGATTGCTCTTCCAAATTTATGATTAAATTCCTTGACAAATGAAAATGCAAGCGTAAGAATATCATCACCTCTATCTCTGAGTGGTGGTAGCAGTATATTCGCTACATTTAGACGATAGTAAAGGTCTTCGCGGAAAGTGCCATCTTCTATTGCATTCTCCAAATTCTTATTTGTTGCAGCAATTACACGAACATCAATGGATACTTCCTTCGAGCCACCAAGCCGGAAGAACTTGCGCTCCTGTAATACACGTAGTAGTTTAATTTGTAATTCTTGACTTAACTCTGCAACTTCATCCAATAGAATAGTGCCGTGTTGCGCTTGCTCAAATTTACCAAGTTTCACTTTATCGGTAGCCCCTGTAAATGCTCCCTTCTCGTGTCCAAATAGTTCATTCTCCGCCAAATCACGCGGTATAGCACCGCAATTTATTGAGATAAATGGACCCTTTGCACGTGGAGAATTATCGTGAATGAAATGTGCGAGCAATTCTTTACCTGTTCCGCTCTCGCCGGTAATTAGCACAGTTGTATTCTCAGCCGATGCTACGATACGCGCCGTATTCAATGCCTTTCTCATACCTTCGGATGAACCGATAATTTCGTTTGGCTGGTCAATCTGCAACTTCTCTTGGGCTATTTCTAGACGCTTCATCGTTGCCTTATTGTGTAGAGAACGTTTAGCAGATATTTCTAACTGTTCCAAATTAAGTGGCTTAAGAGCAAAGTCCTCTGCACCTAATTTCATCGCTTTTACAGCTAGGTTAATATCGTGGTGGGCAGTTATTATTATCACAGGCATTGTCCAACCTTCTTTACGCAGTTGTTCCAATATCTCTATGCCATTGTGATACCCAATATATATATCTAAAAATAATAGGTCGGGATTGATTGTATGTAGTTTATCTAATGCTTCGGCTGCATCTAAAAATGCTTCCACACGCTCATACTTCGGGATAAAGATTGACTTTATTGTTTGATTTACTAGCGGGTCGTCATCTATTACAACTATGCTATAATTTTCTTTTTCCATATTGATATTATGTTATTAGGTTAATTCAAATTTCGGATTAATAAAAATTGGCTATTCCACTGAATATTGGATAGTCACAACGGACTTAATGGTCTTATTGATGGAGGACATATCGTTCATTCCGTAATCATTCACTTCATTTGAGCCGGCTGGTGTAATTTGGAATACACCTTGCGAAGCAGAAAGGATAGAGCCGATGCTATTATCAGCACTACTCGCAATCTCTACAGCACGCTTCTTTGCATCTTTGGAAGCAATTCCAATCATTTTCAATTTCAAATCATTAATCTTTGTGTAAGAATATTGCGGCTCACCAGAATAGAACTCAATGCCTTCGCCTATCAATTCGGTTATTTTTTGAGAAATATCTCTTATTTTATATACATCGCTCGAGCCAAGATAAACGCTTTGATGAAAAATATATCCTTCGTGGCGTGTATCACCATTATTCAGATAATGAATATTTTCGTTATATGAAAGTCGCCCAAATTCAATGTCTTCTTTCTTAAAGCCATTTTCTACCAGATATATCTCTACTCTATCTTTAAGAATATTGATATTCCTATATCCATCCGATAGGTTGGTTGAACTAAGATTTATAGTTCCTTCCCACGCTGCGTAGTCAGATACTATATCCATTTCGGCATAGCCCTTCACTGTGATAGTGCCGGCACTTCGCAATGTCTTAATAGAATTGCCAATGAAGAATGAGGACATAAGAAATGCAGATGCAAATATTATAATTCCCAAACTCTTGGATTGGTGATGATGGCAATGTGCATTTTGGTTTTCATTGCTCGGCGTTTGTTCTAAGTTATTTTCCATAATAATTATGTATTTAGTATTAAAGAATTATTGTTTTGAAATTACAGGCAACTTCACATAAAAGGTCGTGCCTTCTCCGAATACGCTCTCTACATCCACAACGCCACCGTGTTGGTGTAGTATTCGTTGAGTTATAGGTAGCCCAAGTCCTGTTCCGTCTGCCTTTCGGGTAAAAAATGGGTTGAATATTTTGGTTAAGTCCTCTTCCGGAATGCCACAGCCATTATCCGATACTGCAACAACAGCAAAGCCACGTTCTCCGCTACGTTGCGGTTGTTCGGTGTATGTCTTTATCTTCAAAATACCAGTATTCTTTATTGCGTCCGCAGCATTCGTAATCAAATTGATAAATACTTGCTGCAGTTGCTTAGCGTCAGCAGAGACCTCCGAGAGATTTTCATCTAACAAAATCTCTACCGTAATATCTTTCTTCTTAATTGCTGAAGCCGTCATATCAAGCACTGTCGGTATTATGGAGTTCATATTAACATTCGCTTCCTCTATTACCGTCGGCTTAGAGAAGTTGAGTGATACCTCCACAATGCGATGTATGCGTTCCACTCCTTGCAATGCTACATCAATATAATTGTGGTCAGCAGAGCCGTCAGGAATGCTACGCTTCAGTAGTTGCAGATTCAGATTCACTGCCGCCAATGGATTACGAATATCGTGTGCTACACCGGCGGAGAGTTGCCCAAGCAATACCAATTTATCGGCTTGCACCAATTTATCTGTCAATTCATGTTGCTCGCTTACATCTCTGGCGATGGCTTGTATCAGCAGTTCATCATCTATTTTTACAAACCTTGCGCTAACCTCCACCATTATTTCTTTGCCGGTAGAGGACACAACAGATAGTTCGCTCAAAACGCTATGGCTACTTTCCTTCTGCAACAACTTAAAGATACGCCGAAACTGCGGAATAGACGAGCCAATTAGTTCTGCTTGCTCCATATTGAATAGATGGGCAGAGTAATCGTTTGCATCAAGCACGTTCCACGTCTCCGGCTGTATGATTAGCAACGCATCTGAGGCATTTTTGAAAAAGGACTCATACCACGCTAATTTCTTTTGTAGCACATCAACATTAGACGAAACAGATGGAGCGTTTAATTTTTTGTGGGGATTTGTGACTTTCTTTGACATATTTCTTTAAGTAAAAATTATATTAACTGCCTTCCGGCTTTTTCTCTTCTTCCGGCTTCTTTTCATCTTCTGGATTATTATCTTCCTCGCCTTCTCCTTCTTTCTTTTCACCGGGGACAAAGTCCTCAACCTTTGGAACTTTCACGGCACCTTTTGCTCCTTCAATCGCATCATCAAGCAATTTGTTAGGGTCATTCACTACTTCCTTAGCAGCGTCTATTTTATCTTGGATTTTTTTCTTTGCTTTATCTAACAGTTTGGATGGATTTTTCAAATCATCAAAACTGAAGCCACCATCTTTATTGGGATTCGCCAACAATGTGCTATCGTATTCCTTATGGATGATAGAGGTGTCGGCGGTGTAGAGTTCTACAATACGTGTTTTAAGTGAATCAGGTATCTCCATATTGTTATCCACCAAATCCTTATATGTAGTTGGTAATGCTAACTCTTTTGCATATTCGGATGTTGGATACTTCTGGAGAATAATTAGATAATAGTAATTTGCACTATCTGGCATTTTCAATCGGTTCTCGTAGAGATAGCCCAAGGCATAAAGTGCTTTGGGAGCATAAACATCATTGTCCGGATATGTGGTAAATACTTTGGTTAGACGCTCTTTTGCTAAAGCATATTCGTTGTATTTCATTAACTCATAGCCAGAGTTATAGAGCATCTTAGCGGTATCGGTAACGAATGCTGCGGTGTATCCTAAGCGTGCCAATGCAACTTGTCCATATTCTGTCTTGGGCTGTGTCTCAGCGATTATATTAAGTATAGAGTCCGCTTGCCAAGCATTTGTGGGTCTAATACTTTCGGCATATACATAGAGGTAGCGCGAGGAATTTGGCTCTGTAGTTGGAGCAACATCTGCTGCTTTTTTGTAGAAGTAATTTGCGGAATCGTTATGACCAATATTGGCGTGCATTCTCGCAAGTTCAAAATAACTTTTTGCTGCTTCAATGAGTAATTGTGATTCAGTTTTCGCCGGTGCTTCTTCTTTAACAACAACGTTGGATGTATCTGATGTAGCGTCTTTCTCCGCAATAGCATTAGAGTTAGAAGTGTCTACTATCGCTTCTGGTGGATTTTTTAATTTCTCTATTGCCTCGTAACTATCGGCAATGGACTGAACATATTGCTCTCTCTGGTTCATAAAGATGAACATTCTATTGGATGGAGCGGAGATAGCCGGAATGCTTATCCTTGCTTTGCCAATAGAAGAGCGTGCATTCAAATAATCGCCCGACTCAAATTGGGCGAGTCCTTTTTCAAAATAGTATGCGGTTTTTGGAACGCTGGTAGGAAATAGAGAGTCGGTCCGTAATTCCATCTGTATTATCTGTTCTTTATTACCCGATAGAAGCGTCTGTATCATCCGCTGAGTCGCTACATAGTCCTTCCAATCCTCAAATTTTCCATCATCATCTAATCTACTTAGTATTCGCTCTGCCTCTATATATCTATCCAAACGAATGAGACACGAAGCACGATACAACTTCGCTTCATACTCGGTGGTAAGGTCTGGACTATACTTCATTACATTAGCGTATGCCTTCTCTGCTCTATCCCACTTGTGCATTCTAAATAGAATTGAGGCGAGTTCATTTTGCCATAATGCTCTTTGTGCGTTGTCATCGGATTGTGCTATTGCTTGAAAATATGGACGCAAAGCATCATCCAAATTTCCTCTGAATAGAGCCATCTCTGCTTCTATGTTGAACGCTTTCGTTAATATATCATAGCGGGTGTTAAGCCATGCCACATCCACAGTTCGGGACAGCATTGTAATGCCTGATTCATACTTTCCTTGCATCAGCAAGTTCATAGCGAGCAACAAATGCGCATCCGCAGACCACTTACCAATCGGCTCTTTATCTATCAATTCGCTACATTTGATTTGCGATGGCAGCCATTCCTCACGATAGAAGTAGGTCTTCGCCATTAGAAACAAGGATGGAGCAACATATTCGCTTTTGGGAGATGTTGCTAATATCTTCGAACCCTTTATCAAAATGGAATCTAACTTAGTATTTACTGCTTGACGCGCCGCTTTATCCACTTTTAGTCCTGCTAAAAATGGTGGAACTTGCCCGTCTGTTTTGTTTAACTCAGCATTTTCTGGTAATGGAACAAGTATGCGTGGCTTAGTGCGTTTCTTTTCGGATTGAAACTCAAACTCTTCCTCGCATTGGTCCATCAGTTTCTGTTCGTTATAGAATGTGTTATAGTATGTCGTAAAATTGCCGTAGCCCTTAGATTTACAGCCATTCAACGATATTAGCAACACAAGAACAGATGCCAGCAATAGTAGCAAGTGTTGAATATTATGCTTTGGTGAGAACATTTTTCCTTTTTCTTACTTAATAATATACTAATATACCATATTTTTACGACATAATAAAGCAATTTCGTTTTTCGTCCAATCGTTTTTCATAAGTTCTTACTTGTTTAATATAAACAAGTGCTGGGCATCATCCAATACAATTCGCATAAAATAAACGCCTGAATTTACATTCTGTAAATTGTATGTAATTTCGCCAATTTCATTTTCTTGAGTTTTCGCCATAGATTTAACATTATATGGTATATCTATTTCTCTACCAAGCATATCGTAAGTAATTACTTTAATGTCATTTACGAAATTATTCGCAAAATTGTCCTCCGCATCCGCAGTAATTTGATATACAATTTTTCCCATAGTGGATGTTGGATTTGGCATTGGCTGGGTTAGCGTCATTATCTTTTTCACATTTGCACTACGTGTCGTAATAGTAACTATCGTATTACAAAGACCTTCAGCGCTATCAATGCCCTTTTTGCTAAAAGCAGACAGCGGTATAAAATGGGTAGAGCAATTATCAAGCAAATACAGCGTATCCTCTTGTAAATCCAAATCGGTAGGTGTAAAGTAAATCAGCAGTAGCGCTGTGCCATACGGTTGTATTGTAATTGGGAATTGGCTTTGTGGTGCTGTAAAAGCATATTTATTAGCAAAATACACTTGCTCTATGGTATATTCCTCACTGCACGTATTATGCAGTTGCAAGTAGCGGTAACCTTGGAAGCCAAAAGCAACGGAGTCAATGAAAAATGGAATTTCTAAATCAGATAAATATATCCTATTACTATCATTTCTAACGACCACCTTTTGCGTATCGGAATGAACAGGACAGCGACCATCAACAGAAGCAATTACATAGTAATAAAGGGTCACTATAGTGGATACCCCCAAATTAGACACATCTATTTCCGGCACATTAGATGCCACAATACCGCTATCATTATACCAATCGTAATCGCTGAACATATAGGCATTCTCAAATTTTATGCTATGCTCCTCGCCAACACAAAAACTCATATTGCCGACTGGTTTTAGTATTGGTTTGATGTAAGGCGCTATATCCAATGTAAATTTAATGGTATCGGTGCAACCAAATTCGTTCTTCCAAAAGAAATAGCCGGTTACATCTGTCGTATTGATATTATACAAGTATATCTTATATATTAGTCCGTCTTTGGTTTCGTATCCGTGTCGCAAATCATAGGGAACATCTTTGAGTATTAGTCCGGCTTCAGCCAATGCCTCAATTTGGCTGACAACCGCTGGGTCAATCTCTATTATAGCGCTATCTCCAAAACAATAATACGGCTTATCTGTTTTAATAACTATATCCGGTATGTCGGGCTGCACAACAGTAAAAACTGACGAAGTAACTGCATAACAGTTATAATTTACGCCTTTTACGATATAATTGCCCGCTTTATTTACATCTATAGAATTCTCAGTAGTGGATATAACAAGTATTGTATCTTTGCCACTTATCCGATACCACTCATAGTAATTGAAGTAGTTAGATGCAGAAAGCGTTACCGGATGTGGAATGCAAAGCAATGTATCTCCAATTACACTAATTGTATCGCTACGTCTGATTAATCTGTGCATTCCGCCATCACCGGTAACAAATCCAACAGAGTCGTTTATGAAATATATATCATCAAAATTTGTATGGTCTTTCACTCCGCATATCATTTTTATCCAATTCTTACCATAATCCGTAGTAAAGTAAAGTTCGCTCTCTGTGCCGCAAGCCCAGCCGGACGAGTCATTTACAAGGAATGTGCCAAACATATCGCTCTTGGTATTGAATGTTTTCCAAGTCATTCCCATATCGGTAGAAAATGCCATTCCACCATTATGTCTTGAGCCACCTCCACTACACCCTGGAGATGCCGGTATGAGAATTGATTGATTATAAATTGCAATATCTTCGTGCCAATTAATATTCACAGTATCTGTAGAGCCAGAGCCATAAACATTATCATACCAATAGAAATCTGGTGTAGCGCAATGTATCTGCCAAGTATCTCCGCCATTCGTTGTCTTCCATACTATTCCACTACCAATAGCATATCCTAATCCAAACTCTTCATACATTACTATATCAGAAAGAGTTGAGACGCTAACTTTTGTTTGAAAGCAATTCCATGTTTGTCCGCCATCTTTTGAGTGCCAAAATCTTTGAGTTCCCGTTGAGCAATTTCCGCCAATAACCCACACACTATTTCCCATCGCATAAGAACCCCATACCATTTCTATATATACATAATTACTAGTTTCCACGTTAAGACGCTTCCACGTCTCTCCACCATCTGTGGTCTTTAGCATCTTATTAGAGCCGGACATATATCCTACATTTGAATCAACAAAATGGACTGACTCTGCGTGCATACTTTCAGAGACAACTTTCGCATTCCATGTTTTACCTGAATCATTTGATTTTGCAAATACCGCTCTATTGCTTTGAGAATTTCCATAATTTCCACAAGAATACATATAGCGAGGATTACCCGGCAAAGCCGAGAACTCAAGCCAATATGTGTTAGTTAGCATCTCCGGCGTAACCTTTGCCTCAATCCACAGATAATCCGACCAATCCACTGCAAGCAGTGCGTTAGTAAGAGAGAGAAAAGTAATAATTGTAATGAGTTTATTACGCATTTGCATCACTCCTGATACAAAAAGCATTTTGGTTTATCTGCTCTTGTATCTCATTAAATAGTTTTTGTTTTTCATTTCCATTTGCCGATACTGTGTATGTCCAATCATCATTTGTAGCGTCATTCTTAGCAAGTGTAGTGAATAGCAATCTGGCTGTATAGCGTTGCTGTTCGGGGAAGAGGTGCATCAGCAGATATAGATACATACGCATCTGTTGCGAGTAGTAATTCTTCAATTCAGCGAATTGCGTCTCATTATTCACTCTATTGCTTTTCCAATCCCATATTTCATAATTTCCATTTCCATCAGGCACAAGACAATCTATTATGCCGATAAAGAAGTTTTTACCAATTGGGATATTCGCTTCCATTTCAAAAATAGCATCCTTCAAATGCCCCTTATACTGCTGAAGCAACTGGGTATTCGTTATTGCTGTAAAGTCGTCAATATATTGCTTCTGGACATAATCAATATCTCCGATGATATTTTGGACAGCATCATCTATTACATTAGACAGCATTTTTTGGGAAATTGTTCCATCAAACCAAAAATTTATTTTTTCTAACACTTTATGGTATATGCTACCTTTGGTCGCACCTGTTATTGTGTCGGTATTTGCTGAATTATCAAATGCTCGCACAACGCTATGTTTGCTAAGCGAAGAGAAGGAAAAAGTTCTATCTGCTTGCGTAAATTCCGTATCGCAATGCTTAACTATTGGAGCAATAGGCGATGCTGTTGTATCTGTTACTCTATCCATTGCGGTCGGTAGAGCAGGATATTTTGTAATGATATTTGAATTGATTGTATAGGGCACACCTTCCGCATTCCCATTTAGTATATGCACATTACAATCTATATTAAAAACATATTTATCAGCATTTACTGCACGTTGCAATATATTGGTATCCAAGCCGATTGTCTCCGTTATAAGACCAAAGTAATAGCCAAGTTTACCAATGCCTGTGGTTGTTTCCTTCAAGTTAGCCGATAGCACAAGGTGGTTCTCTGCTCTGGACATTGCTACATATAATAGACGCAGTGTTTCCGCATATTCTAACTGCTCCTCCTCTTTATTAATTAGGAAGTTAGCAATGGTATCTATTTTCTCTAATTCATCAATATTTTCGGGCGTTTTTAGACCAATACCATATTTTTTATTGAGCGTAAATTTGTTATTATTTTTCTTTGGGGAGTTGAGGTTATATAGTATCACAACGGGGAACTCTAAGCCCTTTGCTGAATGAATTGTAAGCAGGGATACGGCATTCTCCGTTGTGTTATCTGCTGCCTCGCCTTCATCGGAAATATCTGCTAATACACTTAAATCATCTACGAAATCGCTTAATGTGACGAAGTTCCTGCTTTGGAACTCACGCGCAATAGACAAAAACTTCTCTATATTCTTATTGGCTTGCGACTCCAATGGATACAGCAACCAAGCCCCATCTTTCAATATCAAACGCAACAAATGTGTTATACTTACTTCCTGTGCAATGTGTAGCAAATGCTCTAAATCCGCTTTCATTTTCTTAATACCATCCGTTGCGTCCGCTGTTTTGCAATAACTTCCTAACTTATCCCAAATTGTGCCTCTGGGCTGACAACTTATATTCAATATATCCGCTTTATCTAAATTATAGTATGGCGATAACATCATAGTAAGCAATGCCAAGTCGTCCTTTGGGTTATTTAAGAAAGTAAGAAATGCAGTAAGGTCGTGTATTTCTGGCTTATTGTAAAAATTTTTGCCATTAGAAACGGAATATTTTACCTCCGCTTTTATTAAAGCGAGCGTGAGGTTTGTCAATTTTGTTCTACTGCGAAACAACACCGCTATATCAGAGTATTTGTAATTCTCGCCATTCTCTTTTTTGTAATTTGCGACAATGTATTGGATATGCTGTGCTACTAAACTCGCCTCCAACATAGTATCATCAATATCTTCTTTTGTATTTTTTTCCTCCTCTACTTCCAAATTTTCATCCTCATTGTCATTCTCTTGTTCATCTTTCTTTTTTGTAAGTGTAAGTAAGAAATTGATGCTACCGAGTGGTGGTTCGTCAGTTGATTGTGAAGCAAAGTAGTCGTTGTATTTACCGCTATCACGTCCACAAATCAAATTGCTATACTCTATTTTGGATTGCTCTTTTATAGCATTGAACAGCGTCCCACACACTTTATTGATGAATGCGGTGATAAGCGGAAGCGAACGAAATGTAGCAGATAAGCGAAGTTCGCCATTTGGATTTACTTGCTTAATACGCTCCTTTGCATCAATAAATACTGCTACATCGGCACTGCGAAAGCGGTATATGCTCTGCTTCTCATCTCCAACAATGAATAGATTGGTCGTCTTGGCAGCATCTGGATTGGCAACGGATGGAACTAGCGACTTAATAATATCAAACTGCGTGTTATTAGTATCCTGAAACTCATCCACCATAATTTCGGTGAATTGGCTTGCTATTGACTGGGCAATATCCGGATTATCTACCAGCAACTTACGCGTTATATGTAGCATATCATCAAAATCAATACAGCCCAATTTCTTCTTATAGGTCTGTATTTTCTCCTTCACAGAAGTAGCGATGCCGATTAATATTTTTGCGAAATTATATTGCAGATGCAGAGCAGAGGCATTGGTAGCAGGAGTGATTGCAGCTGTAATTTTGTCTTCAAATGCTTTTTTATCTGGATGTATTGAACGAATAAAAAAGAGTTTTCCGCTATGCCTAATATTGCATAAATTCAATATATCCTGATAGTTAGGTATATCCGAATTTAGGATATTATTGATTAATTTTTCGGCTATATCTTTATTATCATTTTTCCAATTCTTAACCAATCCTGTTCCCACACTAATGGTATTCTTAAATTCTTCTATAAGTGGTTGGATTATCAAAAAATAATTTCCGCTGAGATAATTTACATATTCTTCCTCGCTCTTGCTGTAAAGTTGCCTCAAATCTTCATATATATCCGGCTTATTTAGTATTCCCAAAAGAATCTCTTTTAACTCCTTTGGCTTGTAAATCGTTAGGAGAGCATCTGTATATTCTGGCTTTTCTTCACCCCTATTTATTATTTCGTCAAAGGTGTCGTAAAGTGCATCTTTATAAATAAAATGTTTTTGCACATCATCTAACTCGGTAAAATTTGGGTCTAAGCCCGCATTAACAGTATAGTCGCGCAATATATTAACGCAGAAACTATGTATCGTCATTATCTTTGACGAACTAAGTTTCCTACGTATCCGCTGATAGAGAGCAATATCATCGCTATTACTTGCTTCAAAGGCATCATAATACCTCTCATCCACTTTATTAACAAGCCGTTCCATCATTTCGCTTGCGGCTTTTTTAGTAAAAGTAATAGCAGCGACTTGGCTATTTGCATCTTTATCCTTTTCACGCAAAATATTAAGCAATCGCTCGGTTAGAACGCTTGTCTTGCCTGAACCAGCATTTGCAGAAAGTGAGATGTGGTTGTCTATGCTATTTTGTGCAAGTAATTGCTCATCTGTAAATGTAAATTTCATACTAAGATTTGGTTTTGATAAAGTAATCTAATCGTTCAATACATTCGTCCTTGCCAAGCACAGCCATTGTCTCAAACATACCAGCACCAACGGATTTCCCTGTAATCATCAGCCGCAGCGGGTGTATCACATCTTTCAATTTCAATCCATTTGCATCCACATATTTCATAGTAATGTCGTGTGTGGTATCGTGTAGAAAGTCATCAGCAGACCGCAAGGCATCTATAAGTGGTGTTATTATAGTGGTAGTGTTGTCCTTCCATACCTTTGCGATGTATGTTGGCTCGTATTCCTTTGGCTTTTCAAACATATAGTTGCCGAATGTAAGCACATCTTTAAGGAATGTAATGCGCTCTTTGAGTAAGTTAATTACTTCGCCAAGATACTTATCGCATACCTCCGCATAGTCGTAATTTGCTAACTCTGGCTTCAGCAATTCCACCAGATAGTCCAGCGGTAAAGAGCGTAAATACTGACCATTCATCCAATCCAACTTCTGCGTATCAAATACTGCTCCACTCTTATTCACCTTCTCTAAATTAAATGTATCGCATAGTTCTTGGAATGTAAATATCTCCCTATCAGCCGTTGGATTCCAACCAAGTAGCGCAATGAAGTTCACAAATGCTTCTTTGAAATATCCTTGTGCAGCGAAGTCCTCTACGGCAACGCTGCCTTGTCGCTTGCTTAATTTGCTTTTATCTTTATTGAGGAGAAGCGGTAGATGGGCGAATAACGGGCATTCCCATCCGAATGCTTGATAGAGTAAGACGTGCTTTGGAGTGGATGGTAGCCATTCCTCACCACGTATGACGTGAGTGATAGCCATCAAATGGTCATCCACAACATTGGCTAGGTGATAGGTAGGAAAGCCATCGGATTTGAGTAGTATTTGGTCATCTACATCGCGACCGGTAACAACAACTGGACCGCGTATTAGGTCATTGAAGCGAATCTCTTCATTGGCGGGAACTTTCAGACGAATGCAATATGTAGCGCCATTATCTATCAGTCGTTGAGTTTCCTCTTTACCGAGAGTAAATTCATTACGCATTACGGTGCGGTCATACTTTGGCGCAATGCCTGCTTTTTGTTGTCTTTCGCGCATTGCGTCTAACTCTTCGGAGGTATCAAGAGCTATGTATGCAGTGCCATTTTCAATCAGTTGCATACCATATTTCTTGTATAAATCAAAGCGTTCGGATTGGATATAAGGACCGTAATCACCGCCTATTTCGGGGCTTTCATCAAATTCAATACCCGCCCAACGTAGCGATTTAATTAAGTTTGCTTGTGCATTTTCAACGAGGCGTGTTCTATCGGTATCTTCAATACGTAGGATACATTTTCCGCCTTGATTTTTTGCAAACAGATAATTATATAGTGCAGTTCTAAGTCCGCCAACGTGAAGATAGCCCGTAGGTGATGGAGCAAATCTAACTCTAACATTCATATTTAGTAAAATTAATGATTTAAACAACGTGTAAGATACATTTTTTTTTACAAAAAATTATGTTCTATGCTAAAAAACACTTGTTTTTATCTAAATATAGGAGAGTCGCGTTTCTCTATCTTCATATCACGCAACTGTGCTGACTTTATGCCGAAACGCAAGTAAAATCCGGCATTGTAGCCACTCGGATACCAACTCGCAGTCAAATCCCAGCAATGCAAATCCTTCGTCAAATTCACTTGCGGAGTGAGCATCTGCTTGCTTATGAAATCATATTGGAACGTAGTGGAAACCTTCCAAGTTGCAGCCAAGGTAAAGTTAAAACTCGTATTTAGGTTAAGCCGCCTATCTATGCGGTCTATTGTCTGGCGGGAGTAGTTAAATGTAAGAGCAACAGTGATACTCCACGGCATATTGAAATCGCTGTAGCCCGAGGAATGTTCGCCAAATATATCGTCATCAACTCTTTGAAAGGCGTCTGTTCTAAGAAATCTGCCTCCAAGCGAATTGGCCGCTACAATAGTGGAATCGGCTGTTGTATCTGTAGATGTATTTGATGACAATCCATTGGATATTCCATTAGAAGAAAATGTGGTGCTAACGCTAAATCCCGCATTTGTGAGGCGTGCAAGACCTTTGCCATTGGATAGAAGGAATTGATTTATGCGATGATATTGGTTATTTTGTGGATTTATTTGTTCGTCGTAAATCGTAAAATTTGCATTTCCGGATAGGTCTAAATACTTCAATGCGGGCGTTCTGAAAGTGGTAGATAGGTCGCTGAACTTCAATGTATCAGCAGCGAAATTGTGCGACAAGTTTAATGTAAGACGCAACAATTCCATATTCTCATCTGGCAGAGTATCCTTGCCTTGCCGTTTAATTTCAATGCTGTGCATATCACTATATGAGATGCGTTGCTGCAAACTCGATGAGGCGTGCGCGCCGCCTTCTTTCTCAAAGTAAGAATACTTAACTTCATTGCCATAGTTATTTTTGTAGTGACCGTAGAAGCCGTAGTTCTCACCGGAGAAATCAGGTGAATAACTGAAATTGATACTCGGTTGGTATGTATGACGAATTGCTTTTACTCCAATGAGATTAGGGTCTAAGATACCGAGGAAGTAGCGTTTGCTATCGGCTATTCCATAAAGGCGGGTGGATGCACCGATACCAAAACTATAGTTGTATTCAGTAAATACGCCTCGCTGGAACTCTTCTTGCAAACTATCGGTATCGCTGTTATACGTCTTTATAATTTTGCGGAAGTAGTTGTTAGCCCCCAAACTGATACTCGGAGTAATATTGAAGTAGCCGAATTTTGGACTAATAGAGATGGTTGGTGAATGCGTAATGTAGCCCGTGGCATCAGAGTTGAACAACGTATCATACACGATACCGGTATCCGTTTGGTAACTATTGATTGTTCCCATTCGCTTATTGAAATTATACATTGCATTACCGCGATAAGCAACGGTAATGTCTCTAACCCAGGAATACCAGTTGTTCGCTGGAACATTGAAGAGTTTTTTCACAAGTTGCACCTGCGGAATAGATACAGATAACGGGACTGTTCCGGTATATTCATTTGTAATTATATTCTGGTCATTTTGGAAGGAGAGAGAAGCGTTTATACCATTCTCAAAAGTCCGGCTATACGATGCCCCCGAGTGGATGCTCTGCTCAATACGATTGTTGATATTGGTTGAGGTATTGCGGTTGAAGTCCGATGAGGAGAAGTTTAGATTAATATTAGCACTCTCGAATGGGGTAAATGTGTGGTTGTGTGTTAATGCGAGTTTCCATTCTTTAGAGAACTTGTCGTCAATATTATAGCGTGTATTTCCAAAACTAATGCTCGCATTTCCGGAGAATATGTTCTTCAACGCCCATTGCGTAGAGTTATTGATAATATAACCGCCTTTGGTATAAATATCTGCCGTAAATTTGGTATCCCAATAGTCCGAAGCAGCCCAATAGAAGCCGAAATTTTGGAAGACCACTCCCCTATCATTACTGAAATAGAATGATGGAACGATTAGACCGGAACGTCTGCCGTGTTCCATCGGTAGATACAAGCCAAGCGGAATGACAAAAATTGGAATGTCCTCCACATATAGATACAATGGGTCGGCAAAGAGTTTTTCACCTACCTGCATTTTCATTTCCGAAGAGCCGAAGTGATAGTGTGGTGCTGGCGCATCGCAAGTGGTATAGTATCCATCTTTGATATACAATTCGTTCTTTGAAATTCTATTGATAGATGTGCCGAAGTAGTAGCCCTCGCCCATCTTCGTTTCTCCTGCTTTGATTGTGCCGGTATTTGTCTTCATATTGTAAGTAAGTTCTTCGCCAAAAAACTCCTCTCCATTTTCATTCATACAAGGAATTCCAATTGCTTTTCCTGTAGAATCCTTTGTCAGTCGTGCTTTTAGAGTGGATGTCTCTTTATGTATTTCTATGATGGAGGCGGTGAGTTTCCTATTTCCCATTTCTATTGAAGCATTGCCATAGAGCGTTGTTACTTGCGTTTGGAGATTTACATCTATAGAATCCGTAGCGTAGAATGTAATGATAGAGTCAATACCTGATGGCGATTTAATTGACATTGTATCCTGCTTTATTGACGCCGTATCCTGCTGAGCAATACCGAACATAGAGCATAGAAAGAATGCTACAACTGCGATGGAAGGCAGATGTAGTGCTTTGCTAACTATATAGGTATGTAATCGTATGGACTGAAATATCATTGATGCGTAATGCAAATCAAATAAAAATAACTTGCAATTTACGATTATTTTCAGCATTAATTTACATATAGGTATTTTTTAGAGTGGTATTTGGATATGAGAAAAGTTTTTTCAAAAAAATATGCGGATGTGAAAAAAAATAGTTGCGAATTCGTTTTTTTTTCGTAAATTGCAGAATATTAGTATCGTAATCTAAAAAGTTATGACAAAAAAGATAGTTGCATTACTCATACTTACATTATATCTCACTTGCTCAAGTGGGATAGTAGTGTTTGCGTTTGATTGCGCTATGTATAATCATACGCATTTCAGTTTGTTGCAGCAAGTGACTTGCACCGATTACGAAGATGAAGCCGATATTCATCCGATTGCAGACGATACTTCTGCTGATGTTCCGTCTTGCTGTTGCGAGAACGTCCCGACAGGCATTAGTTCTAAGTATGCTCCTGTTTTGCAGAACTTTTGTGGAACGCATAGTGTCCAAACGTTAAATATAAAAAGCGATGTTAATATAGAGCATTCTACTTTAAATACAATAAAATATATTCCGACATTCACAATAGCCGATTATTTAGTTAATCTCTATATTGATATTCCAAAATATGATGCCTCTACGGTATTGTATCTCATTTCGCAATCGCCACCTCCGCGGCTGTTGCTTATCAACTTTATCCACAAAATATCATCATTGCAAAGTGATGATAGCGACTACTTTTGTTAAATAGCAAATTCTATGTGGGGCTTTTCCTACACCTAATTAACTATAATTCTAATAACAAAAAGGAATCTAACAATGAAAAATATATTTTTCGCAACAATAGCCATAGTATTGGCTGTTGCATATAGCAGTGTGCAAATTAATGCAGCACAGCACATTATGGGCAAAGTTTTCGGATATGATGAAAATGGGAAAACTACGCCTCTCCCAAAAGCGCGTGTAACGCCTCTCCCCTCAATGAAGGGAGTTCTCACAGAGAAAGATGGACAGTATCATCTGAATACAACAGATGGCGATACTTGTCTTGTGTTCTCTTATGTCGGATATAACGCTGATACATTACAGATAGCGGATATAACCGACCTAATGAATGCCAATGTCCAGTTGGGCGGAATAATGATTGATGGCGTTGTGGTTGGTGCAAATAGAGCAGCGACACAGCTAACATTCACCGATGGCGTTCGCACCGAAACCATTTCCTCGCGTGGCTTGCTTAAAGCTGCCTGCTGTAATTTAGCAGAGAGTTTTACAACTACGCCATCAGTAGATGTTCAATATAGCGATGCAGTAACTGGCGCAAAGCGTATCCAATTGCTTGGCTTGCAGAGCATATATTCGCAAATAAATGGCGAAAATGTTCCAATAATGCGTGGTTTGGCTTCTACTTACGGCTTCGCATTCATTCCAGGTCCTTGGCTTGAGTCCATCTCAATTTCCAAAGGAGCATCTACAGTGAAGAATGGTTTTGAAAGTATATCCGGACTTATAAATTTGGATTACAAAAAGTCAATAGCCAGCAATCCAACGTTTCTCAACATATATGCAAATGAAATGGCTCATTTAGAATTTAATGCAGACCATAGCATTAAGTTTGATGATAACAATGGCACTGCATTTTTCCTACATACCGATTACTTAAATAGAGAAGTAGACCATAACGACGATGGCTTTTTGGATAAGCCGATGGGACACAATATCAACTTCTTCAATCGCTGGGATTTGCATACAGGTATTTGGGACAACAAAACCGGATACTCCATTCTCAACGACGAACGCAAAGGCGGACAACTTGGCTATTGGGATAATTCTGATACTTTGTGGGGGATGAATATTAAGACACAGCGATACAATTTATATACCAAAAATGGCTTTATGCTTAGCGAATCCGGGACGAATATCGGCTCAATATTGTCATTCACACATCATAATCAGGATGCTTTCTTTGGTAACCGCAATTTCAATGGCGAGCAGAATTCATTCTATGTCAATTTGATGTTCCAGCATCCGTTTGACAGCAATAACTCATTGCTTATCGGTGGGAGTTTGCAATATGATAACTTTATGGAAGAGGTTGATTTGATTGCCTTACCGCTTAGTAATCGTATATCAAATAATGCGAATATTGTTATTCCTGGTGTCTTCGCTGAATATACATTCAATATATTTACTAATCTTAAAGCAGTTGCTGGAGTTCGTGCAGATTTTGCCGATTACAAGGAGTCCAATATATGGTCTGGTGAAAATGGAACAGAGAGCAATACGCAAACATTCCTATCGCCACGTTTGCACTTAAAGTATAATGTGATACCGGATTCGCTTATTGTATCTGCATCTGTTGGACGAGGTTATCGTGTGGCTCGTGCGATAGAAGAGAATACTGGATACTTCGCAAGCAACAGAGCGTTCATTGTGGAGAGTAGCATTACGCCGGAAGAAGCATGGAATTATGGTGCAAATCTGTATTATACATTCAGTTTGTTTGGTGTGCCATTTGATTTGAATGCGGATTTTTATAGAACGGACTTCCAGGAGCAATTAGTAGTGGATTTAGATAAAGACCCTAACGCAGTGCATTTTCATAACTTAGATGGGAAGTCGTATAGCAATAGTTTCCAAATAGATTTGACTGCTCAGCCAATAGAGAACTTTTACATTACGGCTGCATATAGATTGAATGATGTGAAGGTAACGACTGATGGCGAATTACGTGATAAGGCATTGCAAAGCAAGCACAAAGCATTCCTTAATTTTCAATACAATACTGAAATGAACGAGTGGGCATTTGATTTAACGTTGGATTATAATGGTAGTGGCAGAATGCCGAAACACGTTATGGATGGCGTTGCTTCGTATATGACATACGACCCGTTTGTGCTGCTAAATGCCCAAGTAACAAGGAGTTTCGGCAATTTGGATATATATGTTGGTGGTGAAAATCTTACTAATTATATGATACACAATGCAATAAAAAAAGCGAAGACCCCATTTGCTACTGGGTTTGATGCTTCTTCCATATATGGACCGGTGAATGGCGTAAGTGTATATCTTGGCTTGCGTTATAAGATATATTAGTGTTGTGGTATAAAAATAGGTTCAAGATGATTTTTTTGGGGAGTTGTCTTGAACCTGTTTTTTTATGTATAATTTATCAAAAAAAAGTAGTATTTTTGGAATATGAAAAAAACTATACGCATATATTTTACTGACTTTTGGAGCAATTTCATAAAAGAGGACAATTTCTTTTTGTGGGCAATTAAGGAAAAATATGATGTAATTCTTGATAAGGAAACGCCGGAATATCTTATATACTCTATGTTTGGTGATGATAATATTAATTATGATTGCGTGAAAATATTCTTCTGTGGAGAGAATGTGCGTGTAAATTATAAGAATTGCGATTGGTCAATTTCATCTGACTACATAGATAATGAACGCCATTACCGCCTGCCGATATATTACTATATGTGTGGCGATATTAACCACGCTACCGAGAGCAAGCCCGCTATTGATGCGATTGTTCGGGAGAAGACGGGATTTTGTAATTTTGTGTATTCTAATCCGTCTTGCAAGAAGCGGAACGATTTTTTTCATACATTATCCAAATATAAGCGAGTCGATTCGGCTGGACGGCATCTAAATAATATGCAGATGAATGTGGATAATAAAATGGATTTTATAAAGAATTACAAATTCACTATTGCATTTGAAAACTCGGAATACCCGGGTTACACTACAGAAAAATTGCTTGAGCCACTGCTTGCACATACAATTCCTATATATTGGGGAAATCCATTGGTTGCAAATGATTTCAATACAAAGGCGTTTCTAAGTTACTACGATTTTCCCGATGAGCAAGCGTTAATTAATCGGATAATAGAAATAGATAACGACGATGAGTTGCTTGCACAATATCTCATTGAACCGATATTTGTGGATAACAAGGTGAATCTGTATGTAGATAAAGCGAATTTTGTGGCGTTTTTTGAAAAGATATTCACGACTGAGATTACTCAAATTGCGAACAAAATATATTCTAAACCCACACCAATTAAGCATTTGCTGTTATTATTGAAGCATATAGAGTGGCAAACATTCTTTTTTCTATTCCGATTGAAAAATTATAGACCATCAAAGACGATTTATAGATTAAAGAAAAAATTATTAAAATAGAGTTATGAAACCAAAAGAAAAAATATTAGTAGCGACCTCTGGTGGAGTTGATTCCTCGACTACCGCTAAGTTATTACAGCAGGATTACGAAGTGACTGCCTGCATATTAAAGATGCACGAACTTGCTCAAAAAGCCATAGACGATTGCACTAATGTGTGCGATGCTATTGGTGTGCCACTCATTGTGAAAGATGTTAGAGGTGAATTTGAATCAATAGTTAAGTATAATTTTTATAGAGAGTATTTGGATGGGAGGACGCCAAATCCTTGTGTGCTGTGTAATAGACGCGTTAAGTTTAAGACATTATTTGATATTGCCGATGAGTTGGGCATTCCATATATAGCATCGGGTCATTACGCTAATGTTGTATTTGATGAAACTACGCAACGCTATTTCATTACGAAAGCATTGGATTTGCATAAAGACCAGACGTATATGTTGTGGCGTCTTCCGCAGGAATATTTAAAGCGGATAATATTTCCATTGGGAGGTTACCATTCCAAAGAGGATGTTCGCAAATACGCCAAAGATGCAGATATACCGGTAGCAGATAAGGATGATTCGCAAGATATTTGCTTCATAGCGGATAACGATTACCGCAAGTTTATTAGGGAGTATGCAGAAGACAAAGGCGAAAGCAGTTGTATAAGAATGGGAGATTTTGTATTGGATGGTAAGGTTTTAGGCAAGCACAATGGGACGCCATTTTATACAATAGGACAGCGTAGAGGTCTCGGTATTGCATATAAGAAGCCGCTGTATGTGAAGCGAATTGATATTCAAGACAATGTTGTGGAAGTTGCAACGATTGAAGATACTTACTCAAATGGTCTTATTGCCGAAGATATTAATATTATTAAATACGATAACGAATTGCCAAATAAGGAGTATATAGTTAAAATACGCTATAAGGATAATGGTAAGCCGGCTAAATGCGAACTTAGGGATAATAAAATTTTTGTGCATTTTGTAGAGCCGTGTAGTTCGGTAGCGTTAGGTCAATCGGTGGTGATATATGATGGGAATGCGATGGTGGCAGGTGGTATTATTTCCTCTACATTTTAAGGAATGGGAGTGCATTGGGTAGTTTGGCATAATTATTGCAGGGGTAGTATTTTATAATATATAACCCCAAGGAAACAAATGGATGAATTGGAACTCACTCAAGCACTTGATACTTTAGAAATCAGCCAGTATTTTAATGCAAATCCCGATGAAACAATACTATTAAAAGCTAATGGGAACAAATATTCTTGCTATTATATTAACGATGGCGATGTTATTATTGTAGATACATCGGTGAAAATCGTGGATAAAATGCGAGTGCTTGTTGCCGTCAATAGCCAGTTGAGTATAAAAATATACAGAGTGATTGACGATACGGAGTATCTGCAAACAGATAACAATGTCTATCTTCCATTATCAATTACCTCCGAATTTAGTTACGAAATTATCGGTGCTATTTCAGGAACTATCCATAATCTAAAATAAACCAAAATGATATTATCAGGGGCAGGTAATTTTTTTACCGTTATAGATAATCGCACAGATGCACAAACACAGGATTACTATTCCAAAAATGCTATTTCGCTTACTATTAGCGAAGGAAAGCAGACAGATGGGATTATTATCCTTAATGCTTCCGGGAGTTGTGCATTCTCTGTATGGTTTGTTAATCCTGATGGCACAAGTGGAATGATGTGTGGGAATGGTGGCAGATGTTCTATATATGCAGCTATTAAATATGGATTTATTGAGGGTTATGAAGACGATACGAGCATTGCATTTGAGGTTAATGGCAAGCAATACACTGGCAAAAGAGTCGCAAGAAATCTATATTCTATTTACTTCTCACCTGCAGCTGAATATCCAAAACAAGTTCCTTTGCTCGAAAATGTAGCACTGTTGGGCGACAGTTATAAGAAAGGACATTTTTGTGGATACTATGTTGATGTTGGCAATGACCAATACGTCTTAGAGGTTGCCAATGTAGATGAGATTGATGTAAATGGTCTCGGCAAATTCATTAGATACGATAAGCAATTTGAGCCAAATGGAACAAATGTAAATTTCTATAGCTACTCGTTAGCCAATAACTTAATTGCTTTACGCACTTACGAGCGCGGTGTGGAACGTGAAACCGGTGCTTGTGGAACAGGTGCTATTGCGGCTGCACTTGTGCATATAAAAAAACGTGGCTATCACAATATGCCCATTACCATTCTTCCTACTTCCCAATCCACTCTCACCGTAGATTTAGTGCTGCAAAGCGGTGCAGATAGTGGTAATGTATTTGATAGAATAGAGAACATTGTTCTAACCGGCGAAGTCAGCGAAGTATAAGCGACAACATTCAATGCATCATATCACAAAATCCGATACCTACTTCCTCCAGAAAAATATTTTCCTTCTTTTCATTCCGCACAGCGTATAAAACTGCTAAAAATTCATTATATTGTGAGTCCTGATAGTGTTGCAATATAAAATTGATATGAAATCAACCAATCTTAAATCAAATGAAATACTTTTTGGGTATATAAAGCTTGGAAAGTTGAACGCTACAATAGCCAAACAAATTAAAAGGAAACCTGCCGATATTTATATTGATAACTCACACTTGCGACACATTAGAAATAAACACCAAAACCAATTGGGAATTACAGATAATGCTGAAACATTAGAGTATGTGAGACGTTTGATTAAAAATTTTAATATGATTTGCGAGGGCAATAATGGTGCGTTGCTACTAATTTGCAATCAGGTGAAGCGAGTGGATATTGCAATAATTGAGTTGATGCCAATCACGCAATATGGTGATATATATCAAGTTAAGAGTGCGCATATAAAGGACAAAAGTTCTATTGCAAATAAAACACTGCTGTGGATAAAATAAAAAAAATAGTTAAGTGTCAGAGCAAGCCCCCCAGCAGATTGCTTGTAGCAACATCGGTCGCTATCACTTTCCTCATACATTTGGGTGTATTCCGGTCTGGGCTGATAAAAATACCACTGGATAACACAAAACTATTTTTTTAGTAGTGCAATTTACACATAATATTTGACATAAACAAATAATACATAACTTTTTATAAAATAATCTTAAATAATTTTTCGGAGAAAATACAATTATGAAAGTATTAGTTTCAGATGGAATCGAAAAAGTTGGTTCCGATTTACTTAAAGCCGCAGGTGTAGAGGTAGTTGAGAAAAAACTATCGCCAGATGAATTGCTAAAAGACATTTGCAATTACGAAGCGATTATCGTTCGCTCCGCTACCAAGGTTACGAAAGAAGTAATTGACGCAGGCACAAAACTCAAAGCTATCGGTCGCGGTGGTGTTGGCATAGACAACATTGACTCTGCATACGCTGCAACAAAAGGCATTCCTGTTCTCAATACTCCTGGTGCATCGTCCATTTCGGTGGCAGAACTAGCAATAGCCCATATGTTTGCTGTTGTCCGCTTCCTCAATACAAGTTCAATGCAGATGCGCAAAGGCGAATGGCCCAAAAAGGAATACGCTGCTGGATTGGAACTTACCGGCAAGACGCTTGGCGTGCTTGGCTTTGGTAATATTGGTAGAGAGACCGCTAAGCGTGCTCTCGGATTGGGTATGAAAATAGTAGCATTTGACCCATTCGTTAACACGACCGATATGGATGTAAAACTTTGCACAAAGGACGAAGTGCTTGCACAATCCGATTTCATTACCTTGCACTTGCCGCTTATCAAAGGCGAGCCGGTTCCAGTTGGGACACCGGAATTTGCTAAGATGAAGGATGGCGTTATCATTATCAACTGCGCTCGTGGCGGAGTTGTAGACGAAGTAGCATTGCTCAATGCGCTAAATTCGGGTAAGGTGCTTGGTGCCGGTATAGATGTTTGGACGAATGAGCCAGCAACAGATGCACAAGTAGGGTTAATTAACCATCCTCGCGTTTCAGCAACTCCTCACATTGGAGCATCTACTAATGAAGCACAGGATAGAATAGGCATTGAAATTGCAGAAAAGATACTTGATGCAATTAAGAAATAGTGATTTATCACATATAATTAAGGGCGGACGGTGGTGTTCGCCCTTTTTTTCACTAAATACTGATATATCAAACAAATATGAAGAAATACATTTGCATCTTTGCGTTCTTACTGCTTTCTGGTTGTGTTGATGACCCGAGCACTCCCCCATTAGATACATTTGTTGTTGGCACGGATGGCGTTATGGTGCTGTGCGAAGGGGTGAGGAATACGGATAAAGGAAGTATTACGCGTATTGATTTTAGCACTGGCTCGTTCTCCAACAATTACTTTTCGGCTTGCAATCCCGATTTAAAACTTGGCGATGTGGCTGAGGATATGGTAATATGTGATACAATTTGTATAATATCGGTATCGGGTGCCGGCTGTATTAATATAATATCTATGAATAGCGGGAAGTTGCTCGACAGATTGGTATTTCCGTCTTTTGTAATGCCTCGCAAACTATGTGTAATCAATGATACATTGGCATTTGTGACGGCGTATATTGAGATGTCGGGGGATGATTTTTATGTCTATTATTTCAATCCGCAAGATATGGTGAATAGCCAGTTATTGCTTAATGAACATTGCATTAGAGTTGGTTCGCATCCGGAAGGCATTGCATTTTATAGGGATTTGCTGTTTATAACTAATAGCGGATATGGCGATTTTCAATATACAAATCCAACGGCAGCAACAATATCCGTAATTGATATAAATGCAAAGCAAGTAGTTAATACATTGAAAACAGGCGACAATCCGAATCGTATTTATGAGCATAATGGTAATTTGTATGTTGCTTGTTGGGGCTTACCATCGGATACAACAGGTAAGTCAGCGCGAATAATTGAATACGATGGGACAACTCTTTCGGAGAAGCGGAGTTGGAATATTGGCTGTTATGATATGTGTTTTCTGGGGGATACGCTATTTTTTCTCAATAACACGATGCGAAATACTATTGTGGGAACTGGCGGTGTATATTACATTCCCCTGAGGGATGAGGATGCGGTTCCGCATCCATTCATAGTGAATACACAGCAATATGAAATATGGACTGCATTGGCTATTGATACAGCAACGATGCAGTTGTGGATTGGCAATTCATTCCGATATACAACCGCAGCGGAACTAAATGTCTATGATTTGCATTCACCCAATTCTATATCACAACACTACACCACCGGAATAATTCCCAATACTATTAAATTCTATCACTATGTCACTAAGAAGTAAAATTAGTCCATTTGTAAAATTCATCATAAAGATAGTTATCGTAGCATCTATACTTGCGGTAATTATTGTGGTTAGTTATGCAAGTAATCTGCTTGTAGACCAAGTAATTAGGCGGGAGAAGCAGGAATTACAAACCTTTGCGAATACGTATCGGTATTATGTTACTGCGACAGATGTAGAGAGTGCCCTGTTCTTCTTAGAAGCGATTACACCGAATATATATTTTCCTATGATAATTACTGATGGGAACGATGAGCCGATACAGGATTATGAGTCCTTTACGTTGAATATGGATGAGTTAAAATATATAACTTCTATAGATGTCCAGCACGAGTATTTAGTGGCACAGATTAAGAAAATGAAGCGGACTTATCCGCCGATAATAGTGCCTGATGCAAATGGGCAGATTATCGCAAAATTCTATTATACGCATTCCAATTTAGTGGATATGTTGCGTTTCTTTCCGCTTGTGTCAGTGTTAATGGTAATGACCATTGTGATTATTGGATATTGGGCGTTCAATGGGGCGCGTAACAATGAGCAATCACGTCTATGGGTTGGTATGGCGAGAGAGACGGCACATCAACTTGGAACTCCTATCTCCAGTTTGCTTGCGTGGATAGAATTACTAAAATTGAATAGGGATGCTCCAGAGTCAATAGACGAGACAGCCGATGAAATAGAGAAGGATGTTGAGCGGCTGAATATGATTGCGACTCGGTTCTCTAAAATTGGTTCTAATCCAGATATGCAGCAACTCAATGTAAGCGAAGAACTTAACGAGATTTGCGACTACTACGAAAGGCGACTTCCTCATTTGGCTGGCAAAATCTCCATCTATAAAGATTACGATACTAACCTATACATACAAGCCAATGCCACTCTGTTTAGTTGGGTGTTTGAGAATTTAATAAAAAATGCAGTTGAAGCAATGGATGGTAAGCCCGGCGAACTATACATCACAGCCAAACAATTATCCAAAAATAAATTGCAATTTCTAATCAAAGATTCCGGCAAAGGAATGAATAAGAAGATGCGTCTTCAAATATTTGAGCCCGGTTTTACGACCAAGAAGCGTGGATGGGGAATGGGTCTTTCGCTTGTGCGGCGTATCATAGAGGAGTATCATCACGGGAAGATATATGTAAAGGAATCGGCGATAGGCAAAGGAACAACTTTTGCGATAGAGTTGCCGAATGGCTAATTGTTAAGAAAAGTAATAATTTTTTTCTAAATAAAATCATCTTACATCTTGCCGCTATTTATTCCCCAAAATAAGCGTATCTTTTGGAGTGAATTTCACTTCTATTGTCTTACCGGAGGCGTCTATGTATTTTGCTAAATACTTGCTATTTCGCTCCAGAATAAAGAATAAATAATCGTTCATATCCCGCTTAGAATCAGCAGTTACGCCTCTATCAATTATCTCATCAGCAGCTTTCACTGAATATATATCAATTTGTTTTGCAATGCGATTGTCGCTAATTAATCCCAATTTTTTGTCCTGCAAAAACCACACTTTACATTTAATTTGGTGGTCATGGATGTGTGCTTCTGCCTTTTGCTTTGCAGCCAAATTGATATACCGCTCCGAAACATTTTCTGCATTAATCCAGCCAAGCGTATTTAGTGTGTCCCAAACCAAATTGAATGAGGTTTCGGCTGGCTTGTAAGAAGCAGCGTAAATCGCTCCATCACGGCTATTTTTCTCGGCTTTGCCGGCTTTTGCAACCACCCATCCATTATCTAACGAATCCTCTGTGCCGTATTCAGTAAAATACCAGTTGCCATTAATCCAAACTTCAACCCAATTATGATTGCCACTTTCATCATACCAAAGCGGAACGCCCGCTACACGTGCAGGAATGCCAACTGAACGCAGTGCATCCGCCAGTAGAATTGACAAACCCGAACAAGATGCCATATTTATTTTCATTGATTCGTATGGGCTTTGGTCTGCTTTTTCGCGTTTGGTATTATACTCCACATTGACTTCATTTTGGATATGCTTGTTAATTGCATAAATGGCTTCCTCTACGGTTTTGCAGTCCTTAACATATTTGGAAAAGCGGTTGTAAAAATCTGCACGCCAATTATCACGGCGTTCGTTCAGATTGGAATATGGCAGGACTTCGTTGAAAAAGATAGAATCTGGAATGTCTTTAGCCCATACAAATTCGCTTTTTGCTTGATACGCATACTTGCAATTTTCCAATAGGAAATCGGCGGAAAGAGTTATTAAATCGCACTCTGGCATATATGCAATGAGGAATGCCATTCCTTCTTTTTGCGGAGTAGGAACGGAGTCCAATGCTTTTTGTAGTTCGGCGGAATTTGTGCCTGCGATATTCATTGCGGTATCTATCAGATTGTGATATTGAGCAGGGACATTGGCATATTTTTCTGGCGTCTTATTGCAACTGACTATAAATAATATAGTTAGAGATAGGAGGATAGTGGAGATTGTGTTATTTTTTTTCATAATGTTTTTTTGGATAAATTATATGTGCAAAGATAATGAAAAAATGGAAAAAAAATATTATTTTGTGCTAATTATTTAACATATAAAATAGATATATATGAATATAACAACCGCAGAAGAACTAAAGCGAATACATACTATTCGGCAAGATAAGATATATAAGAAGTTACTGCAGAAGGATACAACATTTGAACCCATTGACCCATTGGAAAATGAGATGGTGCTAAATATGGGACCACAGCATCCGGCGACACACGGTGTTTTACGCATACTGCTCAAGATTAGTGGGGAGACGGTTGTAAAAGCCATTC
The DNA here is from genome assembly GCA_031261605.1 of Ignavibacteria bacterium. Classification (GTDB taxonomy): domain Bacteria; phylum Bacteroidota; class Ignavibacteria; order Kapaibacteriales; family UBA2268; genus WRLB01. Next base: position 29,259 of record JAISJI010000027.1, on the reverse strand, counting down.
CGGAGGTTGGCTATCTGCATCGTGGTATGGAGAAGTTGGCTGAAAATATGGGGCTACATGAGTTCATACCATTCACAGACCGCTTGGACTATATGTCGCCTTTGGCGAATAATATTGGCTATGTGCTTGCCTGTGAGAATGCTCTCGGTATAGAAGCACCGCCACGCGCTCAGTGGATACGCGTGCTGTGTGCGGAGTTGGCTCGTATTTCGTCTCATCTTATGGCATTTGGTTCATTTGCAATGGATGCAGGTGCAGTATCAATGTTGGTGTGGTGCTTTACGGAGCGAGAGAAGATATATGACATAATAGAGTTGATGACGGGAGCGAGATTTACCGTTAGCCACCAGCGAATAGGTGGTGTTGCATTTGATATATCGGATGAGACGATTGCGCTTATTAGGCAGTTTTTAGAGCAGTTTCCGGAGCAATTCAATTTTATGAAAAAGGTAATATTACGCAATAGGATATTCATAGAGCGTCTGTCTGGCACTTGTGTAATTACACCGGAGCGTGCAGTTGCATTGGGAGTTACAGGTCCTCCGCTGCGTGCTTGTGGTATTCCGAAAGACGTTAGAAGAGACCAGCCGTATCTTGTGTATGATGAATTAGATTTTGATGTTATTACGGAGAATGATTGTGATAATTGGGCGCGTTGTATAGTTCGGTTGCGTGAGGTGGAAGAGAGTTATAAAATGATAAAGCAGGTTTTAGATAAGATTCCGCAAGGTGAAATTCGTTTGAAGAATACGAAGACCACGTTTTCGCATAAGAAGGAAGTATATACTAAAATGGAGGAATTGATTTCTGATTTTGTGTTGGTGAATTTTGGTGGTAGTATACCGGTTGGTCAAACCTATACTGCGATTGAGGGTTCTAAGGGAGAATTTGGTTTCTTCATTGTATCGAATGGTGAAGGGCATCCTTGGAAGGTTAAGATACACTCGCCATCTTCAGCGAATTTGCAGTGTTTGTCGGAGTTGGTAGAGGGTTCTATGATTTCGGATGTAGTGCTTGCTATTGGTTCATTAGACCCGATTATGGGCGAAGTAGATAAATAGGATAGAGCAAGTGGATTGCACTTATGATTTAATTTTTGCTTGTTGCTGAATCAGTTCTACAGATTGCGTCTTTGGTATAGTGATGATGAATTCGCAGAATTCTCCTTCAGTGGATTTGAAATTGATTTCGCCTTTATGCTCTGTAACTATTGTGGAGTAGCTAATAGATAGTCCGAGTCCGGTGCCTTGTCCTGCTGCTTTGGTGGTGAAGAATGGAGTAAATAGTTTTTTCTTATTTTCCTCAGATATTCCTAATCCGTTATCGTGGAAGCTACATAATACTCTATCGCCTTTGTCTTTTGTGGATATTATTATTTCGGGGAGGTATTCAATGTCTTGTTCAGCAAGCATTTCTTGTTTTTTGAATACGGAATAGCAAGCGTTTGAGACCATATTGATTACGACACGTATGAAGTTGTTCGGAGCGAGCATTACTTGCCCGATTGTTTCGTCGAACTTATATGTAATTTTCACATTGAAAGCTTGGTTAGTTGCTCTGACTCCGTGGTATGATAGTTTGGTATATTCCTCAATAATCTCATTGAAATCGGTCATAGCGAATTCTCCAGAGTTATCTCGTGAATGCGAAAGCATACCTTTAATAATTTTATCTGCACGTTTGGAATGCTCGTTAATTTTAGAGACATTTAGATTTAGTTCGGATACCAGGTCCTCAATTTCTTCCATCACTTCCGCTCTCACTTCGACATCATCTTTGGCTTCTTTTAAGTTAATAACCTCTTCTTTAATATCTGATATTAGCATTTTAGATAGTTCGGAGAAGTTAATAACGAAGTTTAGGGGGTTTTTTATTTCGTGTGAAATGCCTGCGGTAAGTTGTCCGAGCGAGGACATTCTTTCGCTTTGGACTAATTTATCTTGCGCTTCGTTGAGTTCTTTTAGTGATGTTTGCAATGCTCTATAACTTAGTATGTTCTTAACAGCGATGCCAAGGTATGTTCTTAGATTAGTTAGGATGTCGTTATTAATATCAAGGAACAAACTTTTGTGTATGCTTTGGATAGTGAAAACGCCCACTACTTCTTCGTCAATCATAATAGGAGCGAAATACTGCGAATCCATTGATATTTCTATTGGGGAGTAATAATTTACCAATAGGTAATTACGATATTCTAAGCCAAAGTTATTGACTGTAATTGGCTCTTTTCTATCGAAGCAAGCAACAGCGATGGTATTTTTTTCTTTTATATTTAGAGCAAATGTTTCAAAAGGTTCGCCTGTAAGGATGCTATCGGCACATATTAATTGGTCGGCTTCTTTGTCGTATAGAAGAACTCCAAAGAAATCCAATGGAATGAGTTCGCCTATTTTGAGATAAACAGACATAGATATTTCTTCTAATGATAAGGATGACATAACGAGTCGTCCTAATTCGTTGAGCATACTCATATTATAGAGAGTCATATCCATTAGTTTATTTTGTGAAACTAATCCGGCAGTTCTATCGGTAATAGTATCGTTTAGTCGAGTATCGAATAGTAATTGGTTTGCCTTCAATTTGTTATATGCGACCATCAGGTCGGACATTTCATTTTGTCGGACGGTAAGATTTTCGATTAAATGAGCGAATGTATTAGATATTACTTCAAAGTCATCGGCAATCTCTACTTTTGGTATTTTCCAATCCGCAATGTTGAATTTGTCAAAATTTCGGATGACCTCTGAGACGTATTGGATGGGAGCGAGAAGTTTGTTGGTGAAGAATAGAATAACTAGGATAAATGTTACTATTAGAGCACAGGGAATGAGCCACAATAGGATGGAGAATCTTGATACGGCGGTGTATAGGACGTTGTTTGGTATTACAGACATTATAGTCCATTCTGGCACAGAAGATAATGGTTGGCAGTAGACGCGTGCATTATCGAAGTGGAAGTTTCCTAATGAGTTAGTAGATAGGACTTTGTAAGAGTTGCGGAATCTGCGGGAGAATTTTCCTTCAGACACGACTTTGCTTCTATAATTACGCAATGAGAAGTCAGATTTTTTGTTTTCATAACTATTTAGTGGGTGGATAATAAATTGTCCGCTATCGATAGCAAATATATTGTAGCTGCCATCGCAAATACGTCTATAATCAAACATAGCGTCAACGTGGTTTTTAGAAACAGCAATAATAAAAACTCCAAGCAATGGGTCACCTAGATCGTTATCGTGCAGCAACACAGGTCGAGCGAAAAACATTACTGGATATTTTTCGGGCAAGAAGAATGGCGTTTGTGTATATGTCCACGTATTTTCGGATTCATATACTGCAGCATTATACCAATTTTCATTTTCAAAACTATCGTAATCATCATTGTTAAAATTCAAAGTTTCGGAAGTAGTTTTTTTACTATTAATAGCGTGTATTGCGTAACTTTGAGTAAGATGTTTGGATGAGCGAGCTTTAATGAATGCGACAGATACAACGCTAAGGTCAGCTCCCACTACACTAGAGCCGGTGGTAGTCCATTCGCGGAAATAATTAGGGAGGAGAGTATAATCTTTTTCGGCGTTATATTGGAAGATGGTGATAAGTTTGTTTGTTGCTTCTAATGAAGCGTCTTCGGCATCAGTGAATATTTTATCTATTTCTTCGGAGAAGTTTCTAAACGTGGTAAGCGTTAGGTCTTCCATTTGTGTAGCGATGACGTCATTTGCAATATAGAACTGCACTATTCCTATTGCGATGGTGCAAAATAGGAATAGCGACGCATACGCAGAGAACAACTTGATAGTTAAACTTTTCTTAAATACCTTTAGCATAGCTGTTAGTTAAGAGTGAAGACAAAATATAAAGTGCCACTGCTGTTATTGGGCTGGTTCAGTTTTTGTATCAGCATTTGCTTTATTGAGCAAATCGGTAATCTCTTGGTAAGAGTTAAAGACCTTAAAAATAGAAGATAATCCACTGATATTGAATATTTCTAATATGTGGTAAGACAATGAAACGAAGAACATTTGTCCGCCGATAGCGTTTATTTTTTTCATTTCATTGATGAATACACGTATTCCGGCGCTACTAAGGTAGAATACGCCGGCGAAATCTAAGATGAGGTTTTTAACACCGCTTTCGAGGATTTCGTCAATTTCAGTTTGAATTTGTTTAGATGTAAGTCCATCTATGCGCCCTTCTATTTTAATAATTACTGGGTCAGATGATGTTATTTTGGATATGGATAACATAATAATTACTTCTTAAATTAATTAGTATTACAATTTTAATCATTAATATACCATTTTTTTTTCATTTTATCATAATTTTGCTAATCATTATTGCAAAAAAACATAGAATTTACTATTTTAGTCGGTGTTTATTGAAGTATGGTATAGAAACTTTCCAGAACAGGACTATTGACATTATCGCTAATATTATTGCGATACCGTAAGCGGTATGGTAACTACTCCATTCGGCTACATAGCCGCCGATTAGGACGCCTAATCCGGTGCCGATGTCCCACGACATTAAGTAAGTGGAGTTGGCTGTTCCGCGTTGGTTGTTCTCAGCTAAGTTTAGGAATAGGGTTTGGTATGCGGGTGAAGATATACCGAAGCCGAGACCAATGAATGCAGCGATTCCATAGAATAGGTATACGTTGTCGGCGAGGACGAATATTGTGAAGGATACAACTATCATTGCATTTCCTATGAGTATGAGTTGTGTGATGTATCCTTTGTCTATGAACTTTCCGGAATTGAATCGGGATGCTATAAGTCCAATTGAGTAAAGAGTAAAGAATAGACCGGTGCCGGAGTTAATACCTACTTCCTTGCCGAAGAGCGCAATATATGTAATGAGGTGTCCATATAGGAATGCGAATAGGATAAGGACGATGGCTGGTGTAGTTGCTTTCAGTAGCAGGAATCTATCTAATGATATTGGTGCTTTGGATATTGGTGGTCGTTTTCCTACTTTGATGAATGATGCGAGGATTAATCCGATGATTCCGAATGCTATGGATATACCGAAGACAATATTGAATGAATGGCTTTCGGCGAAGAATAGCCCGACCATAGGACCGAGAGCCATAGCCATAGTGGATGTAGCGCCGAAGTATCCGATGCCTTCGCCACGTCTTGATGATGGCATTACATCTATTGCTAAAGTGCTACTTGCTGTTGTTACTACTCCGTAAGTGAGTCCGTGTGTGATTCTGATAATTGTAATTAGGAGTAAACTTGTAGCGAACAGATAGCCGGCGAAATTTCCTACGAATAGGAAGAATGCGAGCATATAGAGTGGTTTTCGCGGTAATGTATCAGCGAAGAAGCCCGAGAATGGGCGTATAATCAATGTTGCTATTGTGTATGATGATAGTATTAGTCCTATTAGAGATTTGCTTGCATTAAATTCTAATAGCAGATAAACCGGCATAGCGGGTAATATCATATAGAATGCAAAGAACATACAGAAGTTTGCAATGCAAACGAATAGGAAATTTTTTGTCAATAACTTTTCTTTTTGTATTAATTGTGGTTCTTCCACCTTGTCTCCTTGTTCAATGAAAAAGGACGTAACAAATACGCCCTTCTTAATAAAAGTATAATGAATAAAAATAGTTTTTAACTTTTTTTAGATTTGCGTTTATCGTAAGCAAATTTCAGGCGATGTATTTCAGCATTGGACATTTCTTTACCTCGGCGTTTCATCATCATTGCTGCGGTTTCCAATGCTTTTTCTAATTTATATGGTTGGATTTTATTTGAAGTATGCCAAGTAAAAGATTCAACGGATTTGGGTATGAAATTATTTGTGGCGAGCATTGCAGAGACGCCGATTACCGAGCCGGTAGTAAATGCCGTATTGATAGCAGTTTTTGTGTGGTCTCCAATCATAGTACCGATAAATTGTTTGTCGGTTATTACCTTTCTATGCGGTAATTCCATAGTGATACAACCGTAGTTATTTTTCAAATCGGAGTTTGAAGTTCCGGCACCGAGATTTACCCATTCGCCAATGTATGAGTTTCCGATAAATCCGTCGTGCTGTTTGTTTGAGTAATTGTGGAAAGTGGAATGTTCTACTTCCCCACCGATTTTGCAGTAGTCGCCAAATGAGCAGCATCCATATATTTTTGCACCGATTTTAATAGTCGTTCCTTTGCCGATATAGCATGGACCCATTATTACGGCGTTGTGCATAATTGTTGCAGCATTATCAATTAATATTGTTCCATTTGTAGCGTCGAGGACTACACCTTCGCCGATATTTACGTCGGTGGCGACTTTTATTTTTTCGGAATGGATTAGGTGTATTTTTTTGTATTTATCGCCAAAATGGTCTATTGGGTATATGTTGAGCATCAATTTGCTATCTTTCTCTATTTGGATTTGCTGATGGTCAAGTGTCTCCCAGATATAATGAATTTGGGCTACGTCTTGGAGTGTTACTCTTTTTTCACTATGCTTGCTTACAGAGGAGGTTAGATAGTCGAGTAGATGATTTTTGTTATTCACCAAATTCACAATTTCATCTAATAGTATTTCCTGATTATAAACAGCAATGATTTGCCTATCTTTATCAAAAAAAGTGATGTTTAAATCTTCACTATCTTCATTAATTGATGTAACAAATTGGACTGCTAAATCGACATCTAACAGCACGGTAGCATCTAATAGTAATGTAGGGACACCAGAAGTAATGGTATTGTCCCATTTTTCATTTTGGATAAGCGGATGGATGATGTCACTGTTTCCCCATAGGATGCAATTAGCGTATGGAAAAATTTCTTTCACTTTATCTAACAAACGTAGTGCCCCACACCGCAATTCGCTGATGTGATGTGTCAATGAAAAAGGATAGCAATTCAGCGCATTCGCTGGCTCAACTAATAATATTTGAAATAGTGCTTTATCGTATTTCATCTTTGCACTCGTTTATATGCTTGTATATAATTTAAAATTTTTATTTTTTGGAATGGATTATTTGCTAACCGCATCCAATATTTGTTGTTCCCAGTTTTTATTGTCTGACTCAGCAACAATTGTTCCTAATACATCAGCGCCATTGCATATAACGACGGTGGGGACATATTTTATATTGAAAGCAGCGATAGCATCAGCTGGTTCTTTTTTATCTCTACTAAGTCCATAAATAGCGATGCTGTCTTTGTCGTAGCCAACTAGTTCAAGTAGTTTCATAATTTTAGGCATCATTGGCTCGCAATCTACGTGGCACCAATTTGAGCCAAAAATAATGAATTGATATGTGGCGACATCAATGTTTGCCTGTAGCGCAGAGATTAGCGAATCAGCAGGAGTGTATTCAGGAGCGGTGTAGTTTGCCCATCCGGCTTGTTGCATCCATTGTGACCAAGTGAATTTACCGACGATGGCGTCTGTCGTTGGGTTAGTGGTATCGTCGGAGCAAGAAATAGTGCAGCACATAATTATAAGTGTTAATGTGGATAATAAAATTCTACGTAATTTCATAAGTATAGGATTATTTTGTATATTGTGAATACAAATATAATATTTTTTTTTATATTACACCAACAATATTGCACTTTTTTTAAAATATATGACAATTAATATGAAAAAACTTAAATTACAAGGCACATTTACAGCACTCATTACGCCATTTAACAAAGACCTTTCTGTAGATTTTGAATCGCTCATTTCGCTTGTTGAACACCAAGTTCAGTCGGGGGTGGATGGGCTTGTCGTGCTTGGCTCTACCGCAGAGTCACAGACATTAGAGATGAAGGAGAGGATTGCTGTGATGCTCAAAGTTCAGGAAGCCGTTAATGGGCGTATTCCAATTATTGTTGGAGCCGGTTCGAATGATACACGTGCGACCATTGAATTTACAATGCTTGTCAAGGAATACGGTTTCAGTGGCGTGCTGCTCGTTGCGCCATATTATAATAAGCCGAGTCAAGAGGGACTTTTTAACCACTTTCTTTCGATTTCCGAAGCGGTGGATATTCCTCAAATTATTTACAATGTGCCATCTCGCACTGGTGTGAATATCACTGCCGATACGTGCATCAAAATTGCGATGAATTGCAAAAATGTGATTGGCGTGAAGGAAGCATCTGGTGATTTGGAGCAGATGATGGAGATTATTCATCGCTCGCCGGAAGGATTTAATTTGGTGAGTGGTGATGATGCGCTTGCTTTGCCTATTATTTTTGCTGGTGCGAAGGGAGTGATTTCAGTGCTCTCCAACTATGCTCCGAAGCAATTTTCCGATTGCATTAGATTTGCGATTAGGGGAAAAATTGGCGATGCGGTGAAGTCACATTATAATCTTTTTGAGTTGATGCAACTTAATTTTATTGAAACGAATCCTGTGCCGGTTAAGGCGTTTATGAAGGAATTGGGATTGATTAATACTAACTTAGTTCGGCTTCCACTTGTGCCGATAACGGAAGGTAGCGAGGAAGTGATTAAGTTGGCAATAAAAAAGAAGGAAATTTGTTAATATATTTATTATATTAGAGTTAAATAAATTTACGTAGAAGTTATGTCGGATTTTAGCATTGAACTATCTATAATTAAAGATGGTTATAAGATTGTAGCAGGGATTGATGAGGCAGGTAGAGGACCACTTGCTGGTCCGGTTGTTGCAGCAGCAGTTATATTACCCATTGATGCTGATTTATTTGCAGAAGTGGATGATTCTAAGGTGCTTAGCGAAAAGAAAAGAGATAGATTATATGATGTAATTGTAGATAATGCAGTTGCTTACGCCATTTGTGCGATAGATAATATCACCATAGATGATGTAAATATATTAAATGCTACTATGTTAGCGATGGAGAATTCTGTGAAGCAGTTGGGGATTACGCCGGATTTTTTGCTGATAGATGGGAATAGGTATAATGATACTGAAATCCCATATCGCACTGTAATTAAAGGAGATAGTATATCTAAATCAATCGGTGCTGCTTCTATATTAGCCAAAGTTAAGCGAGACCGCTGGATGTGTGAAGTTGCACATAATGAATTCCCAGAATACAACTTCGCAAAACATAAGGGTTACGCCACAAAAGAACACATACAACTAATTCAAAAATATGGGACTTGTAAATATCACCGCAGAAGTTTTCTCAGGAATATATTGCAAGACACTACAAATCAATTATTTATATAAAAATGGATGTATTATTTAAAAATATTCGCTTGATAAATCCACTAAATGATATGGATGAAGTCGTTAATTTACATATAGTTAATGGCATTATAGAGCATTGTGATTCATCTGCTCCAAAAATTTCTATTGATTGCGAAATCATTGATGGAACGGAACTTGTTGTTTCTCCGGGCTTTATTGATATTCATACACACTTGCGAGAGCCGGGATTTACACACAAAGAAACGCTACAAACAGCTGTAAATGCAGCACTTAATGGTGGTTTCACAGAAATTGTATCTCAACCTAATACTAACCCGTGTATTGATAATGCTTTAGTCGTTGATTACATTAAAAATAAGACGCTAAATATGCCGGTGAATGTTCGCATAGCCGCTGCTATTACTAAGGATAGGAAGGGAGAGACACTTACAAATATGCAAACGCTTGCAAATTCGGGAGTTGTGTATTTTACAGATGATGGTGCGTGTGTTAAATCTGCGGAGATGATGAAACGTGCGTTTGAATATGCTGGTCCAAATGATTACCTAATTGCGCAACATTGTGAAGAACATACACTTACGAAAAATTTTTCTATGAATGAGAGCGATGTTTCCACAAAATTGGGCTTAATAGGGTATCCATCAGTTGCGGAAGCCATTATAATTCAAAGGGATATTGCGCTTGCAGAATATGCTGGTAATTGCAGGTATCATGTTCAACATATATCTACTTCCGCAGGTGTAAACTTAGTTAAGTCCTCTAAATTAAAAGGATTACGTGTAAGTTGCGAGACAACTCCTCATCATATTTACTTTACTGATGATAAATTAATGACTTATGACGTAAATTATAAAATGAATCCTCCTCTTAGAAAGCAGGCAGATATTGATGCTATAATAGAAGGATTGCGTGATGGAACTATTGATTGCATTGCGTCTGACCATGCTCCCCATTCTTCTGAGGAATGCGAAGTGGAATTTGAGAAAGCACCAACGGGTGTTGTAGGGCTTGAAACTTCAATAGGAGCAGCATTAACTCTTTTATATCATAGGCATAAGTTTAATTTAAAAGAAATAATCTCGCTTTTTTCAGTTAAGCCACGTAAAATTCTAAACTTACAGCAAGTTATTATAGAAAAAGGAGTGTCTGCTAATCTTACAATTTTTTCCCCAAATAAAGAATGGGTTGTGGATAAAAATAGGTTCAAAACGATGGGGCGGAATACCCCTTTTCACAGGGAAATTTTTTGTGGAAAACCAGAATATATTATTAACAATAATTTTATGGTAAAATCGGAACTGTAAGCCATTATATATAAGGAGTTATTGAAAATGAATAAAGAAAAAATAATTGAATATAGACGACACATTCACTCAAATCCGGAACTTTCATTTAAGGAGTATAAAACCAATGCGTATGTCTGTAATATCCTTAAAAATATGGGGTTAAAATTTAATGTGATGTGCGAAACGGGTATTGTTGCAACTATTGGTAATGAAAATTCTGCTGATTGCATTGCGTTCAGATGCGAGTTGGATGCGCTGCCAATGTGCGAAAACACCGGACTTCCATTTTCCTCTAAAAATGAAGGAGTTATGCATAGTTGTGGACATGATTTGCATATTGCTATGCTGCTGGGTGCTGCGGAAATTTTTTCGGAAAATTTGCCGGCGAATGATAGATGTGTAAAACTTATTTTTCAGCCAGGTGAAGAGGTGTTGCCGGGTGGTGCTAAATCAATGATTGCCGCTGGTGTGCTGTCGGAACCGCGTCCGAAATTTATTTTTGCACAACATATTGACCCTGATTTGCCGGTTGGAACTATTGGAATTGCGGGTAGGCGTGCGATGGCTGCGACTTGCGAGTTTAAAATCACAATTCACGGCAAGGCGACTCACGGTGCGACTCCGCATAAGGGTAGCGAGCCGATTGTTGTTGCTGCAAATATTATTACGCTAACTAATTCATTTCTCGTGCGTTATAATAATCCTTTTGAGCCGGCTGTGCTGTCAATTTGTGCGATAAATGGCGGAAATGTGAATAATGCTTTTCCGGCATCGGTGGAAATGTTGGGGACACTTCGTTGCTATAATGAAGATTTGCGAAACAAATATTTGGCGATGTATCAGCAGAAATGTCAGCAACTTGCAGCAGTTTATGGAACGAAATGTGATATGGAAATTGTGTATGGGTATCCGCCGGTCATAAATGATGCGGATGCGGTTGATGTAGTTCGGCGTGCAGTTGCAACTTTGCCAGATGTGAAATTGCAGGAGATAGAGCCGAAAATGTGGGCGGAGGATTTTAGTTATTATGGGCTGGAGGTTCCGTCTTGCTTTTATTTTTTGGGAGTATCGCCGGATGGAGAGACACTTCCGCCGTTGCATAGTAGCGAGTTAAATCCCAGCGAAGAGGCGTTAATTGTGGGTGTAGAGGTTATGGATGCAATTAGGAAGGTGTGTTAGGGATGTGGGGTTGTGAAAATTGCGGTTACCTAGGCAATCTCTAACCTAACCTCGTAATCGGCAATTTTATTCCACATTTGTAAAACTTTGTAAATTGCTTTATTTCAGTTTCTTTCAAGTTTCTGCCATCAAAGTTGGTATTAGAATTATTATCTGGATAAATGATTACGCAATCGACAACTCTTTCGTCATCATTTATTCCAAGTTTTTTCAATACTCCCTTATCGCTAGCATAACCGCTCAACTGACGAATATCTTCGATTTTATACTCTTCGTTATATTTCGGTTTGTATTTTGTGTCAATAATTAGTTTTTCATCTGTTTTCAGAAAATCAACATCGCCATATTTCCCATGAGTTTGTCGTTTTCCTTCATCTGATAATTGATATAATATTGTCGTTCCGTATGTTTCTCGTAAAGAATAAACATACAACTCAAATAATTTTGACATATTAATCCAAAACGGCGGTAATTCTTTGTCTTTCGTTTTATTGTCTGCTTTTTTGTAGGAATAGCCAAATTGTTGCAGATGGTGATTTTTTTTGAAAATATTTTTTTAGCACGCAGATAACGCAGATTTAAGGATTTGCACAGATAAAAAAAGCAATATAATAATATCTTTTCCGTGTTCTCCATTGAATGTCCAATTACAAAAACGCGGACTGACGGTGAACCCCAAAACCGGATGCCTTCAATTTCAATGCCCGAATCACAAAGATAACAGGTGTTAGTGGGCTGAAGGCGTTGAATATAAGATAGAGAAAAAGTATTTTCATAACAAATTACTTTCTTCAAAACAGTTTGTTAACGCTCTGTAAATGCGCATATTTGGTAAAATACGCGGAAGAACATTTATACGAAAATCTTCTCTGTCTACCCAGTCGAAATGGTCGAAAAGGAACAAAGCTACTCCACCGCTGCGGCTGATACCGGCATGGCAATGAATAACAAAATCCTTGTGCTCGTTGTTCTTAATAAACGAAACCAAATCATCGGCTTGCTCGGCAGTTATGGCTTTGTAAACGGTAGCAGCATCTTCAAAATCTGCCTCCACATCGTCAATATCAAGATTTATGACATTGGCATGGTTTTCCTTAAAATAATGAACATCGCCAACGCCGTGCCGAAAATACATCTCGCCTATGCTTTTCTTTGCGTGACTGACGATTGATACAAACGCCGTTGTATCAAAGACCTCAACATTAGAATCATCTAAACCATTTTCTTCCATCAACGTTTGGAACACCTTGATGCTACAGACCATTATTTTATATTTTTCCATCTTTTAATATCTTTTAACAATAACACAAACAATATTAAATTACTGTAATTCATTTCGTTTCAATCTTCCAATGAGATTTTTCACATCAATACTCAAATTCGTTGATTCTTCTGTTGTGATTAATTGTCCTTTGAAATGTTTGTCATACCACGCTTGTTTCACGTCCCAATGTCTTTTATATTTTGGAACATTCAACATTCCTAGATGCTCCCAATAATACGTATTTCCTTTCCATTGAATAGTAAAATCAGGTAAATAGAATGTGCCATCAGTGGCAAAAAGTGGTTCTTCATACTTAATTGATTCTATTCCACTTTCAAATAGCATATTTGTGATAATTACTTCTGATTTAGACCGGACAAGATATTCAGTTAATGTGGAATGAATTTTGCCTTCTTCATACCAACGTTCGTGCAGTAATACTTCTGGCAATGGTTTGAAATCAAATACAGACGAATTTATTAATGCTAATCGTGATTTTTCGGGTCTTGTCATACCAAGCAAGGCGGTAAAATCACCTTCAACAAATATAGTTAAATGCGTCTGTGCGCGTGTTATTCCAGTATATAACAATTCTGTTGATAATAGTGTCTGTTTGTTTTTAGGTAACACAAAATATACTCGTGTAAATTCACTCCCCTGCGCTTTGTGAACCGATATTGCATATCCCAATTCAATATTATTCTCAACCTCAATTTCACTTAATTCTATGGTTTGACTGGATTTTTGTTCAAAACGCACCGTGATTTTTTTCTTGTCTATCCTCGTTACTAATCCCAATTCACCATTGTATACATCCGTTCTAGAAGAACAATTTTGTGCTGTGTCGTATGAATCATAAGCATTTGTTTTTGCTCTGTTTGTGAATTGGATAATTTTGTCTGCTACTGTGATACCTGCTACACTTCTATGCTTCTTTTTATTCCCACCATTTCTGCTATTTTGTATGACCACATTAAGATTATCTGTCCCAAATAATTCTCCTCTGTATGGCGAAATAATTTGGTGTTGCATCATATCACTTGCCGTGTCCTCTTCTAAATCTTTTTCTATCGCATCGGTCAATTTTTCTTCTAATTCATCTGTATTTTGCCATGTAACAATTCGTAAATCCTGAAATACATTTTCAGCTGATTCTTGAATTTGTTTTAATAGTGTTTCCATTTGTTGACGACGAATTTGCGGATTTTCTCCTTTTTGAATATACAAAGATGCCAAATCCAAAATGCCAGTTCCCTTGTCTGATGCTATATTTGCCATCTGGCGAACATTGATATGTCTTTTAATGTATCAGGTTCTGTAACATTAAAATGGATTGTTCCATTATGAATAAAATAAAGACCATCACTTTTCAATATAAACTTTACCGACGTGGCTTTAACATCTTCGGCATTTTGCAATAATTCATATATAAAATGGGCATCGTCAGAATAAATGCCTTTTATTAGCACTTCCCACATTCCTTTATAGTCAGGATGTTGAGAGTCTTTTGCAAATTTTTCTCTAAAATTTGCAAGTTTTTTAAAAAGTTGTTCTTCTTCTGTATTCATAGATATTGATATGATATTTGGATTTTTTTTATACGAATGCTAATAAACAAAGTTTCAAATGTAGTGTTTTTTTTATCGAATTTTATCTATTAATTTCGTTATGTTCTTACAAATAAGATACCGAAAGGTACCTTTAATTGATTGAACATAGCATTAATATAACCATCCAGCGAACTATTATCTTTGTTCCTAATAATATGGAACATTATTATTCATATTTCTTTGCCTTGCTTGACTTATTTCATAATTTATTGTATCACACAATTTATTATTCTCATTATGATGGTATTGTGGATTTTTATGATTAACTTTGCTCCAATCATTTCGCTAACACTTGGGCTAAAGTAGCTCTTAATATTTTTCAAATGTTCTTAATCTTACGAGGTATCAAAATGAACAGAAGAAAAGAAACCCGCACTAATCAGGCAGCCGGGCAGATGTTGGACAACCAAACACTGAAATCCAGATTAACTTTTTTAACCTATGGGACGTCCATTGATACGTCTTTTATGAAAAAATCGGAGGCGACAGCGAACGATGCCATCATTGCATTCAATCAAAATGCAAAATTGTATCTTTCAAAGATGTTCTACCCAATAGTATTCGCTGCTCTGCTAATTGTAGTGTTTGCTAGCACAAATGAATTGGCAGCACAAACATTTGATGTATTTAACGCAGATAAGGTTGCTAGAGTTGGTATGGGCGACCCTGGTGATTATAAGGACTTAGTTCCGATAATGCTCGATGCCATTAAATAAACTGAACCAAGAAGTTGACTCCTTGCGTATCAAAAATGATGGTTTTCAATCGCAATTGGATTATCTTTTAAAACGTATTGCTAACTGCTGCCCCGACACATTGGACTATAAAAAAGATATAGATACTATGGTTTGGAAAGATACCACGGGCAGAAAAGAGAAAGACACTGCGATTTGGATAGATAAGGACACAACGGGCTGGAAAGACAATAGAGACACTGTGATTTGGAAGGACACAACTGGTAAGGGAAAATTATTTAATAATATTCCTAATCCATTTACAGAAATCACAAAGATTTATTATTATATTCCTCAAAATGCGGGAAATGCTTTTATTGCAATTTACACTATAGAGGGGAGTAAACTAATGGAATTTGACGTGAGCAAACACAAGGGCTCTTCGTCAATAACAATAAATGGCGGTCAACTGAAGCAAGGAATATATATTTACTCCTTAACCATTGATGGTAAAGAAGTTGATAGCAAACAGATGATTCTAACTAGGTAGATTATTTATGCTTTACTTTGTAAAGTTCGCCCACTAATGAACCCCAAAGGTGTCCTCAAAAGGGTCGCCTTTGGGGTTTAAACTATCAAATTTGATATTTTTTTTATTCAATTTTTATGTCCTCCGCCTCTTCAATAACCTTTTTCTTAACATCTGCTTAAAAGTGTTCGGTTTCCCGTATGCTAAAAGCGGGTATCCTATTTTTCAAAAAAGAATAATAATATTTTTTATATTGAAGATAAATACGTAATTTGCGCTATGCTTTTAAAACAATCCTAAAACACATTGAACACAAATAATAAATAAGAAAAATAAAATATTTTAATATACATTTAAATTAAAAGGTTATATAAAAATGAAAAAAGTATTACTCATCGTAGCGATATTATTTGCTACAACATTAACTGCATCCGCACAATTCAGCGGAGGTAGTGGAACACAAGCCGCTCCGTATCAAATTACCAGCAAAGCGGATATGGAAGCGTTGAGCGATTCTGTTTTTTATGGAACTAATTGGTCAATAGATAAATACTTCCTGCTTATGAATGACATCACCGATAGTTGTGATTACCGTTCTATCGGAAACCCCACTCCAACATTTGATACCATTCATTACTTTTATGGTTACTTTGATGGTAATAACCACACAATTTATCTAAAAGTAAGTGCATCGAATAAGGTTTTATTCGGTAGTAATCATGGAACAATAGCAAATTTAATAGTGACAGGAAGAAGTGTTGGTGCCGGAATATGCTATGAAAATAGTTCAGTTGCAAGTGCTTATTCTTATACTGGCACTATAATTAATTGTAGCAATAATGCAACTGTTACTGGGAATGCAGCCGCAGGTATTTGTTGTTTTGTGGTTAAAGGACTTGTAAAAAAGTGCACTAACACCGGAACTATTACAGGAACTAATGCAGCAGGAATATCATATGCTATAAGTTCTTATGGAAGTATAGAGGATTGTGTCAATGCTGGTTTTATTAACGGAACATCCGCTGGGGGGATAGTTTATTATCTTAATGGGATGGGTACTACTGTTACAAGATGTATAAATACAGCTGCAGTGGAAGGAATAGGAGAAGTAGGAGCGATAGTAGGAAGGATATCAACTTATGTATCTCTCACCGATTGCTTTTACGATATCCAGATGTGCAAATATAAAGCAGTCAATAACCAAGACCATCCCGGTGTTACAGGTCTTCCTACGCATTTGTTGATGGAGGAGTTGGCGAAGTAATATTCACAGTAACCTTCTCACGAATAGCCAATTGGCAGTTTTTAAGAATAAAAATTATGATAGATACTATTGTTGTATGCGGTGCTACGGCATCGGGAAAGACCGCTTATAGTTTGCAACTGGCGGAGAAGCAGGATATTGAAATAATATCGGCGGACTCGCGTCAAGTGTATAAATTTCTTACTATTGGCACGGCTAAGCCATCGGCTTCGGAGATGCAAAAGGTTAAGCATCACTATATTGATATTCTTATGCCGGATGCAAATTATAGTGCTGGCGAGTATGGTGAGCAGGCATACGCTACGTTGATAGATATTGCGGAGAGAGGAAAGACGCCTGTAATTGTTGGTGGTTCCGGGTTATATATCAAGTCCTTATGCGAGGGATTATTCAAAGAAGATACACCGGTGGATGTTGGAATTAGGAATAAATTGGAAATGGAATTGCAAGCAAATGGTATTGATACGCTGTATAACAAGTTGAAGGAAGTGGATGCACCGCTGTATAATCTGTATAGCGATAGAAATCCGAGGCGTGTCCTGCGTGCGTTAGAGTATTATTATTCCAATGGAATACGGCTGTCAGATGCTTATGCTAATAAGCCGAGTAGGGATAGAATAAAACCGCGCTATGTATTTATTGATGTAGCCCGAGATGTGTTGTATGATAAGATAAATCGGCGTGTTATGCAGATGTGGGAAGATGGTTTGGTGGATGAGACGGAGAGCGTGCTAAATATGGGTTACTCCCCTACTCTTAACTCGCTGAATACTGTTGGCTACAAGGAAACGATAGTGTATTTGAATGGCGATATGTCTCTGGACACTGCAATTAGCGAGATACAAAAGAATACGCGACATTATGCAAAACGGCAATTAACTTGGTTGCGGAAGTTTATTTTGGAAGAGAAGTTGTCTGAACTTTGATTGAACAGGTTTATCTAAGTTTGCTGTTATTTACAAAATCAAAGAAAATATAGCATAAAAAAAATAATGGTTGTTGTTAAAAAAATCATTATATTGCATTTAATGTTAATCTTTAACAGATTTTTTACCAACTTTTTTAGAGGATATAATGCTTGAAAATTTTGATGAAATTCCCCCCATACCAAGTGAACCAGATGACACAATTCATAACGCAGTTCATAATGCAGATAACATTATAAACAGTGATGCTGTGCAAAAAATTAATGATATTTGTCGGCAACTGGAAACTGACAAAAGCGTCAAAATGGCTGTTGTTATTGTAAAATCCATAAATGGTGCAGATTTAGCAAGCACCGCCTTAAAATTTTTTAATAAGTATAAACTAGGAGAACAAGGCATAATTGTATTGTTCGTTGAGGATATACGTAGAATCAGATTCACAACAGGCAGGCAACTTGAGAATGGCTTATTGCCGAACGATTTGTGTGTGGCAATTCAACAAACACGAATGGTGCCTCATTTCAAGAAAAATGATTATTCTATGGGAATGATAGCGGGAATAGAGGCAATACAGGGAATTTTTAGCGGAAAATCTATTGACGAAGAGGTTATGGT
The DNA here is from genome assembly GCA_031261605.1 of Ignavibacteria bacterium. Taxonomy (GTDB): domain Bacteria; phylum Bacteroidota; class Ignavibacteria; order Kapaibacteriales; family UBA2268; genus WRLB01. The sequence goes on along the minus strand of JAISJI010000027.1, from coordinate 10,768 downwards.
GGATGATATGACTCTTCCAACCACTAAAAGTCGTTTAAAGGAATCTTTGCCGTATTTAATTATGGTTTTAGGTGTGCTGCCGTTTGTCATCATTGCGTTTCTGGGTGCCTATTATGAGAATAGCAAATTATATACCGAATGTCCCAAGTGCGGTCAAAATGAGTTAATGATACATCCAATTAGTAGCCACGTAAGTGATTTGATATTATTTAATGAATCTTGCGATAAATGTGATTACGAAAGCCAACCGATGGCAGAAGTGGTGCGTAAGTCATTTTTTGGCTTGCTCAGTGTTTACACTTACAAACAATTAGTAGCTAATGGCTATGCGGATGACTATAATAATCTTTTCCCAGAACTGCGTGAACGTAGTGGAAGTGGTAGTGACGGTTGGTATGATAGTGGGTATGACGGTGGGAGTGACGGTGGATATGACGGTGGAAGTGACGGTGGCGGTGGAGATAGTGGTTGGTAATATTTCCTTCCGGTGACTCGCCCGAAGGAAATATTATTGCAATACACGGTTACATAGTTGTCCTTTGGCAACTGCAATATAAAGATATAATTAACTTGGTTGCGGAAGTTTATTTTGGGAAAGAAGTTGTCTGAACTTTGATTGAACAGGTTTATCTAAGTTTGCTGTTATTTACAAAATCAAAGAAAATATAGCATAAAAAAAGAAATAATAGTTGTTGTTTAAAAAAATCATTATATTACATTTAATGTTAATCCTTAACAGGTTTTTTACCAACTTTTTTAGAGGAACTCACAATGAAAAGAATTTCATTTCTCCTTGCTACAATCTTAATATGTATTTTTGTAGCCGCTTGTGGCGAAGAGCAGCAAGCAACAAATCCATCGCTTACCAGCGCTATTGCTGGTAAATTCCTTACAGACAACGGTCAGCCATTGCAGAATGTAACCGTTGAGGCAACTGATGCAAACGGGAATTTGTTTTCATCAGACATTACAGATGCAGCAGGAAATTTCACGATTTCCAATTTACCGGAAGACACGCGTAATTCATTACTTACCTTTGTATCCAATGGTAATGTGGTTAAGCAATTGCGATTAGAGACATTTTTAACGCTAACAAAGAACGCTAAGACGCCGGATATTTTTCTTGGTGGTGCTTATGACAATATGATTAACTTTAAGGTAGTCGTAGTAGATAAGAGCACGCAGGAAGCAATAGAAGGAGCAGAAGTAATGCTTTATACCTCAAATAAAGCGAGATTCACAGGTATAACGGATGCAGAAGGAGCAACAACTATTGATTCACTTGTTGGTGGTCAGTATAACATTAGGATAACCAAATATGGCTACAATACATACGAGTTGGGCTTTTTGCTTTATGTAGCAAGTGGTCTTGATTCGCTTTATACATTTGAAGCTACATTTGAACTTACCTCGGGAAAGAATTCAGCAGACCCACCGGACTCGACAATCAAGTCGGATACACTTTGCTGTAATAGTTTGGTTCGGATAAAAGTGGTGGATGCGAATGGGAATTTGTTGCAAAATGCACAGACGACCACTTGGATAAATGGTGTGATGCGTATGGTGCGGACAGGTGTAGATGGAATTGCAGTGTGGAATGATATGTGCTATGGTGAGCACGCATTCAATATCAGTTATGTTAGCAATAATACGACTGAAAAATATATACCGCAAACCATTAGAGTATGGACTACTTGCGAAGATACGCTTGAGCATATAGTAGTATTACGCACAGATAGCGGTGGTTTGCAACCTTGCAATAACAATAAAGTCATTGTGACGGTGAAAGATACTATTAATAATCGCGCTGTATATAATGCGAGTGTGAAGTTGTTGGATTTAGTCACGAATGCAGTTTTAGAAGAGAGATATACGGATTATTATGGACAAGCATCCTTCTATCCAGTTAGCGAAGGCGATTATAAAGTGGAAGTGTTTTGCCATAATACTGCAACGATAATATACGCTATGAAGCAGATTACTATAACCGTAGGTTGTGGTCAAGTAATAAGAGTTGATGCTAACTTCGCAGGTAAAACACCGGTTCCTTGCAGTGGAACGATAACGGTATCAGCAGTAGATACGACTTTGTTTTCACAAACTAATAATATCTATGTGGCTGGTGCGGTAGTAACTTTGATAGGTGAGAGTAATGCGAACACAAATACAAATGAGATTACGATAGTGACAGGTGCAGATGGCAAGGCGGTTTTCCCAAATCTACCAGAAGGATATTATACGATTATGGTATTGCACAATGATTATCCGAATGTTTTAAAGAAACGCACACTTGTAAATTTGCAATGCAATGATAGTATGACAGTGGTAATTCCTATGAACTTGTAGTATAAGCGAAATACAGAGACATAAAAAACCTCATCGCATTGTAGTGATGAGGTTTTTTTGTTGAGAGCGAAAGAGCGTATTACTTAGCAGATGTAAGTTTCTTAATTTCGTCAATCAAATTTTCTTCATCGCCTTGTGCGAAGCCATTATGCTCGAATACGATGTTTTTGTTTCCATCCAAAAGGAAAGAATGTGGTGGATTGCTGACTCCCATAGCGCGCTTTAAGTCGCTATTTTCATCAAGATAGACCTCGAAAGTCCATTGTCTTGATTTTAGTAGAGGTGCAACTTTTTTAGACGTTCGGGAGTCGTCAATAGAAATGGCGATAATCTTAACGCCGGTTTCTTTTTGCCACTCATCATAGAGTTCAGACATAGCGCTAAGTTCTTCGAGGCATGGCTTGCACCAAGTAGCCCAGAATGCGATGACGATAGGTTTGCCGTCGTTGTCGAAGTCCTTAGTATTAAGCGTTTTCCCTGTTAGGTCTTTGACTTTAACAGCCGGAAGTTGCTTTTTAGCGTCTTCGGCAAATAGTGAGTTAATAGAGAATAATGCAGCGATAGTAAAAATAATTACTGCATTTAGGAAAAAGTTCTTTTTCATTTCAATAATCCTTGTTATATTAGTATAGTTAATTAGTTCAATTTACAAAAATATTTAGAAATAAAAATGAAAAAAATTATTTTACTCGTAGCAATTATTGCATTATCGTTTAATTATTTATCTAATGCGGAGGATTTACCGAAATCAGCGAGCTTTGAAGTGGTGGAATTAACCGGCTTTCTACACGGTGATTACAAGTGGTTCACTATGGATAATGAGGGTTTAGAGGAGGTATTCATAGTGAAGAATATCTCTGGTGCGGACTTAGGTTACACCGTAACATTAGATAAAGTAAGTATGAATGATGAGCATTGGGTTACTTTCTGCATTGGGTTAAATTGTTTCTCTAGAAGAGGCGCCAAACAGGAGGATAGTTGGACATCAATAGAGATGTCGCTCGCCCCTGATGCAATGACAGAAGAAAGCACTAGTTATCTTCAAATGTTTGCAGGTTTGGATGAGGACAATGCTTATGAAGGGATGGATACGTTTAAGGTTACATTTACTAACGCTAGTGATGCGAGCGACTTCGTATCGTTCTATTGCTATTGGAATTTCCATAGCGCCTCTATTGAAACGATAAAGGATATTTCCAATCAAGTATCACCGAATCCGGTGAGTGAGCAACTTAACATTATATTGGATGGCAGTGGCTTTGATGCTATTGATATTTATGATATGAATGGCAATAGGGTTATTAGCAAGGATGTAACGGCTATTGATAACGCAGTCATCAATGTTAATTCGCTGTCTGCTGGCTCTTACATTGGCTATAATGTTAAGGATGGCAAGCATAAAGAGATGTTTAAGTTCATTAAGCAGTAGCAATGTTATTAGCGATAGAATCTTCTTGCGATGAGACCTCAATAGCGATACTCAATAATAGCGTAGTTCTAAGCAATATCATCAGCACGCAATACTTTCATCGGAAATATGGAGGTGTGGTGCCGGAACTTGCTTCTCGTGCCCATTTGCAACATATCTCTGAACTAACCAAGCAGTCATTAGTAGATGCAAAGGTTGGTATGGAAGAGATGGAGGCGATTGGTGTTACAACGGAGCCGGGTTTAATTGGTGCATTGATTGTTGGTTCTAACTTTGCGAAGGGTCTTGCATTGCGGTATGGCTTGCCGTTAGTTCCAGTAAATCATATAGAAGGGCATATATTCTCTGGCTTTCTGATGCAAGATTCGGCAGCAAAGATACCGGAATTTCCTGTTATAACGCTTGTTGTGAGTGGTGGGCATACCGCTATATTTTTAGTGGAGAACTTTAACACTTACAAAATCATAGGTTTGACGAAGGATGATGCAGCAGGCGAGGCGTTTGATAAGATAGCGAAATTATGTGGTTTGGAATATCCGGGAGGTCCGATTATAGATAAGTTGGCACAAAGTGGTGACAGTAAGCGGTATGATTTTCCTCGTTCGATGCTACATTCTGGGGATTATGATTTCAGTTTCAGTGGGTTAAAGACCTCTGTTCGCTACTTCATACAGAAGGAATTTCCCAATGGGATACCTACGGATGTGTTGTCGGATATTGCGGCGTCGGTTCAGTCGGCTATTGTTGATGTTCTTGTAGCGAAGACGGTTGCAGCAGCAAAGGAGTATGGAGTAAAGCATATCGTAATTGCTGGTGGCGTATCTGCCAATAGTGGATTGCGGAAGCGGATGGCGAGTGAGTCCGCAAGATATGGTATTGCTTGCATTGCACCATCGATGGGCTATTGTATGGATAACGCTGCGATGATAGGATACATTGCGGAGAAGAAGTTTAATGATTCGCCCAATATTTTCAACCACTTTGATTATACGGTCTCTGCAAATGCTTTGCGGAGAAGAACGAAATAAGTTACTATTCTGATATTAATTTACGGAAATTATTACTTTATGAAAATAGTTAAGACGACTAATTTTCCCGATATACCATTATTCCGTCGTGGTAAAGTTCGCGATGTTTATGACCTTGGCGATAAACTACTATTCGTAGCATCGGATAGGATTTCTGCCTTTGATGTTATAATGGAAGAGGCAGTTCCTTGTAAGGGAGCAATTCTTACGGATATATCTAAGTATTGGTTTTCTCATACGCAGCATATAATTAAGAATCATCTGCTGACGACGGATGTATCGGAGTATCCAGCGATTTGTCAGAAATATGCAGAGGATTTGGAAGGGCGTTCTATGCTTGTAAGCAAATCGAAGCCGATATTGTTGGAATGCGTAGTTAGAGGATATGTTGCTGGTTCTGGCTGGAAGGAGTATAAGAATAGTGGCACGATTTGTGGTATTAGTATTCCATCGGGCTTGAGTGAGTATGAGAAGTTGCCTACACCAATTTTTACGCCATCTACCAAAGCGGAAGAGGGACACGATGAGAATATTACTTTGGAACAAGCGTATGATATAGTAGGAAAGGATATTGCAGATGAGGTGAAATCGTATTCGTTAGCACTTTATAACTTTGCTTATGAGCATTTGTATAGGCGTGGGATAATCCTTGCGGATACAAAATTTGAATTTGGTATGAACGACAATAGTGAAGTGATACTGATAGATGAAGCACTTACGCCGGATTCCTCTCGTTTCTGGCTATTAGACGATTATCAGCAGAAGAAAACTCCGACTAACTTTGACAAGCAAATACTACGGGATTATTTAGAGAGTATTGCTTGGAATAAGCAGCCACCACCACCCACTTTACCAGAAGCAATTATTGAAAAGACATTAGAAAAGTATCAATACGCATTGAAAATTGTTACTGGACAATAATTTCGAACGATGAATATAATAAATACAATAACAAGCGATAATTTTAACAAGACAATTTTTGATAACGGGCTAAGTGTAGTATCAGAATTTGTGCCATCTATAAACTCCTTTTCCGCTGGGATATGCGTAAATATTGGCTCTCGGAATGATTGGCGAGGAAAAGAAGGAATAGCCCATTTTATGGAGCATTCTGCTTTTAGGCATACGCAAAATAGGAATAGCAAGCAAATAGCGAATGCTTTTGAAAATCTTGGAGCATATTCTAATGCCTTTACAACAAAGGAACTTACTTTCTTTTATGTTCGTGCTATTACACAACATTTTGTGAAGACATTTGAGTTGCTGGCAGATATAACTATGAATACCATTTTCATTGAGAAGGAGATTGAGAAGGAGAAGTTGATAATCCTTGAGGAGATAAAGTCATACGAGGATGACCCTGAGGAGTATATTTGCGACCTTGCCGATACTTTGGTATTCGCTGGAACACCGCTTGCCCCGCCAATTATTGGTTTTCAGAATTCGGTAACTGATATTAAATATACCGATTTACGGGACTTTCATTCCAAATTGTATCAGCCACAAAATATTACTATTGCAGTGGCTGGTAATATAGAGCATTCCGCAATAATAGATGCTGTATCTAAGTATTTTCCCGATGTGCAGAACGAGAGGAATATAGAAACAGCGCCGACAATACAACCCATTCCAATCCCCTATCTCTCTGTAAATAAGGACATACAGCAGGCACACTTAATGCTTTCAACGAATACGAAGGGCATTCGTAATGATGAGCGATATTGTCTTGCGGTTGCGAATGTGATGTTCGGAGAAGGAATGAGTTCGCGTCTATATCAGAATTTACGGGAGAAGCACGGTCTTGCGTATTCAATTTATTCATCCATTCAAAACTACATTGATTGTGGAGCGTGGTCTATTTATGTGGCTACGGATGAGAAGAAAGTTGGACAAACTATTGAGTTGATATTGAAGGAGATGGAGAAGTTTAGAGAGACGAAGAAGCCAACAATGAGAGAGATTGAGCGTGCCAAGGAGCAACTTAAGACCGCCACAATCATTGAGTTGGAGAGTATGTCCAGCCGTATGCAAAATTTGATTAAGCAAGAGGTAAGTATAGGGAAATATGAAACTATACCGGAAATTATAGCGAGCATAGATAGCATTACTCTTGAGGATGTATCCGCTCTTGCTACCACGTATTTCAATCCTACATTGTGGTGTAGGTGTTTGTTGTTACCCGATAGCGAGTAGTTTTATTCCTTATTTTCAGATGCCTCTGCGGCTTTCTTTTTTGCTTCTGCATTAAATTTAGCCAAGAGGTCTTTTTTTTCAGCAACTTGGGCTTGAGTGAAATTGCTGAAGTGGTATTGTAGTTCTCCGCGTCTGTATGTGCTGTAATCAAATGTAGCAGTGCGATGTATAGCACCGAAGTTGCAATTTTCTTCGCAAAGCGTGCAGAAGCAACAGGTTCCAAAATCAATATCAAATTTCGTCACGAGCAATTTTTTTGCTTTTCCATTTTCATCAACCGGCACATTAGCATCAGTCGGAACTGCCTTAACTGTCTCGATAGCGATGCTATGAGAAGGGCAGGACTTAGAGCATAGTTGGCAGCCGGTGCATTTCACCATATCTACATCGAGGCGATTACGTTCGCTAATAGGAAGAGAAGGCGTATATGCTTCGGGATATTTTTTTGTTACTCTTGGAGTGAAAATATAATGAGTAGTAATCTTCATTCCTTGGAATGGAGTTACGATGCCTTGGAATATGTCTTTTAAGTATTTTAGCATAAATTTATTACTCTGTAATTACAATGTTATTCAATTTACAAATTTTTTATGAAATAATTATGCAATGCTAATAAAATTATCTTGTGTGTTGCAATTTTCTAAATATTTCTTAATTTTTTCGTTCTTTTCTAATTCCAATTTGCAGTCCTCGCTAGCGATTTCTCTTGCTGTGGTGGCAACTATATTAACGATGTCTATGTCGTTAATTAGGTCAATATATTTGAATTCCGGTAATCCGGATTGCTTAGTTCCCAGCATATCTCCCGGACCACGTAGTCGCATATCAATTTCCGAAAGCAGAAATCCATCCGTTGTATCTTGCATTGCACGTAGTCGAGTGATAGCGGCGATTTTATCTATGTCCTTTTGTTTGCTGTTGAGCTTAAACTTGTGGCTGTCCTTTGTCATAAGGAAGCAATAGGATTGGTCGCTACCTCTACCAACTCTTCCCCGCAATTGGTGCAGTTGCGACAAGCCAAATCTATCGGCATCTTCTACCAGCATTACAGTGGCATTTGGCACGTCAATACCGACTTCAACGACCGTTGTCGCTACCAATACTTGGTATTCGTTACGCTGGAATGCTAACATTACTTGTTCCTTATCTTGCCATTTCATTTGTCCGTGCAGGAGACCGCATTTGTATTGCGGGAATACCTCGTTAGCAATGATTTCGTAATGCTCGGTTGCGGATTTCAATTCTAATTTTTCGGATTTTTCAACTAATGGATATACGATATATGCTTGCTTAGCGAGGTCTAATTCTTGCGCTATAAAGTCGTATAATTTGCTTCTATTTTCTTCATATTGGACTCGTGTAATTATCGGCATTCTATTTTTGGGTTGCGTCTTTATTGTGGATACGTCTAAGTCGCCGTAGAGTGTCATTGTAATGGTTCTTGGGATAGGCGTAGCGGTCATATATAGGAGATGTGGTGTTATGTTGGCATCTAACATTGATTCTTTTGCGTGAGCAATTAGTTCGGCACGTTGCGAAACACCGAAGCGATGCTGTTCATCTATAACGACTAAGGCGAGGTTATGGTATTGGACATCGGATTGGAATAGTGCGTGAGTTCCGATGACAATGTTAGTGGTGCCGTCAGCAATATTTTGCAATGTATCGTTGCGTTCGGATTTACGCATACCTCCGATAAGCATAGCGATATTGATATTGGCTAATCTGCTGTTGGGAGAGACGGATTGTGCTATTAGTCGGGATATGGTGGAGAAGTGCTGCTCAGCGAGGAGTTCAGTAGGAGCCATCATCACTACTTGGTATCCGGCATCAATAATCATAAGCATAGCGAGAATAGCAACGATTGTTTTACCGGAGCCGACGTCACCTTGTAGCAAGCGGTTCATTGGCTCTCCGGATTTGAAGTCGGCATCGAAATCGTTTAGGACTTTCACTTGGTCTTTCGTAAGTTGGAATGGGAGAGCGTCATATAGTTCGCGGGCTAACTTGCTTTTGTTGGTAAGGATGATGCCTCTCTCCTTCTTTTTGGTATTTGCTCTATTTATGTTGAGTAGGATTTGATACCAAAACATTTCCTCGAATTTTATTCTGTGCATTGCCTTTTGGACGTCGTTCATATTTTGCGGTTGGTGCAATGCAAGGATTAGTTTGTTTGCTGGATATAGATTATGTGTAGTTATAATGTATTCGGGGAGGTTTTCCGATAGTTTGAATTCGTTAAGTTCAATAGCATTAGCGATGATTTTTCGCATTAACCTAATGGTAATATTTGCTTTACGCATTGCGTCAGTTAGTTTATACTTTGGTATGATTCCCCCACCGGTGTATAGTTCTATGTCCTCTTCTTCAATGATGTCTATTTCGGGATGTGAGAATGCGATTGATTGCTTATAGGAGTTGTAGTCGGGTTTTCCGCTGATTAGTAGGAGAGTGTTTGGTGGATAGATTGCAGCGATGTATTCTGCCATATTGAAGAATAGGACTTCAAATGGTTCGTTATTTGCGTCTTTTATGATTATGGTGAGCATTTTTTTATTTGGGCGAAATTGTCGTGTTTGTAGCGATACGACAGTTCCGATAATGCTGAGTTCTTGTGAGTTTGGCTCTACAGGTGTATTTGTTGAAGGAGTGTCGTCGTAGATGTTATATATAGATTTCTCGGATGCGATTATTTTTTTTTTAATATCGGTGATGCTTCCGGCGGAAGTGCGAGTGATGTATCCGGTAGGATAGTATGTAAGCAAGTCGCCAATAGTTCTAATACCGGAAGTAAATAGAGCATCGGCACGTTTAGGACCAACTCCTTTTAGATATATAATGTCTTTGTTATCGCTCTCAATCATATTACAAATATAGTTAATTTTGTTCTTTATGTCAATGTTGGTGGAACAAAAAAAAATAGGCAGATGTGAAAAATAGTAAGGAGTGAAAAATGAAAAAAAAAACCTAACATATTGTAAGAAATTGTTAGGGAAAGGAGATTATAGTATCAAAAATACTATTACACAATTAGTATGGGACTATTTCGTATCCATCAAAGCGGAAAGCTCTTGCGTAAAAAGGCGCTCCATCGCTTTTTGCGATAAATCCGTAGGTAAATCTTATATCTACACCATTAGGTATAGGTATTGTTTGATACTGACTATTACCTTGAACAAAGATATTAGCAGCCACTACATTACCTGTCAAATCAACAATATCAAATGTGATATTCGCATCTGCTTTTACGTCAATTCCTTCTTCTGATGCTATAAAGCAAACATTAAGAAAATCATCTTCAGGAACGAACGGAGAAAGAGTGTCTTGCAGATTTGAAGTTCCATTTCCATCTGCTATTAACTTATTTGGGGTAATGTGCCCATTGCCATGATGTGGTGTTTTATCTGGGTGAACATAAACTAATGTATAATCATCGCCAGTGACATCATCAGTATAAAATTCGCACCAATACCACTTTCCATCTGCCCCCCTGTAGTGCGAATGACTATGATATTTTGGTTTTGCAAACAAGAGCACAGAAGAAATAGCAATAATTGTAACCATAAAACATATTATGGATTTAGATTTGTTTTTTTTGAGTGACAACATTGTGTTAGTCCTTTAAGTTAGTTAATAAAATATTATTTTGTCTCTTATCAGCATCGGCTTTACAGAATGGACTTCCTTTCAACTGAGAATACATTGCATCTGAAAGGTAACACAATGATTTCCCAAAGCCAAACTTGCATCGCTTTTGCATCAAATTGACATT
>JAISJI010000018.1 GCA_031261605.1 Ignavibacteria bacterium | reverse complement strand
CCTTATTCTGCATTGTGAAAACACAAAACAAAACACTCAAAGGTGGCAAAAAAGATAGCAGTAGTTTTTATGTTATATCTAACTACTATATATAATATGTTAGAAAAATCAACCCTACTCCTTCGGGGAAGGGGCTGGGGGCTATTCCAATGTCATTTTCTTTTCCTCATAGATAGCCATTAAATCCTTGATGATGGTCGCTATTACCGCTGTTATTGGCACCGCTACAAGCATTCCGACTATACCAAAAATGGAATTGAAGACGAAGACCGATAGTATCATTATTATCGGATGCAATCCAACCTTAGAGCCCGCTATGTTCGGCTCTATCACAAAGGCATTGATAAAATGGATGCCACCCAAAGTCGCTGCGATGATTAAAATATTATGCAAAATATTACCATCGCCGGTAAGGAGCACAATTAGTGTTCCGATTAAGATGGAGATAATAGTTCCCAAAAATGGTATCGGATTGAGGACTCCCGCTATGCAAGCGATGAGTATGCCATAAGGGATATTGAAAGCGGAATAGACGATGGATGCAACGGATGCAACGATGCAAGCAGCAATGATTTGCCAGCCGAAGTATATTCTCAATACGGAGTCCAATCTGCCCGCATACTTCACTGATAGCGGGAAGGTGCGTGTCAGCAGTTCGTTTGCTTTATTGCGTATCTTTGTGAAGTCCTTCAGGAAGTAAAATGTCAAAAATGGGAATATGATAAGGTTTACAATTTGAGTGGCGACATTACCTACGCTAGTGAGTAGGTGTAATATTTGGGTGAATAGGACTTTTGCTACTGTTTGGAGTTGTGGCATTATGTCTTTGTCAAATGCTTCGCGTATCGCATTGCGTTCTATGCCGAATTGGCGTAAGAATGTGTATGTTTTGCGGCTGGAACTAATCTTTTTGAGGTCATTTACGTAGCTGGATATTTGCTTTGAAATTGCATCGGCTTGCTCTATGAGGAGCGGAAATACGAATACGGAGATGGTAACGAGAACACCGCCGGCAAGTATGATTAATACAAGTGCTGAGAGCCATCGGGGACATCGTATAGTTCTCTCTAATTTGCTCAGCACGGGGTCAAATAAGTAACCGATAATAAAAGCAAATATGAAGGGTAGCACGGTGCTACCCATTGCTATCACAAGGAAGCAGACGAATACCACGCAGATTGTTGTATAGTATGGAGCGAGTAGTTTATGCTCCCGCAACGGAAACGCCAGCAGCGCTGCTAATAGAATGAATAATAGTTTATTGTCGTATAATCCGGTATTGATAATAAACAGCACAACTCCGCTTATAGATAGCACAAGCAGGGTAATGAATATGGTATGAGAGCGTATTTTATCCATAGTATTAGTTATATAAATTGTTTCCAATTGCCCATCCAATCTTTCAGAGATGGAACTCTAAAATTGCTAAGCACGGCGTAATTTTTGTATTATCGTTCCTAATGTGTCGCTTACAAATATCGCTAATAACATTAAGCCAGCCCCGATAAATCCATTCCTCGTAAGCAGTTCGCCCAATACTAAAAATGAAATGACAGATGCAAATATTGGCTCTAATGCGAATATCAAAGAGGCATTAACGGTCGTTGTGTATTTTTGCACGGACACTTGCAGAAACGATACGACAAAGGATGCCATTACCGCATTGAAGCCCAATGATACAAGGAATTCCGTGTTTATTGTCAAGTAAAATGTGGGCAAATCAAAGAGCAAAAAGTAGGCGATAAGTATTGGTAATCCGCCGATAAATTGGAATGCAACTAACTGCGAATTCAGTCCGGGAGTGTCTTTTCCGGCTGTAAATTTTTGTATAAAAGATATATATAGCGACCAAAATACCGTAGAGCCGAGCACAAGTAAGTCGCCGATGTTTATTTTATCGGCTGATGGATTGGTAAGGATATAAATGCCGGCGAATGCAATGATAACGGAGATTTTAGACCAAAATTTTACCTTGCTACGCGTTACTAAGTAGCTTACAAATGGGGTGATTACAACGCATAAGTTGGTGATAAATGCGGTGTTACCGATAGAGGTGTATTTCAAGGCAAATGTCTGCAAGAGGAAGCCGACGGCGAAGAAAACGCCTAATAATATGCCTTGTTTTGCGACTGTTTTCGTTGTGCTAAATACGTGTTTTCTAAAGAAAATAACGCATAGCAATAGTGCGATAAAGAAGCGTAAAATAACATATAGCGACGGCGAGCAGTATTGGATTCCTATTGTAGTAAATAGGAATGTGGCACCCCATATAGCGGTGCCTATTAGTAATAATGTTTTTGCTTTCCATGGAGCCAATGTGCAGGTCGTTATTTTGTTGATAAAAATGGAACACAATATAATGAAAAAAAATGGTTTTGTTGTGCTGCGAGGCGTTTTTAACCATAAGCCCCTTTTACACAAAAAAAAATCAAATTGTGGATAACTTTCTTGATATATATATATATATTCTTATTATATTTGTAATATACCACTCAAGCAAAAGCGAGAAAAATATATTTTTTCTTGCCAGAATATCTAATCGATGACGCCTGTCGCTTCTTCCGAGTGGTAGCATATATGCTATTTTCACAAACAAATATAAGAGGTTCGTAATGAACAAATTAATTAGACGCAGTGTAATAATATTATTGACTGCTATTTGCATTTCTGGATGCAGCGATGAGTATGTTATTCCGAGTTATACCGAAATACTTAATGAGTATAAGGATGACTTAGAGAATGCCGGTTTCCATATCTATGAGGGAAACAATCCGCCAATCGTAGCGGGAAATTGCCGGGACAGTCGCTACACTGGGTTTACGTTTTATTATGCTATAGATAATTATTATGTAACACGTGTTTATTATAAAACAGACGGCTGGAAAGATAGTTTATATAGTCAATTAGATTCTATTAACAAAGTAAGTAATTATGAATTTTGGACTAATGGTAGATATTACATATCGGATCCAATATATTCAGTTGAAGTTAGGGGATATTCAAATAAATTTACGGCAATGATTTCCCTACGGGAAGTGCCGGAAATGGGCTCCCGTAACTATAAGTATTTATATCAACATTACGGATTTGATGACAAAGAGATAGATGAGGATAGCAATGACTATGAAGTTAATCAGGATGTAATGTGGCTAATCTCTGGGGAGACAACCAATAAGGGTAACTTTGTATTACTTCAAACGGCACAACTATTTTATACTGACGCAATTTATCCAGCGGGAACTATTATTGTTAAGAATTTCAATAATAAAGCGGAGGGAGAATAATGAAAAGATTATACTTAATAATATTATTATTTGGCTGCATCGGCTTCTACAATGGCTTAGAAGCGCATAATGCAGTAGGATTTAGAGTGGGCTGGCGTGGAACTACCCAGCATTTTACTCATAATTACTACGATAGATATGAGCAATCCATTATGCATTATGGATTTTTTGGGATAGGTGAGGAAATTGGATTAAATGAAGATAAAAATGGTTTGAGTAACATCGCTATAAGACCTGAATTTATTGTTACCGGCACTGGAATGGATATGCAACTGGAGGATTTTGATTATAAATTATCCGACTTCTTCTGTTGGTGGGTTAGCGTCCCATTTGTATACACGCCACATTACTTTGGGGTTGCGAAAAACAAACACTATGGGAAGGAGGAAACGAGTGGTTGGGCTCCATATTTATTAGTATCACCAAATTTAGAATTGGTTATTGGTGGTGACTTTGCTTATATAGATTTCAGCATCTCCCCCGGTCTTGGAGTAAAGTTCTTTATCGATAATGTAGTTTTAGGAATAGAAGCCCAATATAGCTTCGGCTTGCTCGACAACAGACCAGACAACAGCAGAGTGCTGGGCGAAAGATTCCACCGAGGATTAGAAATTACTCTTATGATTGGCGGTATTTGGTAAGTTGTTCTACAATCCTATCACCACCAAAGGCGACCTCTCATCACACACAGAGAAAGGTCGCCTTTAGTCGTTTCCGTATGGACGATTATCCCCTTCCATTTCCACCAAAAAAAAGGATTTTTTAATTATTTTTTATTATGTATAATGTTAATGTATAATATTTTTGTTATATTTGTATGTTATAAGAAAAATTATATTCATATAGTATTCACAATTATAGGGTTTTCACTTTTTGAAATCAACAACAGCCCCCAATCGTCAAGATGGACGAGCAAGTAGCAGTAATAAATATCGCATCAACCAAGAAATACGCGTGCCTGAAGTGCGTTTATTTGATGCAGAAGGCAATTTAATAGGTATCCGGTCTCGTAGCGAGGCATTACATTTAGCCGAATTAAACAATTTGGATTTAGTAGAGACAGTTCCAAATGGCAAGCCGCCAGTTTGTAAGATAATAGATTATGGGAAGTTTATCTACGAGGCACAGAAAAAAGATAAGCAGATGAAGAAATCACAGACGCAACAACTGCTCAAAGAGATACGCTTCAAATGGCGAACCGATACCCATGACTACAATTTTAAGTTAAAGCACGCTCGGAATTTCATAGATGAGGGTAATAAAGTGAAAGCGACCATAGTATTTCGTGGTCGAGAGATTACGCATAGCAACATTGGCGAAGAGTTAATCCGCAAGTTTGTAGCCGATACAGCAGATATAGCAAAGATAGACGGGAAGATAAAGTTGGAAGGAAAGAGTATGTATGTTATTATCACGCCAACGAAGCCCAATAAGAAATCAGAGCAAGATGCAGAAGAGACGTCTGGGCAAGAGAATTAATTAGTATCGTTAGTTAAACTATTTTGTGGAATTAGCCGATACTTGTATTATCATTTGATATTTATTGTTAAATGGTGCAATAGCTTTATGCCACTTCTTTCTGTATGGATGGAAGTGGCTTTTTTTACACACACATTAAAGATATATTTATGGATATAACAGCATTATTTAGAATAACATACGGGATGTATGTAATAGGCACATTGGACGGCGAGCGTCCCACCGGTTGCATAGTAAATACCGTCCTACAAGTGTCCGCAGAGCCACTAATAATATCGGTCTGCGTTAATAAAAAGAACTATACCAACGGGTGCATTAAGAAGACCGGTGGCTTTGCTATATCCATCTTGTCCGAGCAGATAGACCCAGATGTAATCGGCAAGATGGGCTTTAATAGCGGTAAGGATACCGATAAGTTTACTGATGTGGCACACGTATTTACAGATGACGGCTGCCCGCGTCTTGTCTCCGGCATCAGCGCTTGGCTGAGTTGCGAAGTGGTAGAGAGTTTCGAAATAGAGGACTATACGGTGTTCTATGCAAAGGTCAATGATAGCGCCAATGACTTGCATAAGCCGATGACTTACGACTACTATCATAGAGTTGTAAAGGGAAAGACCGCTCCGAATGCTCCTACATTTGTTCCTCCACAAGCCGAACAAACTGTAGCCATACCAGTAGCCGATAAGAAGCAATGGATATGCGGAACGTGTGCCTATACTTATAGTGGTGGTGTTCCTTTTGAGAATTTACCGGAAGATTGGCGATGCCCACTTTGCGGTCGTCCGAAAAGTGGATTTAAGAATGAATAAGTATAAAATAAAGCGATGCAGCAGTATTTAGAGCCGTTAGAGCAATATTTTGGATATAAGACATTTCGTCCGGGGCAAGCAGAGATAATAGATACCATTATGTCTCAGCGAGATACTCTTGTAGTAATGCCGACAGGTGGTGGCAAGTCCCTTTGCTATCAACTGCCGGCATTGTTGCTTCCGGGAACAGCCATTGTAGTATCACCATTGATTGCACTAATGCACGACCAATATACCGCATTGATTCGGAATGAATATCCAGCCACATATATCAATAGTTCCCTCTCTTTTGAGGAATACAACGAACGTCTGGATGGAGCAATATTGGGTAAATATAAATTGCTTTACATAGCACCGGAACGTCTTAACAACGAGTATTTCATTAAGCAATTACGCCTACTTAACATATCCTTCCTTGCGGTAGATGAGGCACATTGTATAAGCGAATGGGGACACGACTTCCGACCAGCATATCTGAATATAGCCAATGCACTGCTAAATATCAATGTGCCACATATAGTCGCACTTACAGCAACTGCTACGCCGGACGTGCAAGAGGATATTGTAGAGTCGCTGAAAATGAAAGAGACGCAGATGTTCATCACCGGTTTCAATCGAGCAAACCTATCCTTCATTACGGAGAATACAAGTAAGAAGACAGAGCGTATTAGCCAGATAGTAAAGGAGACGCAAGTCGGCTCAACGATAATATATTGTGGCTCGCGTAAAAAGACCGAACAACACCATAAGGACTTGATAGAGCAAGGGATACAAGCAACATTCTACCACGCAGGTCTAACAGCAGAGCAACGCAAGCAAAACCAAGACGCTTTCATTGATGGGAGCATTCCCAATATCGTTGCGACAAATGCTTTTGGGCTTGGTATAGACAAGGCAGACGTCCGCAATGTGATACATACCGACCTCACCGGTAGCATAGAGCAGTATTACCAAGAAGCAGGTAGAGCCGGTAGAGATGGGCTTCCATCCAATTGCTATTTGCTTTATACTTACGCCGACCGCAATTTACAGGACTTCTTTATAGATGCACAGTTTCCCCAAAATGATGATTTTGATGCAGTATATCAGTATTTGTATAGCGATGGAAAGATGTATCCGCTGGATTATCAATACATTGCTAAGCAGGTGCATCTAAATGAGTCAAAGGTTCATACCATCATCGGTTATTTTGAGAAAGTGGGCGTTCTGATACGATATAAGCAGGAAGTAGGTGCTAAGATATTGCTAAAACAGAGCAAAGAGCAACTTGCGGAGTTCATTTTATCCACCAATGAGAGCAAACGTATTGCCTTAGATGCGATAATCCGCTCGTATAGCGATGATGCGATAGGTAAAGTGCAGGATATAAATGTGGAAGAGATAGCAAGCAAGTATGCTATTCCGGTTAAGACATTTTTGAAAGCATTGCGAGAGATTACGAAGCAAGGTGTAATAGAATTTCAGGATACCATTCCATCGGGAACTATCGTAGTTTATAAGGAAATGAGCGATATACTAAGCATCGGTATTGACTTTGCGAAACTCAATCGTAGACGTTCGCATTCGCAACAGAAATTGGATAGAGTGCTGGAATACGTTAGCACGAACGACTGCAAGCGGAATTATATATTGGATTACTTTAACGACAAATCGTATAGTGGAAGATGTGGCAAATGCTCCGGTTGCCTAGATACACAGCAGGTTTCAGAGGAGATGTCCGATGATATGGAAACGGTATTGCTTGCAGCAGCCGAACTAAATGGACGCTTCGGTCAAACAACACTTGTGGATTTTTTGAAAGGAAATACGAAAAATGCGATGCTCGAGAAGTATAATTTGAAGAGTTATAAGTATTACCGCTTCCTTACGCATCTGCCTATTGGCGCAATATATAAGATGGTGCATTTAGCGACAGACGCTGGCTACTTGGATAAATCAAATGGCACATATCCGCTCGTTACTATTACGCAAATTGGTTTGGAGAAGGTGGGTGGGAAAACTACTCCACCAAAGGAGAATTTGCTTGTAAAGAGTTCGTCATTGCGGACTAGACCTGCAATCCCACAGCCGAAGGAGAAGGGAAGTTTGACTCCAGTCCCAGCCCCTCCCAGAAGGGGTGGTGAGCATTTAAAAGAACCACCTCAATATCCTACACCGGATAAGTTTGCGAGTGCGATAGATGACCTATTTCGTAGCGGTTATAGGATAGAGGAAGTGGCGGCACGACTCAATACAAATAATGGAAAAATAGGCGAGGTGATTCAGATGGCAATAGAACGGAAGCAAATTACCAATTACACTCCATATATTAACTCCTTGCTATATAACAAGATAAAGGAAGTGGTTAATACGCATCCCAATATAATATTGCGTGATATACAGCCACATCTGAATAGCCCAATTAATTATGCTTTATTGCGGATAATTGTGGCGTTCGTGAGGAACGAGTAATGTCTATAGCCAATTTTCCACAAGTGAGGGGAACTAACAAAAAACGATATTATGAAAATAACATTATATAATACACTTACAAAGAATTTAGAAGAATTTACGCCGATAGAGAATAACGGCGTTCGCATCTATTCTTGCGGACCTACGGTCTATAC
Organism: Ignavibacteria bacterium; assembly: GCA_031261605.1. GTDB lineage: Bacteria > Bacteroidota > Ignavibacteria > Kapaibacteriales > UBA2268 > WRLB01. Next base: position 51,479 of record JAISJI010000018.1, on the reverse strand, counting down.
TTATGCTCATATTGGTAATATGCGAGCGTTCCTCTTTGCTGACTTGCTACAGCGTGTTCTGCGGAGGGTTGGCAGTTATACGGTTCGTTGGGTGATGAATATTACGAATATAGATGATAAAACAATACGCGACTCGCAGCCCAATAGCCCGGCTTGGCATAGTGCTCTTGGGGTTCAGACGGGCGATGCTTTGCAAGATTTGCTTGCTCTTACAGCGTTCTACGAGCGTGAGTTTGTATCGGATATTGCAGCACTTGGTATTGAAGCAAAGGATTTTTATAAGATACCACGGGCAACCGATTTCATAGAGCAGATGCAGGATTTGCTACGGAAAATAGTTGGCAATGGTTATGGTTACGTAGCCGATGGCTCTATTTACTTCAATGTATCGGAGTATATGAAAAAGGAGCATTACGGAAAGTTGTTTCACATAGATATGGCGGGCTTTAAGACGGGCTTGCGTATTGATACCGACCAGTATGAGCGAGAGCAAGTTAGCGACTTTGTGCTTTGGAAAGGACGAAAGGAGAAGGAACCATATTGGGATTTTGATTTGGATGGAACGAATTATCCGGGTCGTCCCGGTTGGCACATAGAATGCTCAGCGATGGAGGAATGTCTATTGGGCTTGCCTTTTGATATACATACCGGCGGCATAGACCTGAAGTTTCCACATCACGAGGATGAAATAGCGCAATCCAAAGCCGGCTATGGTATAGAGCCGACGCGGTATTGGTGTCATAACGAATTTTTGGAAGTGGAAGGTAGTAAGATGTCTAAGTCGGCGGGTAATTTTTGGACACTGCGGCAGTTGATAGAGCAAGGAATTTCTGCAATAGATATACGTTATGCGATGCTTGCGGCACATTATCGGACGAAGTATAATTATACAAGCAATGGAATATCCGCAGCAGGTAAGGCACGGCAACGTTTGCAGGATTACATATATGCTATAATTGTGGATGCTCCGTATGCGGATGTTTCGGGTGAGATAGCAAATGACAAGATGGTGCTGCTTAAAGAGGAGGTGTTTAGTGCATTAGCCAATGATTTGCATACACCAAAGGCGCTGGCTGCATTGTTTTCGTTCATAAATGCAAATACGGCGGATAGTTTGAGTGTCTCAGAGAAAAAGGATTTTGTGCGTCTGATGGTAGATGTAAATGCTGTATTCAACTGCTGGCATATTGGTATGAAGGAGGATTCGGTGGATGCGATCCCGGTAGAAGTGAGGGATTTAGCCGAGCAGCGTCTTGCTGCAAAGCAAGCCAAGAACTATGCCGAAGCCGATAGATTGCGTAGCGAGGTGTTAGCGATGGGTTATAAGATAAAGGATACAAAAGATGGATATGAGGTGTCGTTGAGTGATTGATAATGGTAATATATAATGAAAAGAGTTCTAACTAAAAGATAGCGAGAACTCTTTTGTTGTACAGAAGGAGGGACTCGAACCCTCACGAATGTTAAGTTCACTGGATTTTGAGTCCAGCGCGTCTACCAATTCCGCCACTCCTGCATATATAGGTTGTAAAAAAAATGAATAGGCGAAGCTATTCATTTAAATAAGTTATGTATTATGAATTGTGTGTGGTTATTTATTACTCATCAACTAACTTATAGGTGTAAAATGAAACAAAAAAAACAATGTGGGCGCTGAGGGAGTCGAACCCCCGACCCTCTGCTTGTAAGGCAGATGCTCTAGACCAACTGAGCTAAGCACCCATAATAACAAATTGCTATAAGATAGCACGAATCATTTGCAAGCAAATGATTGTAATACAAAATTAACACTTTTTTTTTAATTCACCAAATATTCTGTATTTTTTTTTGTATTTTTATCCCAATCATTCCGGATTGGGAGATTTTTTGTAGCATTTCTGGAGGATTGGAGCAAAAAAGCATTATTTCCCACCTCATACCTATTCTTCCCCTTATTTTTCGTATATTGCTATTTATCCTAACCAATATTTGCAAATTATGAAGTTCATAGACACCGCCACCATATTCATCAAAGCCGGTAAAGGAGGAGATGGACACGTCTCATTTCGCCGCGAAAAATATGTCCCCAAAGGTGGTCCCGATGGCGGAAATGGCGGTAGAGGTGGAAACGTTATCTTGTATGGTGATGCACATCTGGTTACTTTGCTGGACTTCCGCTTTCGCCGCGATTACATAGCCGACGATGGTCAACCCGGAGGTAAAAACAAATGCTCCGGTAGAGATGGCGAAGACCTCGTGATGAAACTACCACTCGGAACCGTCGTCTATGATGCCGATACGAAGGAGCAAATAGCCGATATTGCTACCGATGGACAACTTTTCACTATCGCTAAAGGAGGTAATGGAGGACACGGAAACGCTATGTTCGCAACGCCTACTAACCAAACACCACGCTACGCAAAGCCAGGATTAGAGGGACACGAACTCAATGCTACACTCGAACTTAAATCAATCGCAAATGTTGGTATCGTGGGCTTTCCTAATGTTGGTAAATCCACTCTTATCAGCGTTATCTCTGCTGCAAAGCCGAAAATAGCCGACTATCCATTCACTACACTTATCCCAAATATCGGCATCGTCCGTGTAGATGATAGCAAGTCCTTCGTCGTAGCAGATATTCCCGGAATCATAGAAGGAGCAAGCACCGGAAAGGGTTTGGGTATACAATTTCTACGCCATATTGAACGGACGCAGATACTACTATTTATGTTGGACGCCCTCAGTGAAAACCCACAAAATGACTATAAACTATTGAAAAACGAACTCAAGCAATACAATCCGGCGATGCTGAAGAAGAAGCGTATCATCTGCTTCAGCCGTATAGATGCTATCACTGATAACCAACTGGCTGTTCTACAAAAACTGAAGTTCAGAGAGCCAAATACGCCCATTTACTACATCTCGGCAGTCGCCAATACCAACATAGAGGAACTTAAACATAAATTATACGCAACGATTAACGAATGATTACCAGATGGCAAGGATGTTTATGATAATCCGTCATTGCTGCTCAAAGCCCGCAATGATGGATTTATTTATTCCCGCTCCTACATAAAAAATTACCAATAAAATAAAAAAATTGTGTCGTTTCATAAAAAAATAGTATATTGCTATCCGTATATTTAAAATTATAATTAATCCACGAGGAATACTATGAGAGATAATTATTCACCTGCTAAAACATTTTTATTAGGCGCTATCATTGGTGGAGCAGTGGGAGCAGTCACAGCATTGCTATTTGCTCCAAAAAGCGGTAGAGAACTGCGAAGAGACATCGCCGATACTACCAACGAAATCTACGACAAAACCACCGATTTCGTTTCTACAACCATACAAGATGGCAAGCAGAAAGCACAAAGCATCATCGATGCTGCTAAGAGGCAAGCCGACTCTATACTTGCAAAATCTTCCGATTACTACGAAGATGCAAAAGGCAAGGTTGTGAGCTCCGCAGAAACAGTGCAACAGCGCTTCGATAATCTTAAAGAAGCCGCTAAAGCCGGTGCAGACGCATTCAAAGCCGACCTTAGCAAATAAAATAGCTTCAGGCAAATGAAAAAGGCAGGTTTAAAACCTGCCCTTTTTATTTTGTTGCCATAAATGCTACTTCATCTCAATAAGTTGTCTGAACTACATATTAAACTGATTAAGCAGATTTAATTTATTAAAAAAACTTCCGCTTACCACTACACCACACCTGCGATACGTGATTGACACCAAAATGATAAAATATATCCGTCCAACTACCGCTGTTCGTAACAATGAAATCTGCGTTCTTACCCACCGCTAACGAACCAGTCCAATCCGAAATTCCCATAGCATAAGCACCATTGATAGTGGCTGCTGTAAGTGCTTCCTCGCAAGTCATTCCCATATTCTGAACCGATAACGACAACACCAACTGCATATTCTCAGTCATAGACGACCCCGGATTGCAATCCGTAGCAAGTGCTACAATACATCCACCATCTATAATCTTACGCGCAGGAGCATAAGCAGCACGCAGAAAATAAGCCGTAGCAGGAAGAAGAGTTGCAACCGTATTGCTATCCGCCAACTTCGCAATGCCAGCATCGGATATACGTAGCAAGTGGTCTGCACTAACCGCTCCTATGTCCGCTGAAAACGCTGCTGCACTAACATCGGCAAGTTCATCGGAATGCGTTTTGATGGATATTCCATAACGCTTTGCGGCATCAAAAATTTGACGCGCATCCTCATTCGTGTAATAACCTTCATCAATAAAAGCATCGCAATAGTCCGCCAAATGCTCCTTTGCAACTGCTGGTAGCATCTCCCTAATTATGTAATCTATGTATCCTTGCTTATCAACTTTACCATCACTCTTATATTCCGGCGGAAAGTCGTGTGCTGCGAGGAATGTAGAGCGGATGTTCATCGGTAAATTCTCTTTAATGCGAGCAATAGCACGTAATTGCTTCAGTTCGCCTTCTAAATTAAGCGAGTAGCCACTTTTGATTTCCATTGATGTAGTGCCGTATGTCAATGCGGACAGAGCAAGACGCGTTCCATTACTTGCTAACTCACCTTCACTTGCATTGCGAGTAGCAGTAACAGTGCGAAGAATACCACCTCCTTCGGCAGCAATCTCTTGGTATGTAGCACCACGCAAACGCCGTGCATACTCATCGGAGCGGTCTCCAGCAAAAACCACGTGCGTATGTGAATCGCAAAAACCCGGTAGCAGTGTCTTTCCGCTTGCTTCAATGGTATTATCTATCTGCAAATTGTGTTGCTTGATATAACTATGTGCATCGGCAGTAGTGCCAACGAATTGGATTTTGTCGGAGAAAATGATAGCGCCATCTTTAATTTCGCCGATATTCTGCATCTCACCACCACGCCGATAATTTGGATGTCCAATGGAGAGTGTGCAGAGAGAAGAAATGTTTTGTATTAAATTAAGCATAAATCTATTTATATATTGTTGTTATATCATTCCGTTCTTGCGGGTTTAACCCCACAAGGACGTGATTCCGTTACTATTTCCTTCGAGGATTAGTAAAAAAAATCCTATTGTTTGATAATTGATTCGGTAATAATGCCTATATTGGTCTGTAGTTTTATTATATAATGTCCTGCTGGTATGTTCGGTAGTGAGATGAGCAATGTGCTATCCGACGCTACATATTTGATATTGTTGTATATCTGTCCGTCCAACGCTACGAGTTGAATAGATGTCACTTGCGATGCAGCAGCATTCTCAATAGTGATGAAGGAAGAAGCCGGATTAGGATATACCGCATCGGATTTCACTACATCGTTAATACCCGTAGGACTTGTATATACAATGCTCAACAGATTGTTTGGGTCGTATCCACCTTGCTGATAGATAGTAGTGAATGCGCATAGAACATCATTTTTACAAATGCCAAATGTTGTCTCTATTGGTCCCTTGCCTTCTATTGTAAATGCTTCACCGGTGAATAGCAATGCTGTTATGGATGCGTAATATACTTTGCCATCGTAGCCGGAGATAAAGACAGTTTGGTCAAGACCATCTTCGCTTGTAGTGAAATTGACTTCACGCAATGAGTTCGGCTCTGCTACAGGTGCGGAAATCGGCGTTATACCAACCTTGTTGGCATCTAAGGAAAGAACCTCTCTGCCGTCCAATACATATATAGTATTATCAAAACTGGACACAACACAGAGATACGGTATAGTGTCGTTAAACATTCTATAGTTAAGAACTGCTACGTCATTCGCTCCCAAACCAACTTGCATTGATAGCGTGTCAAATATTTTGTCCAATGGGGCATCCGCTGGAATATCACTCAGGTCTATCTTTGATACGTAAAAGTGGATATAGGACTCGGCTGGAAAGCCATCTCCCTCGCACAATACAGCAAGAACATCCGCTCCACCTGCTTTGTAATGCACAACACGTTGCACGTTCGTATGCGGAACATTGATAGAATAAGGATTTTGAAAACTATGTGCTGGGAACAGACGCAACCAGTTGTCTGATGGTATCCAATCACCCGGATTAGTATAATCACGGCTGGTGACAGCAACCGTTTTACCAAAGAAGCAACTGGACTTAGAATTGCTATTGTAAAGCGTATGACCGACTTGCTGCTGCGAAGTCATATCATAGAATGCAATGTTCTCTTTGTCGGGAAGAGCAATTAGATTGCCGTGCAATGCGGGAATACCACTGAACTCATCCCCACAACTGAAGCGATACGGGAACATATCAAAGTTCACCGGTAAATCCATTACCTTCTTCACAACGAGATGCTCCGGATTAGGTAAATACGGATTAGAGTTAATGATATTGCTGATTTGCCACCAAGACGGCGCTTCATCTCCATCGCCAAGAAGACCATCCCAATCAGCGTCCTGTCCAAGACAGATGACATTGAGAACATCGGCGTTAGTGGCGTATGAACCGCTAATCTTCTCTGCACTAATGAAGAGCGGCTGCTTGCCAAGTTCGGTTGATAATATTCGATATGCTTTCTGTGAATAAGCATCCATCGTGTTTCCGAACAAAATTGCGACTGCGAGCATCGCAAAAATTGAAAAAGTGTGTAATTTGTTACTCATATTGAAGAGCTCCGAGAATTAATAATTTGAATGAAATGCCGATAACAATGAGTTAGCGGGCATATTATGAACTACAAAAATAGGGAATTTGCTGTTAATTGCTACACAAAAACCTATATTGTGGATAAGTATATCAAGGACTTTTCCACATTTTTATAAAAAATTGGGCAAATTAGAATGTATTCTAATAGGGAAAATATGGGTGTTCAAAGAAAAAAACGCATATAAACTACTTTTTTTTTTGTTATTTTATATTTTTTGATTATTTTTGATTTCGCAGTATAAGAAATTTTATTTATAAATGGATAAAAGTGTTAGTGAAATGAACAAAATGAAAGCCCAAAAGAAGGAAGAATTTGCTCGAAATCTCTGTAGATATCAGTGTTTATTGGTATCAACGCACTTGCTCCATTATAGCAAAATTACTTAAATACTGCTGCCGTAGGATACCGCTACGACATACATAATCGGCGAACACGCACCTAGTGCGGTTCTACGCAGGTATACGTGCTTAACAATCACGCTTATTATAACATAAGATTACATATTAAAATTATATTTATTGTTTAACTTAATACAGGTTTAAAAATTATGGTTAGTACTTCTAGTACAAACAAAGACAAGCCAATCCCAATCACGGATTGCTTGCAGAAATTTAAGAGCATCAAGCTGCTCTTACTCCTTATTATAGGACTAGCCGCAGGATTATCACCGTCTATTTGGGCGAAGGATGTGCATCCCGATGCGAGTTCTATCGCCGGAGCATATACTTACAAAGTAGATGCCACCGGCAACTATAACTGGTTCGACGGTGCATCTGCTACCTCAGGTGTGTTCGCAGTGGTGCCAGATAGCCTTGATATTGCCATCATCATATCAAATGATGTGGCGTTTGTCGATGCTAATTGGTCCACGTCCCAAGCTTATGGCGGTGGCTCAGCTCCACAGCACAATTTCTTAGCTAGGATTTCTCCCAATGTGACGACTATCAGAAATCTCACAATTTGGATCCAGGGACAGCCAACGGCATCCTCCATTAACATCGACTTGATGGATTGGGGCATTCCAAATCACATCAACAAGATTATAAATCTTGTGGTGCTAGATATGGACCCAGCTCCAACTAACGTTTCTGGCGTCAATGTTAATCTACAGAACTGGTTCGCACAAGGCAACAAAACTATCGATAAGATAGAAACGCCTTACTACGCTTCAAGTATGAATGTCTCATTTAACTTGGCGACAATCCCTTCCAATGGAAGCGGTATCGGAACATTGAAAATATGTGACGGTGGAAAAGACGGTGGAGCAGATTACAAACAAACTATAGTTAGTGGTAATCTCACCATCTATGGCGACGGTATTTACTTGCGTGGAGACGCAATGTCCAATCTCGCAGGAAAAGACAGATTAGAAGGGCAGAACATAAAGTTCACAGGAAAAACAGACCAATGGATTTCCAACATCACAAAGTTGGGCTCCATTACCCTTTCTCAACAAGCAGTAACGATACCTGGTATGCCATACAAATTGCAAACAGGCGAATTAAAAGAATGTAACGATATTAATGTTACGAGAGGCGAACTCTCCGGCGGCGGTATCTTACAAACTATCAACGGTTCAATCGAAGTGACAGCTGACGGACAAAATGACAACATCGCAAAAGTTACTGGTTTATCTGCATCCGGCGTCCTTATTAAAGGAACAAACGGCGTCAGAGTAAATTATGGCTACGTAGAATTGCCAGCAGAAGTAATTGTATCAAACGATATAGACATTCTTAACGGCGAAGTTAATTTCCTCGGCGGTGCATCATTCCGCAACCTTACAAGATATGCTGGAATAGTCCAAACGGTTGTTCCTAAACAATACTTCATATCATACGGACAAACGATTCAGGGTATAACAGACCAATTTGCAGACCACGCTCTAATTATGCGTAATACAACATTGGCAAATATATCTCCAGTGCGTCTCTACTCTTTGACAACAAGCGGCGCACAAGTTAATGCAACTGCATTGACAGCTGTGCATAACTTAATCGCTCTTAGTGGAACACTTAATTTGAGTGAATTGAACGCAGTATCAGTTGATGCTACCGGTGACCCTTCATTCCCAAATCCAGTGATAATCAATGGAAAGATAAATCTTATCAGAAACTTCGTTGTCCATGACGCTACAAGAACTAATTTAACTAACTTAGAACTTACTGCCTTAGGAAACACCGAATCACAACTTAATAATGTTGTCGCTCTTAAGAATTTGACTATCAATAAAGATGCGGTAACAGATACTACTTATGCTGGACAATTAACAAGCGTAGAAAACTTGACTGTAACCAAAGGTTACTTCACTACACTTAGTTCAAGTAAGTATGACTTCGCCGGCGTATTCGGCGGTGGCGGTGCTGTTACTATAGGTGGAACCACTGTATTATCAGGAGACAAATTCTTACAACACGGACCGATAAAAATAACAGGCGAACTGAAAGTTGGTGCTATAGGAACCGCAGTGGCTGACTTCAGCCAACTCGGCGCAACTGTATCTCACTTCCAAAATCCAAATGATTTGGTATGGGGCGACTATCGCTATCCGGCAGATGTTGTAAATATCAAAGGTAGACACTTGTTCGTTCAGTCAGACCCAGATGGTGCCGCTCAGACACAAGATTGGTCTGATTTAAACACTTTCAAAGAAATGAAAGATGCTAAACATTATAACCTGAATGCAGCAACTAATCCTACTTTGGCAGACCTCGTAGGTGCAGCAAATGACTTTGCAGGTAATTCAGATGACCCAGATTATGCCAGAGCTTATTTTAATAAATTCCAAACAACAAGAGCATTACCAACATCAGTTGATATAGTTGTTATTGAAGGAACATTAGCTGCATTAGGAATACCGGGTGGAGAGAATACTTTGAATGTAGATGCATTGGATGCAACTTGCTGGTCTATAGTTTGTAATGATGCCGCTATACACGACTTCCCAGGCGGCGCAGCCGGCGGTAATGTAGACCTCGTTGCACCTTTGACAGCCGCAACAGCAGCATTAGAGGGTTCTGATAATATACGCTTCAGAGGAACTGAAATCCCTGGCACAATAGAAATTGGTGAATGTATTGAAATCAAAGGCAATCAACCATACTTCAAAAATATCAGAATTACTAATTATAACTTCAACGACATTCCAACGCTCAATGGTGTTGTAGATGGCGACATAACAATTAAGTTTGATTTTAATAAAACAGACCTACACCAATCAGTTTCTACAAATACACCTCCACTTGCTCCTACGCAAAACGCATCATATCATGGTATACTTGTAGCAAGAATTGACTTGACAAATACAACGATAGGTTCTTCAGTTCCTTTCTATACCGATGGCGCGAACTACGAAGATGTAAATACTGCTTTCAAAACAGCAGTTCATAACGCATTTGCTCCACCACAATATACAGGCAATTATACATATACAAATAAGATACCATTTATAAGAGGAATAGTAACTCAAATGGCTCTTATCGGAGATGTAAATGGCAATGTAGATATATTAGTAGATACATTACCATCGCCAGCTGTTGCAGCGGGAGCTGATACTGTTTATATGTATCGAACAGCAGATAATCTCGGCTCTTTTGCATTGCAACCAGCTATACATAACACATTGGTAGATGGACATACTTATGGTTTCTTAGTAATACATTATACTATAACAGGTTCTAATCTGTATACATTCGAAAATATCTCTACATACTCAGCAAGCAGAATGCCAATGGCTGAAGTAATTGTAATGCCAAAGGCACCAAAAGAGTTTAACGTAGTAGCAGATAAAATTGAAGCAACAACGGCTAATGTCGCTTATCCCGAATTATTACGCTTAGCAATATCCGGTATACATACACAAGCCCCAGCAAATCCTACTAACTCACCGGTAGTTGACGCTGCTTCATTGGAAGCATCCGCTACACGACCATTTGGTTGGACTTCAGATGGAATGAGCACACCAAACACAGCAACAGATTATCTTGGATGGCAATTATATCCAGCAACATATAGCATAGGCGCAACTTCAGATGTTCCATCTAGCACATTGGCTCCTTACCTAAGCTCGGAGCAAATTGCAGCAAGAACAATAAACATCAGTCGCTCTATGGTTACTAGCGGAGAGGTATTGGATGTATTTAGTGGTAGTTCAAACCCTACTTATAATGAGATTATTAGTGATGAAGCAACATACCGTTTAGGAAGATATTATCCATTAGGTGACATTACAGCTCCTGCATCAGGAATTGTATATGGTATCTTTTCTGATTTCCAATATTCAGATACTACCATTATCACTCCAGCTTCTCCTGCTAAGTTAAGACAACAGTTAGCCGGAACAACAGTTTCGTTTAACGTTATAGGTAAGACAACAGAAGAATGGAAGAACGAGAAGTCCGTTCCACCTTATATGCAAACAAAAGTAGGCACAATAGAATACCCAGGTATCCTATATACATTTGATAGATATGATGCAGGCACAGGCGATTGGTATGAAATAGAAAAGGATTATGAAGGTAGAGCAATTATTAACTCAACCTTCGGCAGAATCCGTATTACATCGCATTCTAACGTAACTATGCAGTTAAGAGGCACAGGCGCTAATATTAATCCATTTGTGATGAATGGCTCTTTCGCTGGTGATACTAATACTACCCCTACCAAAGCAGGATTTATCCAACTTCCTAACTATGATACTATATACGGAGTTCGCTCAGGTATAAAATTAATATTAGATAAAGCTAGCGTAACAGGTAATAATCCAGCACAGAACTCATTCGTAGCAATATACGATGTTATCCCAATGCGAGAGAATGCTTGCTACGAAGAAGATACATTGCTTTTGATTGCCCAAGATAAAGGTATAAAACAACCATTGGTGTATCCAAATATAGACGAATCATTCAAAGTTATATTCTCCTCACGCGGACCAGAAATCGTTCAAGTGAATATGAAACGAAATGTAACTGTTGCATTTACAACACCTGACACACCAGCGGTAGTTGATACAAGATATGGCATTAACTTAGAAGACGCAGGAATGCAAGTTAAATTTAAATTTAGCGAGCCAATAGTTTGGAACCCAGATTTGTTGTCAAATTCACAAGGCATATCACCTATACCTGGCGTTGATTTGACAAATACTACCAACTATATGGTAACGAATATCAATCAATTTGCAAACAAAGTTGTAACCCCAGAAGTAAAAGCATTCTTAAAGAACCTATTTGACATCATCCCAAGTATATCCTACGTAGTTGGAGCCGGTGCTACCCTTGACACCGCTTGGACACAAAATGCAACAGAATTTGCACAAAGATGGGCAGGTAATAAATATGCAATGGGACTAGCAACCGTCAATTCACCTACTGACCCGGCAACATCAGATCGGTATGCAGAGGGCTTGGCAATGTATGCTGGCTTGTATGATTCATTGAAGGCAATGCAAGAGAAGATATTGATTGTAAGTGGTTTCGATGGCTCTCAACAAGCAGCGAATGAAGATTTCATTTCTGTCGCTTGGCAATTCCCAGCACCCGGCACCCCAGATTACGATAAGACATTGTTCTTTATCGGAACAACAAAATCCGGTGTAGCAGCACGTCCAGTGTTGAATAACGTATATGTAGCAGATAACGGTAAGGTATATCCAATACTTTTGGGCAGAGAATCATCTAACCCAGTTGTTCCAGACCCACAAATGAATATGGTTAATACTAAACTTCCAAATAGAGACGTCTTAGAAATTGTTGTCGGTGACGAAATGGACTTGCTCCGCTCTAACCGCGGACTCGTAGAAGTTGCAGGAACATACAGAATGCCATTCTTCTATGGCGAAGATGTTTTAAAATCTCCTTATGCAATTAATGATAATAATACTAGTCCAAATCGGTCATATTGGGATGATGCGGGAGAAACACCTGAAGTTTTGTGGGGTGTAATGGATTGGTATTTTGCTACTGATTATATGTATAACACACACCAATATGCAAATAACGAAGTGACTACAGATAACGCTTTCATAGTTTATGGAAATGTACACAATACAGGTGGTGTATCATTATTAGATACAACATTCTATTTCGGACACTCGTCTACTCCAATCACTTGGGATACTGCATCAACTTCAACTGTAGCATCAACGAGATACACGATGTATGATGGGAACAAGAATAACAAAGCCCTTACAATGAAGGACTTAAGCGGAACATTCCCATATATCTTCACTTTCAATACATTGAACGGCATAGATATAGATAAACTAAATCAATTGACAATTACCTTCAAAGCAGGAAACGGCGCAACTTATGCACCTGGAATATTTGGCGGTAATGGACCTAATGCGAAATTAGAATACGCACACGGTGATTTCACAATAGCATACTCAGAATATTTCCCACAAGTACTTCCTTCAGACCCAACCGGTATGCAACAATTAGTTGTAATGCTTCCATTTAACGTGGACGGCATTTACGAAATTGAATATAGCGGCTTGACTCCAGTTTTGGGGGGCGTTTGGGTAGTTCAAGCAACTGCATCAAAAGAATTACCTGCAAATGGTATTCCTATAAAGATAGATTGCCAAACACCTACATTTAGATACAAAAGTGGAACAGGTGCTGCAACAGGTTTGATAGTTAATTCCGGAACAAACCCACCTCCAATTCCTTTTGAAGGGATAACAAGTATCCAGATGAGAGATGAAGGCACTTACTTTATGTTAGATACAATATTCTCTAAGCATCCATTGGATACAGTGAATTATGATGCATACGTAACTAACGGCTTAAACTATAACGATATGGAAGACGTAGACGCTAATTATGGCGCAGATGGTGCATATATATTTGACAACGCTACTGGTAGTAGTGCTATCAAAACAAATGTAGAAGTTAAAGCATTATATTATAATGGAACAGCTCCGGTTGCATTTACAAATGGCGAATTTTATGTTAATTATGTAGCAGATTTAAATTCAACCGGTGGATACAATCTTGGTTTAAGACCAAAGACCCTAACCGCTTTAATAACTGAAATTGATTACTTGGGTATAGAGCCATTTAATGGTGATACTACATACTTAGAATTCTCTTACGTAAATCAAGCAACAGGCAGAACTTACAAGGATACAGTTCCTGCAATGTTCTTCTTAGGCGATTCACTCAAATTACATATTACATACTTAGGTCCTGCTAAAATTGATGAAGCAGTCGGCTCAACACAACAGACCCTCAATGCAGGATTCGTTGATGGCGCTATTGACCTAGGTAATAATGAAATAAGCTTCTATGTTAGATTTAACATCCCAGTAAAAGCACCAGCAACTCCAGGAAATGAATGGCAAAAATCGTTCGCAAATGGTTTGTGGATTGGCGGTGTTGATAATTCTGATGTAGCAAATAGTACGGAACCTATAGTGTATGATGGAACTGTTGGAACTACCCCAGCAAGACGTCTTTGGGTAGGAACACCAACTATAACACCTGCAGGACTATCAGAGTTCGGCGGACATACATACTATAGAATAACTTATCATTTAGACGCAACTAACAAATCAATAATTGATAGTTTGTTCGAATATACAAAAGCAGACCCAAAGGTTAAAGCAAATATTTGGACCGGTATCACTCGCTATATCCTAACAAATCCTGATGTTCCTGTTGGTGTCAATGGCTACTCATGGATTTATACTGGCTCTCCGTTGAACTTAGATATAGCAGACCAAACGGCGATTGTCAATGGCAACGAAGTAGGCGGATACCACTATGCAGTTAAATTGGATGACAAACAAGTTCTCGTATCAACTACTTGGGACGAAGCAGTAGCCATAGCCCCACAGACAGTTGCTACAGGACACATATATGCAGACACTAATGGCACAGACACTCTACTAACTCACGAAGCATTCTATACATCAGAAAATAATCCATTCAAAATTACTTTCACAATAGACCAAGATATTGATATTGGAAAGACACTTGAATTGTGGGGCTACCCAACCGCTTTGACATTAGCTGCTGGCGATAGAACAGATACTTGTGCATACGTTAATTCTGGCGAAAAAGTTCCTCTATTTGATATATATGGACATAGAACAGACGATGCTTCTGCAGTAGAAGAATTGTGGTCTCTAATCACATATAACACTTGGGGCGAATACATTGCTGTTGAAGCAGTTAACGACCCGGTCGTTAAAAAATCTACTATCTCATTGAAATTCAAAAATGGAAATGCAGGTACAAAGCATCTTGATGATACAACAGATATAGCCGGCTCTCTAACAACAGGATTGCTCGGTATATTCAATAGACAAATGGGCTCCGTTCCATATAACTTCAGAGTGCAATTCAAAAATAATGCATCGATTAAATATGTGATTTCAAATACAACTACAAATGAATCTGATACAATAACCGCTAATTTGCCACCACCTTCAAGTGTGCCAAATACTACTATACTCAATGTAGGAACATTTGAGAACAAATGGTATAAATATGATTTGAACCCGGTTCCACCAGAAATCAAAGTTCGCTTTGATATTACCGGCATAAATACAACAGGCAACACTAACACATTGTTAAATGGCGAAACAGTTACTTGGTATGTTAACCCATTCGTTAAACCATTCTATGGCGCAACAAAAACTGTATACAGAGCATACGACAGAGGCGGAGAAACCTACTTAGGTAATACTACCTTCCCAGATGTAGAAAACCAAGGCAACTTAATCGTTAAGTTATACTTCGGTGTCGATACAGTTAGCAATATATTAGGTTATAACGTTACTGGTTGGAAAAATAATGGCACTCTAAATAATTACACTGACCCATTCAATACAACAACTGCTGTTAATCATATAACACTTGGAACAGGCACTTATGATGAAACTAGAGCCGAAGTTGATACAATGGTATTATCAATGACTGCTGCTTCAAAATATAATCCAGCGGGATTAGTTCAATCAACATTAGAAAATGGCAGATTCGTCTATACATTCAATGTGACTGACTTAGCAACTAATGCTGTTGGTGGCGCAAACACCGGAGTAGAATTAGCTAAACCATTTGAATTGAAGAAACCAATTGAAAAATTGTTCTTCAAAGCAGATACAATATCTAACCAATACGAACGCAGAATAGACCTATTCGGCACAAATATCGGTGTTGATACTATTATGAGAGGTGCTACTGCTATTGACGCTAACTACAGCATCGTAATAGATAACAGATACCCAAATATCAATACGTACTCCATCATTAGAATGGACTTAGACGATGTGACTGAGCAAGACCCAGCACCAGTTGTTGGTGGATTTGGCAAAATAGCTTCTCCTACATTCACGGCAGGCGCTTGGACTGCAGCAAATACATTATGGACTGATACTTGTCTCTATAATACTGCAAAATTAACACCTACTGCATCTTGGATAGCAAATATTGATACACTTATTGGCTCAGATAGAATAACAGGCGTGATATTTGATGCAAACCTCGATATAGCAACTATTAAAATCGCTTTAGTAAATGATACTGTAACAAAATTGCCTATGCTGACAAATACCACATATTGGTATCCAACAGAAGCAGGTTCAGTAGCAAAAGTAGATACAACAACTACATATAGAACTCTTAGATTAGAAGATATGGCTGAAATCTGGGGTAGCACAAATCCTGCAAACCACTACAAATTCGTAGTTTATGCAAAAGATAAAGCAGGCAACCCATCAGTAGCTTATTTACCAGTATATTTCACTCCAAACAAAACGGAAGTCACTTTCGTTGGCTTGAAAACATTAGATATACAAGGTACATATAACGAATTAGGAACATATACAGCACAAGATTATCTTATAGCAAACTATAACTGGGATAAAACTTGGTCTGGCATTACAGGCGGTCAACCAGGACAAACAGCAAAGATGCCAGTGGATACATTTAGAGCACACGCTTCAGGTGGCGAACAAATTATCGTTCATATCTCAGGCACTAAGTTCGTAAATTCACTCGATATTACAAAGAATGTCTCAGAACGCAATAGATTGAAAGCAATAGAGTTAACTGCAAATGTTCCTACATCAGCATCAACTCCAACTGCAGCAGGATACTTCGATACAAGAACATTTAATGTTCCTATTATCTGGGTTGATACAGTAACTACTGCACCTAATGTTGGCACGGGATATGTTGTGACAGGCGAAGCTGTAAATCCATCCGGCTCAAGCTATGTTGATGGCTTCTACTTCTTGCAAATTGCAGATACAGCATTCCAATTAATATATAAGAAAAACGGTAGCGCAAATAACATAAAAGTAGAAAATGTAGCAGTATTATACACTGATACAGCATCATACGCTTCATTTATATCAACAGACGTAAATGCTCGCTATCTAATCTCTACTAATGCAGGTATCGAATACGTATTGGATTCAATGAAGCTCGCTTCACCAAATCAACAATTCGAAATTACCGCAAAAGCAGTTCGTGAAAGCGGAATCGCAGAAGGAACAGGTAAAACAGCATACTACTTAATTGACTATTCTGATAAGGATACAGCAGTAACAGTAGCCGGCACACTTGTCGGTAGCAGACGCGTTATGTTGTGGAATGACGCTAGTAGAAGGGTTGCAGAATGGAAAGTAAGCAATCAGACTACACTTACAAATAACCCTATATATAAAGTGACTCCAGAATTCTCAACAGCAGGTGGAAATACTAATGGAGCTGTAATAGGTTATAGACAAGGTTCATCATATTATGATGCACAAGGTTTAATTGGATTGCCAAATTATGCAAACATAGCAGCATTGATCGATGTGGCTAATACAACTGCTAATAATCTTACACTTGATAAGAGCGCTCTTGAAGATATGGAATTAACTCCGGACTCTAAACTTGTAATGTTCGAATTGCAATTTAAGAACCCACAAGCAAGACCAACACACTTAACCAAAGACCAAGTTGTAGTTAAATTTGTGGATTTACCAGAACCAGCAAACTACTCATATCCAATTGGATACTATAACAGTACAGCACTGAATAATATGAGAGTCGCAAATGATGATATAGCATTATTCAGAACTAGTAGCGCTGCCGGTGTCGGAAACGCAATAGACCAAACAAGATACTTCGTCGCTGTTAGAATACAAGATTCCCTCCGCGGACGCTTAGTAATAGAACAAGTGAAAGGATTCGCTGATGATAAAGGTAATGTTAACCTAGTATATAGTCAAGATGGACCATCTAATATATACGAAGATATATACGTAAACAGACAACCAATAGAATTAACAGATAAAGACCCAAGTCATCCAACTGTTATCATAACAAACTCTGATAAAGTGGACTCAGTTGTTATATTCAATATTAACCAACCAGTTGCAGCTGCTCGTCTCGCTGAAAGACCAGAGACATACCCAGCTACTGATACAGTTACAATGAGAATGTATAAAACAGAGAATGGCACTATTTGGGAACAAGTTGGAACAGCAATAAAGAAAACTTATACAGTTGTTCAACAGGGCTACGATAAATTTGAATTTAAACTAACACCAGACCAAATGGCGGAAGTCGCTTTGCAGAAATACACAATTCGCTATGTATTATCTAATGTTAAAGCGGTTACCTCTCAAACAGGTATCGTATCATTACAACATATTGCTACAACTGAACTTGCACCAGCAGCATACGGTTGGGATGACCCACTATGGATAGAGCACAATACACGCGATAATTCAAATAGATTGCTCGCAAGAGTTCTCTGGGGTGATGCTTATGGCTATGTAGGCGGCGTTCAAACCGGCTATGTAGGTGGTTCGGCTATAAATACGGGTTCGTCAATACACGCAGGTATGGTAGAGCTTGGCTTCATCTTAAGTTTCAATGGAATACTTGAGCCAGATGACCTAAAAACTATCGTTATCGCTGTTGATACAGTGACAGGCAGAAAAGCACTACCAAGTGGCACTACAAATTTCGAAGCATATGTCGCTAATTCGGATGGTTATAGAACTTATTCTCTTACTGCGAACCCTGAGCAAGCAGTAGGTGGAGCAGCAAGCACTAATAACTTGCAGGTTACTTATGTCGGCTGGGATGATATTGGAACTCCTACACAACCTGATACCGTATGGAACTACCAAGTTACCGTTTGGCTACAACCGGGCAAAGATATACAAGGTAATGAACCATCTATATACGACACTGTATTTAACAATATGGTTAAAGTGGTTGGATTTACTACCCACGACGGCGTAGTTGTTAACTTAGATAGCAACTATATAGAGAAATACTTCTATGGCACAGATGCAGAAGATAAAATTACTAATTACTACCAAGTATATAACGTGAAATTGCAATCATCATTCGGACCTGCTTTCCCACCAGTATATTCGGAAGGCAACCCATTGGGTAGCACTAACGAACACGGATACACTTATGGCTCATCTGCTAATTATGTCATCTGGAACGGATGGGACGAGAAAATTATGCTAAGCGAAGCAATAGGTAATAGAACACCCGTTGCTCCAACTGCATACGGTGATTACAGTACTGATATATTGAATATATACAATACTGCTGGCGACCTTGCCGCAGCATACGCAAATATTAGATATGTAGAAGATAACGGCACATATTACTTAATCGCTGATACAGTGGATTATGCAGCGCACGGCGCTACTCGCGCAAGAATGTTCCAAGATGGCTTGCAAGACCAATATGGTAATGCTATAGACCCAGCTAAATGGACTTACGAAATTACTCAATATACGCCAAACTTGGACTCTGTCGTAATCGCTAACGATGATAGAACTCTCACAGGCGCAGACGTTCCTAATTACATTAATTCACACAGAACAGTTAATTGGATTGGTTACTTCGACCATAATCCAAATATTCCTGACGTAACATCCGGTGCTACATTGGGTGGAATTAATATGCAATCAAGATTTGTTCGTGCGAGTGGCTCTGGCAATATGCCTGATTTTGCTAACTTCAGAGCGGATAGATTGGTAGGATTCACAAATGGTGATAAGGAAGTATATCTCTCGATGACTATCGGTGGAACTATCGGTGACTACGGCACAAACGAAGCAATAATCACTACTGCTTGGTTTAACAACGCAACACCCGCAGCATTAAAATTCTGGACTACCGAGCCAAGAGGCGTAAATGCTAAGACACCAGCGAATAACGTGGATAGCGTTAGTATAGTGGGTGCTACTGGTTTAATTTACGGCAACAACGCTTGGAACTATAAGAATCAGTTCTCACTCGATATAGGTGTAGCAGCTGAATTTAAGAACTCTAACAATCTACCAAACGTTTACCCATATACAGACGTTCAATACTCAGGTATTGGTGTAAGTGGCTTGGAAGGTGCGAGATTTAAGATTGCTCTTATAGATACACTTGAAGCAAATGAACCTTATAACCATAGCCAAATCAATAGTTTCGTCAATATCGTTAAAGAAGGCGACCTGTTCGCAACAGATGCTGATAGCGTGGCTACCTTCTCCTTTATTCCAAGAAATAAATTAGGCGCTGATGGTCAAATTGAATTAGTAAACGATTCAGTAGTTTCACCGAACGAAATAGAATTCGTAATCGTAAAGAAACCACACGTGGATTCCGTTTATTATGTTGAATTCCCTCACGGCTCCTTAATAGATGCTTGGGGCAATAAAAACGCTGACTTATACGTTAAGACATTCGTTAAGAAAGAATTACCGAAAATTACTAAGATTGAAATCGTGCCACTTACTCCTCTATCAGGTATCCAAGTAGGTGCTGGTTCTATGTACGGTATAAACCACAATTATGCACAAAGAGCATTATATACCGCTTGGTTTACAGGGAGTGTTGCAACACGCGAACACATAACAAACTCTAAATACAACCACGATGTTAAAGGACAAAGACCAACCGAGGACTACTATGATTGGAAAGGAACAGATAGAGGCGATACTGTAGCTGCTCCAGGTAATTGGACACATCCTTCTATGGGACCAGGAGGAAACACACCTGGACCAGTAAGCACAACTGGTGCAAAGGGTTATATGGATTTAGGCGAAAAACTTCCATTTACAGACCCACCTTATTGGGAGTATGATTTGAGGTCGTCTTTGACAGCGATAAATGTTTACAATCCATCATTCCAATACTACGCTGCATTTACAGACCGTATAGCAAATGCTCCAGTGTTGTTATTCAAAGTGACATTGAGCAAAGCACCAGACCCAGGCACACCGAAAATAACAGGTGCTGACTTTATGGTCGTTAAAGGAAATAATACAGATAAAGCATTAAAAGCAACAGATACAGTAACAACAAATATAGAATATAGCAAAATAGATAACTTCCGTAATGATATTGCGAGAGTGAAAGGTAAAACAGCATCCGATACGACTATGATATTGTTTGGTGGAAAATTAACAGCACCTGCTTGGAGTACCACGGGTGTAAACGGTATATATGGCTTGTTTGATACAACTACATATAGCGCACCGAACACAGAGAACGATACGGTATTCTTCAAAGATAACCATCCAATCGTAGCAGTGCTTGACCCAGCGTATGTAAATTGGTGGAATATGGGCGATGCAGAATTGGTTGCAGGATACAATCTGGGTCTTCCTACATTGCAACCGAACGAAGTTTATGTAGTCGTAATGGATTATGTGAACTTAGCAGGAACACCTACTTTCACTAAACCTTACTTAGCATTAGATAGAACTCCAGCGGACTATAATCAAGAGCAGTTGTTTACAATCGCTCCGACCACAAGGAAGCTTGAGCATAAATTAGTAGTAGATACAGATGTAGAATTGATAAGTGTATGGGAGGACTTCAACTTTAAGAATGTTGCATCTCCATTAGTTGTCACTTCTGCACAACCAATCAACAACTCGGTCGGCGTTTCAGTTCAACCACAAGTTATATTAACCTTGAACCAAAAGGTTCGTAGAGCATTTGACTTAGAGCATAGCGCAGCAGCAAATTATGGCTTCGGTAAAGTTTCAGTTCTTACATCATATAATCCTGGTCTTCCTGATGACGATCTGGATACGATGAATGCTTATATTTGGGGTGTAGGTCCTTGGAACATAGGTCCGAACGCCGATACCGCAATGTTAGCATCAAACGGCTCATTAGTGACTGCCAATAATGCAACAAGTGGCTGGACAATATTGTCCCTCACAGACGAAGTTCAGGGGCAACAATACAGAGGCAGATGGTATGGACAACCGTTGCTATCACCAGATGGCAGTGGCACAACAAAGATACCATCATTATCAGCAGCAGCAGAAGGAGCATTGAAAGCTGAACTTAGATTGGTTCAATTCACAGGCGATGTAAAACTTGATAGCGCAACTATTTATGACCTCGGTATTCCTAATGGAGTATTAGAAGATAAATACGGCAACTTGATAAACAATTGCTTACCAATAGTAGTTGGACCAGATGAATCAAATCCATTGCTAACATTTGAGACACAGAAGAAATCATGGAAGATTGCATCAATCAAACGTAATGCACCTGCTCCAACAACAATAGCATATACAAACGCAGATTCAGTTCAATTCTTAGTTACATTTGAAGCCGGAACTACACCTTATGTGGTGCAAGCAAATCCATCTTTGATGTCGCTAAATATAAATGGTGTAACTGGTACTTTGTCATATTCAGTTGCTAAACGTAGCGCTGATGAATATATAGTCACTGTTAGAGATATACCACTAGATTTAACTGAATGGAAACTCTATATTAGAACGATACAATATACTGGCGTACCGGCTGCAATTAACAATACAGGTAGAGTGGCAACCGACGCTAATATAATAGAATCAAGTAATTGGGAAGGATACTCTGTTCGCAGGAAATTCAATCCAACAAGTGTGACAAACCCTTCACCTTACGCAGGGTTAGCATACAATATAACTTCACCATATACTGGAACTCACTTAAAAGGTAGCGCAATTGGCGCACCAGTGACAAGCGGAAGCTATCAACTAATATTGAATAATAGTGATATAGTAAGATCTAAGTTAGAAGATGCTCAATCTTCAGGTGATTACCTTAAACTAAGGTCAACAGCCGATACAGTATCAGTGACTATAACACACAAACATATTTCAACAGCATCAACAAACCATATAGATTCCATTGGATTTACAGTAACTTCTCCAGCACTACTATACGAAACAACATATTATGTTGATATTGCAGCAGGCGTATTTACAGATAGATGGGGCAACATAAACGAAGCAGTGACACTTGCTCAAACAATTACAACTAAGTCATTGCCAACGGTTACAAGAGTTAGTTTGATAGAGGACTTTAGTTTGGAGACACTTGCAGCTAATGAAACAAGTATTGTCTACCAACGTACGAACGGAATCACAAATACAACAAGTGAGCAAGTAGCATTCAGGTTGGTATTTAGTGCAGAGCTTGAAAATATTGATGCAAACGACAAATCTACATGGCCTGAAATAACAATAGCAGATAGTCGTATCGGTAAATTAAATAATGCTGATAGTGTAGGACTTAAGTTTGGTGAAAAAAATGATACAGTATACATCTTTATTAAGACAGCCAAATTAGATGGATTGAATACCACTACTCCAAATAAACCAATTGAAGTCAAAATCACTGGATTCGAATTGGCGGGTAGAGTAACAATGCCGGGTACGGCAGCTACTAGTGTACAAAACCACTATTGGTTATACAGAAAGAACTTCGCAGACGACCCAAACGACCTACCGAATATCTTTACAGCTAAGTTAGTTGGTAAGAACGGACACGCTATATTGCCAATACAAGCATCTACTCTACCTACTCTACCATCAGATTCAGCTGTGGTATGGTTCGATAGAGAATCAATATCCGCTTATGATGCAGCACCCGGTATTTATACGGTAAATCCACCTACTACTACACTTACTACAGTTGGTGGTGTAACTGCTCCTGTATCACAGATTGCAGTAAATTCAACTAACTTGCAAGCAAATCAAGTATATAGTTTAACTATACCAGTAGGCAAATTAACCGACTTGTATGGTAATAAGAACACACAAGCGATTGTAGTTGCAAATACATTGAAGACAACAATCACAGTGAAAAGCATTGTCGCTACAGATCCTGTTATAGGAACATCAGATACAACAGACGGAAATATTGTATATCATACAAGCAAAAAAGAACTTGTATTTACGATAACTTTGGACTCACCATTGACCGAAGCAGATGCTGATGCAGGCGCAAGCGGAACAACGAATAACAATAAATACTTCCAAGTTTGGAAGAATGGCGCAAAAGCAGCAAACTTAACCAATGTTTCATTGAATAAGAATGCAGCTAATAATGTATTTACATTTAGTTTCACTGTTCCAGTAGGTTCTGCAGTAGATAGCGTTTATTCTATTAAAGTTATAGAATCTCCTTATACTGGCGTAGCAATGGGAACAGGAGCACAAAGCGATACAGTATATTATAAGAATATAAACGGTTATGCTGCAACCATTAAATATGGTACAGCAACATCAACAGGCACAGGCATAACAGGCGTTCCAATAAATAACCCAGAGATAGGGATTTATTGGAATGGCTTAAAGAATGGTATATATACACAACCTACTATATTGACATTGACAGGCGGTGGTGAGGTTAGAACTATTGCTTCATCTACAATTGACCATAGAGGCGATACATTATTCTTCCATACAGGCGCTACGCCATTGAAAAATAAAACGACATATTTAGTGACTATGTCAGCAGATGTGTTCGAAGATGCGTATGGTATAAAAACATCAGGAATCAGCCAAACACTTGGCTTCGAGACACAAGGCATTACATTGAAGAAAGTTACGGTTGATGCACATCAAAATCAATATGCACATGGACGAGAGGATGGTAAATTAGACATAACCACCGACATAAACAGCAATATCCGCTATCAATATGTATATACAAATAGCGATACAGTTGATTATACACTTACATTTGACTTGCCGATAGTTCTAACAGAAGCCCACATTACAGCAATTAGTGGTGCATCTAGCACTGTTATAACAGCTATGGATGGAACAAACAAAATATGGAATGTAAGGGTAGTTACTTCTTCGTCTAATATGCCTGAAGCAACCTACTCACTTAACAAGTCCACAACTGCTGCTGCCCATATCGTATGGGATGTGCAAGCAGATACAGTAATGTATAGACGTGCATTTACTCAAGTTATGATAGCAGATACTACTACAACACCTACTACGGGTTGGTATAAAACAGGTATTACGACTATTCCAGGCGCTAATGCTTGGACTAGTGACTTGAAGTTAAAAGGCGGTCTTCCATCTTCTAACGCAGCACAGATTTACCTCAATACAACAACAATCGGAACAGGTACTATAGGCGGAACAGCTCCTATAGCATCTAACGATACAGTATATGTTGCTAAGGCAACTGGTGCACCTGCTACTGATATAGTTCTTCTTGCGAAATCAAAATCTCCTAGCTCCCATCTTAACGCTGATTTTATTCCACAGAATGCTACTGATTCCGGAAAAGCTATCAACGAGATGCGGTTCGGTGTTAGTTATGGAATGACATTCGGAGATGAATTTAAATTTACCATCTTTGAAGGTGTCCTATCAGATAAGTTTGGTAACTTAAATCCTGAATTGACATTAACCGGAAAAACTAAAGATGCAGCAGAAGTTGTTGCAATCGCACTTAACGGTGGAGTTTATTCTGGCGCTTATCCAAACGATGACAAATTATATAAAGAAGACGAACCTCAATCACCAACTACGTGGGGACAATCAGTTAATAAAAACATAAAGTGGGACCACGCATCATTCTTGGTTATTTACAAACAAGGTGAAGAAGTAACCAAACCTACGGCAAATGAAATTGTGGTTAAAGTTGGAGACGTCTTCTACGCAAACGAAAAGGTTGAATTCGAGTGGGATGGTGCTTTGGTAACAGCCACAAAGAGAACAGGCATAGTTAATTCAAACTTAGATACAGCAACCCACACTACAGGTTATCCAGCAGTAAGTTTATGCACTCTATATGTTCACGTTAACTTGACTGATGCAACTAGTTCCTTAGAGGGCGAAGTGACAATAGCAAGAGTTGATGGTTCAAAAACCCCAGATATCTCACTATTAGGAACACCTACTTGGGATACATGGCAAGTTCGTAGGACGATAAATTTGGCTGGCAAGTTCAGATTGGATAAACCGACAAATGGAACTACAGTGTCAATAATAGGAGATACAGTGAAAATAAGTTATCCTTATAACTCTGACTTCACCTATAATACTACGAAGTTCTGGACTAATGTTTTAGCAGGCAAACACGACAGCAATATTGTATTAACTAACCAAACTACAGGTCAAGCAGCAACATTGCTAAGCAGTGATTTCAGCACCGGATTTATAGCTGGTGAATTACGAAATACAATTAGCGCAGTTTATACACAATTAACAACGAACAGTTTATATAATGTATCTATACCGAAAGGTATGGTTACAGATAACTGGGGTATCACAAATGACGCACACGCACACGTAGGCAGCTTCAATACAGGCGCTGTTCCACAACGCGATATACACTTAATTATAAATACAGAAAACGCAGGTAACTTCTATTTGGATACAACAGTACAAACAGGACTTGCACTAATTACAACAGGGATGGTACATACAATCTCAGTTGACGAAGGCGCAACTCAGTTGTTTACTGTAAAGGCATCACCTGGTAATCACTTAGATAGCGTATTGATAAATGGTGTTAGACAAGACCCATTGCCAACATCGCCAGAGCCAATTAACTACTTAGTAACGGTGCCTAATGTAATGGCGAACACATACGTTGAGGCATACTTTACACCAAATAGATATGATGTAACATTTATGCCATCTGGTAGTGGTGCAGTAGCATTTGACTATGTGGATATTGCAGGCGTAGGACGCGATGGAAAAACTGGCTATGATACAACATCTATCGTATGGGCAGCAAGCGGAAGCGTTCTATTTACTGCAGTTCCAAAACCAGGATATATGGTAGATACAGTTACAATATCTTATAATGAAGAAACAAATGGCAAAATTGATGGTAAGAAAAATACAGAAACAGGAACAGATTTGGATTATGCTATACAACATAAAGATGTGGTTCAATCCATTCACGTATATGTTCATTTAGTTCCTCGCACTTACTCACTTACTGTGAATTGGGAGCCAGAGAATATCAATGCTCCTGATTCAGTTGAATACGATGGCACTTCATTGGCATTACAATCTACTAGTGGTATACAGGTTAACGGAGGAAATAACTTCATCAATCAAGATGAAGATATAGTATTCAAATTGCAAACTGCTAACCATTATAATGTAGATAAGGTAGTTGAATGGAAATATGCAAATGTAACTGATTATGATCACGTAGCAGATACAGCAACTCCAAACGATGGAACATACACTATAGCAAAAGCAAATGTATTAGAGAATATAGACCTAAAGGTTACTTATACTCCACATACATATAAGATTACAGATACAGCAAATAATAATGTAAGAGATTACTATACAATCAATTATACTAATACTAATCTTGTAGACGATACAGTTAGAGCAACATACGGAAAACCAGTCACTTATACCATTACCCTAAACGGCCACTACTCTGTAGATACAGTATGGCATCAAATCGGTAATAGTGTTACTTGGACTAAGGTTACTCCAAATGCGGCAGGCGTATATTCAATACCAGCCAACTACTATGGTGCAGACGGTACAGGCGATGTGAAAATCAGAGTAAATACTGGTGTAGAGAAAAACGACATCAAGTTTGTATACAAAGACCAGTTCGGATATACAATAAAATCTGGTGGATTTATTATGGAAGCAGGTGATGTGACTGGCATTGAGGATTATCAACCAGGCAGTGCCGAAGTTGGGAGCATAGGTACAGTGACATTCGACATCCCAGTTACGTTCCATGTGAAACCTGGTAATGCCACACAATTTGATGAATCTCCATCTGAAGTGAAATTATATAAAGATAACGTAGAAGTTCCAACAGATGTAAATGGTTGGATGTACAATCCATCTATAAGACGGGGAACAATACCCGGCTATATACTATACGGTGGTGACTTTGAAGTTCGTATTACATATACTGCAAGAGCACATAATATCACAGTTTATACATACTTAGGTGGTTCACCACAATCTCAAGCAACTCCAGCAGCGAGATTGTATAGCGATACAGTAGCTAATCCAGATACAAATACTGCCGTGCCAAGAGTAGCAACAAGCTATACGACTCGCTATGCTAACCAAGATTGGTATTATCAAGCATTAACAGTAGACCCATCTACTCAAATACAGAATGCTACTTGGCATTACGCAGACCCAACAGTTGGAACAGGTAATAACCCATTTAGACATACTAATGATAATTATGTAACAATAGACGGTATAGGATTGAGCAAATTTGATGGAGCAACTGAGTTAAAGGGTGAAATAATCGTAGAGGTCTATGTAATTGGCGGAAGATACCCAGAACTTACAGTAATAGATTCAGTAACTATCGGCGGAACTCTTAAAGTGAAAGCCGCTGACTTCGCTCACTTGGACGGCGGACTTGTTACTAATGTAGGCGATCCAGCACCAACTTATGATGTGGATGCAACATTCAAAGCATTCCATACAGATAAAGACGGCGAAGGATTTACATTCTCACTCGAAAATGCAAATAGCGGATTGAAGTTCAGTAAAGTTACAGTTTCACTCACAGACAATAGTTCTGAATTTGTAGATTTCCCTATTACAAATATTGGAAGTCAATCATTTATAGTGGATAAAACAGTCGGCGAAACTACTCAAGGTGCTGAAGATGGTCTTCTTACAAAAGGTCCATTAACTATCCAAGTGTATGCAACCGGTAAGTTTTTCCCATATACTATCGCACTAGGTTCTAATACATTTGCTACGGTAGCAGGTACTAAAGAACACCCGACAACCGGCAATTGGTTACCAAGCCCAGTAGATTCAGTATCTTATGGCACTGACTTTAGCTTCACATTGGCTGGTCCTAATCCAAGCCAGTCAGTAGGATATAAGTTAGGTAATCAGACAATTGCTACAGCAGCACAACAAACAGCGCTACCTGGTGGTATAAAATTATATACCGTGCCGGGTGTAGCAATAACAGATAGCATAACAATAGTAATAGATGAAGGAACATCATTCTTAGCTAAATACACGCTCGTAGATGATAGCGGTAATAAGTTGACAGGAGTAGATGCTCGCCCAATAAGTGGTAATGATATGGGTATTTATCTTGGTCAAGCTATAGATGAGGAATATTCTCCAATAGGAGCACAAGTGGATGTTGGTGTTGATGCACATATAGTTCCAGCCGCAAAGAGCACAGATAACCTTTGGACACTCAGAGCAAATAACCCTGTGACTTATACAGTTGGTGATGATACAGTTAACCAATATCTAGCAGTAGCAGGTATCATACAAAATTCATGGTATGTTCCGGGAGCAGATATAACAGGCGATGTAAACTTCATAATTCATTATGTAGCAAGCACATTCCCACTCACAGTTGTAAATGCACCTAACCACCAAGCAGTAGGAACATTGACAAACATACAGGGTGTTACAGGCACAGCAGGTAACTATACACTTACTCACGGCACACAAGCAAAGTTCAAAATAGCATCAACCGACAATCACTATAGCATTGACTCTGTTCAAGTTACAATAGGAACAGCAACATATATTGCAAAAGTGAAGAGCGATTCTGTTACTATAACAGGTATTGATATTACAGATAACGTAACCGTAACATATTGGACAGCAGCAGTAGCAGATACATCGACAGAAAGATTCGTTAAGATATTCTTTGAGCCATCCGGTAGCTTGCTTGCAGGCGGCGTAACAGCACCAAATGAAATGGCGGTGGGTGGAGCAATACAAGCAACCAGAGATTGGGACGAAGCAACTTCAGTCGCAATATTTAAGATACAAAGCACACTAACAACCCCGCCGAAGTTCAGATTTAATGTCAGTGCAAGTCCAAAATTATTTACATTGAAAGATATTAGATATGGATATGGTCACGATACGGCTAATTCATATCATAGCAATGGAACTCCACATATACCAAATGATGGACAATTGTACTCAATATACCCAATAGTACCACCTTACTTTACAGCCCCAGGATCTAATCCTGTCTGTAATATTCCAGTAGCTGATATGCAGCATAGCCAACCGGGCGATACAATGTTCTTTAAGATTGTATTAGAAGGAAATCAATACAATGTAACAGCAAGTATACCAATAGCAGATACATCAAATGTTAAATATGTGAGTGTTGAAGGATTACACACCGGAACACTACTCGGTGGTAAGAGCTTATCAACTGGCTCAAAGGTTGAGTATCATAGAGATTTACATATAACAGTGATGGTTAACTCAGGTTATGTTCCAACCCTTACATACTCAGTAACAATAGCACCAAGCGTTGTTGACAATTACACACTTATAGCAACATCTGTAGGCGGTGGCTTATATAGCTTCAATTTGGATGGCACAACATTCCTTGGCGCTACAAACATAGTATTAAGTGCAGCTGCAGCAACAGTAACTAACTATGCATTCAATCTGACAAACGGAGTAGGCGGAGCATCCGATACTATATCCGGTATCAACAATGCAACGGTATCACCAACAGGTATCACCGGAACAGTTAATAATCTTGCAGATGTAGTATTTAAGGTTGAAGCAAATGCTAATATGGTAGCACAGACCTCCATAACTATTGATGGCGTTGTCCGCAATGATATCGGAGTAATAGACGGTATATATACTATAATAGCAGGATTCGTAACAGGTAATATCGAAGTTAATGTTGCTTATACACCAAATACTTATACATTGTCAAAGAAGATGAACGGCAATGCTCATAATCCTTCGAATGACGCATTCGTATTCTATGATGAAGTTGGAAAACTTGTAAGTACTCCTGAGAAGGTTACATTTAACACTGACTATTCATTCAAATTGGAGAATAAAGACACAACTTGTATATTGGATTCAGTGACATACACAATTGGTAGCGTAACAAGTGCAGTTCCATCGGTTGCACCACCTTTCCCACCAACATATACTATACAAGGTAGCAACATCACAGGTAACCTAACAGTTAACGTATTCTATCACTCAACGGTAACTCCACCAGCAATAACACATACATTAACAATTCATACCGAAGATATAAGTTACCCGACCAATACTATTGCAGGCGGACTAATTGATAATACAACAGTAGGAATGACTAAGGTAAATGACTCAACTTGGACAGTAACAGAAGGCGCAGCATTCAGCTTTGAAGTTGAACCAGTTGCAAATAGAGAAGTTGAAAGTGTTTTAGCTATGGGCTCTGCTTGGATTTATGGTGTTCCAAACGTAAACGGACTTTATACAATTCCAAGCGATATAGTGACATCTGATGGCGAAATCTGGATATCTTATGCAGAACCAGCAATTCCAGCAATAGAATATAACATCACATTTACAAGTTCTAATGGAGCATTTGTTCCTGGAACAGGTATCTCTGGCGGCAAAGTAACTGAAGGAACAGACGCACAATTCACTGTAAATCCAGCAACCGGATGGGTTGTTGATGGAACACCTACATTCACAGTAGGAACAAGTGTGACACCAGTAAATACAGTAAATGTAGGCGTTAATACTTGGAAAGTTCCAGGAGCAGACATCACAGACGACATACACGTAACAGTTCTTTATACACCAGTAACTTATGCATTCACTATGCATAACGATGGCTTAAAAGGCACATACACTATAACTGACGGATTGTCTGCAGGGTTAGCAGCAATACATGGAACAGAGATTGGTTTCATATTCTCACCACTCGGAACTAATACAATAGATTCAGTTACTTATACAATAGACGGCGTAGCAAAAGGTAAGATTACACCTGTCGCTTCGCAATACATAATACCAGGTGTAAATGTTACTGGTATTGTAGATGTATATGTATATTATGCTGCTCCAGTATTACCAAGCATTACATCAGTAGATGCAGGTGGCGTAAGCACTGGCGTTAATTATGTCAATGGCGGTGGCGTAAGTGGAACTACTACTTATGACTTCATAGTTGGTATCAGCGGAACTTATACTCCTGATATAGCTGACTTTACAGTATCAAATGCTGCTGTAATAGGCACTACTCCAGTAGGTGCTACGGTTATAGTGACAGTTCGTCCTACCACAACAGCAGGCACAACTATCGGTGGCGTAAATATAACAATCACAGGCGTTAATTCTGCTAAATTGAATGCTGCTAGCTTAACTTCAATAGTTAATGACGCTTACTTCAATATTAGAAGAGGTATATACGGAACAATAGATCTAGCACCAGCCGATGGCTCAACAACTGCACCAGTAAATGGAACAGTTGGAGCAGACATACACACAACTGTAGAAGCAACAGACGTAACACTTACGGTTCCTGGCTTAACACTCGCAGCAATGAACCATACAGTCACAAATTGGACAAGAGCATACACTGGCGCAACACCAGGCACAGAATACGATGCAACCTTAACGGTAACAGACCGATGGGATAATACTAAAGATACAAATTGGTCATTTACAATAGCAACAGCCATTACTCCAACAGTTGTATTAACTGGCGGCGGCTCAGCAGATAGAACTCACTTTACGGTTGATTCTTGGACTGCAACAAATTCCAATGGCGTCGTATTGATCGTAACTAATATAAACCCAACACTACCAACTAGTCCAGCACCAAGTGGTTCAGTAAGTGGTTTTGCTATCCATAATGGCGGTGATATATCATGCATGGCTAATGAGGCATTGTATTCTACTGTTAATACTGCTACTGATGTTCTTTGGGAAAATGCAAACCTTCAGTCAGGTAGAAATAAGCCATTCTATGTAATTGCTTATGCAGTAGATGCTTCCGGCGATATTGTTACCGCATCAAGAACCTTTATTAAATACACATCAATATCCAAAGAAGGATACACGGATTCAGAAAACAATACATTCTCTGTAAGCGATGTAACTCCTAATCCAGCAAGCGATGAAGCATCAATCACTATTGAAACAGGTATTGAAGGCGGAACACTTAACGTAAACGTAATAGACCTCACCGGCGCAAGTGCTATGAGCATTGTAAATAACTCATACATAGAAGCAGGTGCAAATATCAGAATTCCTATGAACTTAACTCACCTACCAGCAGGTATGTATTCAGTTGTAGTGACAATAGGAAACGACAGAGCTGTAAGAACAGTTATTATTAGAAAATAATACTGCTCAATAAAGCACAACACAACGATACAAAAAGGGAACTCCATTCATTTGGGGTTCCCTTTTTTATATAACAAAACTAATATATTCGGTGAGAAGGATTGGCGAGCAGTAAGAAAAAAATGTGTAAAAAAATATTTAATATGATGATAAATTGAAAAAAAAGTGTTATATTTGTAATCTATTTAAAATGAAATCTATAATACAAAAATGAGACATAACGTAAAAGGCAGAAAACTCAACCGCACCAAAAGCCATCGCGATGCAATGCTTGCTAATATGGTAGCTTCACTATTCGAACATAAGAAAATACACACTACCGAAGCCAAAGCAAAAGAACTCCGACCATTCGCTGAACAGCTGATTACCAAAGCAAAAACAGCACTCGCCAGAGAAAAACAACATCTCTTGCCCGATGGTCAAACCATAGATATACATAATAGACGTCTCGTATACCGAACTATCCGCAACAAAGGCGTTATCCAAGAACTATTTGATTCCATCGCACCGGTTGTAGAAACCCGCAATGGTGGCTATTGCCGTATCACTAAAACCGGCACACGCCGCGGTGATGGCGGTAGAACGGCTATCATTGAATTGGTGGATTATTCCGCTCCACAAGATGGCTCCATCCGTCTTAAACGCAAAAAAAGACCAGCATCCGCTAAGCCAGCTGCTCCAAAAGCAGAGAAGCCGGTATCCGCTAAGCCAGCAGTTAAAGAAACACCCGCTCCTGTAACAGAGGAAGTGGTAGAAGTAGCAGCCGTTGTGGAAGAAACACCAATTGTCGCAGAAGAAGCACCGGCAGTAGAAGTAGTGGAAGCCGTTGCAGAAGAAACTCCAGCAAAAGAAGAACCAGTAGCAGAATAACAACATAACTGATATTTAAAATACCCTATAGAATACTCTATGGGGTATTTTAGTATGTTTAAGAAACAAAATAATATACACATACAAGGAGGTGTATTTATGAGAATTGTCGCAATAAACAAAAATAGTGCAAGAGGACGAACACTTGCTCTTGCGGGCGTATTGTTGATGTTCTATTCGTTTTCGGCGTTAGGGCAATTCCCTCATATTCAACTTTTGGACACATTGCAAAGGATAGGGTATAACCATTTCACTTCATCAGCGTGCAATGGTCAAGATTATGATTCCAGTATAACTGGCGAATTTATGTGGATGAGTGATTTTATGATGGACACATTGTTTAGCGATAGTAATAA
The DNA here is from genome assembly GCA_031261605.1 of Ignavibacteria bacterium. Lineage (GTDB taxonomy): Bacteria > Bacteroidota > Ignavibacteria > Kapaibacteriales > UBA2268 > WRLB01. Next base: position 17,247 of record JAISJI010000018.1, on the reverse strand, counting down.
ACATCATTGTGCCAATTTTATGTATTTCGAAAAAGGTTATATAAAATTAGAGACCCAATTTGATATTTCTAAAGCAGAAGAGGACTATTGTATTAGAGAATTTAATAATTATTTGCACTGCGATACTTTTTGGACAGAAGAAATTGCTATTCAAACCAATAACAATGATGAAATTATTATCAATACAGGAATTGATGTAAATGTAGAAATAAATAAATCGGCACGTGCTCCATACGCAATGGAGCCACCAATAGTGAGTTTTTTTGTAGAAGGAACAGGAAGTAATCAAGCATTTCAAATTAATTTAGAAAATAATACAACTTACTTCGCAGTTTTTAAAAATAGTGCCAATAAAGTAGTAAATATAAAAAGAATAGGAGGAATATCAAATAGATAGCAAAAAAAATCCCATACCGGAATGATATGGGAAGAGGAAATATATTATGAAACCTATAAGTGAAAAAAAAGTCGGCGTGACTGGATTCGAACCAGCGACCTCTACTACCCCAAAGTAGTGCGCTAAACCGGGCTGCGCTACACGCCGTAAGCAATTGTAAATTAAGGGCTAAGCATTAATTACAATGTAATCCACAAAAATAGCCGGCGTATGAACGTGCTCAGGAGCAATATCGCCAACTTCAACTAATTCATCCACTTCTGCGATTACCAAATCGGCAGCAGTAGCCATCAATGGGCTAAAATTCTGCGAAGTGCCTTTGTAAATCAAATTACCACTCTTATCACCAACGCTCGCACCAATTAGTGCAACATCCGCAGTCAGCGGTTTTTCAAGGAGATAGTCGGTTCCGTCAATGTGAATAAGTGGTTTGCCATCTGCAACAATCGTGCCAAGCCCCGTCTTAGTAAGCACACCGCCCAAACCACCGCCACCACAGCGAATACGCTCTGCAAGCGTGCCTTGCGGACTAAACTCGATTTCTAACTCGTTGGCATTCATCATATCGCCGGTTATCGGATTTGTCCCAATATGCGAAGTTATAACTTTCGTAACCTGTTTATTTACAATGAGTTTACCGATGCCAATGTCGGGCATTGCTGTATCGTTGCAGATAATGGTTAAGTTATTTATCGGCATTTGAACTATTAAGTCAATGATATTTTTGGGGTTACCATTACCAAGGAAACCGCCAATCATAATTGTCATTCCGCTTTTGATATGCGAAACGGCTTCTTCTAATGTTGTTATTTTGTTCATAATATTATTTTAAGTTGTTGATTTTTATTTAGTTATTTATTGTTAGCGACTCTAATATTCGGTCTAAAAGCATTTCGTATTTAACAGCATTTTCATTCGGTATCCACAGCATCAAATCCACCAACTCGCCAGTCGTAGAAAGCACATAGCATTCCACACAATAATATTCGTCACCTGTTGGCATCTCAATATACGAAAATTTAAGCATTTCACGTGCCGTTTTCTCATTGGGATTAAAGGTCTTACGCAATTTCATTGAATTATTTGGCATCTCCTGCTGGCGATATTTTAGACGCTCTTGCTGGAAATCTGCGAACTTTGCATCTCGCAATGCTATATCTGTGTTATCCGACTGAAAATGCTTGTGGTTATAGAATATAAAACCACCAAATTTATAGATATAAGAACCATTAACTTCCTTGTTCGGAAATTCCGGATTGAAAAATACGACTAAGTCAGTATCATTTCCTTTTCGCACAAAAATACGCCAACCATCTGGTAATTCAATGGAATAGTGATTGTCTTCGGAAGCCAGCCGTTTGTAAGTTAATTTAGTTGGGTCCAGACCAACCTTGCGTTTTATGTCGTCAATTTTCGCTCTATCTTTTGCTGCAGCACCGGTTTGCTCCAAATTATCATAGCAAAGTGCCCGATTAGAATATATATTCACATTCTCGCTATCTAATTGAATTATCTTACTATAGTAGATTGCTGCGCTATCAAATTTGTTGCTACGAAAAAAAGCATCAGCATAAAGCGATAAGTAATATATATTATTAGAGTTAGTGCGATATATACGACGCAAATCAATTAAAGCGCTATCCCAAAAATTCATCTGCATATTTAGCTCAGCACTACGCAGATACAAATCCGAATTCAATTTTTTATCCTTCTTCGCAAAAGCGAAATCCTGTTTTGCTTCATTGAATTTATTACTACTTATGAAACATTTCCCTCGATTAAAATACGCTTCGTAATAGTTCTTTTGCAACTTTATACATTGATTAAAGGCAAGCAAAGCGCTATCCGGATGTCCCAAATATTCATACGCAAGTCCTTGTAAATTATAGACATCGGCATCATCCTTTTTGATTTTAAGGAAGCGGTTAAGATGCTGCATACATAGGTCTGCTCTACCGGTAAATAATTCGCAATACGCTGTATTATAAAGCAGTTGCGTGTTATTTGGGTCAGTAGTGAGCATCTCGTCAAGTATATCTAATGCCTTAGTATACCTCTGCTCATCCATTAATTTCAATGCCTGAGCCATTTGCTCATCAGGAGCAGCAAGGCAGGCGATTGAATAAAAACAAATGATAAATATTAGCGTAAGTTTATACATATATAGGGTTAGTTGTGTTAAATAACTTCGGAATTTACCTTTGTAGAGGTAGTATTTACTTCCGTAGCAGGCAAAGTATCCGCATCACTTTGAGCAAGGAGGAAAAATCTACTCCTCTATATTGAATACAATACCCGTAGGGACAATAACTATTGCCCCTACGCATCTATATCATTATCGCTCTAACTATTTGGAAGCAATAGATTTACCTTGCAAGAACAATGCTAAGTAATCTCTGCTGCCGGCTTTAGAATCCGTTCCACTCATATTGAAGCCACCAAATGGATGAACACCTACCATTGCGCCGGTGCATTTGCGGTTGATGTAAAGATTACCACAATGAAATTCACGCTTTGCGCGCTCTATCTTGTGCGGATTCTTAGTAAATACCGCACCTGTTAAGCCGTATTCCGTATTGTTTGCTACTTTCAAAGCATGGTCGTAATCCTTTACTTTGCAAACTGCAAGCACCGGACCAAAGATTTCCTCTTGCATTAAACGGGAATCTTCCTTCAAGTCAATGAATACTGTCGGCTCTACAAAAAAGCCGTGCTTCTCATTCTCTATCTTATTACCACCACATACCAATTTACCTTCCGTCTTTCCTATTTCTATGTATTTGAGAACTGTCTCATATTGACTCTTATTTGCTGATGGTCCCATTGATGGATTATCCGAAGGGTCGCCAATAGTAAGTTTCGCTACATTCTCCTTCAATTTCTCTACAAATTCATCATATACTTTGGCATCTACCATCGCACGCGAACAAGCAGAACATTTTTGTCCTTGGAAACTAAATGCTGCTCCACATACTGCCGCTGCTGCTGCATCTACATCCGCTTCACTATCCACTATAATTCCATCTTTACCGCCCATCTCAGCTACCACTCGCTTAATCCACTTCTGTCCCGGTGATACTTTATTCGCCTTCTCAAATATACCCAAACCAACATCCTTAGAGCCAGTAAATGAAATAAAGCGCGTCAGTGGATGCTCTACTAAGAAGTCACCTGCCTCGCCACCACTTGCTACCAAGTAGTTAAGAACACCATCCGGCAAGCCAATTCGCTTCATTATATCGGCAAGCAACCAAGCCATCATTGGTGTATCGCTCGACGGCTTCAATACTACCGTATTACCAGTAACGATAGCCGATACTGTGATGCCGGTCATTATTGCAAATGGAAAATTCCACGGAGGAATAACTACACCAACTCCAAGTGGAACATATAGATACTCGTCTAATTCCCCAGGAAACTCTACTAACTCCTGCGGTTGAGCGTATCGTATCGCCTCTCGTCCATAGAACTCAAGGAAATCTATCGCCTCGCAAGTATCAGCATCTGCCTCTAAATACGTCTTGCCAATCTCGCTTATCATCCAAGCATTTATCTCTAATCTGCGACTGCGTATCTCATCAGCAGCATGGAACAAATAGTTTGCTCTAACTTCTGCCGGAACATATCGCCACGTCTCAAATGCTTTCGCTGCTGCTTTAATTGCGGCATCGGCTTCTTTTTGTCCTGCTTTTTGGAACACACCAATTATCTCTGAGGGATTGGCAGGATTCGTGGAAATGGTCTTTTTATCGGTAATGGATTCTTTTCCATCTATGTAATTGGGGTATTCTTTACCGAATTTTGAACGGACTGCATCGATTGCGTCTCGTTGGTTCTTTGCGATTTCTGGACAATTAAAATCCAAATAAGTTGCGTTTGTGAATTGTAACATAATTTTTTCCAAATAATGATTAATGTATAAACTACCAATATACGAATTTTTTTTCACATAAATATGCTATACAAAAAAAATATTCTCACGCTTATGGATATAAGCCCCAGCCAAATCCTCTACCTTACCTGATTAAGTTAAATATACCAACGAGATGTAGTGTAGCAAACTAATGTGAAGCCAGCCGAGTAAGAGTGCGTTTGTTGTAATAACCGATATGTGCAATAGTGGGCAATGGAAGTCGTGAAAATCGGCAAATACAAAAGGTTTTTGACAAAATTTACACTTTTGTCAAAAAAAACGAAACCGAGTTGATGTATGGACTGCTTGTTCTATGCGAGAGAAGAGTACTATTGCATTTAAATTGAATGGTCTGAAACCGGCGGTTGAAATTGCTCACCTTCTGGAAGGGCTGAGGGGGCTATTCACCCTCTCCTCCGAAAGGAGAGGGGAGTAGGTCTAGGGTTAAGTGGTCTTATGCTTCTTCTACTTTTACAAGATGGCTAACCACATTAATCATACCGCGCGTTTGTGGATTATCAGGCAGGACGTTGAAGTAATTAGGTCTGCCGAGACCAAGTGCTTCTATGGTCTTTTTTTGTTTATCCATACGTTTAATAACGCTTTTAGTTTGGGTTACTTTTATATTTTTCATAGTGTTATCCTATAGTTTAGATGAGTGAATAAAATATGGATGTTATCCGTTAATTACTTTTTCGATAGAGATACCGCGGCGCTCTGCAACAGAGGAAGCGTTTTCCAAACTTGCTAATCCTTTGATGGCTGCCTTTACTGTGTTGTGCGGATTGGATGAGCCCAAACTTTTTGTGAGCACATTTTGCACTCCACAAAGCTCAAGCACAGCACGCACAGCACCTGCAGCAATCACTCCAGTACCGGCTGTAGCAGGTCTTAATAGGACTTTAGCAGCACCATAACGCCCCAATACTTCGTGGGGAAGAGTGCCGTTCTGCAAAGTCACATGATAAATATTACGTTTTGCGGCTTCGGTGGCTTTATTTACTGCATCCATTACTTCTGATGCTTTGCCTAATCCGTGTCCAACGTGTCCGTTACCATCGCCTACGACAACGATAGCGGAGAAATTAAAACGGCGACCGCCCTTTACTACTTTAGCGGTTCTGCCGACGTATACAAGTTTGTCTTGTAATACTAAATCGCTTGCTTTTATTTTAGACATATTATTCCAAAATGAGCATTGGTATTGTTATATATTAATTGTGAATGTCAAAACAGAATAATGCTCAATCCTGCCGATTATTCAAATTAGATATATCATTCCGACAAATCTAATTTTAAAGAACGCAATTTACGAAGAAAAAATGAATTTATCATCATTCTGCGCAAAATTTATCCAATTTATCAAATATCAATAGCATCGTCACTTGCTGGAATTAATGTATAGCGTTTAGATATTGTGAATTTGTACTCGGTTCCACCGGAATATGTTCCGCCGGTGATATAGCCCTTCTGGTTTGTTCCACCGCTTATATGTCCGCCGTAAAGCAATGTATAATCGCCATTTAAGAGATATTGAGTGCTAAATAGAATTTCTAAATTATCATTCGGAGAGTTCGTAAATTTTGTATGCTTATACATCATCACAACATTATCATTATGGTCTTTTATACAAATCTCATCGCCATCCTTTCCACTGTAATTGACTAAATTAGATGAACATAGCAAGTCAGTAACGATAGTTCTTGAGCCACCTGTTCCAATAATTGTTCCGCCCATGACATAGAAACCATAAGCATCGCAATCAAATCCATCCTCTATTCCGCCAGCACCATTAGCAACTATTAAACCACCAGAAATATATATCTTACCATTGCAATCAATAGCATCGTTGTATGTTGCATTGCATAGGAGAACACCTCCGCGAATGTCAATAATCCCGTTTGCCCACAACTCGCTACCCGCACTAATGCAGTCGTCGCCAGAGGTAATATCAAAAGTTCCGCCTGTAATTGTAATAGTGGTGCAACTAATCCCTTCCGCTCCTAATGCAAGAAACGGCTCTTCGTAAGGTGTATAAATCCTAAAATTGCCGCCATTTATTACGATATTAGAATCGCATTTGATACCTCTAACTTTGGAGGTATCCTTCGAATGACAATAACTTTCGCCTGTCGCCGAAATATCAAAATTACCGTTATTTATCATTAGGTTATGTTGACAATTGAGCGCCTTTGCTCCCAATCCCGTAACCGAAATCTTCATATCGCAATTTGTAATCAAAACATCTTTATCGCATTTGATACCAGCGACCGACTTCATATCCTCTTCATCCGTATCGTAGTAAGCGTTGCCGGTTGCGGTAAGGTCTAATTTACCATCAGAAATCAAAATATCGCCCGTAGAATTAATGCACTTAGAGCCATCGCCGGAGACCTTAATGGTGAGCGTTCCGCCAGAGATATACGTATTCTTTTCTATGTTAAATCCGTGCTTAACACACATAATATCGTAAGTTCCGCTATGCAGCATAATATCGCCATCGGTTTGGATGCCATCGCCGGCAATGTCAGACATTGTAATCTTCCCACCGCTAAGCATAATTAAATCATTAGTATGAATGCCATCGTTTCCGCTCTTTTTGATAAAAATATTTCCACTTCTCATTTCCAACTTCTTATCGCTACAAATAGCGTGTTTATTGGAGTTACTGCTAATTGTTAAAAGTCCATTTGTGCCATCGGAAGAGAAAGTTAAATCACCTTCGCTAAAAACAGTTGCCTTCTCATCCTCATCGGTTTTGGGATATGTCTTGCTGTCGTTCAGGTAATTTGTTGTGCCGTTAATGTTTATTATTTGAGTCGGCAATTTAGATTGAATGTTGATAGCTGAACCACCTCGTGAATTCGTTATGTCTATATTATTAAGATAGATAGACATTGCCGGTGTAGCACCTGAATAATACTTAATCTGACCATCGCTTGTCTTACCGGATACTTCAATAATTAGTGGTGATGGCAAAGTGGATGTGATAATAATGTGACCGCTGTCGTTTTGGATTTGCACACCAACACTATCGTATGGATTGTCGATAGCTATTTCGCCATCGTTAAAAGTGATTTTTATGCGGTCGCCACCAATAATGAGAGGTGGGGCAACAGCATCTCCTCCGCATCCAAGCAGTGCGGTTAAGCAGATGACGCAGAGGATTAATCTTAATTGTTTCATTTGTTTTTTTTAGAACCTTTGGTTTATGATAAATGTATTGTATGCGTAATATAATGAAATTACATATAACAAACACTATTTACACAAAAAATCCCCTCCCTCCCACCACAAAGGAAGGGGAATTTTTTTCATTCAATTATTATTTTGTGAAAAAAAAGTATTATATTGTGCTCCTATATCCATTTCATAAACCACTATACTCATTATAACTATGAACAAAAAGTATATTATCTTACTAATTGCCCTCGCAATATCCATCAATACTGCTTTTGCTAGCGACTACGAAGTAGAGCCAAATGTGAGTAATTGCACACCCGGTAGGTTCTCTGCCGAAGCAAAAACTCGCATTATGAAATTCCTTAATGACCTTAGAGCACACCATAAACTCGCTCCTATTACTTGGGACGACGCCAACGAACTACTACCCCAGTCGGCGGCATTAAGTATGGCGGTCACCGCTAAAATGCAACACACACCTACACCGGGGAAATGCACTACTTGGGAATCGGACTCCGGTCGCAGTCAATCCAATCTGATGATGGGCTATCGTAGCGGAGGAAAAAATCCTACCGTTGAGGAAGATATTATCGGATGGCTAATTGACGATAACAATGCCGGTGACCCTACCACCGTAGGACATAGGCGACTAGTATTCAATCCATTCCTTGTTGCTACGGCACTCGGTCACGTAGATGCTCCACATCCTACTCAATCCGGTTATACAATCAATACCGGCGCCTTCTGGGGAATTACCGATGACGCAATGGGCAAAAGTGGCTGCGAAAACGATTTCGTTGCATATCCTTACGAAAACTATCCACCCGCTTGGGTAAATAAAACATTCTACCTCAGTTTCTCGCCTATACCTGATGCTACTAATTGGTGGTCAGGCAATAACGCTGTTAATTTTCAAAATGCAAAAATTACAATGACCGATAGCGTTGGAACAAATGTTGCTGTATCTGATATTCATTCCGATAACGTTGCTTGGGGTTGCTTCCAACATAATATCGTATGGAAAGCAGCCGGACTGAAAGATAGCGTTAGATATAATGTGAAAATCAGTGGCATACTTGTTAAAGGTGTCGCTCGCGAATACGAATACTGGTTCAAACTTACGAATGCTCCAATCATACCTCCTGCCGACTTGGCTGGCAAACCCGCACTCGTATCTCCGGCAAACCAAAGCAAAGATATAGAAGCACCCGTTACATTCAAATGGAAAAAGGCAGACAACGCAATATATTACAGCATCATTGGCTCTCTATCCAAAGACCTATACGATACCAACTTCTTTGCTACCGGTTGGAACGATACTCTATGTACTCTTACCACTCCGCTATCAAACAATAATACATACTATTGGAAAGTCACAGCATACAACATAGATAGCATTCCAACGGATTCGGATGTTTGGACTTTCGACTCAAAGGAAATCTTACCCGACCCACCAACTACAATATATCCTACTGCAAACGCTACAAATATAGCACGCAAAGTAGAATTCACTTGGAATATGCTTGACGAAGCTGCGTATTACAACTTGCAAATCGCTACCACCGCTGAATTCAAAACATCCGATATAGTTGTTGACCAAGAGGAAATCACCGTGCCGACATACAAACTCACAGATGCACAAACGCTTAATGCTTTCAGCACATACTATTGGCGAATCAATGCAACTGTGGCATCCGGCAATTCTACCAATTGGACTGCTCCGCTTATGTTCGCTACTAACGATGTAATTGATGGCATTGAAAATACAATAGACGACGCAACTATCTTTATCGCTCCTAATCCATTTAGCCAAAGCACTACGCTAAGCATTGATGCAAATTCTATGCAGAACGCAAAGGTAGAAATATACGATATACTTGGTGTGAAACTCGCAAATGTATTTGACGGCAAACTATCAATCGGCAAAAACTATATACAGATTAACAAATTGAATAAATCAAACGATGCTATTTACTTCTGCAAAATTACCATCGGCAACAAGCAAAAATCAATAGTTCTATTCACTAAATAACGATAAACAAACAAAAAAAATGCTACATTTGCAAAAAAAACATTGTTATTACAATTTTTATTTGTAAATTAGTAGTTATGATATAGTGTTGTATTTTATAAATAGCGCTATTTCACTCATATATAGATTATTATTAAATTATATTTTTAACATTAAAGGGTTTTTTTATTTATGAAAAGAATACTTTCATACGTATTTTTATTACTTGCAATAGTCGTGGCTGGTGCCTCTGTAAATCTATATGCAGGTTTCGCAACAATCACCTCCTCGGCAGGACCTCACGGAACTATCAGTCCGTTAGGCACACAATCTGTCGTTGAAGGAGCTGATTTTACTTTCAACTTCTTGCCTGACCTAGGATTTGAGGTAGATGAAGTTACTGTCGACGGCTCCCCAGAAGTCGTTACCGTTCCTTACTACACCTTCAAAGGTAGCACTCTCAAAGCAGGCGAGAACTACACTATCCACGTTACATTCAAGGTTAAGACATTCCACATTATCGCCTCTTGCGATGCGAATGCCTTCATCAATCCTGAAGGAGACGATGAATATAACTTCGGTGACGAAGCTGTCTATAACTTCGGCGCTAACGCTGGCTACCAGATTAAAGCGGTTCTCGTTGATGGTAATGTTCAGACCGCAGGAATTAATTCCTACACGTTCTCAAACATCAACGCCAACCATACTATTGAAGTTACTACCGAACTAGTTCCTGTAAAAGATAGTTTCAACATCACTATTACTTTCACCCCTGCTGATGGCTCCCTAGGAACTACTAATCCTGCCGGCGTAATTAAAATGGAAATAGGCGAAAATTTACCTGTTTTCTATACTCCAGGTGTTCCCGTTTCAGGTTCTCCTTACGAAGTTGCGTCAGTTACTGTTGATGGTGCCGCTGTTCCATTTGGTGTATATGGCGGAGAATACGACGGTTTTATCAACATTCAAGCTAACCACACTATGCACGTTGTGTTCATTAACCCAGATGGCATCAATGATGTAACTATTCCTGAGTTAAACATCTTCCCAAATCCAACTACCGGAAAGGCAACTATTGAAGCCGGCGACAACATCATCAACAGCGTAGAAATTATTAATATGGTAGGTAATGTCGTTATGACTATCAATAACCCAAGCGCTATTGATATATCTAACTTAGAAAACGGTTTGTATTTTGTTCGCTTCTATACTAACAATGGAACAACTACAAGACAAATTGTCAAAAAATAGGTTTTTCATAAGGGAAATTATTTAATTTCTTATACCTCCTGAAAGGACTGCTCCAACCGAGTAGTCCTTTTTTTTGTCTATTATATCCCCAAATCCACACATTTTGGCACAATTATTGCATACGCTTTTCAAATATCAATAGATATTTTATAAATAAGTTCATTATTAAATTATATAAAGGATATTCTATGAAGAAGTATCAATTATCATTAATACTAACAATAGTCGTAATGCTATTCTGCACCTGCTCACTATCAGCCAAAGTATATCATACCGGCGACTCGCTCAAAGTAGCGGCTTTCTTAAACAAAATCTCTGCCGATGGCATCCATACCAATGGCTACCAACTCAATCCCGATTACGATGCTACCAACCCAGATACTTGGCTCGTCGAATTTGGAACAGATAATTGGAAGGGATTCAAATGGACTTCGCCAGAAGACACCGCAGAGGCATCCCAATTACTGCAGGTAGTTGTTGATGGAGTAGGACTCGCAGGAGCATTAGACCTGTCCAATTGCGACTCCCTATATGGTCTATGGTGCGATTATAACCAACTGACAACGATTAATGTCCTAAATTGCCATAATCTATTCCATATTGAATGTGGCTATAACCAACTGACAACGATTAATGTCCAAAATTGTCCAGATTTGAAAGTTCTTAATGTTCCTAATAATCTACTAACGACTATTAACCTGACCGGAACAACTAATCTAAAAACGCTAACATGCAACTCAAATTATATCTCAAACTTAGATTTAGAAAATTCTACTATGTTATCATTGCTTATTGCATACAGCAACAATCTTACCCCCGGCGGTGTTCGTATGCCAAAGGAAAGCAATGTTGATGCTGAATATCTATGGATATATTTGGGAAAACAACGACCATTCGTTCCAAAAGAAGTCCTACCATTAGGTAGTGGCGAGTATATCAGCAAGGGCTTAGTAATTGATTTATCTAACTATGCTATAGATACTCTAACGCCTAATTTCGTTTGGTATAATGAACTTAGTATTCCTACATTTAACTATACACAAGATGCTAATGTTACTGGAAAATACATTTTCAATTCCATTATGCCATCTGTGTATTGCAATATCAAATATCCAACTTTCTATAACTTAGAATTGGAAAGCGTCCATTTCTCCCTCTCATTCCCTTATAACAATAACGATGTAGAGAAAATTCGCGCATTCCTAAATAAGCCATCTGTCATAGATTCAGTAACTAATGGTATCGCTGTAAATGAAAACTATGATGCTACTGACCCACGAACATTCGCTGTTCGCTGGGAACCAAAGCCAAGTTATGCTCCTACGGAATACCGCGTCACTTACATTAGCGATTGGCAAAACAAAGCCGTCGCCGGCTCACTAGACCTCACCGGAACTACTTACCTAAATACGCTCATCATTAAGAATAACGAAATCACTTCTATAGCACTTAGCGATAACACCGCTATCACTGAATTGGATGTCCAAAATAACTTGCTAACTGAACTCAATGCCACTAAACACCCGCATCTGCTTTATCTATATTGCAACGACAACAATATTACGGCTTTGGACTTAACATTAAATTCTAAACTCATCCTCCTAAATTGTAGCAACAATAATTTAACCCAAATTGGACTTAATGTTACCGGTCTTACTGACTTAGAAGAAATATATTGCGATAACAACACAATATCATACATAGATGTTAGAACCCTCACAAATATCAGACGCATCAGTTGCAACAATAACATTATTGAAAAATTTACCACAACCGGATTAACTAAAATCAATTGGCTTAGTGCAGATAACAATAGAATTGACTCCATAGATTTATCCGCTTCTAAGGACTTACAGCACTTGGCTATAAAAAATAATGCCTTACGCTATCTCTCGCTCGCATCGCTAAACACTGTGGAATACTTCCATTGCGATAGCAATAAATTGGACTTCAACTCCTTGATTATGCCAAAAAATTTACCAGCCAATACGTCGCTCTCCCCACAAGATACTATTGCAAGAGAATACTTTAATCTTATCAACGGCAACTACTTCTCTAAGACAGATATAATTGACTTATCTAACTACATCTCCGCTTACGACACTACTTACTTCACTTGGAAGACAGTGGCTGGCGATATATTGGAAGTCAATACTACCGGCATCTATAAAGTTATAGACAATATGGACGGACTAAGCATCTATTGCGAAGTATCTACTCAATCCGTTTACCCAGAACTTAAACTCTATACTCCTATATTCATTGCAGAATTTGCTTATAATGACAATGATGTCGCTAAGTTAAGAGCATTCCTAAACCAATATAGCAAATTCGGCAATGCCGAAAATGGCGGAACAAATGGTAAAGAACTAACTCCCGATTACGTTTCCGAAGACCCATCTACTTTCCCTGTGAATTGGACTATTGCAAATGGCGAAAAACGACTATCTTATGTTGATTGGGCATACCAGAACACACTCAAAGGCAATTTGGATTTGTCTGATTGCCAATATCTAACTCACTTATATACTAGTTGCGAAGATAACATTAGCAGAAATGATATTACATCACTAAATCTCGCTAATTGCACCAGAATTAAGAACGTTTGGGCAGAATACAACCAAATCACTAATCTAAACATTACCGACTGCGAATCTATAACCGACTTAGATGTTGCATACAACGTTATCTCCAACGAAATCAATATCCCTTCAAAGAATATGGACAGAATTAATTTAAGCAATAACAAAATTCCAGCCATTAAAAAATTGGATTCACTTACGCAACTTACAAGTATTGATGTTTCAAATAACAAACTTATGAGCATACATCTTGAAGGAGATACTTCCATCCAAATAATAAATTGTGCAAATAACGAACTAATTAACCTTAACCTCTCTATGTGTGGTAAAGTAAAAAAAATTGACGCATCTAACAACAAACTTACAAACATTAATCTAAATACTAATCCAAGAATGCAAGTCCTTAACATTGCTAACAATGAACTCACATCTATCAATGTGAGCAAATGCCCTGAACTCGCATCTCTTAATTGTAGCAACAACAAATTAACAGAATTGGACTTATCTCCAACTAAATATCTAACTGCACTTACTGCCAACAACAATATGCTTACATTCGCAAATGTTGAATTTGACAAACTGCCAAATGAATTTGCTATGCACCCACAAGCAACCATCACGCTGACCGGTATCGTAGACGATAGCAATGTCCTAATTGGCGATAAACTTGACTTATCTGCCATACTCGAGCGTCCCGATAGCACTACACATTATGTGTTTAGATATTTGGATGGTTCTGTTGTTAGTCCAGAACTATATAATACTTTGGACAAAGGCGTCTTCTCTTTCTCTGACGAACTAAAGAATAGAACAATTTACGTAGAAGCAACTAACGGAAAGTTCCCCGACGTTACGCTATCCACTATCAAATTCAATACCGTTCCACCAGACAGATATAACGAAAACGATGTAGTAAGAATGCGATATATATTAGACCAACAAAGCAAAACTATTGGCATCTCTAATGGGGCATACCTCACATCCGTTTTGAATAAACCTAACTATAATGCAAATGAGCCAGCTACTTTCCCCGGCGCTATTTGGAACTCTATAGACAACGAATACCGACTCGTCGCTGTGAAGTGGAACGGTATGTTTAACCTAAATGGTACCGCTAATTTCAACGGCTGCGACTACCTTGATACTCTATTAATCATCGGCACATTCAACACACACACCGGTATCAATAAAGTAACCTTAGATGTAAAAGACATTAAATACATCAACGTATCTTATTCAAATCTTACTGAACTCACTATAAGCAATATGCCGAAACTTGACTACCTAAATGTATCATATAATGCACTTACATTCGCTACATTTAACTTAGATGAAAAGCCAAATACGCTCCTATGGGAACAACAAGCAGACGTCGTTCCTGCTGCACTAACGCAAGATGGCGATGGATGGAAAATTACACAAAACCTTATCGACCTTACCAAATATGGAACAGGTATAGATTACGTATGGACAGATATAAATACTGGATATGAGCAAGATATGTTTAACGACAACGGCTTATTTATGATTACTGCATCGTGCGACCTCCACACTATCAAATGCACAATGACTGCTACAAACGGCGTGTTGGAAGGGCTTACTCTCTCCACCGTCCCATTCTATGTGGATTTGCACAACAGCATCTTTGATGCCGAAGCAATAACATTAGCAGTATCGCCAAACCCTGTATCTACAAATGCAGTCGTAACTATTGGCGCTGATGGAAGAAATTTGCAATGCACGCTATTCAATGCTACCGGCAGCAAAATCGCTACCGTCTACGAAGGTGCATACTCTAACGAAGTGCAACTCAATACTAATAACCTATCCACCGGTGCATATTACTTGCAGGTAACAGTAGATGACAAAACAAATATTATTCCTATAAACATAAGTAAATAATGTGATTAGCCCCGAAATAATTGCTGAAGTAAAACGTAGAGCCGATATCATTGATGTTATCGGCGAATACGTTACACTCAAACCAGCAGGCAAAAACTACAAAGGATTGTGTCCTTTCCATAACGAAAAGACACCATCCTTTTCGGTCTCGCCTGATGGCGTATTCTATTGCTTCGGCTGTAAAGCATCCGGTAGCACTATCACATTCATTGAAAAATATCTCAACCTCACATTCATCGAAGCAATTCATTTCCTCGCCGATAAATACGGCATTCGCATCGACGAAACAACAGATAATGCCGTAGAGACAATAGAAAATACTCTGCTCAAAATTTACGCCGCTACACAAGAATACTACTCCGCTGCACTCTTCCGACAAATCGGACAAGACGCTCTCGACTACTTTACAAATCGCAAACTCGCCGATACCATTATCACACAATTCGGCTTGGGCTACTCACCCGATAGTTTTGACCACCTATATAAAGACCTACGAACACACGGCTTCTCTAACGAAGCACTTTTGGCTGCCGGCGTCATACGCGAAAAAAACGGCAAATACTATGACTTCTTTCGAAACCGCGCTATGTTCCCTATCAAGGACTTCCTTGGTAGAACCATCGCATTCGGAGGACGACAACTCGTCCAAGATAAAAACAGCGGAAAATACATCAACTCGCAGGACTCTAAAATATACGACAAAAAGCAAACTCTATTCGGTCTCTTCGAAGCAAAAGGCGAAATACGCAAATCCAATGCTGCTATTATCGTCGAGGGATATTTAGATATGCTGTCTATGTATCAAGCCGGATACAAAAATATTGTCGCTCCTTGCGGAACTGCACTCTCAAAAGAGCAACTACAAGCATTGAAAAAGCATACCAACGCATCCATACTATACTTTATGTTTGATGGCGATACCGCCGGTATAAATGCTGCCGAACGCGGTATAGAGCCAGCATTGGAACTCGGATACGACCTCCGTATAGTCGTCCTACCAAAGGACAAAGACCCCGATAGCATTATCAACGACGCCGGTGGTGCCGAAGAAATGGAAGAGTTGATAGACCACTACCTCACATTCCCCGAATTCATTACTCGACAACGAACACTCACCGGAAAATTCACTTCACCAGCGGAAAAGTCCGCTGCAATGCAAGAAATATTCCGATACATAACGCTCGTCCCCGATAAACTGCAACACAAATTCTATGTAGATATTGTAAAAGAAATTTTCGGCATCGACGACATTACCGCTCGCAATGCCTACAAACAAGCATTAGGCAGAACCGCTCTACACATTGACGCTGTGGAAGAATATATTACAGCAGAAGTATTTGAAGAGAGACCCGAACGCCTCCTCCCCGAAGAACGAACCATCCTACACTACGCTTTCAATAGCACAAAATACTTTGACTCGCTGCTGGAACATAGCATTACTGCCGATGATTTTGTCGGCAATTTAGCAAAAGATATTTTTGAACTCCGCTCCGAATACAGCATAGACGAAATTATGGATATGGGAATATCGGACGCTATAAAAACCACCGTCTCCGAGTTGGTTAATGCTCCCATTACGAACGATGAACCCGACTGGGGAAAGTTCGCCGATGTGGAAATAGAAAGCAATATGAAAGCATTGGTAGATGTTCCCATTGCAAAACTCCGCCTTTGCAAAATCGCCAAAGAAATTGAAATATACCAGCCATTATTAGATACCGATGACGAAAATATTAAACAGCGATATAGAGAATTGAATGCAGAACGAACCAAATTGGCAATGCTTACCGTGAATTAAGACACTTGTTCCCACCCTAAATCCGAAGGGCTAGACCCCACCCTAAATCCCTTCCCACATAGGAAGGGCTAGACCCCACCCAACCCTCCCCGAAGGGCAGTGTTAAAATATTGAGTATTAGAATAATTTATACCAATGAATAAATAAATTTATACTAATTTTCAACATCTTACGGCTCTTTGAAAACCTTTTGCTCCGACGATTAAACCG
>JAISJI010000075.1 GCA_031261605.1 Ignavibacteria bacterium | reverse complement strand
CAGAATATAACACAAATTACCATTGCAAAGACCGATGGCTCGGAGTTGGTTTGCTATACCAATGACGGCGGGAAATTTACTTTTTCCAACGATTCTATCGTCATCGCCCCAATTTACGAAATGTCAGAGAAACTGACTATTTCACTCAATGAAATTCAGAAAATTAATATATCTAATTTCACCTCAATAGATGAGCAAGCCCTTGCTAATATTAACATCTATCCAAATCCGGCGGCAGATTTTCTGCAAATATCTAATCCCGAAAATATAAATATGCAGTTGGCAATTTATTCTTTGAATGGAGAATTAATGCTAACTGATGAATTTATTGGGAATAAGCAGATTAATATCGCTACTTTTTCTAATGGAACATATTTATTGCTTGTCAATGGTAAGTTGTTCAAATTTAATAAGATATAGGAGGTGAAAAATGAAAAAATTATTAGTTTTGTTCGCAATATTTGCAACATACTTATTGGTCGCCGACCATAATATCATTATTCATCAATCGGGTGGCAGTCCAATAAAATCGCCAACCTCCGCCATTGATAGCATGGTAATTAAGAGCCAGCAGGTGAATATTCATTCTGGAGGCACGACTTCAATTCCGATTTCCGGTATTGATAGCATTACCTTTGAGCAAATTAATTACTCGGGCGATGTGGTATATATTACTTACAACACGGATGGTGTAGCAGTTATTAATCCTTTTGAAAATGATGGTGTTAGCGTTGTTGCTACTGGATTTGATGTTGTAGTAACTTCCACTTCAAGCATTGAGAATATACAATATGTGGTGGCGGGAAGTTCAGAAAATGGCTCGCTTACAATTTCCAGTTCTCAGATTATTTTGCTTACATTTAATTCGCTAACCTTAGTAAATACAAATGGTTCTGCGATAAATATTACATCTAATAAAGCAGCCACGATTAATTTGCTCGGTGCGAATTATCTTTCAGATGGCACATCTTCCACTGCGAATGCTCCATTATTGAGTAAGGGAGCGTTGGATTTCGTTGGGATTGGCAGTTTAACTATTGATGCTTATCCAAAGCACGCAATATCAAGTAGTAAGGCGATTAGCATTGAAAATGCTACACTTATTGTTAATCAGTCAGGGAGTGATGGCTTGCATTGCGAAGGATTTACAATGGCAAGCGGAAGCATTATAACGAAAAATACGGCGGGCGATGGTATTGATGCAGGTGGTGAAACGCTTGTAATGAATGGCGGAAGTATCAATATTACAAATGCTTCTGCCGATGTTAAAGGTATGAAATGTGATGGAGTTATGACAATTAATGGTGGGACAATTACTATGGCGATTTCTGGAGAGCAATCCAAAGCAATTAGTTCTAAGAGCGATATTTTCATCAATGGTGGTAATATCAATATTACTTGCTCGGGGGCAGTTGTATTAGAAACATCGGGTAGCGGTTTTGACCCTTCATATTGCACAGCAATAAAGGCAACGGGAAATGTTACTATTACGGATGGGAATATTACTATTGCCAGCACAAGTAGTGCAAATGGTGGAAAAGGCATTTCAGCAGATGGTAATGTTACGATTGCTAACGGCAATATCAATATTACAACAGCAGGAGCAGGTGCAACTTATACTAATGAATATGGCGAAAAGGACTCCTATACTGCTTGCTGTATAAAATCGGATGCCAATATTTTCTTGCTTGGTGGGAATATTACTTGCTCCAGCAGTGGTGCAGGGGGTAAAGGTATTTCTGCTGACTCCACTATGTCAATAGGGAAAGTTGATGCGGACAATTCTGAATTAATAATTGATGTTTCTACTTCTGGCTTGCAGTTTTTAGTTTCAGGTGCTACTGGTGGCGGCGGACACGGCAAACCACCACAAGAAGATGCTGATTATGCAAATCCAAAAGCAATCAAGTCGTATGGCAATCTTACCGTTCATAGTGGCACAATTACCATAAACTGCACGCAAAGCAGTGGCGAAGGCGGTGAGGGATTGGAAAGTAAGGACACATTACGGATAAATGGCGGATTGATTGATATTAACTCTACATCAGACGACTGCATAAATGCAGAGCATCACATCGCAATATCTGGTGGTAATGTTTATTGTAAATCTACGGCAAATGACGGCATTGATTGCAATGGAACGCTAACTATATCAGGCGGTTTCATTATCTCACAAGGAGCAACCGGTGGTGAAGATGGTTTTGACTGCGATAACAATACTTTTGCAATCACCGGCGGAACTGCTATCGGAATTGGTGGAGCAACAAGTAGTCCAACGACAAGCAAATGCATGCAACGAGTTGTAAAATATACGGCTTCCGCATCCACAATATCCAATAAAGGAATATGTATAAAGGACGCAGCAGGAAATGCAATTCTTACTTATTTGGTGCCTCAATTTAGCACAAGCGGTGGTGGTCAAGGTGGAGGAAGCAGTTTAGTGCTACTTATTACATTGCCGGAGTTTGCCGATGGCTCATATACTCTGCAATATGGTGGAACAATTACCGGCGGAACAAATGACCACGGGTATATCACTGGCGGAACGTATAGTGGTGGCACAAGTAAAAACTTCACTATTAGTTCGATGGTTACATCGGTGCAGTAGGTCATAAGATAGCGTTCATATAAAAAGCAATGTGCAAGATTTGTGCATTGCTTTTTTTTATAATAATTATGTATGAATATTTTCGTATTTTTGTAAGAAAAAAAATAAACTATTTTAATAATACATATAATTGGTGGTGATGAGCCGTCAAGGAGAAAAAATGTGGAAATTTTATGCATTATTATCTGCTTTATTTGCTGCACTTACAGCAATTTTGGCTAAAATAGGAATAAAAGGTATAAATGGGAACATAGCCACAGCAATACGCACGCTTGTTGTGTTGGTATTAGCGTGGGGAATTGTTTTCTTTAGCGGACAATTCAAAGAAATAAAAGATTTGAGCAGAGCAAACTTGCTATTTCTGGTATTTTCGGGGATTGCAACAGGACTTTCATGGATATTTTATTTCAAAGCATTGGAAGACAGGGGAAGTATCAAAAGTAGCACCGATAGACAAATTAAGCGTAGTTTTTGTGATAATATTATCATTCATATTTCTAAATGAGCCGATGGATTTAAAGACATTAATGGGTGGTGCATTGATAGCGATAGGTGCGGTTGTATTAGTGCTATAGGAATAAAATTATCTGCGAATATATTCGTATTTTTGTAATTAATGTAAATGTCCGCTAAGACGTTATAAATAATAAAAAGGAGGTTCAATGCAATACGATTGGATAGAACAATACTTGCTCCCGATGAAAGGAGTAGAAGTGGAATATAAAGCCGAATGGGACGCCATTCTATATAAAATTGGCGGCAAAATCTTTGCTATGGTGGGTAATGATAAAGATGGAAATGATGTAATATCAATGAAATTGCTACCCGAATATGGCATAGAACTGCGTGAAAAGTATGACGACATTGCTCCCGGCTACCATTTAAATAAAGTTCATTGGAATTCAATGCAACTCAATGGCAATGTGCCTGACGATGTGGCTAAAACTATGCTTACACAATCATACAATCTTGTATTTGCAGGATTAACAAAGAAACAACAACAGAATATTAACTAAAATACATAAAATAATATGTTTAAACAATTACCAGACAAATTAAGTTATCCAGATATAGAGCAGGAAATCCTGAAATTCTGGAAAGATAACCAGATTTTTGAGAAAACCCTCGAAAATCGCAAAAATGCACCCAATTACTCCTTTTATGAAGGTCCACCTACGGTTAATGGTAAGCCCGGTATCCATCACGTGATGGCTCGCACAATCAAAGATGCCGTTTGCAGATACAAGACGCAAAAGGGCTATTTTGTTCGCAGACAAGCCGGCTGGGATACTCACGGACTGCCAGTGGAACTCGCAATGGAAAAGGAACTTGGCTTTAAGGATAAAAGCGAAATAGAAGTATATGGTATTAAAGAGTTTAATGCGAAATGCAAGGAAATGGTGTTCCGCAATATTGACCAAGACCAAGGTTGGGGTTATCTTACTGAACGAATGGGCTATTGGGTAGATTTATCAACGGCTTACATTACTTGTAAGTTGGAATATGTGGAGAGTGTTTGGTGGGCATTAAAGAAATTTTTCGAAAAAGGATTGATATATCGTGGCTTTAAGGTTATTCCGCAGAGTCCGACAATAGCCACTCCGCTAAGTACCCACGAGTTATCGCTCGGTTATAAGGAAGTGAAAGACCCGAATTGCTATTTGCAATTAAAGATAACGTCTTCAAAAATAAAGGAGTTAGAGGATGCACACTTGCTTGTATGGACGACTACACCTTGGACGCTTTTTGCGAATGTGGCGTTGGCTTGTGGAGTGGATTATGATTATGTATTGGTGGAGAATGGTGCCAAGAAGCTCGTATTAGCAGAGTCCCGTCTCTCTGTCCTTGATGGCGAATATACTATATTGAAGAAATTCAAAGGAAGTGACTTGGTCGGCACGGGTTACGAACAAATCCTGCCGTATTGTAAGATAGATAAAGAGAAGTATCCGGAAGCATTGACAGTGCTTGCTGGGGACTTCGTTACGACTGGCGATGGTAGCGGTATTGTGCATCTTGCACCGGCTTTTGGCGAGGACGATTACCAGATGTCGCTGAAGTATAAGATTCCGTTTTTACAACCGGTTACGCCGGATGGCTTATTCAAAGATGAACTTGGCGAGAAGTGGGCAGGTCGCACTATCAAAGCATTTAAGTATGAGGATGGTCGCACTACGGAGAGTTCGGATAAGGATATTGCGATTGAATTAAAAGAAAACGATAAGATATATAAATATAGCAAGGATTATGCTCATAATTATCCTCATTGCTGGCGAACGGGTAATCCGATAATGTATTATGCGCGTGAGTCGTGGTTTATCCGTTCCACTGAATATCGCGAAAAGATGATAGAATTGAATAAGACGATAAATTGGCAGCCGAAGGAAATCGGCGAAGGTCGTTTTGGTAATTGGTTAGATGAAGTGAAGGATTGGTCGCTTTCACGCGATAGATACTGGGGAACACCGCTGCCGATTTGGGTAAATGAGAATGACAAGGAGGATATGCTTGCTATTGGTTCTAAAGAGGAGTTATTGGATGGCTTCTATGAAATGGAGGATGGTAGCAGAGTGCCGGTAAGCAAAGCACCCGTAGAATTTGACCTCCACCGCCCATTCGTGGATAATGTTGTATTTGTCAAAGATGGAAAGACATACCGTAGAACTAAGGAAGTGATTGATGTATGGTTTGATTCGGGTGCTATGTTCTTCTCTCAATTCCACTATCCATTTGAAAATAAAGAACTTTTTGAGAAGAACTTCCCTGGTGATTTCATTGCCGAAGGTGTAGACCAAACACGCGGCTGGTTCTATACATTGCATAATATTGCGACTGCTCTGTTTGGTAAGCCGGCATTTAAAAATATTATTGTAAATGAGTTAATCCTTGATAAGAAAGGGGTTAAGATGTCCAAATCATTGGGTAATACTGTCGACCCATTTGATATAATGAACAAATATGGTGCCGATGCTACTCGCTGGTATCTGCTTGCGAGCACTCCGCCTTGGCGAACAACGCTCTTCAATGAAGATGATATTGCAAAGACCGTAATAGCGGACTTTTTCCGTTCATTAACAAACACTTATGCGTTTTTTGCTCTTTATGCAAATATAGATGGATTTGATGGAACTGAGAAATGGATTGATTATAGCGAGCGTCCAGAGATTGACAAATGGATAATGAGCAAGTTCCATTCGCTATTGGCTGATTACACTAAATATATGGATGATTACGATTTGACGAAGGCGTGTAGAGCAGTGCAGGACTTCACAATTAATGAATTAAGTAATTGGTATATAAGGAGAAATCGCAGGCGTTTTTGGAAAGGCGATAAGGATGATGATAAAATTGCTGCGTATCAGACGCTTCATCATATTTTGAGTTGGCTTTGCGACCTAATTGCACCGATTTCGCCATTCCTTGCCGAGGACTTGTATCAACGACTGCAGTTTAAGATTGATAGATTGCAGTTAAGTTATAAAGAATACCAAAGTAGCTACGAGAAACAAATAATTAATTATAGAAATAAGGCAGTTACTGAATCCGGCGACAATATGGCAGCGCTACATAATAAATGCCACAAGCAAATGCAGAAAAGCGAATCCTTAATGTCTGGTAGCGAGCAACTACTGAGACAGAGCGGAGAATTGCTTGATGATAACGATAAGATGTTTAATTATGTCGGGAAAAAAGGTGCGAAAAGTGCGAAATTCGCCGATATTAGCAATACTGTATACGAGATTAGCAAAGACATAGTTAATATACGCGAGAAGTTGTTGCGTAGGAATGATGAAATATTGGCATCGATTGGCGAACTAGACCAAGAGCAAACGATTTCCGTCCATCTATGTAATATGCCAATATCTAATAACGCATTGATTGATATTGACTTAGAGCGTAGAATGGAAATGGCGCAGAAAATTGTATCGCTTGCACGCTTTTTGCGTGAGAAGTCCAAATTACGCATCCGCCAACCACTACGCCGAATTCTTATTCCGGTCAATACTCCTACTGAAAGGCGTGATATACAACAGGTTGAGGAAATAATTAAAGAGGAATTGAATATCAAAGCCATTGAATTTGTTACCGATTCTACTTCCAATATCATTTCTAAATCGGCAAAGGGCAATTTCAAAACACTCGGTAAGAAGTTCGGAAAGGAAACACAAATCGTTGCAAATGCAATTAAATCAATGACTAATGAGCAGATTAGGGAGTTAGAGGCGAATAAGAAATATACGCTTAATGGTTTTGAATTTGAACTAGAAGATGTGGAAATCGCCAGCAATGACATTGAAGGATGGCTCGTTACCAATGATGGTGCTGTAACTGTGGCATTGGATACTACTTTGGATGCCGATTTGGTAAAAGAAGGTATTGCACGTGAGTTTGTGAGCCGAGTCCAGAACTTGCGAAAGGATTCCGGATTTGAGGTTATAGACCGCATAACTATTGATTTACAATGCGATATAAATACGAAGGGAGCGCTTTTGGATAAGATGGATTACGTATGCAACGAGACGCTGTGCGATAGTATTGTGTTTGAGGTTTCGTTACCAGAATCCCACGAGATTGAGTTTTTAGATGGAAAGATTAGGGTGAAAGTGGCGAAGGTGTAGACCTTTAATACTCTATACTCTAACACTCTAATACTCTTCCCACAAGGAAAAAATGGACACCAACCCCCCCAGACCCTTCCCACAAGGAAGGGCTCAACCTAACACCATTCCCACAAGGAAAGGGCTCAACCTAACACCATTCCCACAAGGAAAGGGCTCAACCTAACACCATTCCCACAAGGAAGGGCTCAACCTAACCCCCTAACCCCCTTCCCACAAGGAAGGGGGAACAATAATAGCAAAAAAATCATAGCCAATCTGACAAATCTGTTTTATCAAGGTTCAGACAATAGACAAGGGGTTGGGGTCTATTACCATTGTCATCAATAATATTTTCCAATATAAATTAAATAACACAATATGAATGAATTACTTACAACCGGCTTGCTCGGCGAAAAACACGAAATCGTAACCCCACAAAATACCGCCGCTGCACTTGGTAGTGGCGGATTGCCGGTTTATGCAACTCCTGCAATGGTTGCACTTATGGAAGGTGCTTGTGTTGCGGCTCTGGATGGAGCATTGTCTGCTGGCTTTTCTACTGTTGGCACGGCATTGAATATAAAGCATATCGCTGCGACTCCGCTTGGAATGTCGGTGCGTGCTATCGGAAAACTTGTGGAAGTGGATGGTAAGCGACTGATTTTTGAAGTGGAAGCATTCGATGATATGCGAAAAATTGGCGAAGGAACTCACGAGAGATATGTAATTGAAAATGAGCGATTTATGGGGAAATTGCAGAAAGTTAATACATAGGAATATTCAAATGAATAAGTTTAATACGCAAAATCCAATAATTAATAAATTGCATAAAAAAAGAAAAAATTGTGTCAATATGATAATTATATGAAAAAAAAGTATTATATTAGTGTATGGAAAAATTATTGAAAAGCCCTAACGCTACAAGGTTAGTCAGTGATGCGAGAACAACTGAACAGAAAATGTTTATATTGAAACCGCTAAGTGTCATATTACTGCTATTCATAGTCGCTAATATCCAAACTATAGCACAATCCGGTGTATCTACTTCAAAAATAGGAGACGCTGTTATTTCACGGACAGTGAACAAAGCAATAGATGCAACTTTGGGAGATACTAAAATACACTCTTCGGAGATTGTGGAAACCCGTGTAATAGAGAAAGAAGAAAATGCAGACGAAATAATAGATGTATTAAAAACTAAAATACAGAAGGACATCAGAGATAAAGGCGGAGTAATCGCAAGTGAACCCGCTACTTTCACAGAAGCAAATATCAAAGTTAAGATTGAGCATCAAGGTTTTGGTCCGGGAAGCAATGGTGAAGAGGGATTAGAGCAAAGTTACTTAGTTGTTACTGAATTTTCCGATGGCGGTAAATTGTGGTGGAATATCGCTGCTTACGAAAAAGTTTCTGGTGGAAATGGTGGCTGGATAAATCCACAATCTGCACAATTAGCCCCATACGATATTAGATATGATGAGGCAACGGCAGAGTTACTTCCATTGCCAGATGGAGCAGGCAAAATGGGCATACTCATAAAAGTTCCTGTTTATAAAAATGGAGTTATTGAAGGATATGCGGTAAATACAGATTTTTATAGCAAATATCCTAATTGCATCGCTTATCTGCAGATAGCGGATATAGGAGATGGTTTTTAAGAACGATTGAACAAAATTTAGACATTACTACCTCAAAGGCGACCTCAGCAGAAGTCGCCTTTGTTGTTGCTTGCATAAAAAAAGAAAAAAAAATGTTATTGATATGATAATTATATGAAAAAAAATGGTATATTTGAGAATATAATGCGCTATATCATATTAATTTTAATCTTCCTCTTTTTTATCAGGAGAAAAATATATGAATATTAAAAGAATAAGCACAATTTTGTGCGTCTTGGTATTGTCGCTTGTCGCAATACAAAACACATTTGCAGACAAATGTGTTGGCGGTGGAACCTACCTCGCAGGCAACGGAGATGAATATACCTATGCTTGGATGGTAGATAATAAAGGAAATAGATACACCGCTTGGACTGTAAATGGGAAACCTCAAATCCCATATCCTGGCCATGTTGTGCCAGGTCCCGGACCAATGAACAAAGCTGCAACAAATGATAAAATAACTGCAGCTCCGGTCCTAAATGTCGATATACGCTCTGTCGGGGATAAAATCCTGTCCGTATCCGCAGAAGAAAGCGTAGAAGGCAAAATAATTGAACTATCATCAGGGAAAGTATTAAAGCAATTTAATATTGATGGTAGAGGAAATGTAGACGTTGGAGAACTCTACAACAATAAGGCATACGGAATAGTGTTGACAAATAAAGCGGGAGTGACACACCGCACAACATTCATTATGTCCGACAATGGACTTTTATTGGGTAAATAGTAGGCGTTAAAAATCTAAACATAGCGCATTAGTAGCGACATACAAATTTGTATGTCGCTATTTCTTTATGTTGCGAGCGGTTGTAAGTAGAGAATTCGCCATTGCTTGCATAAAAAAAGAAAAAAAATGTTATTGATATGATAATTATATGAAAAAAAAATGGTATATTTGTAATCTTTAAAGACAAGTGCATAACTTGTTTTATAATCTAACTAACTAATTCACAAAATAATGGCAAAAACACCAGCAAAAAAACCAGCCGGAAAACAAGCACCACAAGGGAAACCAGGTGCTCAAGGCAAAAGAGGCGATTTTATACCTGACGGCAAGCGTATCGAAGAAGTAAAAGATAAGCCCGTTCCAGCGCGACTCAAAGAGTTCTATAAGAAGGAAGTTGTTCCTAACCTTATGAAAAAATACAACTTTAAGTCCGTGATGCAGGTTCCAAAATTAGAGAAAATCAGTCTCAATATGGGTATCGGCGATGCTACAACCGACCTCAAATTCCTGCAATCAGCAGTAAATGAACTCGAACTAATAACCGGACAACGCCCCGTAGTTACTCGCGCAAAGAAAGCGATATCTAACTTCAAGCTCAGAGCCGGTATGGCTATCGGTTGTAAAGTAACTTTGCGTAACAACAATATGTATGAGTTCTTAGACCGCTTTATCAATATCTCTGCTCCTCGTATCAGGGACTTTCGTGGCTTCAGCGACAAGAGTTTCGACGGACGCGGCAACTACTCCATCGGTATCAAAGAGCAAATCATATTCTTAGAGATAGATGTTGATAAAGTCAGCCGTATCAGTGGTTTAGACATTACATTCTGCATCAAAGCCAGAAATGATGACGAAGCAAAATCACTACTTACTGAATTCGGTTTCCCTTTTGTAAAGAGAAGCTAATGCCACTAATCTGTTAAGTCCCTTTCAGACACGAAAGGGGCTTGGGGGATTGCTATAGTTTAGAAAAATATAGGAGGAAATAATGGAAGATATTGATTTATTGGAAGATGAGGTAGTAGAACAAGAGTTCGTGATTAACGAAAAAGGCGAACGTCTTGCTTACGTCAGTCCAGAAGCCATTGCATCTATTGAGCAGGGCTTAGCAGAAAAAAGAATGGGCTTAGGTATCCCGCGCAAAGATGTTGATAATTATTTCATAAATAAGTATAGCAGATGAGCGTAGAGTGGTTACCTTTAGCAATGCAGCAATTTGACGAAATCACGGATTATTGGGATGAACGCAATTTATCTACACGATATTCCGAGAAATTAACGAAATTCGTACGTCATTGTGAAGATTTGCTGGAGGCATATCCCTATTTGGGGCGGCCAACAATTTACGGCGATATAAGAACGATATTGGTAGATGGTAAGTATAATATATACTATGAATATGATGAAGAGTTGGACGAAATACATATTTTATCCTTTTGGGATGGTCGGCAAAATCCAGAGAAATTAACAGAGTTATTGATATAGGAGGAAATAATGGAAGATATTGATTTATTGGAAGATGAGGTAGT